>NZ_VWWQ01000003.1:0-812373 GCF_011752915.1 Comamonas sp. Tr-654
GTTCCGAAGAACTGGCTGCTTGCCCTCAAACGCCCACGCTTATCGGCTGTATTTTTTTAAGGAACCGAGTGCAAAATCAGAAGAACCGATCTTGAATCTCGTTGCTTGCTGTGATCAGCGAAGCCTTACATTGTAGCCTGTTTTTACCAGACTCAAATCAAAGTTTGAAACTTTTTGTCAAGACCCAGAAGGTCTTGACAAAAAGAAAAAGCCTTGCGGCTTTTTCTTTGATTTGGCGGAAACGGAGGGATTCGAACCCTCGATGAGGCTCTACACCCCATACTCCCTTAGCAGGGGAGCACCTTCGGCCACTCGGTCACGTTTCCGGAATGACGCTATTGTAAACAGCTTTTTTGTTCGTTTTTGGAAAGTTGCGAAAATTATTCGCTTTTGTCCAAACCGAAGGCGGTGTGCAGGGAGCGCACGGCCAACTCCAGGTACTTCTCGTCGATCACGACCGAAGTCTTGATCTCGGAAGTCGAGATCATCTGAATGTTCACGCCTTCCTTGCTCAGGGCACGAAACATGGTGGAGGCCACACCCACATGGCTGCGCATGCCGATACCGACGATGCTGACCTTGGCGATATTGGGATTGCCCACCACTTCGGAAGCACCCAGTGCAGGAACAACGCTTTCACGCAGCAGTTCCATGGCACGCTGGTAGTCACCCTGGCTCACGGTAAAGCTGAAGTCGGTCTTGCCGTCCTTGGAGATGTTCTGAATGATCACATCGACTTCGATGTTGGCGTCGGCCACGGGACCAAGGATGGCAGCGGCCACGCCAGGGGTATCAGGCACGCCCAGCACGGAAATCTTGGCCTCGCCACGGTTGAAAGCGATGCCGGATACGACAGCCTTTTCCATTTTTTCGTCTTCCTCAAAAGTAATCAGCGTGCCGGACTTGGCCTCTTCTTCCAGATCGATATCCCAGGGCGTGAAGCTGGACAGCACGCGCATGGGCACCTTGTACTTGCCTGCAAACTCCACGGAACGGATCTGCAGCACCTTGGAGCCCAGGCTGGCCATTTCCAGCATTTCCTCGAAGCTCACCGTGCCCAGGCGCTTGGCAGCAGGCACCACACGGGGATCTGTGGTGTAGACGCCATCCACATCGGTATAGATCAGGCATTCGGCAGCCTTCATGGCAGCAGCAACCGCCACGGCGGATGTATCAGAGCCGCCACGACCCAGCGTGGTGATATTGCCTTCGGGATCAATACCCTGGAAGCCGGTCACGATCACGACACGACCCGCCTCGAGGTCAGCGCGCACTCGCTTGTCGTCGATGGACTCGATGCGAGCCTTGGTGTAGCTGCTATCGGTGCGTACAGGCACTTGCCAGCCCGCATAGCTGACGGATTCCATGCCTTCGGCCTGCAGCGCAATGGCCAGCAGAGCCGAGGATGCCTGCTCGCCAGTGGCGGCCAGCATATCGAGCTCACGGTAGTACGAACTCTTGGCGTGGCTGGGAGCCAGCTCGCTGGCCAGACCCAGCAAACGGTTGGTTTCGCCACTCATGGCGCTGGGCACAACCACCAACTGGTGACCTGCCCGAGCCCATTTGGCCACACGCTTGGCGACGTTGCGGATGCGCTCTGTCGAGCCCATCGAGGTGCCGCCGTATTTATGAACGATCAGTGCCATTGGATACTAAAGGGTGACGAAACATCAGCCACGGCGCAGATCACAAAGGTTTTGGCGCGCCGGCGGTTTTCGTACAGGTAAAAAACCAAAACCTAGGAATTGTACCAACCGAGACTTACCCCCTGGCGCTCCACAAAACCCCGCCCCACCTTGATGTGGATACGGTGCCCTCGCGTAGTGCAAGCACCGACCTGCGCCATGAGCTGCGCAAGCTGGGCCGCCGTCGGCGTGGTGTCATGCGCGACACGCAGCCAATAGCGCAGAACATTGCCCAGGCGCGCTTCACTCAAACGCTGCAGCGCCTTGATCGCCGGAGGCAGTCCCACCATCTGCAGGTCTGCCGCCGCCTGCTCGTCCAGCAACTCGAACGCCTGGGCGCAATGGGCGCTGCTGCGTGCGAACGTGCTGCGGAACTGCGGAAAGACCTGCTCCAGCACCGGCAGCAACTGAGCCCGGATGCGGTTGCGCGTGTAGCTCTGATCGGTATTCGTCGGATCCTCGACCCAGCTCAAATCCCTGAGCCGCAACCAGTCGCGCAGCGCCTGGCCTGGCACTGCCAGCAAGGGCCGGAACCACTGCAGCCCCGCTCTTTGCCAATGCCCGGGCATGGCCGCCAGACCTGCCACACCGGCACCGCGTGAGAGCGCCAAGAGCAAGGTCTCGACCTGGTCGTCGGCATGCTGGGCCAGCGCCACGGAGCCTACCGCATCCAGCGGCGCACCATCTGCAGCCAGCCAAGGCTGGCTGGCCGCCTGAATCAAGGCCGCATAGCGCCCCTGACGCGCCGCGTCTTCGGGGCTTTGCCCCTGCACATGGCGCGCATCGATGACGCAGACCTTGAGGGCAATGCCGTGCCTGGCGCACAGTTGCTCGCAGTGCTGCTGAAAACCATCGGCCGCAGACTGCAAACCATGGTGCACATGGATCGCCCTCACCTGCCCCGGCCAGCGCGCATGGCAGGCCAGCAGCAGAGCCGACGAATCTGCTCCGCCGCTGAAGGCCACAACCAACGGCAGCACTGGATTGAATGCAGCCACTGCGGCATCCACCCGGCCGGCCGAAGCCGCCAACAAGTCAGCATCAGACTGGGCTTGCATGAACAACAGACTCCCTCTTTTCAATTCAATAGCAGCTAACGCTTACTCAGAAAGGGCTTAAGGCGTATTTCGCCCATTAACTCCCGACAAAAAACAAATGGCTCCCGAAGGAGCCATTGTGCGCAAGCGGCATCGAACCCGCCTGATCAGCGGTTGTCGGCCTTGGTGTCGGCAAACTTGCCGTAGCTCTGAATGCGGTCGTAGCGACGATCCTGCAGCTCCTTGGGCTTGAGATCGGTCAGCTGACGATAGGCATCGCCCAACGCACGCTTGAGGAAGGCACCCATTTGCTTGTGATCACGGTGAGCGCCACCCACAGGCTCGTTGACGATCTTGTCCACCAGACCCAGCGCCTTGAGGCGGTGTGCGGTGATGCCCATGGCATCCGCTGCTTCCTGGGCCTTTTCACCAGTCTTCCACAGAATGGAAGCGCAGCCTTCGGGGCTGATCACCGAGTACACGGAATACTGCAGCATCAGCACCTGGTCGGCCACGGCAATCGCCAGCGCACCGCCCGAACCACCTTCACCAATGATGGTGGTGATGATGGGGGTCTGCAGCTGAGCCATTTCGTAGATGTTGCGACCGATGGCCTCGGACTGGCCACGCTCTTCGGCGTCGATACCGGGGAAGGCACCGGGCGTGTCCACAAAAGTGAACACGGGCAGCTTGAACTTCTCGGCCGTCTTCATCAGACGCAAGGCCTTGCGATAGCCCTCGGGGCGGGTCATGCCAAAGTTGCGCAGCGTGCGCTCCTTGGTATCGCGGCCCTTTTGATGACCGATCACCATGCAGGGCTGGCCATTGAAGCGTGCCAGGCCACCGATGATGGACTGGTCATCCGCAAAGTGGCGGTCGCCGTGCATTTCGACAAAGTCGGTAAAGCACTCACGCACATAGTCGAGCGTATAGGGGCGCTCGGTATGGCGGGCAATCTTGGTGATCTGCCAGGGGGTCAGGTCGCTGTAGATGTCCTTGGTCAGCTGCAAGCTTTTCTTGCTGAGCTGGTCGATCTCTTCCGAGATATCTACTGCGCTTTCAGTCTGCACATACCGCAGTTCTTCGATTTTGGATTCGAGTTCTGCAATGGGCTGCTCAAAATCCAGAAAGTTCTTTTTCGCCAACGTATTTCTCCTTGTGCCAGCCTGTTGCAATCCTTGCAATCGGCCAGTGGACAGATGTCATCAAGCCACAGGCTGCGCCTCGAGCGAGCGCCAAATATACCAAGTTGCAACCGTGCACCACGGTTTCCAAGCCTCGGCGACTTCACGGGCATCGCTGCGACTGACAGGATCGCCCGAAAAATGATTGAGAGAGATGCCCTGTATCAAACCGGCATCGTCCAGAGGCAGCACATTGGGCCGCCCCAGGCAGTAAATCAGAAAATTCTCGGCCGTCCAGCGGCTGAGACCGCGTATGGACATCAGCTCGGCGATGATGACCTCATCGCTCATCTGGGCCCATTCATCCATGTGCAGTCGATGCTCGGTGAAGTGCAGAGCCAGATCGACCAGATAGTCCACCTTGCGGGCCGACAGTCCCGCACCACGCATATCGTCCACCTTGAGCCTGAGCACCTGCTCGGGCTGCATGGCAGCAGGCAGCTTGGCGAACTTGTTCCACAAGGTCTTGGCCGACTTGGCCGAGATCTGCTGCCCGATGATGGAGCGAGCCAAGGTGGCAAAGGCCTGCTCCTGCCCACAGGGCAGCAGCGCCTGGCTGCCGAGCTGCGGAATCAGTCGCTTGAGCACGCGATCGCGGCGCATGAGCTGGCGGCAGGCCTCTTCCCAATAAGCGGGCACCCCTTCGGGCAAAGCCAGGTTGATCTTGGGCGCAGCCATCTTCGGCGCTACCGGCTTGGGCGCTCCCGCAGTTTTGATGGCCAGCACCGCAGGATCGGCCAACGCTGCCGCCCCCAGAGGCGCAACAGGCAAAGGCGCAGCCGGCCCCATGGGCACGGGCAGATCGGCAACCAGCGGCAGTTGCTCGAACTCCATGGTGTCCAGATGCTTGACCGCGCTCATGCACGCCCCTTCGCACTGTTCACACAGTTGATGGAATATTGCATGCAGCCTCAGCCCTTGGCGGCCGATTCCCAGGTCGTACCTGCGGCGGAGTCCTTGAGGACGATGCCCTGCTCAAGCAGTTCCTTGCGGATACGGTCGGCCTCGGCCCAGTTCTTTGCGGCCTTGGCCTCTGCGCGTGCGGCAATCTGCACCTCGATCGCGGCAGCGTCCACACCTTCAGCACCGGCCTGCAGAAATTTCTGCGGCTCGGCCTGCAGCAGACCCAGACAGCCCCCCAGCGCCTTGAGCAAGCCCGCCATCTCGGGCGACTTGCTGCGATTGACTTCAACTGCCAGCTCGAACAGCACAGCCACTGCCTCGGGCGTGCCGAAGTCTTCATCCATCGCCGCCTTGAAGCGGGCGGCATAGGGATTACTCCAGTCGACCTGCACCTCGGCGGGCGCCACCAGATCCAGCGCGGTATAGAGGCGCTTGAGCGCTCCACGCGCATCATCGAGATGCACGTTGGAATAGTTCAGCGGGCTGCGATAGTGGCTGCGCACGACGAAGAACCGGATGGTCTCGGCGTCGTACTCCTTGAGCACGTCGCGGATGGTGAAAAAGTTGCCCAGCGACTTGGACATCTTCTCGTTATCCACGTTGATGAAACCGTTGTGCATCCAGGTCTGGGCAAACGGCTTGCCGGTCGCACCTTCGCTCTGGGCAATCTCGTTCTCATGGTGAGGGAACTGCAGGTCTGCTCCGCCGCCATGGATGTCAAAGCTCTCGCCCAGCAACTCGCAGCCCATGGCCGAGCATTCGATATGCCAGCCGGGGCGGCCTTCGCCAAACGGGCTCTGCCATTTCACATCGGCCGGCTCGTCGGCCTTGGCCGATTTCCACAGCACAAAGTCCAGCGGATCAAGCTTGCCGTCTGCCACAGCCACGCGCTCGCCAGCGTTGAGCTCGTCCAGCGACTTGCCCGAGAGCTTGCCGTAGCCCGCAAACTTGCGCACGGCGTAGTTCACATCGCCATTGCCGGCCTGATAGGCCAGGCCCTTGTCCTGCAGCTTTGCGATCATGCCGAGCATCTGCGGCACGTATTCGGTGGCGCGCGGCTCCAGCGTGGGGCGCTCGATACCGAGCGCATCCGCGTCCTGATGCAGCGCATCGATCATGCGATCGGTCAGGCTGCGTATGGTCTCGCCGTTTTCCACCGCACGTCGGATGATCTTGTCATCGATGTCGGTGATGTTGCGCACATAGGTCACCTTGTAGCCGCTGGCGCGCAGCCAGCGCTGCACCACGTCAAAAGCCACCATGGAGCGTGCATGGCCCAGGTGGCAGAGGTCATAGACCGTCATGCCACAGACGTACATACGCACATGGCCCGGCTCAAGCGGCGAAAACGATTCCAGTGCACGCGACAGCGTGTTGTAGATACGCAAACTCATGAATCTTGAAATAGGGAGAGAGGGTGGCGAGCAGCAGCACTGGTCATGCCTGCGATGCATAAACCGTGCCTGCCATTCCCTGAGGCTGAAAAATGCGCACTAGCATCCAGACACATCCCGGTCCGGCCAGACGCCTAAGCGCCGCACACCCCTCAGCTACAATTCCCCGCAGTATAAGCTCCCGCCGCAGCGCAGTTTTGCGGCGCAATGAAAGCACCTACATGCCTGTACGCAACTTGTTCAGTACCGCAGCGCGTGCGGCAGCCCTGGCTGCCTTGCTCGCTGCAGGTAGCGCCCACGCCGACGATTACACGGATGTTGCCCAGTTGCTCAAAAGCGGCAAGACCCAGCAGGCACTGCAAAAAGCGGACACCTATCTGGCCAAGAATTCACGCGACCCGCAAATGCGTTTTCTGCGCGGCATCGCGCTGAGCAATGACGGCAAGACCGAAGACGCGATCACGGCTTTTCGCCAGCTGACCGAGGACTATCCCGAGCTGCCCGAGCCCTATAACAATCTGGCCGTGATCTATGCACGCCAGGGTGATCTGGATCGCGCCCGCTCCGCACTCGAAGCCGCCGTGCGCAACAATCCGAACTATGCCGTGGCACACGAGAATCTGGGCGATATCTATGCCCGCCTGGCCTATCAGTCCTATGCGCAGTCCCTGGCCAAGGGCGGCCGCCCCGCAGCCCTGAACCCCAAGCTCAAGCAGCTCAAAGACTTGCTGCAACCCGCAGCCTCTCTTGCAACACCTACCCCGGCCCGCTGAATCCGTTTTTTGTCGTCCCACCCTCCCTCCTCTTGTGAAGCCGGCCGGCGCCCTCAGCTGCTTCAAGCCAGTTTTTTGCAGCCGCTGCCCAGCCCAAGACCCACTTACCCAAGAATATGACCATGCTGAATTTCCGTCGAAACAGCCTCAAGGCCCTGTCCGCGATTGCGCTGGCAGCCACTGTTTTCGCAATCCCCGGCCTGGCCCAGGCGCAATCCAAGGTGCAGCTCAAGACCAGCATGGGCGATATCGTGGTCGAACTCAACGATGCCAAGGCCCCCAAGAGCGCGGCCAATTTCCTGCAATATGTGCGCGACAAGCACTATGACGGCACGGTGTTCCACCGCGTCATCGACGGCTTCATGATCCAGGGCGGCGGCATGGACGCCAATCTGAGCGAGAAGCCCACACGTGCCCCGATCCCACTGGAAGCCAGCAACGGCCTCAAGAACGACCGCGGCACGATTGCCATGGCGCGCACCGGCAACCCCAATTCCGCCACCTCGCAGTTCTTCATCAATGTGGTGAACAACGACATGCTCAACGCACCCAAGCCCGATGGCTACGGCTATACCGTCTTCGGCAAGGTCATCAAGGGCATGGATGTGGTGGACAAAATCCGCGCCGTGGCTACGGGCAACCGTGGCATGCACCAGAATGTGCCCACGACGCCGGTAACAATCCTCTCCGCCACCGAAATCAAGTGAACAACCGGGCGGCGCTGCCCAAGCCGGGCGGCGTCAGCCTCCTTACTCCATCCTCTAGAAAGCACAGACATGAGCAATCCCCAAGTCGAACTGCACGTGACCATCAACGTGGCCGATACTGCCACCCAGGGCGTGATCACCCTGGAACTGGACGCCGTGAACGCGCCCAAGTCCACCGAGAACTTCCTGAACTACGTGAACCAGGGCTTCTACAACGGCACCATCTTCCACCGTGTGATCAAGAACTTCATGATCCAGGGCGGCGGTTTTGCGGCCGACATGAAGCAAAAGGACACTGCGGCTCCCATCGAGAACGAAGCCAAGAACGGCCTGAAGAACGACAAGTACACGATTGCCATGGCTCGCACCAGCGATCCCCACAGCGCAACTGCGCAGTTCTTCATCAACACCGTGGACAACGGCTTCCTGAACCACACCGCTCCCACCGGCCAGGGCTGGGGCTATGCCGTGTTCGGCAAGGTGGTCAAGGGTGAGGAAGTCGTGGACGCCATCAAGAAGGTGCGCACCACACGCAAGGGCTTCCACGACGACGTGCCCTTCGACGCCGTGGTGATCGACAAGGCTGTGGCCCTGTAATTTCCCCCTGTGGCGCTAACGCGCCTTCCCCCTCTCTGCTTCGCGGAAGGGGACGACGGCCTCGCTGCGAGGCGGCTCTTGCTTGCCGTCTCTCGCTCGGGGCCGTTATTGTTTTCAGGCTGCGTACCATCATCACATGACTGATTCTTCAGATCCCCGCACGGCGGCGCCCCAAGTGGCGCAGTTGCAAGGCGCACCCGACTGGCGAGCTATCGACTTTATTTCCGATCTGCATCTGCAGCCTTCGGAGCCGCAAACGGTCGAAGCCTGGCGCAGCTATCTGACGCGCAGCACGGCCGACGCCATCTTTATCCTTGGCGATCTGTTTGAAGTCTGGGTCGGTGACGATGCGCTCGATGAACCCGGCAGCTTCGAGGCCGAATGCGCTGCCGTGCTGCGCGAGGCGGCGCAGCAGCGCCCGCTGTTCTTCATGGTCGGCAACCGCGACTTTCTGGCCGGCGACGAATTTCTGCGCCGCAGCGGCATGAGCGGGCTTTCCGATCCCACGGTATTGCTGTGGGCAGGCCCCAGCATCCTGCTCAGCCATGGCGATGCGCTGTGCCTGGACGATGTAGAGTACCAGCAATTCCGCGCCGTTTCGCGCTCCGCCGCCTGGCAACAGCAGTTGCTGGCCCAGCCTCTGGCCGTGCGCCGCGCAATCGGCAAATCGGCGCGCAGCGAAAGCGAGCAGCGCAAGCAAAGCGGCGCGCCCTATGCGGATGCCGACGCGCAGATGAGCAGCACCTGGATGCAGGCCGCGCAAGCGCCCTGGCTGATTCACGGCCATACGCATCAGCCCGCTGACCACGCGCTAGGCGACGGGCAGTGGCGCATCGTGCTCAGCGACTGGCATATCGATGCCGATACACAGCGCAGCGAGGTGCTGCGTGTGACGCCTGAAGGCTGGCAGCGCATGCCGCCCGAATTGGCGTGACGCACCATCCAGTTGCCGCTATCTCATTCAGAGCTTCTTGCGCAGGCTATTCATAGATTTCAGATTGAAAACTATCCAAGCTCTATGAATAACAAGCGCTAGCAGCTATCAAGTTTGCCGGACCGGCAGACACGAAGAGCCCGCGGCCCACCTAGCTGAGGCATCGGACCTTGGGGTCGGCGGCGGGATATCAGGCCGAGATGGCGGAAGCCGAGCCTGCCTGCTTGCGCAGCTCGAACTTCTGGATCTTGCCCGTGCTGGTCTTGGGCAACTCGCCAAACACCACGGCGCGCGGCACCTTGTAGCCGGCCAGATGCTTTTTGCAGTGGGCGATGATGTCCTCGTCCGTCGTTTCGGCTCCCGCCTTGAGCTCGATGAAGGCGCAGGGCGTCTCGCCCCATTTGGGGTCGGGCTTGGCCACCACGGCCGCAGCCAGCACGGCGGGGTGGCGATAGAGCACATCCTCCACCTCGATGGAGGAGATGTTCTCGCCCCCCGAGATGATGATGTCCTTGCTGCGGTCCTTGATCTGGATATAGCCGTCGGGATGCTGCACGGCCAGGTCGCCGCTATGGAACCAGCCGCCGCGGAAGGCTTCCTGCGTCGCCTGCGGATTCTTGAGATAGCCCTTCATAGCGATATTGCCCTGGAACATGATTTCGCCCATGGTCTGGCCGTCGCGCGGCACGGGCTGCATGGTTTCGGGGTCCAGCACGGCCGCTGAGCGCTGCAGGTGGTAGCGCACGCCCTGGCGCGAGTTCAGGCGGGCGCGCTCGCCGATATCGAGCGCATTCCAGCTCTCATGCTTGGCGCAGACCGTGGCCGGCCCATAGGTTTCGGTCAGGCCGTAGACATGGGTGATGTCAAAGCCCATGGCCTCCATCCCCTCTATCATCGATGCGGGCGGCGCTGCCCCTGCCACCATGGCCTTGACGCCGGCGGGCACGTCCTGCTTCATGGCGGCCGGCGCATTCACCAGCAGGCTGTGCACAATGGGCGCGCCGCAGTAATGGCTCACGCCGTGGTCGCGGATGGCGTCAAAAATCGCCTGCGCATCCACCCGGCGCAGGCAGACATTGACGGCCGCGCGCGCGGCCACCGTCCAGGGGAAGCACCAGCCGTTGCAGTGGAACATGGGCAGCGTCCACAGATAGACAGCGTGCTTGGGCATGTCCCACTCCAGCACATTGCTGATGGCATTGTTATGCGCGCCGCGATGGTGGTAGACCACGCCCTTGGGGTTGCCCGTGGTTCCGCTGG
Organism: Comamonas sp. Tr-654; assembly: GCF_011752915.1. NCBI lineage: Bacteria > Pseudomonadati > Pseudomonadota > Betaproteobacteria > Burkholderiales > Comamonadaceae > Comamonas > Comamonas sp. Tr-654. The sequence goes on from NZ_VWWQ01000003.1 coordinate 10,475, forward strand.
TGTAGTTCAGTGCAATCGCATCCCATTCGTCGCCGGGCCACTGCCAGTCGAAACCGGCATCGCCCTGGGCCACAAAGCTCTCGTAGTCAGTGGCACCGATCTGCTCGGCCGCCTCGCCGTAAACCGGGTCTTCGACCTGGATCACATAGATGGGCGCGGTACTCTGGCGCAGCTTGAGCGCCCTGGCCATCAGAGGCGCGAACTCGGGGTCCACGATCAGGGCCTTGGCTTCGCCATGGTCGAGCATGAAGGCCAGAGTCTCGGCATCCAGCCGGGTGTTGAGCGTGTTGAGTACGGCACCGGCCATGGGCACGCCAAAGTGGGCCTCCACCATGGGCGGCGTATTGGGCAGCATCACGGCCACTGTGTCGTTCTTGCCAATGCCGATCCTCTGCAGGCTACTGGCAAGCTGGCGGCAACGTGCATAGGTCTGCGCCCAGTTCTGGCGCAGGTCACCATGAACAATGGCCAGGCGCTCGGGGTAGACCTCGGCCGTGCGGGCAATAAATCCCAGTGGCGTCAGCGCGGCATGGTTGGCGGTATTCGGGGTGAGATTCAGATCGAAAGAACTTGTCATGTTTGTCTCCTGAGCGTTTTGTACTCCAGCATCCGTCACGTCAGGCTTACAACCGAGCGCCATGCAAGTCTGTTGTGATCCAGGTCAAGCCGGATTCCACTTAGCTCTCACACATAGAAACCAGAGCAACGCAAAAGGTCATTGATCAAACCAATACTTTCAACAGCTTCTGAAAATCAATAAATTAATTTAAAATCAAATACTTATAAAATAATCAGAAACCCCATCATTCCTCAGGTAGTGGCATCTCATGCAAGTCATCTATAAGACATCATTTATCTGACAGACCAATCACCCGGACCTTGAATCGCTTTTAGAATGCGCACATGTTTTTGAGGATCTGACTGCCCATGCTGGCAGGCCAGACCGGCATCTATCCCGCACGGAGCCGGTCACATGCCTCAAAACTGTGTGGCGGAGGAGACGTTTTAGAGGAGAGCCTGGCAATGATCCAGGCATCAGGAGACCTGAGCCTGCACCCATCGGTGCAGGCTTTTTTTTGCCCGTCCGCCTCATTCCTGCCAAGCCATCGGCCATTGCCGAAAAAGGCAGAATACGCGGGTGGCCATTCCCCAATCATTCATCCAAGAGTTGCTCTCCCGCGTCGACGTGGTCGACATCGTGGGCCGCTATGTGCAGCTCAAAAAGGGCGGCGCCAACTTCATGGGCCTATGCCCATTCCACGGCGAAAAGTCGCCCTCTTTCACAGTCAGCCCCAGCAAGCAGTTTTTTCACTGCTTTGGCTGCGGCAAGAACGGCAATGCCATCGGCTTTCTGATGGAGCATGCCGGCATGGGCTTTGTCGAAGCCGTGCAGGAGCTAGCCAATCAATGCGGTCTGCAAGTGCCGCAGGACGACATCAGCCCGGCCGAGCGCCAGCGCCAGGCCCAGCAAAAGCAGAAAGCCGAGACCCTGAGCGACCTGCTGGAAAAAGCCGGCGAGTCCTATCGCAAACAACTCAAGGCCGCTCCCAAGGCCATCGAGTATCTGAAAAAGCGCGGCGTCTCGGGCGAGGTCTCCAAGCGCTTCGGCCTGGGCTATGCGCCTGCCGGCTGGCATGGCCTGGCCAGCGTATTCGCCGAATACGACAACCCGCAGCTTGAAGAATGCGGGCTGGTCATCGTGGGCGAGGACGACAGCCGCCGCTACGACCGTTTCCGCGACCGGCTGATGTTCCCGATTCGCAATGTCAAAGGCGAATGCATAGGCTTTGGCGGCCGGGTGTTTGGCGATGAGAAACCCAAATACCTGAACTCCCCCGAAACCCCGGTCTTCCACAAGGGCCGTGAACTCTACGGCCTCTACGAGGCCCGCCAGGCCCTGCGCGACATGGGCTACGCCCTGGTCACCGAAGGCTATATGGACGTGGTGGCGCTGGCCCAACTGGGCTTTGCCAATGCCGTTGCCACGCTTGGAACGGCCTGCACGCCGGAGCATGTGCAAAAGCTGTTTCGCTTCACCGATGCCGTGGTCTTCAGCTTCGACGGCGATAGCGCGGGCCGGCGCGCCGCGCGCAAGGCGCTGGATGCGGCGCTGCCACTGGCGACCGACACGCGCTCCATCAAATTCCTGTTCCTGCCTTCGGAGCACGACCCCGACAGCTTCATCCGCGAATTCGGCCCCGAGGCCTTCTCGCGCTATGTGGGCGATGCCACGCCGCTGAGCCGCTTTCTCATTGAATCGGCCAGCGAGGGCTGCGATCTGGGCCAGACCGAAGGCCGTGCCCACATGGCCAGCAACGCGCGGCCGCTGTGGTCGCTGCTGCCCGACGGAGCCCTCAAGCGCCAGTTGCTCTCCGAAATCGCAGCCCTGGCCCAGCTGGACTCGCGCGATCTCACCGATATCTGGGCGCAGGAAACCGCACGCACAGCCCCCATTGCCCGCCGCGCGCCTGCGCCCTCCGGCCCTCAGGCACCGGAATGGGATGCGCCCCCGGCCAACTGGGAAAGCGCCCCCGACTGGGCCGATGCCGCGGCACCGGCCCCCTCCTACCCGAGCCAGGGCGGCGGCAACTGGTCGGGCCGCAAGGAGTTCGGCCGCCAGCGCAAGCCCTGGGGCAAGAAGGGCGAGGACTGGAACCCGCCGCAGCTGGGCCCGCGCCCCACGCCGGTCAGCCGCGAAGACCAGGCCGCGCGCCTGCTGATGTGTCACATGGAGTTCATGGAAGAGATGACCCATGAGGATTTCGATGCCTTGGCGCGCTGCAACCAAAGCCATGCCCCCTTGTTCCGCTGGCTGGAAGCCCAGTTCACCGAGTCCGGACCGCGCTCCTGGGCGGTGCTGCGCGAGCAATTGCAAGGCTCGCCCTGCGAGCCGCTGGCCAGCAAGCTGATGAGCGGTGCCCATGCCAACCCCGAGGGCGAAGTCGACGAGTTGCGCAAGGAGTTGCGCGGCACGCTGAACCTGATCCTCGTGGATCACCTCAAGCGCGAGGAGGCCCAGGCACTCAAGGAGATCGCCACCGATCCCACGGCGGCAAGGCGTTACATAGAGTTTCAACAGCGGCGGAAAAATTTATCTGTAATTATTAGCTCCGCCTCTTGACATCTTTAAAAAAGGTATAATTTAGAGGATACAGGCAAGAGCGACAGCAACACCTCCGACCCGGGCCCCGTGAAGAAATCACGTGATGGCAGCAACTGCATGGCCCATTTCTCGCAAGGATTGCATACCAAATGATCGCCCCAACATCTTGCCATGGAGTCTTTGTGCTCCACCGGACAGGCTAGGCCTGTTCTTGCGCCAGCTTTGATGGCGTTTGTTTGCATTTTCCGTTTTCCTTTGTGTGTTTGTGTGTGTTCGTACCGTGAGAGGTGTTCATGCCCGTTTCAAAGTCCGTGAAGTCCAAGCAGGCCCCAGAAGCTTCAGCAAAGCCCAAGACCTCTAAAACTTCCACTTCCGCAGCAGAGTCCGCGAAAAAGGCCAGTGCCAGCAAGCCTGCTGTGAAGAAGAGTGCTGCATCTGCAGCCGAAGCCAAGAAAGACACCACCGTGGTTACCAAGTCACAAGCCGAACTCAAAGCCATGGCCGATGCGCTGCTGGCGCAGGCAACTCCCAAGCGCGGCCGCAAAAAGGCCGAAGAAGACGACGACACAGCTGCCGCTCCTGCCGCCAAGAAGACCGTCGCCCAAAAGGCTGCTCCCGCCAAGAAGGCTGCCGCCGTCAAGGCCCCCGCTGCCAGCGCCGATGCCGACAAGGCTCCCGCCAAGCGCGGTCGCAAGCCCAAGGCCAAGGAAGCCGACGAGGACATGGATGATGCCGACCTGTCGGATATCGACAGCGATCTGGAAGGCGAAATCGAAGAGGAGACAGTCACCGAAGCGTCTGCTGCTCCTGCCGAAAAGGCCAAGCCTCTGCGCATGAAGATCAGCAAGGCGAAGGAACGCGCCTTGATGAAGGAATTCGGCCTGGACGAGACCGTTCTGACCGAAGAGGAAATGAACACCCGCCGTCAGCGTCTGAAGATGCTGATCAAGCTGGGCAAGACCCGCGGCTACCTGACCCACGCCGAAATCAACGACCACCTGCCCGACAAGCTGGTCGATGCCGAAACGCTGGAAGTCGTGATCTCCATGTTGAACGACATGGGCGTGGCCGTGTACGAGCAGACTCCCGATGCGGAAACCCTGCTGCTGAACAACACCGGCCAGTCGGCCACCACCGAAGAGGAAGCGGAAGAAGAAGCCGAAGCGGCTCTGTCCACCGTGGACTCCGAATTCGGCCGCACCACCGACCCCGTGCGCATGTACATGCGTGAAATGGGTACCGTCGAACTACTGACACGCGAAGGCGAAATCGAAATCGCCAAGCGCATCGAAGGCGGCCTGATGGACATGATGGAAGCCATCTCGGCTTCCCCCGCGACCATCGCCGAGATCCTCAACATGGCCGAGGAGATCCGCGAAGGCAAGGTTGTCATCTCCACCGTGGTGGACGGCTTCGTCAATGCCAACGAGAACGACGACTATGTAGCCGAAGAAGACTTCGACGAATACGACGAAGAAGACGACGATGACGGCAAGGGCGGCTCCAAGGCCCTGACCAAGAAGCTCGAAGAACTGAAGAACGAAGCCCTGGGTCGCTTTGACTCCATGCGCGAGCTTTTCGACAAGATGCACAAGGTGTATGACAAGGAAGGCTACGGCACCGAGGCATACATGAAGGTGCAGAAGGCCATCACCGAAGAGCTGATGACCATTCGCTTCACGGCCAAGACGATTGAAAAGCTCTGCGATCTGGTGCGCGCACAGGTGGATGACGTGCGCAAGAAGGAACGCGAGCTGCGCAAGATCATCGTGGACAAGTGCGGCATGCCGCAGGAGCAGTTCATCAAGGACTTCCCGCCCAACCTGCTGAACCTGGACTGGGTCCTCAAGCAAGTGGCGGCAGGCAAGAACTACAGCGCCGTGCTGGAACGCAACATCCCGCCCGTGCAGGAGCTGCAGCAGAACCTGATCGACCTGCAGGCCCGTGTGGTTGTGCCCCTGGAAGAGCTCAAGCACATCAACAAGCGCATGAACAGCGGCGAACGCGCCAGCCGTGACGCCAAGAAGGAAATGATCGAGGCCAACCTTCGTCTCGTGATCTCCATCGCCAAGAAGTACACCAACCGCGGTCTGCAGTTCCTGGATCTGATCCAGGAAGGCAATATCGGCCTGATGAAGGCCGTGGACAAGTTCGAATACCGTCGCGGCTACAAGTTCTCGACCTATGCGACCTGGTGGATTCGTCAGGCCATCACGCGCTCCATCGCCGACCAGGCCCGCACGATCCGCATCCCGGTGCACATGATCGAGACCATCAACAAGATGAACCGCATCTCGCGCCAGCACTTGCAAGAGTTTGGTTTCGAGCCCGATGCGTCCATCCTGGCAGCCAAGATGGAGATCCCCGAGGACAAGATCCGCAAGATCATGAAGATCGCCAAGGAGCCGATCTCGATGGAAACCCCCATCGGCGACGACGACGATTCCCACCTGGGCGATTTCATCGAGGACGGCAACAACACGGCGCCTATCGATGCCGCCATGCAGGCCGGTCTGCGCGATGTGGTCAAGGACATCCTCGACGGCCTGACGCCTCGCGAAGCCAAGGTGCTGCGCATGCGCTTCGGCATCGAAATGTCCACCGACCACACGCTGGAAGAAGTCGGCAAGCAGTTTGACGTGACGCGGGAACGTATCCGTCAGATCGAAGCCAAGGCGCTGCGCAAGCTCAAGCACCCTTCGCGCTCCGACAAGCTGCGCAGCTTCATCGATTCGCTGTAAAGCCAACCCGAGGAACCGGCGCGCCGGTTCCCTGCGACCCAAAGCCCCGATCTGTTTCAGGTCGGGGCTTTTTCGCATGTACCCCAGGTCAGCAAGCCTTCGCTTGCGGCCAGACACATCAAAAGACACATAACAACGGAGACAGACATGAACACCATCCAAGCACATCGCTTTCCGACACGGCGCCAGTGGCTGGGTTATTCCGCAGCCCTGCTGACTGCGCCTTTGGCAGCCATGGCCAACCCGCCCCAGCGTCTGGGGACGCAGCTGCGCATCGTGATCCCTGCCAACCCCGGCGGCGGTTGGGATCAGACCGGTCGCGCCCTGGGTGCAGCGCTGATCGGCAGCGGCATGGTGGACAAGGTCATCTATGAAAACATCGGCGGCAAGGGCGGCACCATAGGCTTGGCCGAGTACACCAAGCGCTACGGCAACGACCCCAACAGCCTGCTGATCGGCGGCATGGTCATGGTCGGTGCTCTGGCGCTGAACAAGAAGTCGGCTGAGCTGCATCAGGTGCAAGCCCTGGCGCGCCTGACCAGTGACTACCTCGTGGTAGCCGTGCCTTTCGACTCACCGATCGCCAACCCCAAGGCACTGGCCAAGGCCATGCGCGAAAACCTGCCTGCACTGGCGATTGCCGGAGGCTCCGCAGGCGGCGTGGACCATATGTATGCGGGCATGCTGGCCCGCCAGTCCAAGGCCAATGCGGAGCAGTTGCAGTACAAGGCCTTCCCCGGCGGCAACGAGGTGCTGCAGGCCCTGCTGCAAAAACAGGTGCAGGTGGGAATTTCGGGCTACAGCGAGCTCAGGGACGCCTTGCAGGCTGGCAAGCTGCGCGCTCTCGGCGTTTCCTCGCGGCGTACCATGTTCGGCATCGCCTCCATGCGCGACCAGGGCATGGACGCCGAAATGTCCAACTGGCGTGCCGTCTTCACAGGCAAAAATCTGCCTGCAGAGCGCACCCAGCAACTGCTGGCTGCCATCGACCACGCGAGCAATCAGGAGCTCTGGAAACAAGCCCTGGTCAGCAATAATTGGAGCTCCTCTTGGCAAACCGGCAAGGCACTGCAGGAGTTTCTGGAGGTCGAGACCTCCACTGCCCAGCTGATGACCTATCTGCTCAAGCTCAAGAGCTAAGCCACTTTGCAGGATAGCCCCATGAACCTGGTCGACCACACCGCTGCCCGCTCCCGCCTTTCCGTTGCCGTCATGGGCGCGGGCTCGGTGGGCTGCTACTTTGGAGCTCTGCTGGCACGCGCCGGCCACCCGGTCACGCTGATCGGTAGAGCATCGCATATGCAGGCGGTCAGCCAGCACGGGCTGCGACTGCAGACGGCAACCGAAGATCTTCAACTCCCCGTCGCAACCAGCACCGAGCCCAGTGCCGTGGCGGGCGCCGATGTGGTGCTGTTCTGCGTGAAATCCACCGACACCGAAACAGCGGCCGCACAGATCAAACCCCACCTGGCTGCCCATACCCAGGTACTGAGCTTGCAGAATGGCGTGGACAACGACCAGCGCCTGCGTCAGGTGCTGGGTCGGCAGCCGGTGGCAGCTGCCGTGGTCTATGTGGCCACCGCCATGGCCGGCCCGGGCCATGTGCGTCACTTTGGCCGGGGCGAGCTGGTCATCGCTCCCTGCCCCCTGGGCGATTCGATCGCGGACCAGTTCAGCGCCGCCGGCATTCCCACGCAAGTCTCGGATGGCGTGCTGGCCGCACTCTGGCAAAAGCTCATCATCAACTGCGTGTACAACGCGCTCTCCGCTCTCACCCAACAGCCCTATGGCTGGCTGGTCGCGCAGCAGGGCATACCCGCCGTAATGCAGGACATTGCCGCCGAATGCAAGACCGTGGCCATGACCGACGGCGTGATCCTGCCCGCTACCGTAGACGAGGCGGTCACAGCCATCGCACGCACCATGCCTGGCCAGCTCTCTTCCACGGCCCAGGATCTGGCGCGCGGCAAACCCACGGAAATCGACCATCTCAACGGCTATGTGGTGCGGCGCGCCCAGGCTCTGGGCGTTGCTGCGCCGGCCAATCGCCTGCTGCAAGTGCTGGTGCAACTCAAGCAAATAGCGGCACCAAAACAGGAACTATGATTTTCATAGCTGCCTGCATCGACAGATCAATGGCTTGACTCTATTTTTACACCTGGAAACACCTAAGCCAGCACTAACACAGCCGGAAAACCACGCCAGCCTGTCCCGCAGGCTGCTCCAGCACTCTCACCACTGCTACAAACCCTGAAGCACGCGCGTCTTTGCCCGGATTCGTGGCTGACCCGCAACACTTGCGCGTTGTTTGTCGCGTTTATCACCTCAAGGCGTTGCAGTTGAAGATTTGAAGCTACTAAACTTGTAGCAAAATAAATTAACCGCTATAGTCCATAGGACATGGCACTGAAAGCGCCCAGTGCGCCCAGCTCGACAACATCATTGCGCAAGGAGAAGCGTCCATGAGCTCCAAGGAAAACGCCGCCATCAACCAGCTGTTCGAGAAGCTCGAATGCCGCTATGCGCTGCGCGTGCTGTGGGCTTTGCGGGATGGTCATCCCCAGACCTTCCGACTGTTGCAAGATAGCGTGGGCGGCATCACCCCCAACACGCTGAATACCCGCATCAAGGAACTGCGCGAATGCGGCTTGCTCGAACATGGCAGCGACGGCTACACCGTGACCTTGACCGGACAAGATCTGCTCAAGCGCCTGTCCGACGTGCAGGCCTTTGCCAACCGCTGGGTTGCGGCGCGCGCCAAGAAGTAAACCTTGCCGCTGTCGCGGCCGGGGAACTGGCGGCAAGCGGGCACCACTATCATCCAAGGGCCCCAAGCGAGCTTGGCCGGCCCTTTTTTCCATCGCCTTTTTCTGCTTTGCGCTGAAAGGAAATCCATCATGGCATTCAACACTACTGCCTCCGGCCTGCAATACGAAGACACCGTCGTTGGCGAAGGCACCGAAGCCAAGGCCGGTCAGAACGTGACCGTGCACTACACCGGCTGGCTCTACAACAATGGTGTGCAAGGCGCCAAGTTTGACTCCAGCAAGGACCGCAACGATCCTTTCGTCTTCCCCCTGGGCGCCGGCATGGTCATCAAGGGCTGGGACGAAGGCGTGCAAGGCATGAAGGTGGGCGGTCAGCGCACGCTGCTGATTCCAGCAGCCCTGGGCTATGGCGCGCGCGGCGCCGGCGGCGTGATCCCTCCCAACGCCACGCTGAAGTTCGATGTGGAATTGCTGGCGGTCTGAGCCCCAGGCTCCGCCACTAAAAAGCGGCCTTGCAAGGCCGCTTTTTCTTTGGGAAATGCCCTGCATCGGCAGCTTATGCATCGGCCTCGAACAGCGCTCTGTGCAGCGGCATATAGGCTTTTTCACCCGCCGCATCGCGTATGCGCGGCGCCAGTTCCACCAGTTGCTCATAGCCCATAGCAGCCTCCACGGCTAAATTCAGCCTGAAGCCCTTGAGCCCCAATGCACCCGTGATGGACACGGCCATGGGGTAGGCCTTCTGGTAGCGCTTCTGGCCGACGTCTAGCCCGAGTTCGGCCGAGGCCAGAGAGGGGGAGCCGCTCTTCGAAGCCGACGCTGCGGCTAAAGACTCCCTCGTTGCCAGCCAGCCTCTGTCGACCAGGGCCAGAATATCGTCCTTGACCACTCCCAGCGCCGAAGTTGCCTCCAGCACCTGCATCAGGCTGCGTTGACCGTCAAACAGCAAAAAAGCCGAGCGCAGGCGCTGACTCAGATCGGCATGGCGCTCCTTGAAGGCCTGCTGGCCTTCGGGTGTCTTGACTAGATTCATCGGCCCCGCCCCTCTTTGCATTGAATTGCTTTTAGACATGCAGAGTGGCAGCTGTGGCGGCGGCTGAAAAGCGGGTTTTCCTGCAAGCTAGCTCCGGGCTGAGCCAGATCAGACTCTGCAAAAAAACCACATGAAATCCATCTCAAGTCCTTCGTGGAAGAGCGCTGGCAGCTATCGAATCAAGAGTTCTTCCGAACGCCTGCCCGCCGCTGCTCCCACCAGCTGACCAGCAATATGGTGAGCAGGCCTGCCGGCACGCCAAACACACCGGCCGAGATGGGCTGAATGCCCCACCAGAGTGCCTCGCCGCGCAGTGCCGGAGGCAGCACGCCCTGCAGACCCGGCACATGAGAAACCATGTAGTACACCGTCACGGCCAAGCCTAGCAACATGCCAGCTACTGCGCCACGGCGCGTGGTGCCGCGCCAGAAGATGCCCAGCACCATGGCCGGCACAAAAGCCGAGCCGGCCAGCGAAAACGAGGCCGAGACCATGGGAAGAATGTCCGAAGAGCGCCGCGCTGCCACAAAGGCCGCCGACAGCGCCACCAGCAGCAATGCGAACTTGGAGAGAATCACACGCTGCTCGGGCGAGACACGCCGCTTACGCGTATCCAGGCGCTGACGCTCCTGGAAGTAGAGATCCCGCACCAGGGCATTGCTGATCGTCAGCAGCAGACCGTCTGCCGTGGACAATGCCGCCGCCAATCCGCCCGCGGCCACCAGACCGGAGAGCACATAGGGCATGCCGCCCAGCTCCGGCGTGGCCAGCATGATGAGGTCGGCCCCCATACGGATCTCGCCGAACTGCAGGATGCCGTCGCCATTGATGTCCTCGACGGCCAGCAACGAACTGTCGACCCTTGACCACTGCGCTATCCAGTTGGGCAAGGCATCGAAATGCGTGCCCACAAGATTGCTCATGACCTCGAACTTGACCAGCACGGCCAAGGCCGGTGCGCCAAGATACAGCAGGCCGATAAAGAACAGCGACCAGGCCACCGAGGTACGCGCCGCCGACACCGAGGGAACCGTGAAGTAGCGTGTCAGCAGATGCGGCAGCCCGGCCGTGCCGACCATCAGGCAGAACATCAGCGCCAGAAAATTGCGCCGGCTTTCCTCGTAAGCCTTGCGCTCGGCCGGCGAACCATCCGGATCCCCGGCAAAAGGCTGACTTTGCAGCGGCATGCCGCCCAGCGGCTTGGCCCGCTCATAAGCCTCGTGCAGCTCGCGGCTCCAGAGTTCGCGTGCCGCCACCTCATCCTTGGGCATGGCGGCCAGCTCCCGGCTGGCGGTCATGATGGCGCCAATATTGCCGCTGCTGGTGCGTAGCTCGCGAATATGCTCGCTCAATGCTTGGCGTTCGGCCGCCAGTACATTAGGCACGTCGCGCAACTTGGCCTGCAGCACCTGGGCGCGGGTGCGGTAGGCCTCCAGCACCGACTGCTCGGCCTTTGAGGACAGCAGTTGCTGCTCCATGGCACCAATCTTGCCCAGTTGCTGGCTGTAGGCCAGCTGCGCCCAGGGGTTGCCCAGCTGCTTGTAGGCCAGCCAGGAAACCGGCAGCATGAAGGCCAGCAAGATGACCACGTATTGCGCCACCTGGGTCCAGGTGATGGCCCGCATGCCGCCCAGGAACGAGCACAGCAGCACGCCGCCCAGACCCAGCATGATGCCGATCTCGAACTGCACGCCGGTCAGGCGCGCAGCAATCAGGCCCACGCCATAGATCTGCGCCACCACATAGGTGAAGGAACAGGTAATGGCGGCCAGCGCGGCAATGATGCGCGGCCAGCGCCCGCCATAGCGCGCCTGGAAGAAATCCGGCACGGTATAGAGATTCATGGCCCGCAGATAGGGAGCAATCAGCATGCCGACCAGGCAGAACCCGCCCGTCCATCCCAGCACATAGGCCAGCCCGCCAGGCTGTGTGCCGGTCCCCGAAAAACCTTGCAGATAAAGCGCGCCGGAGAGGCTGATGAACGAGGCTGCGCTCATCCAGTCGGCAGCCGCCGCCATGCCGTTGTAGAACGGCGGAATGCGCCTGCCGGCGACGAAATACTCCTCGGCATCACTGGTGCGCGAATACACACCGATGGCCGCGTACACCATCACCGTGGAAAACAGAAAGATGGGCCCGATCCAGTGCCGCGACAGCCCGCGCTCCTCGGCCCAGAGCATAGTCAGCAAAAATGCCGCCGTTCCCAGCACATAGAGAAACAGAATGCGATGCAGCCGCCAGTGATAGGCACGGCTCAGAACGGGCCGCTCAGACATGAGGGTCGGTGGCAACGGGAGAGGCTGGCGCTTCGCCACGCGCCTGTCGGCGTTCGAAATAATCCATGGCCACACAATAGACCACGATGATCAGCAGGAACATCAGGACCGCCCCTTGGGCGGCCATCCAGTAGGCTACGGGCCAGTCCGGCACCAGTGCCTGGATATCGCGCGCAAAGTAGCAGGTACCAAATGAAGACACCACCCAGACACTCAGCAGCAAGGCCTTGAGTCTCAGGTGGTGCGTATCGTGCAGATCCGGCGGGAAGGTGACCTCCACCGGATTGCCAAAAGCGTCGAATGCCTGTCGCGGGGCATCCGACACGGCATCGTCATGCATAGGCGCGTGATGCGTCTGCACGGCGATGCAGCGGCTTATTCAGCCAGCTTCTGCCAGGTGGAGACCACGCTGTCAGGGTTCAGGGAGATGGAGGAGATGCCTTCATCGGCCAGCCACTTGGCAAAGTCGGGGTGGTCCGAAGGGCCTTGGCCGCAGATGCCCACATACTTGTTCTGATCGCGGCAGGCCTTGATGGCATGAGCCAGCAGCTTCTTGACGGCGGGGTCGCGCTCGTCGAAGTCGGCAGCCAGCAGCTCCAGACCGGAATCGCGGTCCAGACCCAGGGTCAGCTGGGTCAGGTCGTTGGAGCCCACGGAGAAGCCGTCGAAGTATTCGAGGAACTCCTCGGCCAGCACGGCGTTGGAAGGCACTTCGCACATCATGATCAGCTGCAGGCCATTTTCGCCACGCTTGAGGCCGTTTTCGGCCAGCAGCTCGGTCACGCGCTTGGCCTGGCCCAGGGTACGCACGAAGGGGATCATGATCTTGACGTTGGTCAGCCCCATGTCCTCACGCACGCGGCGCAGGGCTTCGCATTCCATCTTGAAGGCTTCGCCGAACTCGACCGAGATGTAACGCGCTGCACCGCGGAAGCCCAGCATGGGGTTCTCTTCCTCGGGCTCGTAACGGCTGCCGCCGATCAGCTTGCGGTATTCGTTGGACTTGAAGTCGGACATGCGCACGATCACGGGCTTGGGCCAGAAAGCGGCGGCAATCGTTGCCACGCCTTCGGTCACCTTGTCCACGTAGAACGCACGGGGAGATGCATGGCCACGGGCCACGGACTCGACGGCCTTCTTCAGGTCGGCATCAACAGCGGGGTAGTCCAGGATGGCCTTGGGGTGCACGCCGATGTTGTTGTTGATGATGAATTCCAGGCGGGCCAGACCCACGCCCTCATTGGGCAGCTGGGCAAAGTCGAAAGCCAGCTGGGGATTGCCCACGTTCATCATGATCTTGGTGGAGATACTGGGCATCTCGCCACGCTTGACCTCGGTCACTTCGGTTTCCAGCAGACCGTCATAGATCTTGCCCGTATCGCCTTCCGCGCAGGACACGGTAACCAGTGTTTCGGCCTTGAGCAGATCGGTTGCATTGCCGCAGCCCACAACAGCGGGAATGCCCAGCTCGCGTGCAATGATGGCGGCGTGGCAGGTACGGCCGCCACGGTTGGTGACGATGGCCGAAGCCTTCTTCATGACGGGCTCCCAGTTGGGGTCGGTCATGTCGGTCACCAGCACGTCGCCGGCCTGCACCTGATCCATCTGCGAGATATCGGACACCAGGCGCACGGGGCCGGTACCGATCTTCTGACCGATGGCGCGGCCTTCGGCCAGCACGGTACCCGTGCCCTTGAGCTTGTAGCGCAGCTCGGCCTGGCCCTTGGACTGGCTCTTCACGGTTTCAGGACGAGCCTGCAGGATGTAGAGCTGGCCGTCGGTGCCGTCCTTGCCCCATTCGATATCCATGGGACGGCCGTAATGCTGCTCGATCACCAGGGCGTAATGCGCCAGTTGCTGCACTTCCTCGTCGGTCAGCGAATAGCGGTTGCGCAGCTCGTGGGCCACATCGGTGGTCTTGACCAGCTTGCCGTCGGCAGCCTTTTCCTCGGGCGTGGCAAAGATCATCTGGATCAGCTTGGAGCCCAGATTGCGGCGGATCAGCGCCTTGTTGCCAGCCTTGAGCATGGGCTTGTGCACATAGAACTCGTCGGGGTTCACGGCGCCCTGCACCACGGTCTCGCCCAGACCGTAGCTGGAGGTGATGAAGACCACTTCCTCGAAACCGGATTCGGTGTCGATGGTGAACATCACGCCGGCAGCGCCCTTGTCGGAACGCACCATGCGCTGCACGCCGGCGGACAGGGCCACCACATCGTGCTCGAAGCCCTTGTGCACGCGGTAGGAGATGGCGCGGTCGTTGTAAAGCGACGCGAACACTTCCTTCATCTTGTGCAGCACGTCTTCGATGCCCACCACGTTCAGGAAGGTTTCCTGCTGGCCGGCAAACGATGCGTCGGGCAGGTCTTCTGCGGTGGCAGAAGAGCGCACGGCAAACGATGCCTCGGCATTGCCGCCTTGCAGACGGACAAATTCTTCACGGATGGCCTGTTCCAGATCGGCAGGGAAAGGCTGGCTTTCCACCATGGCGCGGATTTCGGCGCCGACAGCGGCCAAAGCGCGGACATCGTCCACGTCCAGAGCGGCCAGCTTGGCTGAGATCTTGCCGGCCAGACCTTCAAAGGCCAGGAATTCGCGGAAGGCATGGGCCGTGGTGGCAAAGCCGGTAGGCACGCGCACGCCCTGGGGCAGTTGCGAGATCATTTCGCCGAGCGAGGCGTTCTTGCCGCCTACGGACTCGACATCAGACATTCTCAGTTTTTCAAACGGAACGACCAGCGCGGTCGCTTCGAACAGTTGAGACATGGGGAGCTCCAAAGTTAAAAACCGGTACGCAGGCGGCGCTGGGCTGAATGGCCAGGGCACGCGAACCCATGCTGCTGGAGTGCAGTGCTTTGCTGTTCTGGATATCGACCGTCAACGAGCATGGGCTTGAATTTGGGAATAATGGGCGACATTGTAGGCTGAGCCAGCAAGCCTCGCGTGGCTCAAACCAGATTCAGAGTCCGGGACATGGCATTGCCTGCACAGGTCCCACCTAATAACAGCGCGCACCATGCATACCCATACAATTTTTGTCATTTCTGACGGCACAGGCATCACGGCAGAGACTTTCGGCACGGCCATCATGGCCCAGTTCGAGAGCAAGCCGCGCATCATTCGCGTGCCCTTTGTGGACTCCATGGACAAGGTGCACCAAGCCGTGCGCCAGATCAACCATGTGGCCGAGGTGGAGAAGCGCAAGCCCATCATCTTCACCACGCTGGTGAGCCAGGAAATGCTGGAATTCCTCGAAGCCAACTGCAAGGGCAAGCTGTTCGACATGTTCGGCACCTTTGTCCGGCCGCTGGAGGTGGAGCTGGGCCAGAAGTCGCTGCACCGCGTGGGCCGCTTTGCCGATATCAGCGAGAGCAAGGAATATCTGGAGCGCATGGAGGCCATCAACTACACGCTGGCTCATGATGATGGTCAGACCAATACCGATCTGACAGGTGCCGACGTGATCCTGGTCGGCGTGAGCCGCTCGGGCAAGACACCCACCAGCCTGTATCTGGCCATGCAGTTCGGTCTCAAGGTCGCCAACTACCCGCTGATCCCCGAAGACTTCGACCGCAAGCAGTTGCCGCCAGCGCTCGTTCCCTTCCGCGCCAAGCTGTTCGGTCTGACGATCGACCCGAGCCGCCTCTCCGCCATCCGCAGCGAGCGCCGTCCGGACTCCAAATACGCCAGCCTGCAGAACTGCCGCTACGAGGTGGCCGAGGCCGAGGCCATGATGCGCAGAAGCGGCATCGAGTGGCTGTCCAGCACCACCAAGTCGATCGAAGAGATTGCCACCACCATCTTGCAGGAGGTGCTGCCGCAGCACCTGGGCCACTGAAGGTTGACGTCACCCCCAAAGGCCCGGCTTGTTCGCCCGGGCCTTTTTCAACGGGTTGAGGCACCGGCGGCCTATTTTTTTCGAGCATCCAGCGGGCAGGTGTTCAAGCCCGCCAGCGAGTACAGCGGGCAGAAGCGCAGCAAGCCGGTGGCCAGGGGAATCACCCCAAGCCATCCCCACCAGCCAATGATGCCCATCGCCGCCAGGACGATGAGGACCAGGCCCAAGGCAATACGAAGCATGCGGTCCAGACCGCCTACATTGAATTTCATGCTGACTCCCTGTGCTGCAGGCATCCGGAGGGAATGCCTGATTCAATCTATAAATAAATAGTATATTTTTTTATAGATTGTTATCAAGCGCCCCTGGCACAGCAGCGCGCCACACACACTGCTTTCTTGCGCCAGCGCAAACAGCCTGGACCGCAAGAGCCGGCCGGCCCCAGGTGCACTTGCACCACGTCAGTCTGGCAACGGCCATTTCAGCTGCGCCTGCTGCGGCAGCACCTGCAGCAGATAGTCCACCAGCGCGCGGACCTTGGCGGGCACATATTGGCGATCCTTGAAGCAGGCGAAGAAGTCCAGCGGAACATCCTCGAACTGCAGCTGTCCCTTGCGCGCCGGCTTGAGTGCCAGCGGCACCAGCCGCCCTCTGCGCAGCTCCTCATGGACGATGAAGCTGCCGGCCCAGGCGATGCCGCCACCGGCAGCGGCGAACTCCACCAGGGCATCGATATCGCTGCCGATGGCCGCAATCTTCTGCTGCGGATCGGTGCGCTGGCCATCGCGCAGAAAAGGCCAGCGCATGATCCTGCCGTCGCGCTCGCGCCGGTACAGCAAGCAGGCGTGCTCGAGCAGCTCCTGTGCCGTCTGCGGTCTCCCGTGCTGCTGCAGATACCGGGGCGAGGCACACAGAATGCGCGGCGCCGAGGCCAGCAGCCGCACCGACATGCCGGGCTCCAGCACATCGCGGTAGCGCACGCTGATGTCCACGTCTTCCTTGAGCACGTCCACATGCCGGTCCGTGATCAGGAGCTCCAGCTCCAGCCGAGGATGCAGCGCGGTAAACGCCGGCAGCAGCGGCGCCAGCATATGGCGACCGAAGGCGGACATGCAGGCAATACGCAAGCGGCCTTGCAGCTCTCCATGAATCAGCGATAGATCGGACTGGGCTTTTTCGAGCTCGTCGAGCACCGGCGCGACGCGCCCCAGATAGCGCTCGCCGGCCTCGGTCAAGGCCATGGACCGGGTGGTGCGGGTGATCAGGCGCGTGCCCAGTTCGCGCTCCAGCCGCGCGATGTTCTGGCTGGCCGCGGCGGGTGAAATGCCCAGCTGGCGCGCGGCCGAGGCGATGGAGCCGCCCTCCAGCGCTTTGACAAAGGTTTCTATGGCTCGCAGATTCGGCATGACTGCGAATGTATCCCCAATTGGATTCGAAAGATCTGCTTATGAGTGCAACAAGTCCCGGACCTCTACCGCAGGCCGCCGGTGGTGCTTACAGTTCAACCCTGTTTTCCATCCATGCATTCCGCCCGAACCGCTGGCAGACCCTGCTCCCGCCGCGACAACGCGCAATGCATTTCCGACACCGCTTTCATGAATTCCTCCACCAGCTCTTCCCCATCCAGACTTTCGACGCTCAAGCTGCACCGGCGCTACACGCCGTTTGTCTTTGCGTTTTTCATGGCCGGCATCATGGCCTTCCTGATGTGCTGCACCATCGTGGCGGCCAATACCGGCTTTGACAGCGGCTATGTGCGGCGCGTGTTCAGCGCCTATGCGCTGGCCATGCCGGTGGCGTTCTTCTGCGTGATGATGGTGCGGCCGCTGGTGCTCAAGCTGGTCGCTCTGACCGTGCATACACATTGAACCACCAGATCATGAGCTATTGAATCTGAAGCAGCCTGCGCATGACTGGCTTCAGAATTCAATGCAGCCTGCTGAAATTTCAAGCAGATAAAGCGGTATCAGCTACAAAAATATATTGCAGCGCGCCGTCGCTGCTGCGCACCGGATCGCACTGCATGCCCCAGACCTGGCGCACCAGCGCAGGCTGAAGCACATCCAGCACCGCGCCGTGATGCACTCCGGCATCACCGCCCAGCACCAGCACATCGTCGGCATAGCGCAAAGCCAGGTTCAGATCGTGAATCACCGCCACCACCCCTGCGCCCTGCTGCCCGGCCCACTGGCGCAGCAGGCGCATGGCATGGTGCTGATGGGCCAGATCGAGAGCAGCGGTGGGCTCGTCCAGCAGCAGCCAGCGCGCCGCACCGTCGGCGGGCATCTCCCCATCCGGCCAGATCTGTGCCAGTGCCCTGGCCAGATGCGTGCGCGCCCGCTCGCCGCCCGACAGCGTATTGATGCTGCGCTGCGCCAGATGATCGACCCCGGTCAACGCCATGGCCTGCGCCGGAATCTGCGCTTCGCCGGTGCCGGGCTGATGACGGTGCGGATAACGTCCCAGCTCCACCACCTCCTGGGCCGTGAAGTCAAAGGCCACGCTGCAATCCTGGGGCATGACTGAGCGCCGACGTGCCAGGCCCTCCATCGCATGCGCGGACAGCTCCAGCCCGTCGAGCAGGACCTGCCCCGACTGCGGAGCGCGCTCGCCCACCAGCATGGACATCAGCGTGGACTTGCCGGCGCCGTTGGGGCCGAGGATGGCGGTAAAGCGCCCGGCCGCAATCCGCACATCCACCGTCGCCAGGCGCGGCCCCTTGGCCACGCCGACGCCCAGATTGCGGCATTCGAGGCTGGAAAACCCTTGGTGCGCACTCATACCTTGCTCCTGAACTGGCGCAGCATGGCCAGAAACAGCGGCACACCGATAAATGCAGTGAGCACGCCCAGCGGCAGCTCGGCCGGCTTGACGATGGTGCGCGCCACGGCATCGGCGCTGACCACCAGCGCCGCCCCCAGCAGGGCCGATCCCGGCAGCACCACGCGATGATCGGGGCCGGCAATCAGCCGCACCCAGTGCGGCGCGACCAGACCGATGAAGCCGATGATGCCCGTGGTCGCGGTCACGGCGCCCACGGCCAGCGCAGCCACCATCACGGCGCGGCGCTTGGTTTTCTCGACGGCCACGCCCAGCAGATTAGCCTGGGCTTCGCCCAGGGCAATCGCATTCAGCGGCCTGGCCAGCGCCAGCGCCGCCGCCGCGCTGACAGCCACGGCCGCCGACACCAGGGCTACCGCACTCCAGCGCGAGGCGCCCAGGCTGCCCAGCAGCCACATCTGCAGATTGCGCAGTTGCTCGTCAGTGGACACAAAACTCAGAAAGCCCAGTCCGGCACCGGCCAGCGCGTTGATGGCAATGCCGGCCAGCAGCATCAGGCCGATGCGGGTCGTGCCCTGGACCTGTCCCAGCACATAGACCACGGCCGTCACGGCCAGACCACCGCCAAAAGCCATGGCCACCAAGGCCCAGCTGCCCAGATGACGCGGCAGCCAGGGCAGATACATTCCGCCCAGCACGATGGTGATGCCGGCGGCCAGGGCCGCTCCGCTGCTCACGCCGATCAGCCCGGGGTCGGCCAGCGGATTGCGAAACAGCCCCTGCATCAACGCTCCGGCCAGCCCCAGTCCGGCGCCGGCCGCTACGCCCATGAGCAGGCGAGGCAGGCGGATATTGAGAAAGACCAGATGTTCGGGCCCGGTTTGCACATCGCCCCCCCAAAGGCTGCGAACTCCGTCCCAGACGATGCCGGGCAACTGCGCAGGCGCAATCGCATAGGCACCGCTGGCCGCACCCCAGACCATGGCCAGCAGCACCAGCGCCAGGCCCAGCAGCAGCGTGGCACTGCGGCTGAGCCGGCCGGCCGGCGTGCGCCAGCGCGATGCAGCCGTGGGCGGGCCCGTCACCGGCTTTGCGCCCATGGCACCAGACAGCCCGCCCATCAGGCCACCCACTGCAGTGCGCGCATATGCAAAGCCTGCACGGCACTGGGCAGGCGCGGGCCGAAGCCCAGCAGGTGGCTGGCTTCCAGCGTCACCAGCGCCTTCTTGGCAAAGGCCGGCGTCAGGGCCAGCTCTGGCCGCTTCCAGAAGACGGCCTCGCCGCCCAGAGCCTCGATACCCTGCGTGGTGTTGATGATGACTTCGGGCGCGGCGCTGGCCATGGCTTCGGCAGTCAGAGGCTTGTAGCCGTCGAACTGGTCGATGGCATTGACGCAGCCCGCGTACTGGATCAGCGCATTGGCTGCCGTGCCCTTGCCCGCCACTTGCGGACTGCCGCTATGCGAGAGCACAAACAGCACGCGCGGCTTGCGCTGGGCCTTGGCTACCTGGGCCTGCACATTGCTCCACTGCGCTTCGAGCTCGGCCAGCAGCTTTTCGGCCTCGGCCATGCGACCGGTTTCGCGGCCCACGACCTTGACCTTTTCCTGCACTTCGGCCCAGTTGTGCCTGGCCGCAACCAGCGATACGCGCACGCCCGCCTGGCGGATTTGATCGAGCACCACGGGCGGACCTGCCTCACTGGTTGCGATCACCGCATCGGGCTTGAGCGAGAGCAGACCTTCGGCCGAAAGCTGGCGCACATAGCCGACCTTGGCGGTTTTTTGCGCCGCTTCGGGAAACAGGCTGGTGGTGTCGGTGCCCACCAGCAGGTTCTGGGCATTGAGCAGATAGACCACCTCGGTCAGTGCGCCGCTGAGCGACACCAGCCGCTTGGCTCCGGGTGCGGCAGCTGCAGAGGCGGCCTGCGCCAGCCCCGGCAGGGCCGTACCCGCCACGGTCGCACCCAGCCACTGCAGACCCTGGCGCCGGGAAATGCTGACCGTGCTCATGCAGCCTCCGCCACTGCCACCTTGCGCGGCAGGCCGGCCACCAGATCGCGCCAGCCTTGCAACTCGGGCTGACCGGGCTTGCGCTCGCCGAAGAACATGGCCATGTTGTTGCCTTCGGCATCAAAGGCCTCGACCGAGGTCACCACGCCATCGCTGGTGGGTTTCTGCACCACCCAGACATTGGCGATCAGGTCGGTGCGCAGATGCAGGTTGAAGCCCTTGTCCAGCACATTGATCCAGCGCACACCATCCTTGCCGTCCATGGGCTGGATATTGCTCACGGGACCGGTGTGGATCTGGATACAGCCGCTGCTGCCCACAAACACCATGATGGAGACGCCATCCACCGCCGCATCGCCCAGCAACTGGGCCACCGCGTCGGTGCTCAGGCGCTCGCAGTACTGGGGCACCAGACGGAAGGCCTGCTGGCGCTCGGCACCGAACCTGCGCAGCATCTCGAAGAACTCATGCGTGTCCTTCATATCGGTCCAGGCCTGGGTCAGCGCGGGCACATCGATCTCGGCGTCGGCCTTGATCGCGGGCTTGGCCGCAGGCTCGCGGAACACATAACCTGCGGAGGGCTCGGCAAAGCGCTCGACCAGCGCATTCCAGGCCGCCATGTCCGTGGCCTCGCGTGCAAACACCTTGTGCACGGCACGGCCGGCCGCGTCATAGAACTGCAGGCTGCGCATGGCGGGGCGGCCGCCATTGGCGGACTCCTCGGTCACGGCAAAGCCGGCATGCCAGTGCATGAAGAACAGGCGCAGATCGATTTCCCGGCTCAGCGCCAGCCCGACCGGCCCCTGGGCCGAGAGGTTCTGGTAGATGCCGTCTTTTTCATGCACGGTGGATTCGTTGCGCGTCAGCGCCATCACCGGGCCGCAGGCCTCCAGGGCCTTGAGGATGTCCAGCCATTCGGCGCGCAGCGGCAGCGCCTGCAGCGCGCGTTCATGCTCGCCGCCATGTGCGGCAATCACCGCGCCTTCACTCAGCTGCAGGGCTTCGGCGGCATCCTTGGCGCGCAGGCCTTGCAGGCGTTTCTGGGCAAATTGCTCACGAATCTGCACCGCAGTCATGGTCTGGATTGCGGGGGAGGTGATGGCGTTCATTGCAGGGTCTCCGGGCTGTGATGCCAGTGTGGTTGTGGGTTGGAAAATTCGTCGTCGGAACGGGGAGCCGAAGCCTGGGCCTCGACTTCGGAATCAGGCTCGGACTGAGCCAGCACCCGAGCCACGGTGGCCCAGCGCTGCCCCAGCCGCTGCAGAAAGTGACGCATGTCGTCAGAGCGCTCGCTGCCGTCCAGGCCTTCGGTCATGCGCACCAGCTGGTCCGCCACGCGCTGGGCCATGGGCGCACGGTGCACCGCACAGCAGCCCTGGCTGAAACCGGTCATCAGTGCCAGCACCGTGGCCAGCTGGGCTTCGCCCTCGGTCAGCAGATATTCCTCATCGCGGCTGCCAGAGGCACTCTGGGCATTGGCGGTGTTCTCATAAACAGACATGGCACACTCCCGCAGTATTTGAGTCAAACAGATCTCAAGCGCTTACCAAACAAGCGCTTTCAGCTACAAAATCAGAAGTCCTGAACCAGGGACACACGCACATAGCGGCCGGCCTGGCTATAGGCGTCGGCAATCTGCGTGGTGTTGGTCAGGCTGCGCACATCAGACCAGCGCCAGTACTTCTTGTCGGTCAGGTTGTAGACGCCCACGTTCAGGCGGGTGCCGGGACGGATGCGCCATTGAGCGCTCAGATCCAGCACCGTGGCGCTGGGGCTGAGCCAGGCATTGGCCGCTGCATCCCCGGCCTTTTTGCCGGCCCAGTGCGAGGCGCTGAACTGCACGCCCACATTCGAGCGGTCGTAGCGCACGCCCAGCACCAGTTGCTGCGGCGAGATGGTGTCCACGGGCAGGTCGGTGCTCTTATCCGTGCCCTTGGTGTAGCCATAGGCGGCATTGGTGCGCCAGTCGCCACCCGCAAACTTGCCCCAGTCGTAGTCGGCCTTGAGCTCGAAGCCGCTGATATGCACGCGATTCAGATTGACGGACTGGAAGGTGGCCGGATTGTTGCGGTCACCGTAGCTGCCGGAAACCAGCACCTGATCCTGGATGAAGTCCTTGTAGCGGCCCGTGAAGACTGCGGCATCAAGTCGCAGCGCATTCATGCGGCCACGCAGGCCCAGCTCGAAGGTATTGCTTTTTTCCGCCTTGAGATCGGGGTTGGGAATGCTGCGATAGAAGGCCAGCGGGTTCTCGAAGAAGGCATTCACCTGGCCTGCATTGGGCGCGCGGAAACCGGCGGCATAGTTGCCGTAGACCGACCAGGCATCGTTCATCTGGAACATGGCGCCCAGCTTGGGGGAGACGGCAGAGTCCGAATTGCTGACCACCGTTCCGCCAAAGCCCTGCTGCTTGGGCTTGATGCTGTAGTGCTCGGCCCGCAATCCGGGCGTCAGGCTGAAAGCACCATAGTGCAGCTCGGCCTGGGCGAACAGCGCGCTCGAGGTTTCCGTGGTGTCGGGGAAGCGCTTGAGCGGAAAGCTCTCGCCTGCCGGTGGCGTGATGCCGTTTTGCTCGTTGACCACCTTGCCACGCAGATAGTCGACGCCATAGCTGAACTTGCCGCTGAGGCCATTGCTCCAGCGCAGCGTCTTGCCAGCCTGGGCGTGCAACTGCAGCGCGTCCTCGTCATAGGTCACATCACGCTCGCGATAGGCCAAAGGCGGGGTGCGGGTTTCGGTCACGAACTCACGCGAACTCGTGCTTTGATAGCTGGCCATCAGCTTGAGCTCGTCGGCCAGTGCCGTATCCAGCTGCTGCCACTGCCCCTGCCAGGTAGCGCGCCAGCGCTTCATCGAGGTATTCGACTTGGAATCCGTCACCGTGGCGCTGCGTGCCGACAGCAGGTCGTAGTCGGCTCGCTTGTCCACGCCCTCCAGGACGAACACATGTTTTTGCACGGCCGATGGTGTGTAGACCAGCTTGCCCAGCAAAGAATGGCTCTTGTCCGTTTCGGGGTTAGGCGTGGTGCGCAGAGCACCCACGGTGTTATTGCTGCCCATGTTTTCCAGCGCGCTGGAGCGGCCTATGCCGGCCGACAGCAGCCAGCTCCATTCCTGGCTGGCACGGCCCGCCAGCGTCGCCCCCACGCGCTTGCCGTTGTCCGAGCCGTCATAGCTGGCCGAGACGCGACCGCCAATGGTCTTGCCGTCCTTGAGCAGATCGTCTGGCTGCACGGTGATGAAATTGACCAGGCCGCCCATGCCGTCAGAACCATAGAGCGCGGGCACGGCGCCGCGCAGGATTTCCACGCGCTGTATCAGGCCCAGATCCATGTAGTCACGACCAAAGGCATTGGCGCTGAAGGAATAGCTGCGCGGCAGACGCACGCCATCGACCAGCATCAGCACCCGGTTGCCTTCGAGGCCACGGATATTGAAGCCGCTGTTCTGGTCACGTCCGGTGGAGCCACTTGCCAGCGTAAAGCGCGCCGGACTGCGCGGCACGGTCACATTGGGCAGCTTGCTGGCCAGCTCGCGGATATCGTTGATCTGCTCCTCTTCCATCTGCTTGGCATCGATGACGTCCACCGTCATGGGCAGGCTGTCGGCGTCCTGCTCGTCACGCGAGGCACTGATGACCACATCGCGCAGCACGGGCGTGCTGCGGTCGGCGCGGGCCGCCGCAACCTGGACGGACTCGGAAGACTGCTGCTGGGCCTGGGCCGAGATGGCAGCGCATGCCAGTGCGCAGGCCAGCGCCAGCGGACGCAGATTGGAGCTAGGCGCCAGCGAGGCGCGGGCGTGCAAAGCGGTGGCGGAAGCCATACCAGAAACCCTCTTTATTCATAGAAATTGAAAAGAGCTGGCTTCTGATAGGTACGTCAATGGCCACAGGTCGAAACGTCAGAGGCTTCGCGGCCTGTAGCTGGCACGGCATTGGCTGGCTGAATGTCGATCAGTATATGCGAATAATTCTCAACTGCAAATAACTTCGTTACAAAACGGGAATTGTGTCTTGGCGCAGCTGCGGTTTGCACCTGTGCCTGTTTTCACGGGCTGCCGGTGCCGGCGAACCCGGTGCCATGAGCGCCAGAGCCCTTGATGATCCCGGCGGCTATGCCCTCCTCTTCGCGCCCATTCAAAAGCAAAAAGGACTGCCTAGGCAGTCCTTTTTGATAGCCATCATCGCTTTCCCTGCAAGCGATGAAGACCTTTTAGTTGCGAATCAGATGATCAAAGGCCGACAGGGCTGCGGTGGCACCTGCGCCGGCGGCAATGACGATCTGCTTGTAAGGCACCGTGGTGCAATCACCGGCTGCAAACACCCCGGGAAGATTGGTCTGCCCCTTGGCATCCACAATGATTTCGCCGAACTTGCTCAGCTCCACCGAGCCCTTGAGCCATTCGGTGTTCGGCACCAAGCCGATCTGCACAAACACGCCTTCCAGCTCCACATGGTGCTCGGTGCCCGTTGCCCTGTCCTTGTAGCTCAAGCCGTTGACCTTGCCATTGGCACCGGTGATCTCGGTGGTCTGGGCATTGGTGATGACGGTCACATTGGGCAGGCTATGCAGCTTCTTGACCAGCACGGCATCGGCCTTGAGCTGATCGGCAAACTCCACCACCGTCACATGGGCCACCAGCCCCGCCAGGTCAATCGCAGCTTCAATGCCGGAGTTGCCGCCGCCGATCACCGACACGCGCTTACCCTTGAACAGCGGACCGTCGCAGTGCGGGCAGTAGGCCACGCCCTTGTTCTTGTACTCGGCTTCGCCAGGCACGTTCACGTTGCGCCAGCGTGCACCGGTGGACAGGATCACGGTCTTGGCCTTGAGCGATCCGCCATTGGCCAGTTGCACTTCCACCAGACCACCGGGCTGCGCGGCGGGAATCAGCTTCTCTGCGCGCTGCAGGTTCATGATGTCCACGTCATAGGCACGGGTGTGGGCTTCCAGGGCCGCAGCGAACTTGGGGCCGTCGGTCTCCAGCACGGAGATGTAGTTCTCGATCGCCAGAGTGTCGTTGACCTGACCGCCAAAGCGTTCGGCCGCCACTCCGGTGCGAATGCCCTTGCGAGCCGCGTACACGGCGGCTGCCGCGCCGGCAGGGCCGCCGCCGATGATCAGCACGTCGAAGGCTTCCTTGGCAGACAGCTTGGCGGCATCACGCGAGGCGGCACCGGTGTCCAGCTTGGCCACGATTTCCTCGATACTCATGCGGCCGGAGCCGAACACGCTGCCGTTCATGAACACCATGGGCACGGCCATGATTTCGCGCTCGGTCACTTCCTTCTGGAAGGCGCCGCCTTCGATCACCGTGGTCTTGACCTTGGGGTTGAGAATCGCCATCAGCGACAGTGCCTGAACCACATCGGGGCAGTTGTGGCAGCTCAGGCTCATGTAGACCTCGAAGTTGAAGTCGCCATCGAGCGCCTTGATCTGGTCGATCACTTCCTGCTCCACCTTGGGAGGATGGCCGCCCGTCCACAGCAGGGCCAGCACCAGCGAGGTGAATTCATGGCCCAGGGGCAGACCTGCAAAGCGCAGCTGGGTGGCCGTGCCCTGACGCTGCAGCGTGAACGAAGGCTTGCGGGCGTCGCTGCCGTCGGTGCGCAGGGAAATCTTGTCGCTGCGCAGGGACTGGATGGTTTTCAGCAGATCGTGCATCTGTGCACTGGTCTCGCTGTCATCCAGAGAAGCCACCAGCTCAAACGGCTGCTGCACGCGTTCCAGGTAGGCGGCGAGTTGGGCTTTGAGTTGATCGTCAAGCATGGTGGATTCCTTTGAATTTAGAGTTGTTGATGCAATGCAGCAAAGTGCTTTTGAGGCCTTTGCCCGCCCATGAAAGCAAAAACTGGGCGAAAAAAAGCCGGACGGACGGGCAGCACGCGCCTGAACGTCGTCCGGCTTTCAGAGCGCTTGCACGCTCAGCCGATAGATATCAGGCTTAGATCTTGCCGACCAGATCCAGCGAAGGAGTGATCGTGCTGGCGCCTTCCTTCCACTTGGCGGGGCACACCTGGCCGGGGTTGGCGGCGGTGAACTGGGCAGCTTTCAGCTTGCGCAGGGTTTCGGACACGTCACGAGCGATTTCGTTGGAATGCACTTCCATGGTCTTGATCACGCCTTCGGGGTTGATCACGAAGGTACCGCGCAGAGCCAGGCCTTCTTCGGGGATGTGCACGCCGAAAGCATTGGTCAGCTGGTGTGTGGGGTCGCCGACCAGGGGGAACTGTGCCTTGCCCACAGCGTCGGAAGTTTCGTGCCACACCTTGTGCGAGAAGTGGGTGTCGGTGGTCACGATGTAGACCTCGGCACCGGCCTTCTGGAACTCGGCGTAGTTGTTGGCGGCGTCTTCGATTTCGGTGGGGCAGTTGAAGGTGAAGGCGGCGGGCATGAAGATCACCACAGACCACTTGCCCTTCAGGCTCTCTTCAGTCACGGTGATGAATTCACCCTTGCCGTTGCGGTTCACATAGGCTTCGGTCTTGAAAGGTTGAACTTGAGTGTTGATCAGAGACATTTGCTGTTTCCTTGTGGTTAGTGTTTGAAGACAGGATGAAGTTTAGAGCGACCCACTTAATAAAACCAATCGATTGATTTCATTAAATTGATTTACAAAAGCTATCAAACCAGATTCCCGGCTTCTGAAGTCAAGCTGCACCGCTGTGCAGCCCAGCTTTCTATTGTGGGCTGAAACCAGGCAGTTCAAGCCAATAGTCCTTCAATCACGCTCATAGCTTTTGTTGTCATCACTGCGTCAAAGCCGGGCAGCGCCTCCCCCAAAACTAAACGAGAACGCGGATCAGATGCAGCCAATTCGCGCGGGCATGGGCTTTGTTTGATTTGCCTCATAAAGCATGGACAATCGACGCGAACAACAACTACCCGAGAAGGAGTCCCCCATGAAAGGTGATGCACAAGTCATTTCCTGGCTGCAAGCCCAGCTCAAGAACGAACTGACCGCCATCAACCAGTACTTTCTGCATTACCGCATGTACAAGCACTGGGGCTTCGACAAGCTGGCCAAGAAGGAATACGAGGAATCCATCGGCGAGATGAAGCATGCCGACTGGCTGATGGACCGTATCTTCATGCTCGACGGCCTGCCCAATCTGCAGGACCTGGGCAAGCTGCAGATCGGCGAGGACGTGCCGGAAGCCCTGGCCTGCGACCTGCGCCTGGAGCAAGCCGCGCAGCAAACCATCAAGGACGGCATCGCGCACTGCGAATCCGTGCGCGACTATGTTTCGCGCGATCTGCTGCAAAAGATTCTGGACGACACCGAAGAGCACATCGATTTCCTCGAAACCCAGCTCGACCTGATCGACAAGGTCGGCACGCAGAACTATCTGCAGTCGCTGATGGGCGAGATCGAGTAAGTTCGGCTTCGCGTCGAAAAACAAAAGCGGCCTCAGGGCCGCTTTTGTTTTGAGCGCCACCTGTCTCAGGTCGGCATCAGGAAGTCCCGGCTGATGCCCGAGCCCAGATCGTTGACGCGGTCGAGAAACTGCGTCAGATAGGCGTGCAGACCTGTGGTCAGGATCTCGTCGATGCGGCCGTACTGCAGATCGGCCAGCAGGCGCCCGGCCTTGCGCGTGGTTTCCTGCGAATGGTCGTTGGCCACCCGCTCCAGGTTCTTGACCACCTCATGCATGCTGGCCAGCAGCGAGCGCGGCATGTCGGCGCGCAGCATCAGCAGCTCGGCCACGCGTTCGGGCGTGATCACATCGCGGTAGACCTTGCGGTAGACCTCAAAGGCCGAGACGCTGCGCAACAGCGCGCTCCAATGATAGAAGTCGAAGTTCATCAGGGCGCGACCGCGCGGCATGCCATGGTAGTCGCGCTCAATGGAATGGAACTTCACATCCAGCAGGCGTGCCGTGTTGTCGGCCCGCTCGACAAAAGTACCCAGGCGCACAAAGTGCAGCGCCTCGTCCTTGAGCATGGTGCCCAGAGACACACCGCGCCACAGGTGCGAGCGGTATTTGACCCATTCGAAGAACTGTGCCGGATCCTTCTTCCAGGCATCCTTGCCGAAGTGGCGCTGCAGCGCCAGCCAGGTCTGATTCTGCGTTTCCCAGGACTCCGTGGTCAGCGCCCCGCGCACGGCACGCGCGTTCTCGCGCGCCGCCTTCAGACAGGCAAAGATGGAGGACGGGTTGGCCTCGTCCGAAACCATGAACTGCAGCACCGACTCGCGGTCCACCACCGGAAACTGCGCCTTGAAGGCCGGGATCAGCTCGCTGATGGACAGCACGCTCTGCCAGCCACGGTGGGCGTCATGGATGGCCTGCGGCAGCATGGCGGTTTCATAGGCCACGCTGAGCATGCGCGCTGTGTTCTCTGCCCGCTCGGTGTAGCGGGACATCCAGTAAAGATGATCTGCAGTGCGGCTCAGCATAGGCCCTCCTTGGGCAGAGAACCCCGCACGCGCTGGACGCGCGCGCCGTATTCTGTTGAAAAAATGCTTGCAGCCTTTTTTTCTGCCCGCTCGGTGTAGCGGGACATCCAGTAACGATGATCTGCGGTACGTGACAGCATCAATGGCCTCCCTCTTGATCTTCCAGCACCCAGGTGTCCTTGGTTCCCCCGCCCTGGGATGAATTCACCACCAGCGAGCCCTGCTTGAGCGCCACGCGCGTCAGTCCACCGGCCACCATATTGACTTCGGTGCCCGTGAGCACGAAGGGCCGCAGGTCGATATGGCGCGGCGCTATGCCTTTTTCCACCATGGTCGGGCAGGTAGACAAGGAAAGCGTGGGCTGCGCGATATAGCCCGAGGGGTTGCCGACCAGCATTCTGCGGAAGGCTTCAATCTCGGCCTTGGTGGCTGCCGGGCCGATCAACATGCCGTAGCCGCCGGCACCATGCACCTCCTTGACCACCAGCTCATGCAGATGGTCGAGCACGTATTTGAGGTCGTCCTCCTTGCGGCACAGCCAGGTCGGGACGTTCTGCAAAATGGGTTCCTCTCCCAGATAGAAGCGGATCATCTCCGGCACATAGGGGTACACCGATTTGTCATCGGCCAGGCCCGTGCCCACAGCGTTGCAGATATTGACGTTGCCTGCGCGATAGGCACGCATCAGGCCCTTGCAGCCCAGCGTCGATGT
Source organism: Comamonas sp. Tr-654 (assembly GCF_011752915.1). Classification (NCBI taxonomy): domain Bacteria; kingdom Pseudomonadati; phylum Pseudomonadota; class Betaproteobacteria; order Burkholderiales; family Comamonadaceae; genus Comamonas; species Comamonas sp. Tr-654. The sequence continues at coordinate 40,141 of NZ_VWWQ01000003.1, forward strand.
GGGCCGAAAGACTTCCGGGTCGAGAAAATCGTCGTCCACGCGGCGGTAGATCACGTCCACACGCTGCAGGCCCTGGGTGGTGCGCATATAGACCACGTCTTTTTCGACCACCAGATCCTGCCCTTCGACCAGCTCCACCCCCATCTGCTGGGCCAGGAAGGCATGCTCGAAATAGGCGCTGTTGTACATGCCCGGCGTCAGCACCACCACCGTCGGCTCCAGCACGCCAGAGGGCGCACTGGCTCGCAGGGTGTCGAGCAGCATGTCGGGATAGTGGGCCACGGGCGCCACGGCGTGCTTGCCGAACAGCTCGGGGAACAGGCGCATGGTCATGCGGCGGTTCTCCAGCATGTAGGAAACACCCGATGGCACGCGCAGATTGTCTTCGAGCACGTAGTAGATGCCGTTGCCCTGCTCATCGGGTGCACGCACGATGTCGATGCCGGCAATATTGGCATAGACATCGTTGGGCACCTGTATGCCTTCCATCTCGGGCCGGTACTGGCTGTTGCCGCGCACCAGCTCCGTCGGAATCAGGCCGGCGCGCACCATGTCCTGCCCGTGGTAGGCGTCGCGGATGAAGCAGTTGAGCGCCTTCACGCGCTGGGCCAGACCGGCCTGCATGCTGGTCCACTCATGGGCCGGAATGATGCGCGGGATCAGATCGAACGGAATCAGGCGCTCCGTACCGGCACCGCTTTCGTCCTTGTCGCCATAGACGGCAAAGGTGATGCCCACGCGGCGAAACACGATTTCCGCCTCGGCACTGCGGGCACGCAGATAGTCCTGCGACTGCTTGCCCAGCCACTGCGCATAGTCCCGATAGTGGTCTCGCACCGCTGCACCTTCGGCGGGCGAGTTCAGATACATCTCATCGAATGTGCGCATCCTGTCCTCCCTATTTCTGCCGCGACTTACGCATGCAAGCCGCGGGTTTCAGTTTAGCGACGCGGCGCCAGGCAATCTGCCTGGCAACGCGCGAGCAACCCAGCATGTCTGCCTACCGCCTGAAAGGCGGTACAGCATCAATGCAAGCCCCATGCCAGTTTCTCAGGGCGGACCCTTGGAGACGGCATGAACATCCCAATAATGCGCCCGAATCAAGCGCTCGCATTCCAATTTTTCCGGCTTAGCAGAACTCCAGTAGGCCGCGCCACAGCGATCCTGTGCCACCAACTGGCTGCCCACCGCCCGATAGCGCTGCACCACGGCTGCCACCGGGTGTCCGAAGCGGTTCAGATAGCCCGCCTGCGCCACCGCCCAGCGCGGGCGCAGCGTGCCGACCCAGGCCTCGGTTGATGAAGTCTTGCTGCCATGGTGCGGCACCAGCAGCCAGTCCACCGGCTCGTCCAGACTGGTTTGCAACAGCTGCCGCTCCTGTGCAGCCTCGATGTCGCCGGCCAGCAGCGCCACCCGGCCACTGGCCGAGCGCAGGCGCAGCACGCAACTGCCGAAATTGGGCTTGGCCTTGCGACCATTGAGCCAGGCATCTCCTGCCGGCGGGTGCAGCACTTCGAACGTCACGCCATCCCATTGCCAGTGCTGCCCCTGGGTACAGCGCTGCACCGGAGCCAGGCCCGCCAGTTGCGGGTCCTGAATCACCGAGTCCGAACCCCAGACTCTGGCAGCTGGCTGAGCCGCCTTCACGGCCAGAGCTCCGCCGGTGTGATCCTTGTCGCTGTGGCTGAGCATCATGGCATCCAGCTGCATGCCCTGCGCGGCCAGCAAGGGCAAGAGCACACGCTCACCGGCATCGCTGTTGCGGCCGTACTGCGGCCCTGCGTCATAGAGCAGACGATGGTCGGCGGTAGTGACGATGACGGCATTGCCCTGGCCGATATCTACCGCCAGCAGCTCGAACTCGCCAACGCGCGGCCGTGCCTGAGGCCAGAACAAGGCAGGCAGCGCGAACAGCGCGGCCACCAGCCGCAGCCGGCCCGGCAAAGGCGCGATCACCAGCAGTCCGGCAGCTATCGCCAGCACGCTGGCCCACCAGGCAGGCTGCGGCAAAACCCAAACCGCCCCGGGTAGCTGGGCCATCCACTGCAACAGCTGCATCAAGGGCAGCATGGCGACAGCGGCAGCGCTTGCCGCCATGGGAAACACGGCAGCCAGCAGGGCCAGCGGCGTGACCACCAGGGTCACCCAGGGAATGGCCAGCAGATTGGCCATCAGGCCCACGACGGACACCTGACCGAACAGCAGCAGCCCCAGCGGTGCCAGGGCCAGGGAGATCAGCCATTGCTCACGCCACAGGGCATGCAGCTTTGCCATCCATCGGCCCGCAGTGCTTTTACCTTTCTCGCTAACAGCACCCGAGCCCGAAGCCAGCAATACGCCGACTGCGACGAAACTGAGCCAGAACCCGGCCTGCCAAAGCGCCCACGGGTCGGCCACGACAATCACTGCCAGCGCCAGCAGCCAGACACAGGCCCAGGGCCAGCGCACGCCCTGCCATTGCAGCAGCGCCACCACGGCCAGCATGCAGATCGTGCGCTGCGCGGGCAGGCCCCAGCCGCTGAACAAGGCATAGGCGGCCGCCAGCACCACGCCCACGGCCAGGGCCGCGCGCGGGGCCGGCACCCAGCGGCAAGCACTGGCACTGAGCCTCCACAAGCGCCCCACCAGCAAGGCCGCCAGCCAGGCAAACATGGTGATATGCAGGCCCGAGATGCTCATCAGATGCGCCACGCCCGTCTGGCGAAACAGCGTCCAGTCATTGCGCTCGATCGCCTGCTGATCGCCCACGGCCAGCGCTGCCACCACGCCCAGTGCGGCCTGGGCACGCGCCGCATCGCCGCCTGGCAGCCAGCGCTGCAGTCGCCTCATCTCGTCCTGGATGCGATCACGCAGCCACTGCCGCCAGCGCTGCAAGGGATGCTGGGCCGTCACGGCCAGCAGCTCGGGCGCGGGCTGGTCGCGCACATAGCCCGTGGCCTGCACGCCCTGCTCCCAGGCCAGCAGCTCATAGTCAAAACCATGCGGATTGCGCGCGCCGTGCGGGCGCTTGATGCGTACCGTCAGGCGCCAGCGCTGACCGGGACTCAGCGCCACGCCCTGGGCCCAGGCAGGAAGCAGCGGTTGGCCGGCATCCGCCAGCTGCCCGAACGGGCCGTACCAGGACAGCTCCAGCACTTGCGGCACGCCGGCATCCGCACGCTCCACCACAAAGCGCCAGCGCTGGCCGTTGGCCTGGTTCTGCAGCATCGAGGCAATGTGGCCCTCCACCTGCAAATCCACGGCCTCCAGCGCCGACGGCAGGGTCTGCTGCAGATAGGCATGGGCGCGCCAGCCCGTCAGCCCCGCCACACAGCAAGCCGCGCCCGTCAGCAGCAGCCACCAGCCCAGCCTCGGCCGGCCGCGCCATCTGAAAGCCAGCAGCAGCGTCAGCAACCCCAAGGCCAGCAGGAGCTGATAGAGCGCCAGATGCCAGAGTCCGGCCTGAGTCACCTGCCAGGCTGCGCCCAGCACACAGCCCCAGAGCGGCGCCAGCCAGGACAGGCGGCGACGCAAAGAGGCGGAAATCTGCTGATGCGGCATGCTAGCCATGCTAGGAGCGAGGGCCGGCCCCCAGCATTGCGACTATCCCTGCCCTGCTTGCGGCTCTAAAACCGCAGCGGATGCCGACTCTCGTTGCGCGAGCAGCTATCAATTCAAACGCTATGGCCGCCGTGCCGACACAATGACGGCCCGGTCGCGCTGCTGTGTCAAACTTGTCAACCTTTTAGAACGTGTTGACGATCTCTACGCAGCCGCGTTGGAGCGCAATCGGGATGAGTTCGAAGCGATGGCTCGCCGCTTGCACAAGGGTGCAAGCAAGAGTCAGCGCACAGAAATCGTCCGATTTCGCTCCAAACCTTCGGGACAGAGGCTTTGCGGACGCCCCGTCAGGGGTGGTCTGTGGCGTTGCCTTGCCGGCCGCGCGAATCCTCGCAATAGCAGAGCTATTGCTGCGGTATCGCGCGCGGGGGGGCCGCCCGCCTTGCATGCCATCCCGCAAAGCCCTCTGTCGCGGCGCGAGGAGATCGTCAACACGTTCTTAACCCCGCACTTTTTGGAGCCCGTCATGAGCGTCTACGAAAAACTCAAAGCACTGAACATCACCCTGCCCGAAGTGGCCATGCCCGCGGCCGCCTATCTGCCCTATATGCAGACCGGCAATCTGGTATTCCTCAGCGGCCATATCGCCAAGCAAAACGGCCAGCCCTGGGTTGGCAAGCTGGGCGAGAACATGACGACCGAAGAAGGCAAGCAGGCAGCCCGTGCCGTGGCCGTGGATCTGATGGGCACTCTGCAGCATGCCTGCGGCGGCGATCTGAATCGCGTCAAGCGCATCGTCAAGGTCATGAGCCTGGTCAACTCCAGCACCAGCTACACCGAGCAGCATCTGGTCACCAACGGCTGCAGCGAACTGCTGGGCGAAGTCTTCGGCGAAGCCGGCAAGCACGCCCGCAGCGCCTTCGGCGTGGCTCAGATTCCCCTGGGTTGCTGCGTGGAAATCGAGCTGATGGCCGAGCTGGGCTAAGGATTCCGCTCACTCATATAAAGTGAGCTAATACCGCTTGCTATTCATAGATTTTAGATACAAAACCATCTGAATTGATTAGCTGGCAAGCGCAAGCAGCTCACTTTACCATTGCAACGCGATGCTCGCCGCAAGCATCTCGATCCCTCACGAAAGAGCACCCATGCCCAGCACGCAGGCACCCCCACTGGTTCTCAGCATTCAATCCCATGTCGCCTACGGCCATGTGGGCAACGACGCCGCCATGCTGCCGCTGCAGCTGCTGGGCATAGAACCCGTGGCCGTGCATACGGTGCAATTCTCCAACCACACTGGCTACGGCGAGTTCAAGGGCCAGGTCTTCACACCCGCCCATGTACAGGATGTGCTGGACGGCCTGCGCGCCCGCGGCGTGCTGGCGCGCTGCACCGCCGTGCTCTCTGGCTATCTGGGCGATGCCGGCGTGGGCGAAGCCATCCTGGCCGCCGTGCTGGAAGTGCGCGCCGCCCAGCCCGGGGCCCACTACCTGTGCGACCCAGTCATGGGCGATGTGGGGCGCGGCGTGTTCGTGCGCCCCGGCATCCCGGACTTTCTGCGCAAGCGCGCGCTGTCCCAGGCCAGCGTCATCACGCCCAACCACTACGAGTTCGAGCTGCTGTGCGGCGGCCAGCCCCTGAGCAGCGTGGAGGCGGCCACCCAGGCGGCCCGCTCCATGCTCACGCAGATGCACCACAGCCCGTCGGCCCTGATCGTCATCACCAGCCTGCGCACCGACGATCTGCCATCCGACCAGTTGGCCACACTGGCCGTGACGGCCGACAAGTCCTGGCTGGTACAGACGCCCTATATCGACCTGCACCCGCTGCCCAACGGCATGGGCGATGTGCTCTCGGCCGTGCTGCTGGGCCATCTGATTCAAGGGCGCGCCGTGCCCGATGCCGTATCCATGGCCGTGAGCACCCTGTATGCCCTGGTCTCTCGCACCGAACCGGGGCAGCGCGACCTGCCCCTGGTCGCCAGCCGCGAGCAGATCACGGCACCGGCGCAAACCTTTGCCGCCGTACCGCTGACGCGCTGAAGCGGAGCGCCCCGATTCAGTCCTCATGCGCCAGCGCTGGCTGGCGCACAACAGCACCCGAGCGTGGCAGGGCCGCCGAGGCAGTGCCTCTTGCTGCCGATGCAATAGCAGCCTGGGCATATCCATGGCTGCTTCCCAAGTCATCGATGCGGAACATGCTGACCGTCTGCTTCAGATGCTCGGCCTGCTCGCGCAGGCTTTGCGCGGCAGCGGCCGATTCTTCGACCAGGGCCGCGTTCTGCTGCGTCATCTGATCGAGCTGGCTGACGGCTTGATTGACCTGAGTCACGCCTGCACTTTGCTGAACCGAAGCTTCGGTCACCTCGGCAATCATGGTGCTGGCGTTCTGCACCGATTTGACGATATCGTCCATGGATGCGCCCACGCTCTGCACCAAACGGATGCCGTTTTGCACGCGCGTCTCCGAAGTACCTATCAGTGCCCGGATTTCCTTGGCCGCATCGCCGCTGCGCCGGGCCAGGGAGCGCACCTCGCTTGCCACCACGGCAAAGCCGCGGCCTTGCTCACCGGCACGCGCCGCTTCCACTGCCGCATTGAGCGCGAGGATATTGGTCTGGAAGGCAATGCCGTCGATGACGCCGATGATGTCGCCGATCTTCTGGCTGCTCTGGCGGATCTCGTCCATGGTCACCACCATGGAGCCCACGACTTCACCGCCGCGCTGGGCCAGGCTGGCCGCACTCGAAGCCGTGTTGCGCGCCTGCCCTGCGCTGCTGGCACTGTTCTGGATGGTGCTGGTGAACTCCTCCATGGCGGCAGCGGTCTGCTGCAGATTGCTGGAGGTCTGCTCGGTGCGCGCCGACAGATCCTGGTTGCCACCGGCGATCTCGGCACTGGCCGTGGCGATGCTGTCGGCGCTATGGCGCACCTCGGCCACCATGTCGTTGAGCGCCCGGCACATGCTCTGCTGAGTGCGCAGCAGCTCGCCAAATTCGTCATGGCGCTGCACTTTTTCGCCCACCCGCAGATCGCCCCTGGCAATGCGCTCGGCCATGGCCTGCGCGGCCTGCAGCGGCAATTGCATGCTGCGGATCAGAAAGAACGCGCCGGCGGCAATGCCGACCACCAGAAGCAGCACGGCCAGGCCGGCCATCTTCACGGTCTGCATGCGCACACCGGCCATCTGCAACTGGCTGTCGGCGGCGGCTTTTTGCTGCAGATCGACAAACACCTGCAGCGACTGCATATAGGCCGCAATCGCGGGCTTGAAGCGTTGCTCGGCCAGCGTGGAAGCCTGGGCCACATCTCCTGCGGCCTTGAGCTGACCAATCTGCCCCAGCAGCGTCAACACCTGCTGGCGCGCTGCGGCCACCCGGTCCATCTGGGCCTTGTCCTCGGCAGACACCGCCAGCTCCTGCAGCGCCTTTTGTACCTTGGAGATGCGACCCGAAGCCTCCGCAATCGCGGGCTTAAAGGTGGCCTCCACCGAAGCCTCGCTGGTCAGCGCCAGCACCAGTGTGCGCGCCGCATTGGCTTCGGTCAGACCCATCCATTGAATCGCCAGTTCGGTGCGTGAGCGCATTTGCTGCGCCGCCTGGTCCGATGCCTGCTGCGTGACCGAGGAGCGGTAGGCGGCAAACCCGACCACCGCCATCAACACCACCACGATAAGTAACACTGCCGCCCAGAGTTTGTGGGCCATCTTCAGTCGCTGCATAAATATCCTGCCAACAAAGCTGCACCGCCTGCGCGCAGACATTGCAGCGCATTGATACAAAATGTATCGAGCCTCGAACGATTTCAGCAGCAGGAATTTCCCTTTGTCACGCGTTGCCTCAAGTCAATGCTTGCACCACAGAAAACAAAAAAGCCGCCCAGGACCTGCCTGGTGCGGCTTTTTGACAGGCAGCAAGAGCTGCCTTATTCCACGCGCGTCACCGCCTGGGGCTTGAAGCCCAGGTCGGCTGCCTTGCCCTTGCGGCCGCGGTTGCCGCGGGCATTGTTGAGGCTGCGGATCTCCAGCGTCTCGGTACGTGCCTTGCCGCCGCGCCCCACGCCATCCAGGCGGATGCTGCGCGTATAGGCAGCCGCGCCGGCCAGCTGGTCCTTGTCTTCGAGGCTGAGCAGCATCAGGCCGCGCCCGCCCTTGGGCATGGCCTTGAGCTCGGCGATCTCGAACGTCAGAATGCGGCCGCCCACCGAGGCGCAGATCACATGGCTGGCGGGGTTGAGCAAACCGGCCCCCTGCTCGCCGCCCTCCACATATTCGGCACGCGCATTCATGGGCACGCCATGCACCACCGAAGGCGCGCACAGGGTCTCGCCCTCGCCCAGCGTGACAAACGCCTTGCCGGCCTTCTGGCGCGAGACCATGTCGCCCACATTCGCCGTGAAGCCATAGGCGCCCGAGCCCGAGAGCAGCAGCTGTGTGCTTTCGCTGCCGGCAAAGTAGTACAGCAGCTGGGTACCGGCTTCGAGTTCGATCATCGTCGTCACGGGCTGGCCGTCGCCGCGCCCGCCCGGCAGGGCCGATACCGGCACCGAATAGACCCGGCCGTTGCTGCCAAAGGCCAGCAACTGATCGACGGTGCGGCACTCGAACGTGCCGTAGAGGCTGTCGCCGGCCTTGAAGCTCAGCGTGGCAGCGTCCACACCATGGCCTTGGCGCGTGCGCACCCAGCCCTTTTCGGAAATGATCACGGTCGCGGGTTCATCCACCACCTTGACCTCCGCCACCACCTTTTTTTCCTCGTGAATCAGCGTGCGACGGGCATCGCCGAAGGTCTTGGCATCGGCTTCGATCTCCTTGCAGATCAGGCGGCGCATGGTCGCTTCGCTGCCCAGGATGTCTTCGAGCTTGCCCTGCTCGCTGCGCAGTTCCTTGAGCTCCTGCTCGATCTTGATGGCCTCCAGGCGCGCCAATTGGCGCAGACGGATTTCAAGAATGTCCTCGGCCTGACGCTCGGAGAGGTTGAAGGCGTCGATCAGGGCCTGCTTGGGTTCATCGCTGGCGCGGATGATGGCAATGACCTTGTCGATATTGAGCAGCACGGCCTGGCGGCCTTCGAGGATGTGGATGCGATCCAGCACCTTCTCCAGCCGATGCTGGCTGCGCCGCGTCACGGTCTGGAAGCGGAAGGCGATCCACTCCTCCAGCATCTGGCGCAGCGACTTCTGCACCGGGCGGCCATCGAGGCCGATGCTGGTCAGGTTGATCGAGCTCGAAGACTCCAGGCTGGTGTGGGCCAGCAGCGCCGTGATCAGCTCCGACTGCGGAATCTTGCCGGTCTTGGGTTCGAACACGATGCGCACCGGCGCATCCTTGCTCGACTCGTCGCGCACGCAGTCCAGCACGGCCAGCATGCTGGCCTTGAGCTGGGTCTGCTCTTGGCTCAGCGCCTTCTTGCCGGTCTTGACCTTGGGGTTGGTGATGTCCTCAATCTCTTCGAGCACCTTCTGGGCCGACACACCAGGCGGCAACTCGGTCACCACCAGCTGCCACTGGCCGCGTGCCAGCTCTTCGATCTTCCAGCGCGCACGCACCTTGAGACTGCCGCGGCCTGTGCGGTAGGCATCGGCGATATCGCTGCTCGATGAAATGATCTGGCCGCCGCCCGGATAGTCGGGGCCGGGAATCAGCGCCAGCAGCTCTTCCTCGGGCAGCTGCGGCTTCTTGATCAAGGCCACGCAGGCCGCCGCCACTTCGGGCAGATTGTGGCTGGGGATTTCCGTTGCCAGGCCCACGGCAATGCCGCTGGCTCCATTGAGCAGCGAGAACGGCAGACGGGCCGGAAGCTGCTTGGGCTCCTGGGTGCTGCCGTCGTAGTTGGGCACGAAGTCCACCGTGCCCATATCGATTTCGTCGAGCAGCAGGCCGGTGATCTTGGACAGGCGCGCCTCGGTATAACGCATAGCCGCAGCGCCGTCGCCGTCGCGGCTGCCGAAGTTGCCCTGGCCGTCGACCAGCGGGTAGCGCTGGTTGAAGTCCTGCGCCATGCGCACGAGTGCGTCATAGGCCGACTGGTCGCCGTGCGGGTGAAAGCGGCCCAGCACGTCGCCGACGACACGGGCGCTCTTGACAGGCTTGGCCGCCGTATTGCCGTTCGGGCCGCTATAGCTCAGGCCCATGCGCTCCATGGCATAGAGAATGCGGCGCTGCACGGGCTTCAAGCCATCGCTGACATCCGGCAGGGCTCGGCCCTTGACCACCGATAAAGCGTATTCGAGATAGGCGCGCTGTGCGTATTGACCCAGGTCCAGTGCATCGCCAGCGGCTTGTTGAGACAAATCCAGTGTGGTTTGATCGCTCATGAATTCTTTGTGATTTTCCAAATTGCGCCGATCCGGCGACTCAAGGTATTTGCGCGTCCGCGGCCGCAGGGGCCGCGCCCGGCAGAGTCATGCGTATGCGGGAGCCGCCGCGGCCAGCCGAGCCGGCCGCAGCCAGCCGGCCGCTCAGGGGCCTGGCTGCCTGCAGCTGCTCGTAAATGCCCGTGACGGCCTTGACGTAATTCATTGTTTCTTTATAGGGCGGAATCGCCTTGCCAAACTTCTGCACTGCACCTTCGCCTGCGTTATAGGCGGCCAGCACCAGATCGAGCCGGCCCGGGAACAAGTCCATCAGATAGCTCAGATAGCGCGCGCCGGCAGGCACGTTCACGGCCGGGTCGACCAGTTGCTGCTGCAGGCTGCGCTTTTTGCTGACCGCCACGCCAAAGCGCTCGGCCGTAGCCGGCATCAGCTGCATCAGACCGACAGCGCCCTTGGGTGAGACGGCCTGGGCATCAAAACCGGACTCCACGGCGATCACGGCCTTGATCAGGTCATAGTCCACGCCGGTTCTCTCGGCCGCCTTCTGCAGATGCGGCCTCACGCTCTTGTAGCGCGGCGAGACTTCGAAAAAGCTCTGCATGCGCGTGCGGGCATTGAGCCCCTCGGCCGCCGAATCCGGCTTCAGCTGCAGACCCGGCTGGCTGCTGTCGTAGAGCTCGCCCTTGAAGAACAGCTTGTAGCGCTCGTCCAGCGCCTCGGCCGCAAAGTGCGTGACGCCGAATTCGTCGACATAGGCCCAGAGATCGGCATACGCCGCCGGCGCCAGGGCCAGCCAGCCCGAGCCCGCCAGCAAGGCAGCTGCCACCGCACGTCGCAAACGCACAAACGCGAACCCGCCGCGCGCAGGCGGCTGGCTGGGTGAGGCATCGAACGTGGGCTTGTGCATGGCTGGCTCCATCGACCGCTGGTGAGCGCTAGTGCAGGCGTTGCAACGCCCGCCTAGATATCGACCTCCACGGCATCGCCATGCAGCTCCATCAGCTCGCGGCGGGCGGCGGCTTCGCCCTTGCCCATGAGCTTGGTGACCACGGCTTCCGACTGTGCAAAGTCCAGATTCATGAACTGCACCGGCAGCAGACGACGCGTATCGGGGTTCAGCGTGGTTTCCCACAGCTGTTCGGCATTCATCTCGCCCAGGCCCTTGAAACGGCTGACCTGGCATTTTTCGCGCGGCACGCCGTCCTTGGCGCATTTTTCGATGATGGCATCAAGCTCGCCCGCATCGAGTGCATAGACCTTGATGGCGGGCTTCTTGCCGCGCGCAGGCACGTCCACACGGAACAGCGGTGGCAGCGCCACATGGATGTGGCCGGCTTCGATGAGCTTGGGGAAATGCTTGAAGAACAGCGTCAGCAGCAGCACCTGGATGTGCGAGCCGTCCACGTCCGCATCCGAGAGAATGCAGATCTTGCCGTAGCGCAGGCCGGACAGGTCGGGCTCGTCATTGGGGCCATGCGGGTCCACGCCGATCGCCACCGAGATATCGTGGATTTCGTTGTTGGCGAACAGCCGGTCGCGGTCCACCTCCCAGGTGTTGAGCACCTTGCCGCGCAGCGGCAGGATGGCCTGGGTTTCCTTGTCGCGGCCCATCTTGGCGCTGCCGCCCGCAGAGTCGCCCTCGACCAGAAACACCTCGTTGACGGCTATGTCCTTGCTCTCGCAATCGGTCAGCTTGCCGGGCAGCACGGCCACGCCGCTGCCCTTGCGTTTTTCCACCTTCTGGCCGGCCTTCTGGCGGGTCTGGGCGGCCTTGATGGCGATCTCGGCCAGCTTCTTGCCCCAGTCCACATGCTCGTTGAGCCACAGCTCGAGCGCCGGGCGCACAAAGCCCGAGACCAGACGCACGGCATCGCGCGAGTTCAGGCGCTCCTTGATCTGGCCCTGGAACTGCGGGTCCAGCACCTTGGCGTTGAGCACATAGCTGGCCCGCGCGAACACGTCGTCGGGCATGAGCTTGACGCCCTTGGGCAGCAGCGAGTGCATGTCGATAAAGGCCTTGACGGCCTGGAACAGGCCGTCGCGCAGGCCGCTGTCATGCGTGCCGCCCGCCGTGGTGGGAATCAGGTTGACATAGCTTTCGCGCAGCGGCGCACCGTCTTCGGTGAAGGCCACGCACCAAGCAGCGCCCTCGCCTTCGGCAAAGCTGTCGTTGTTCTTGTCGGCAAAGCCCTCGCCCTCGAACAGGGGGATGACGGGCTCGCCATGCAGGCTCTGCGCCAGATAGTCGCGCAGACCGCCCTTGAACTGCCAGCTCTGGGTGTCACGCGACTTTTCATTGATCAGCGAAACGGCCACGCCGGGCATTAGCACGGCCTTGCTGCGCAGCAGATGCACCAGCTCGCCCATGGGCAGGGCCGAGGATTCGAAGTATTTGGCATCGGGCCAGGCACGTACCGTCGTGCCCTGCTTGCGCTCGCCGGCCTGCAGAGGGCGCACCTTGAGCGGCTCGATCACATCGCCGCCCGAGAACACCAGCGTGGCCACCTGGCCGTCGCGGTGCACCTGCACCTCCAGGCGCGTGGCCAGCGCATTCGTCACCGAAACGCCCACGCCGTGCAGACCGCCCGAGAAGCTGTAGGCGCCGCCATTGCCCTTGTCGAACTTGCCGCCCGCGTGCAAACGCGTGAAGACCAGTTCCACCACGGGCGCCTTCTCTTCGGGGTGCAGACCGAAGGGAATGCCGCGCCCGTCGTCCTCCACGCTGTAGGAGCCGTCGGCGTGCATGGTGAACTTGATTTTCTTGCCGTAGCCGGCAAGCGCCTCGTCGGCCGCGTTGTCGATCACCTCCTGCAGGATGTGCAGGGGGTTGTCGGTGCGCGTATACATGCCGGGACGCTGTTTGACAGGCTCCAGACCCTTGAGAACGCGGATCGAGCCTTCGGAATATTCGTTGGACGGTTTGACTGCCATGGGGGCGGATTGTAGTGGCCTCTCCGGATGAGAGCTGGATAAATTCACAGTTGTTTACTCCCAATACTCTTGCACAAAGCCCGAACATCTGTCTTGGCAACGTGTTTTCGGCGCATCTTTTCCGCTGCGGGAGCTCTCAATAAGATAGCTTTTACCGCATGTTATTCAATAGATTCAGATAGATTTACATCAGTTTTTATTGCAGTCCGTGCGCAAGGCGCTCACTTTTTATGGTTCACGACTTGCTGTACGCCCGCAGGGCCCGGCGCCGCTCCCGCATTCTGGCAGCACAGGCTGGCGCACATGTGACGAGCTGTGCCGGCGCGAAGCAGCGGCTTTGGTTACAGTGATGTGCTGGCCGCACCCCAGGCCTTTTTTCGCACGCACGGCATGACAACAAAGACAACTCCAGCCCCCATGTCCATGGCGCAGATTCTTCTGTGCGGTGGCGCCATCGTCACGCTCTCCATGGGCATACGCCACGGCTTCGGCCTCTGGCTGCAGCCCATCACCCAGGACATGGGCTGGACGCGCGAGAACTTTTCCTTGGCCATCGCCGTGCAGAACCTGTCCTGGGGCATCCTGGGCATCTTTGTCGGCATGCTGGCCGACCGCATCGGCGCCTTCAAGGTGCTGATCGGCGGCTCCGTCCTCTATGCCCTGGGTCTGGTCGGCATGGCGCTGTCTCCCAGTTCCACGGTGTTCCTGCTGACCGCCGGCGTACTGATCGGCGCGGCCCAGGCCGGCACTACCTATGCCGTGATCTACGGCGTGCTGGGCCGCCAGATTCCCGTGGCGCGGCGCAGCTGGGCCATGGGCGTGGCCGCAGCGGCAGGCTCGTTCGGCCAGTTCTTCATGGTGCCCGTGGAAGGCAAGCTGATCGCGCAGTTCGGCTGGTCCAATGCCTTGCTGATACTGGCGCTGTTCGCGCTGCTGATCGCCGCCCTGGCCTTCGGCCTGCGCGAGCCGGGCTTTGGCGGCAGCACGCCCATCAAGCGCGAGCAGACCGTGGGTCAGGCGCTCAAGGAAGCCTGGACCTACCCCAGCTTTCTGCTGCTGATGGCGGGCTACTTTGTCTGCGGCTTCCAGGTCATGTTCATCGGCGTGCACATGCCCAGCTATCTGAAGGACTTCGGCATGGCGCCCCATGTGGCCAGCTATTCGCTGGCCCTGGTCGGCCTTTTCAATATCTTCGGCACCTATCTGGCCGGCAATCTGGGGCAGAAGCTGCCCAAGCGCTATCTGCTGTCGGGGATCTACGGGCTGCGTTCGGTGGCCACCGTGGCCTTTTTGCTGGCCCCGCTCTCGCCCTGGTCGGTCTATGCCTTCTGCGCCGCCATGGGCTTTCTGTGGCTGTCCACCGTGCCACTGACCAATGCCACCATCGCCCAGATCTTCGGCGTGCAGCATCTGTCCATGCTGGGCGGCTTTGTATTCTTCAGCCACCAGATCGGCAGCTTCCTGGGAGTCTGGCTGGGCGGCTATCTCTACGACATCAACGGCAACTACGACATGGTCTGGTATATCTCGATTGCCCTGGGCATTTTTGCCGCTGTCGTCAACCTGCCCGTGCGCGAGGCAGCCATTGTGCGCCGCACGCCCAGCGCCGCCTGATACCGGAGACAGACCCATGCAGCTCAAACTCTGGCAGCGCCTCTCCATCTGGTGTGCCGTGCTCTTGCTGCTGCTGGCGGTGTTTGCCCTGTATCTGCAACCGGAATTCATGCTCACACTGGCAGACCAGGTCTGGGCCTGCTTCTGAGCTCTTGGGCAACCAGCCCGGGCGGCATGGCCGGGAGAGAGCATGGCCCGCATCATCATCACCGGAGCCTCCGACGGCATAGGCGCCGAAATGGCCCGCCAGCTGGCGCAAACCCATCAGAGCCGGCTGAAGCTGACGCTGGCCGCGCGCAATGCCGACAATCTGCAAGCCGTGGCGGAACAATGCCGGGCCCTGGGGGCACAGGTCCTGGAAGTTCCCACCGATGTGAGCGAGGAGGCCCAGTGCCGCGCGCTGATCGACGCCGCCGTGCAGCAGTTCGGCGGGCTGGACGCCCTGATCAACAACGCCGGGATCTCGGCCCATGCGCTGTTCGAGCAGGTTAGCGCACAAGACCTGGGCTGGTATGAAAGGCTGATGCGCATCAACCTCTGGGGCAGCGTCTGGTGCACCCACGCAGCGCTGCCGCACCTCAAAGCCAGCCAGGGCTCCATCGTCGCCGTGTCTTCACTGGCAGGACTGATCGGTGTGCCGGGCCGCACGGCCTATAGCGCCAGCAAGTTCGCCATGGCCGGCTTCTTCGAAGCCCTGCGCATCGAGCTCAAACCCGCCGGCGTGAGCGTGACCACCGCCTACCCCGGTGTGGTGGATACGCGCATCCGCTACCACGGCTACAACGCCAGAGGCGAAGCCGCAGGCGTCAGCGGCCTCAAGGAAGACGGTGCGATGACGGTGGCCGAATGCGCGCGCCTCATCCTCGACGGCCTGAAGCGCCGCCAGCGCGAGGTGGTGATGACAGGCAAGGGCAAGCTGGGCCGCTTCATCAAGCTGATCGCCCCGGGCATGGTGGAAGACATGGCCCTGGCCGCGCTTAAGGACGATGTGAAGCCGCACTGAGCTGGTGACCTACATCTGACGCTGCGGCAGGCCATCCAGGAACAGGGCTGCGGGCACTGCTATAGTTTTCGCAAGATGACCAGCCACACCCCGCCCCCCACAGCCGCCGCCATTCCTGCGATTGTCCCCAGCCACTGCGTGCAGGAACCCTCCGCCTGGATTGCCCGCTTTGCCCATCTGGTACGCCCGCAGGGCTCGGTGCTGGATCTGGCCTGCGGCATGGGCCGCCATACCCGTTTCCTCTCGGCCCTGGATCACAGGCTGACCAGCGTGGACAAGGCGCCGGAAGCCACCCTGTCCGTAGCGGATATCGCCGAGACGATTACCGCCGACATTGAGAACAACGCCTGGCCGCTGACGGGCCGCAGCTTTGACGGCGTGGTCGTCACCAACTATCTGTGGCGTCCGCTGTGGGCGCTGATTCTGGACAGCGTCAAGCCCGGCGGCGTGCTGCTCTACGAAACCTTTGCCCAGGGCAACGAAGCCTATGGCAAGCCCTCGCGCCCGGACTTCCTGCTGGCTCCCGGCGAGCTGCTCCAGGTCTGCTCCGGCTGGAACATCGTCGCCTACGAGCATGGTCTGCTTGAACAGCCCGCGCGCGTGGTGCAGCGCATCGCCGCAATCCGGCCCGATGATGCAGCGCTCACGTCTGCCCCCTTGCTGCCAGCCTGATGCCTTTTTGCACAGCGGTCTGGCCGATGCTCCAGGCCCAGGCCTTTGCGAAGCGGCAGGCACCCAAGCGAGCCGACGCGGCCGCATCGGCCAGAACCCGCAACATGGCCGGATTGCCGTCATGGCGTCTGAAACAGACCGTCAATCAACAAACAATATGACGCACAAAAATTAAATATTTCGTCATTTCGTCATTTATCGACAACACTTCGACAAAAACAGAGTTTTGCTAGACACTGTTGACAGCAAACCACTGCCTGCACCCTGTCCCTGTTTGTAGAATTCATTTTTACCGTTTTCTGATTGCGGATATGACATCACCCTCCGTTGCTCTCACTGGCAGCATTGTTGCCCTCATTACGCCTATGCTCGAAGACGGTAGCGTCGACTACCCGTCGCTGCGCAAACTCATCGACTGGCATGTGGCCGAAGGCACCAACTGCATCGGTGTGGTCGGCACCACCGGTGAGTCGCCCACCGTGAATGTCGAAGAGCATTGCGAAATCATTCGCGTCGCCGTGGAGCAGGCCGCCGGCCGCGTCTCCATCATGGCCGGCTGCGGTGCCAACAGCACGCATGAAGCCATCGAGCTGGCAAGGTACGCGAAGAAGGTGGGCGCAGACAGCCAGCTGCAGGTCGTTCCCTACTACAACAAGCCCACGCAGGAAGGCCAGTACCAGCACTTCAAGGCCATCGCCGAAGCCACTGGCGACCTGCCCGTGGTTCTGTACAACGTGCCCGGTCGCTCGGTCGCCGACATGCAGCATGAGACCGTGCTGCGTCTGGCCCAGATCCCCGGCATCATCGGCATCAAGGAAGCCACCGGCAACATCGAGCGTGCCCAATGGCTGATCCGCGATGTGCCTGCCGGCTTCGGCGTCTACTCCGGTGACGACCCCACCGCCGTGGCACTGATGCTGTGCGGCGGCCACGGCAATATCAGCGTGACGGCCAACGTCGCCCCCCGTCTGATGAGCGAGCTGTGCAAGGCCGCAATGGCCGGCGATACCAAGCGCGCCATGGAAATCCAGTTCAAGCTCATGCCCCTGCACAAGAGCCTGTTTGTGGAAGCCAATCCCATTCCCGTGAAATGGGCAGCAGCCCGCATGGGTTTGTGCGGCCCCGCCATGCGCCTGCCCATGACGCAGCTGAGCGAGCAATGCGAAGCAGTTGTTGAGGATGCTCTGCGTAAAGTTGGCGTACTCTGATCGAGTTGCGCTAAGCTAGCGGTTTTTCGCACATAGCTTGAACGCTACCCAAGGACAATCCGCGTGAAACAACAAACAGCACGTTTGAGCCTGCTCAGCATCGCGCTGGGCCTGTCTGCCTGCACGACCACGTTCCAAGAGACCAAGATCGACTACAAGAGCGCGGGCAAGAATCAAGCTCCCTCTCTCGAAGTTCCTCCGGATCTGACGCAGCTGTCGCAAGACTCGCGCTATACCGTCCCTGGTGGCGTGGTATCCGCTGCTGCCATGCAGGCCAATGCCCAGGCAGCCAAGCCGACCGACAACAACACCGCGGCCAACAAGATTGGCGACGTCCGCATCGAGCGTGACGGCGCCGAGCACTGGCTGGTGGTGGATCGCGGAGCCGACAAGCTCTGGGAGCCGACTCGCGATTTCTGGCTGGAAAACGGCTTCATCTATGCGATGGAAGACCGCCAGCTGGGCATTCTCGAAACCGACTGGGCCGAAAACCGCGCCAAGCTGCCTCAGGACATCATCCGCAGAAGCCTGGGCAAGGTGTTCGACTCGCTCTACTCCACCAGCGAGCGCGACAAGTTCCGCACCCGCCTGGAGCGCGAACCCGATGGCAAGACCCGCATCTATGTCACCCACCGTGGCATGCAGGAGGTCTATACCAGCGAGCGCAAGGACAACACCATCTGGCAACCGCGTCCTCGCGACCCCGAGCTGGAGACCGAATTCCTGCGCCGCATCATGGTCAAGCTGGGCGTGAGCGAAGAGCAGGCGTCTGCCGTCGCCAAGGCCGACAGGTCTGCAGCCACCACCTCGACCAGCGCACGCATGGACACCGTCAACGGCGTGCCCACACTGCAGCTGGAAGAAGGCTTTGAGCGCGCATGGCGCCGCGTTGGCGTGGCACTGGACCGTACCGGCTTCACCGTGGAAGACCGCGACCGCAGCCGTGGCCTCTACTATGTGCGCTATGTGGATCCCAATGCCAAGCAGGAGTCCAAGGGCTTCTTCAGCAAGATCTTCAGCCAGGGCAAGGAAGCCGCTGCGCCTCAGAAGTACCAGATCCAGGTCAAGGGCGATGGCAACAAGTCCCAGGTCAGCGTGCTCAATGAGCAGGGCCAGCCCGACAGCAGCGCCAACGGCCAGCGCATCGTGCGCATCATCACCGATGATCTGAAGTAAGAAGCATTGCTCGCATACAAAAGCCACCAGGCTCGGCCCTGGTGGCTTTTTTCATGCCCGAACGAATCGAACAACTCCGGCTTGAGGCTCGCATCCTCATGACGTGTTCTTGCCCGCCAGACTCAGTTCAAGTGCAAGTACAAGACAAGTGAAAGTGCGGACCTTGCATGGCGACTTGTATCCACAGCTCAAGCACTCGCTGCAAAATCCAGACGCAAAAAAAACCGCACCTGAGTGCGGTTTTTTTACGCTCAAGGCCTGGGCCTCGAGCTGGCTGATGCAGCGAATTACTTGGCAGCAGGAGCTTCAGCGGCGGGAGCAGCAGGAGCGTCAGCGGCAGGAGCAGCAGGAGCGTCAGCGGCGGGGGCAGCAGGAGCGTCAGCAGCAGGAGCAGCAGCGTCAGCGGCAGGAGCAGCAGGAGCTTCAGCAGCAGGAGCGGGAGCAGCAGGAGCTTCCACAGCAGGAGCGGGAGCAGCAGGAGCTTCTTCCTTCTTGCCGCAAGCAGCCAGAGCAGCAGCAGCGATCACGGTAGCCAGAATCAGAGAGTTCTTCATGACGATTTCCTAAATGGTAGGTTCAGCAGACGGTATGCAGATTGCCATTACGGTCAGCCTTTTGCAGCTATTGATCGCTATGGCAGATCAGGTCAAACGATAAATTCGACTCAGACCGCATTATAGGTAGTTTTGCCCATTGCTGACTGATACTGACAGCAACTAAACAATTCTGCACAAATCGGTGCGTTCTCATTTACCGGGCAAGCCCACGCTTGCCTTGAGTCACACTGTGGAGCATAAATTTCTTCCTGTCAAATCCCTGACAGAGCTTTGACGAAGATTTACATAATCTACACAAAGCCCGCCAAATCGACAGAGGCCACAGAGGACAAACCCGTAAGTTAGCACGATCGCTGTTACAAGTCCACCCTGTTTCAGTCGCCTGAGCGAACCCAGCCCGCATCGAACCACGATGACAGCAACTCCAGCGCATCATCGCTGGCTGTTGCCAGATCCTTGCGCGACAGCGCCCGGGTGTCAGCCAGCTTGCGCATCAGCGTGGCATCGCGGCCGCCAGCCAGATAGCTTTCACCATTGATGAAGATGTGCTTGGCGTCATACATCATGCGCGTGCGACGATCCAGCACCACGCTCTCGAACATGCCGTTTTCATCGCCATGCTCGAACCAGACATTGGGCTTGGGGTCGCTCAGATACTCGCCCAGTGCACGCTCCAGCGCCAGCGGCTCGGCCATGGCCTTCTTCAGTGCCTCGCGGGCAAAGTCATACATGGCTTCAGGAATCAGCGCCGGGTTGCTCACGGCCTCCTGCTTGGGGTCGCGATAGATGACCGGAGTTTCGGGCTCGTCGGGCTCATCCGACATGCGCAGCAGCAACTCACGGCCCAACTCGCTGCGATCGGGCGAGCGGAAACCGATCGAATAGGTCATGCACTCGCCTTCGGCCACACCGTCGTGCGCCCATTTGGGCGGCAGATACAGCATGTCGCCCGGCTCCAGCACGAACTCCTCTTCGGGCTCGAAATGGGAGAGAACCTTCAATGGCTTGCCCGGCTGCAGGGACAGGTCCTTCTGACGGCCGATGCGCCAGCGACGCTTGCCATGGGCCTGCAGCAGGAACACGTCATAGCTGTCGAAGTGGGGCCCCACGCCGCCTTGATCGGTGGCAAAGCTGATCATCAGATCATCGAGACGCGCCTCGGGCACAAAGCGGAACTGCTGCAGCAGCTCGTGCGCCTTGGCGTCATGCATGTCCACGCCCTGCACCAGCACCGTCCAGCCCGGCTTGGTCAATGCGGGCAGGCTGCGCCGGGACAGCGGGCCGTGACTGAGCTTCCAGTTATCGCCTTCCAGCTGCTGGATCAGGCGCGACTCCACGCCCTCTTCGCCCGCCATGGCCAGCAGGCGAGCACGCGGAATCGGGGCCTTGAAGCCGGGAATGGCCTGACGCACCAGCAAAGGCTTTTTATGCCAGTGCTTGCGCATGAATTGAGAAGCGGTAAGTCCACCCAGCAGGGTGAGCGGCGTATTGATGTCCATGAATCCAGTCCTGCTTTCTAAGCAACGGACTGCATTGTCCTATAGGCCTCGATATCGCTGGTCTGCACAGATCAATGACCGAGCGCTCTGAACTCGGACGGTGACATGCCGGTGTAGGCCTTGAAGGCCCGGCTGAAGTGAGCGCTGTTGCCAAAACCGCAGCCCATGGCGATCTCGGTGATGGTGCGATGCGCAAGCGCCGCGGAATGCAGCTCCCGCATGCAAAGCTCCAGCCGGCTTTGCTGGATGAAAGCGCCCAGCGACTGTTCACGCCCCGCAAAAGCATTGTGCAGATGACGGCGGCTGCAGCTGAGCGCCTGGGCCACCTGGTCGACCGACAGCCCTGGATCGCGCACATGGCTGGCCACATGGTCGCAGATACGCTCATACAAGGCCTGCTTCTGCGTCACCGCCGTGGCCTGCCCGCCAAGTGCCTGCAAGGACAGGTGCACCATGTCCACCAGCAGCTCCCCGGCGCGGCGCGCCAGCGGCGCCGTCATATTGTCGAGCTCCTGATAGGTGCTGCGCATGGTCTGCAGCGCGATGCGGGCCATGCCGGTGCTGCCTCCCACGGATAGCCCCATGAGGTTTTCCAGGCGCAGGCCTCGCTCGGCAATGCTCTGCTTGGGCACCATCATGATCAGGTGCTCCGTGCGCTGAGGGTTGTCCACCACATAGGGCTGCGAGGTGTCATAGATGGCCCAGTTGCCGTTGCTCACCCGGGTCCGGCTGCCGCATTGCTCCACCTCGGCGTGACCGCTCCAGGGCGCGACGATCTTGAGATAGGCGGCTTCGCTGTCGCGCTGGCGGTGGCTGCCGCGTATGACGCGATGACGTCCGGCCTCCAGCTTGGTAAGCATGACATCGCCTGCGTATGCCACGCTCAGATGCCCGTCAAAACAGGTGTCGCCATAGATATCCGTGTCCAGCCCCGAAAACAGCTGTGCCATCCAGCCCTGCCAGGCAGCTGCAGTTTCCTTCTCGGGAAGACCATCGGTACTCAGTACCACGGGCGCGGTCATGGGCCTTGACTCCTCGTTGTATCGATCCCTGCCTGTGCCGGCAAAGTATGGCAATTATCGGCAAGTGCGCGCCCTGGTGCTCGCAGCGCGGGGAATCTCCCGCCTGCACCTCGATCTAGTGCAAACCCTAGGTCAGGTGCACGATTCGTCAAACGGTTTGTGCACATTGCGCACAGCATGCTGCCCGGGCTTTTTCTACGATCACTTCCACGCCATTGACCGACGGCACATCAGGACAGAGGGGGACCAGCCCGGTGACGCAAGCCTTGTGCGACGCCCCCGCTTTTCAAACAGCATCCACCAGCAGTGACTATGCTCACGCGCCCCTGGTGGTGAAGGAAGCGAAGATGATTGAACAAAGCATGCTCATCGGCGGCCAGACCGCCCAGGCCAGCAACGGCGCCACTTTCGAGCGCAAGAACCCTCTGGACGGCTCGGTCGCCACGCGCGCTCCGGCCGCCACCACGGCCGATGCCGTGCGTGCCGTGCAAGCCGCAGAGGCTGCCTTTCCCGCCTGGGCTGCCCTGGGCCCCACCGAGCGCCGACTGATGCTGATGAAGGCCTCCCAGGCGCTGGAAGCCAAGGCCGAGGCCTTTGCCGCAGCCATGGCAGCCGAAACCGGTGCTTCGGGCATCTGGGCCGGCTTCAATGTGCATCTGGCCGCCAATATGTTTCTCGAAGCAGCATCGCTGACCACCCAGATCAACGGCCAGCTGATTCCTTCGGACATTCCCGGCAGCCTGGCCATGGCCGTGCGCCAGCCCGCCGGCGTGGTGCTGGGCATCGCCCCCTGGAATGCCCCCATCATCCTGGCCGTGCGTGCCATTGCCACGCCCCTGGCCTGCGGCAATACCGTGATTCTCAAGGGCTCGGAACTGTGCCCTGCCACCCATGGCCTGATCATCGAAGCCCTGCAGGAAGGCGGCCTGCCGCCTGGTGTGGTGAACTTCGTGACCAATGCGCCCGAAGACGCCGGTGCCGTGGTCGAAGCCATGGTGGCCCACCCCGCCGTGCGCCGTGTGAATTTCACCGGCTCCACGCGCGTGGGCCGCATCATCGGCCAGACCTGTGCCAAATACCTCAAGCCCGTCATTCTGGAGCTGGGCGGCAAGGCCCCGTTCCTGGTGCTGGACGATGCCGACATCGATGCCGCCGTGGCCGGCTGCACTTTCGGTGCCTTTGCCAACTCGGGCCAGATCTGCATGTCCACCGAACGCATCATCGTGGACGAGGCCGTAGCCGAGGAATTCATCACCAAGCTGGTGGGCCGCGCCCAAAGCCTGCCTCTGGGCGACCCTCGCCAGGGACCGGTGGTGCTGGGCTCCGTCGTGGACATGAACACCGTGCACCGCGTCAACGAACTCATCGACGATGCCGTGGGCAAGGGCGCCAGGATTCTGTGCGGCGGCAAGGCCAACGACACCCTGATGGCCGCCACGCTGATCGATGGCGTGACCCCCGAGATGCGCATCTTCCGCGAAGAGACCTTTGCTCCGGTGAAGGCCATCGTGCGCGTACGTGGCGAAGAGCAGGCCATCGCCATGGCCAACGACAACGAGTTCGGTCTGTCCTCCGCCGTCTACACCAGGGACACGGCCCGCGGCTGGCGCGTGGCCGGTCGCATCGAGGCGGGCATCTGCCATGTCAACGGACCCACCGTACACGACGAAGCACAAATGCCTTTCGGCGGCGTGAAGAACTCGGGCTACGGCCACTTCGGCGGCCAGGCCGGCATCGATGCCTTCACCGATACCCGCTGGATCACCATGCAGACCAGCCCGCGCCACTACCCCTTCTAAGCGCGATGGAACGGCAGGCGCAGCAAGGGCTTGCGCCTTGCGCCGGCCATGAACCGCCTGGCAGGAAAGCGCCGGGCGGCTTTGCAACTTCCGGCTTGCTGTTTCATCAATCGCAGTCAGTGCTGCGGCTGATTGAGCCCGAGGCCAGCTCGATACTCAATTCAACAGGCTCGATGCCTGCACGCCGGCCCTGAACTGCGCAGGCGTCTGCCCCGTGTGCTGCTTGAACAGGCGGCTCAGATGCGCGCCGCTGGCAAAGCCGCTGGCCAGCGCCAGCTCCGTCAAGGTGCAGTGGCGATTGGCAGGACTGAGCAGTTCGCGCTGGAACAGGGCCACGCGCTCGGCCCAGATATGCTGGCTGATGGACAGCCGCTCATCGGCAAAGGCGTTGTAGAGATGCCGCTTGCTGCAGTTGAGCGCTGCGGCCACGGCATCCACGCTCAGGGCCGGATCGCGCAGGTGCTGGCGCACGTAGGCCTTGATGCGGCCCAGCAGCAGCTCGCTGGCGCTCAGCGAGGCCGCGCGGCCGCAGGCGTCAAGCAGGGACAGCTGGATCAGCTGCAGCAGCGAATCCGTCACATGCTGGGCCAGGCCCTGGCCCATGGCACGGCATTCGGCAAAAGTGCCGCGCATCATGTCCAGCGCAATGCGGGACACGCCTTCGCTGCCGCCCACATAGCGCCCCATGAGGGCATCGATGGCTCGGCCATGATCTTCAAAGCGGCTTTTGGGCAGGGTGATGATCAGATGCTCGCACCACTCCGGGTTGAGCACCTCGTACTCCTGCGTGGTGTCATAGATCAGCCACTGCCCGCTGCGCGCCACGGCTTCGCGCCCGTTCTGGCAGACGCGAGCCTCGCCATGCCAGGGGGCCACGATCTTGAGGAAGTCGGTGCTGCGGCGTGCCATGCTGGCCGAAGTGCGCCTCACGCGATGGC
The DNA here is from genome assembly GCF_011752915.1 of Comamonas sp. Tr-654. Lineage (NCBI taxonomy): Bacteria > Pseudomonadati > Pseudomonadota > Betaproteobacteria > Burkholderiales > Comamonadaceae > Comamonas > Comamonas sp. Tr-654. The sequence continues at coordinate 64,414 of NZ_VWWQ01000003.1, forward strand.
GGCTGGCCTCGATCCGGGTCATGCCCACCGGCCCCAGCTCGAAGGTGCCCAGTCGCGCCGAGAAATGCTGGTCACCATAGACATCGCTCTCCAGTCCATAGAGCGTGGACATCCAGTGCTGCCAGGCGCCCACGGCTTGAGCACCTTGCATCTCGGTCATCTTCTCGATCACTTGGTTGGCAGGAATGTCTGGCCGCATCTCGGCTCCTGAAGAAGTAACAGGATGCTTCATTATCCATAGCAGCCCGGACCCGGGTCCGGGCAAAACCGGCGCCTCGCAGGGAAATCAGTGTTTACCCACAGACACTTGCATGCTCAGACAAGACGCAATGCACGCCCAGACAAACCCCTGCCGCCGCACTTTCCTACGATGGCCGAAGAACCCGGACACCCGTCCATCAAAAAGGAGACAAGCATGACATTCGCCGACAAGCGTTTTGTTCTCAAGAGTCTGGTCGCGGCCACCGCCCTGGCGGGCCTGTGCGGCACGGCACTGGCCCAGGAAGCGCCCAAGTCCATCCGCATCGGCTGGGCAATTGCCAAGACGGGCGTCAACGCGGGCGGTACCTCCGTGACCACGGCACCCAACTACAAGCTCTGGGTCAAGGAGATCAACGACGCTGGCGGCATCATGCTCAAGGCCTATAACAAGCGCGTGCCCATCGAGGTCATCGAATACGACGACCGCTCCAGCACCGAGGAGGCCGTGCGCGCCACCGAGCGCCTGATCACCCAGGACAAGGTCGACTTCGTGCTGCCGCCCTGGGGCACGGGCTCCAACCTGGCTGTGGGGCCGACCTACGAAAAGCACAAATACCCGCTGCTGGCGGCCACCTCGGTGACCGACAAGGCCCCCGATCTGGCCAAGCGCTGGAAGCATGCCTTCTTCTTCCTGGGCACGGGCGGCGAATATGCCGAGGGCCTGGTCGCCATGCTGGAAAAGGCCAAAAAGGACGGCAAGATCAACAACAAGATCGCCATGATCAATATCGCCGACGGCTTTGGCGTGGAGCTGGCCAATGCCACACGTAAGGCCGCAAAGCAGCATGGCTTCGAGCTGGTCTACGACAAGAGCTATCCGATCGGCACGCAGGACATGACGCCCATCATCAACGAAGCCAAGGGCAAGGGTGCCGACACCTTCGTGGCCTACTCCTACCCACCCGACACCATGCTGATCAGCGAGCAGGCCAGGACGCTGGGCCTGGCTTCCAAGGTGCTGTTCACCGGCGTGGGCACGCAATTCCCCATGTTCAAGGGCAAGTTCGGCGCTGCGGCCGAAGGCGTGATGGCGCCGGGCGGCATCGATGCCGGCAACCCGCAGATGCAGGCCTATCTGAAGCGCTTCAAGGAGGTGACCGGCCAGGAATCGGACCGCTTTGCCAGCCCCATCGTCTACACCTCGCTGCAGATGCTGCAGCAGGCCATCGAGCGCGTGGGCAAGATCGATCGCGCCGCCGTGACCCAGGAGCTCAAGAGCGGCAGCTTCGAGACCGTGCTCGGTCCCGTCAAGCTCGAAGGCCAGATGCTGACCAAGCTCTGGCATGTGGGCCAGTGGCAGAACGGCGAGTTCAATGCGATTGCGCCGACGAACCGGGCGGGGGTTAAACCTGCGGTTATCCCCCGTAGCTCCCCCTGAGGCGCTGCGCGCCTTCCCCCTCTCTCTACGCGCTTCGCGCTATGGGAGGGGGACGATGCAATCGCCGCGAGGCGGCTCTTGCTCGGCATCTCTGATACCCCATGGCCGCCATGTGTGTCCAGCTCCGCAAGAACTATCAAAACAAGAGCTGGTTGCGCATGTCTTGCTTTCACTTTGCATTGATTTCATAACAAGAACAATGAATCACCAGCGGTATACGCTATGAATTTAATAGACATCCTTCTCGCTGGCGCCATGCTGGGCGGGCTCTACGGCCTGGTGGCCATGGGGCTGACGCTGCAGTATGGCGTGGCGCGCATCATGAATCTCTCGTATGGGGAGTTTCTGATTGCACCGGCCTTCCTGGCCTTTTTTGCGGTCAGCAGCTGGGGTATTTCACCGCTGCTTCTGGTGCTGCTGGTGGTGCCGCTGGGCTTTGCCATCCAGTGGCTGATCTATCAGCTGCTGCTGACGCCGCTGGTGCGCCGCGCCAAGGGCGGACCGGCGCTGGAGGTGGATTCGATTCTGGCCACCTTCGGCATGCTGTTCGTCGTCCAGGGTGTCATGCTGGTGATGTTCGGCGGCGACTATCACAGCTACAGCTATCTGTCCGAACCCGTGGAGATCCTGGGCAGCAAGGTCGCGGCCAACCGTCTGCTGGTGCTGGGCTTTGCGATCGTGCTGGGCAGCGGCCTGTACCTGCTGCTGACCCGCACCCGCGCCGGCGCCATGGTACGCGCTGTGTCCGTGGCACCACAGTTCGCACATCTGGTCGGCATCAATGTGCGCAGCACAGCGGCCCTGGCCTACGGTCTGGGCGGTGCCCTGGTGGCGATCTGCGGCGTGCTGGTCAGCATGTTTCTGCCCTTCTCGGCCGGCATGGGCACCATGTTTGCCATGAAGGCGCTGATCGTCGTCATTATGGGCGGCGTGGGCAATCTCATGGGTTGCCTGGTCGCGGGCATGCTGCTGGGCTTTGCCGAAACGCTGGTTGCCTCCTTTGTCGACCCCGGCCTGACGCTGGCCGTCAATTACGCGGTGTTCCTGCTGGTGCTGCTGTTCAAGCCCACCGGTTTGTTCGGGAGGACTGCACGATGAGCCGCAAAGAAATTCTGATCTGGGCCATCTGCGCCATCGCCACCGCCGGTCTGGCCCTGCTGCCGCGCTGGCTGACGGACGAGTACTACCTCTCGCTCATGATCAGCATCCTGATGTACTGCGTGCTGGCCACGGCCTGGGCGCTGTTCTCGGGACCGACGCGCTATATCTCGCTGGCCACCGTCGCCTTCTTCGGCATGGGCGCCTATGTCACCGCGGTGTTCGGCGAGTCCCTGCCCTGGGCCGCCGTACTGGGGATTGCGGCCGGCGTGGGTCTGGTCATGGCCTTGATCGTGGGGCTGTCCACGCTGCGGCTGTCGGGCGTGTACTTTGTGATCTTCAGCTTCGGCCTGGCCGAGCTGGTCAAGCAGCTCGTCACCTGGTGGGAAGTCAACATCACCAAGGATCTGGGCCGCTATGTGTTCGTGGAGATCACCCAGCTCGATATCTACTGGCAGTTGCTGGCCATGCTGGCCCTGGTGCTGACGCTGCGCGCCCTCATCAACCGCTCGCGCCTGGGTCTGGCGCTGCGCGTGATCGGCGAGGACGAGACCGTGGCCACCCATGTGGGCATCAACACCACCACGGCCAAGCTGCTGCTGTTCGCCGTCAGCGCCGTGTTCATCACCGTCACGGGCGCCATCATGGCTCCGCGCTGGACCTATATCGACCCCAGCATTGCCTTTGCTCCAGCCGTCTCGTTCCAGACCCTGATCATGGCCTTGCTCGGCGGTGCCGGCGCGCTGTTCGGCCCGATCCTGGGGGCCGTGCCGCTGGTGCTGCTGTTCGAGTACCTGGGCGCCAACTTCCCCAACCATTTCTCGATTCTGCTGGGCCTGGTGTTCATCGTGATCGTGTACTTCATTCCCCAGGGCCTGTCTGGCGTGCTGGCCAAGTTGTTCCACAAAAAGGGAGGCCAGCCATGAAGACCGCCACCCTGCTTTCCGTACGCGGCGCCACCAAGCGCTTCGGCGGCCTGGTGGCCGTCAACGAACTGAGCTTTGACGTCTACCCGGGCGAGGTCGTGGGCTTGCTCGGCCCCAATGGCTCGGGCAAGACCACGGCCATGAATCTGATCTCGGGCGCCCTGCCCGTCAACGGCGGCGAGATCGTATTCAACGGCAAGCCCATCCACCCGCTCAAAAGCCACCAGATTGCCCGCCTGGGCGTGGCGCGCACCTTCCAGCTGGTCAAGGTGCTGGGCTCCATGAGCTGCACCGACAACGTCATTGCCGGCATGGCCTTCAAGCCGAGGCCACTGTTTGGCAAACCTGCCGCTGCTCGTGCCCTGCAACTGCTGAATCAAGTCGGTCTGGCCGAATTTGCGAATACTCCCGCAGGCGACCTCACCTATATCAACCAGAAGCGCCTGGAGCTGGCCCGCGCGCTGGCGCTGGAGCCGCAGATCCTGCTGCTCGACGAATGGCTGGCAGGCCTGAACCCCACGGAGCTGCAGCAGGGCATTGCACTGATCCGACAGCTGCAGGCCACGGGGCTGACGATTCTCATGGTCGAACATGTGATGGACGCCGTACACGCGCTGTGCAGCCGCTGCGTGGTGATGAACGCGGGCACAAAAATAGCCGACGGCCCCACGGCCCAGGTGCTCAAAGAGCCCGAGGTGGTGCGTGCCTATCTGGGGGAAGAAGTGAGTGCAGATGAAGACCGGTCAGCGGAGGCCAGCCATGCTTGAAGTGCGCAATATCTCGGTGAGCTACGGCAAGCATGAGGCGCTGCACCAGGTCAGCCTGCAGGTGCAGCCTGGCGAACTGGTCGTCATGCTGGGCGCCAACGGAGCGGGCAAGTCCAGCCTGCTCAAGGCGCTGGGCGGCATGGTCACGCCGCAGGCCGGTGCCAGCGCGCAACTGGCCGGGCAGGAGCTGATGCAGCTGCCGCCGCATGCCATCGTGCAATCGGGCCTGGCCCTGGTGCCCGAGGGGCGCGGTGTATTCGGCGATCTCAGCGTCAAGGAAAACCTGCTGCTGGGAGCCCAGCCCCGGCGCGCACGCGCCAATGAAGCCCGGAATCTGGAGCAGGTCTTCGCCCTCTTTCCCAAGCTGCGTGATCGTCTGGGCCAGGCCGTGCGCACCATGAGCGGAGGCGAGCAACAGATGGTGGCCGTGGGCCGCGCGTTGATGAGCCAGCCCGATATCCTGCTGCTGGACGAGCCTTCGCTGGGCCTGTCTCCACTCATGTGCAAGGAGCTGTTCGCAGCCCTCGCGCGCATCAAGACGCTGGGCATGGGCGTGCTGCTGGTGGAGCAGAACGCGCGCCAGAGCCTGGCCATTGCCGACCGTGGTTACTTGCTGGAAACCGGGCGCATCGTGGGCGAAGGCTCGGCACAAGAACTTGGCAGCAGTGCTGCTGTCAGACGCGCTTACTTGGGCGGCGAACATTGAGAGAGATAGATACCCCCTGAGCGGCTGCGCCGCTTCCCCCTGAGGGGGACGGTGCCTTTGCTGGGGCAGCCCATGCTGCGGGGCGGCGGGGCCGCCTAGGCCCTTGCTCGGTGCCTCTTTATAGGCCGCACTTCATTGAAAGCCTTGAACAATCACCAGTCTTATTGACTGGCTCAACCCTTAAAAGGAGACACACATGATCGAACAAAAAATGCTGATTGGCGGCCAGGAATGTGCCGCCAGCAATGGCGCAGTTTTTGAGCGCAAGAACCCGCTGGATGGCTCGGTTGCCACGCTTGCACCCGCCGCCGCCACCGAAGACGCCATCCGCGCCTGCGAAGCTGCGGCAGCCGCTTTCCCCGCCTGGTCGCAGCTGGGGCCGAATGCCCGCCGCGCGATGCTGATGAAGGCCTCGCAGGCGCTGGAAGCCAAGGGCGAAGCGATTGCCGCCGCCATGGCCGCAGAAACCGGCGCTTCGGGCATCTGGGCCGGCTTCAACGTGCATCTGGCCGCCAGCATGCTGCTGGAGGCGGCTTCGCTGACCACGCAGATCAATGGCGAGATCATCCCCTCGGACGTACCTGGCAGCGTGGCCATGGCCGTGCGCCAGCCCGCTGGCGTGGTGCTCGGTATCGCGCCCTGGAATGCTCCCGTGATCCTGGCCGTGCGCAGCATCTCCACGGCCCTGGCCTGCGGCAATACCGTGATTCTCAAGGGATCGGAACTCTGCCCCGCCACCCACGGCCTGATCATCGAGGCGCTGCAGGACGCAGGCCTGCCCCCCGGTGTGGTGAACTTTGTGACCAATGCGCCCGCCGATGCGGGCAGCGTGGTCGAGGCCATCGTGGCCCATCCCGCCGTGCGTCGCGTAAGCTTTACCGGCTCCACCAAGGTAGGCCGCATCATCGGTCAGACCTGCGCCAAACATCTCAAGCCCGCGCTGCTGGAGCTCGGCGGCAAGGCCCCCTTCCTGGTGCTGGACGATGCCGATATCGATGCGGCCGTGAACGCTGCCACCTTTGGCGCATTTGCCAACTCGGGCCAGATCTGCATGTCCACCGAGCGCTTTGTGGTGGATAACAAGGTGGCCGACGAGTTCATCGCCAAGTTTGCCGCCAAGGCCAGCAGCCTGCCGCTGGGTGACCCGCGCAAGGGCCCCGTGGTGCTGGGCTCGGTGGTCGATCTGGCCACGGTGGAGCGCTGCAATGCCATGATCGACGACGCTCTGGCCAAGGGCGCGAAAATCGTCTGCGGCGGCAAGGCCGAGAACACGCTGATGCCTGCCACGCTGATCGACCATGTGACGCCGGCGATGCGCATCTTCCACGAGGAGACCTTCGGCCCGGTCAAGGGCATAGTGCGCGTGAACGGCGAGGAAGAAGCCATTGCCACGGCCAATGACAACGAATTCGGTCTGTCCTCCGCAGTCTTCACCCGCGACACGGCCCGCGGCTGGCGTGTGGCTGCGCGCATCGAGGCCGGCATCTGCCATATCAACGGCCCCACGGTGCATGACGAAGCCCAGATGCCGTTTGGCGGCGTCAAGGCCTCGGGCTACGGCCATTTCGGCGGCCAGCAGGGCATCAATGCCTTTACCGAAACCCGCTGGGTGACCATGCAGACCGCAGAACGCCACTATCCGTTCTGAAGACCCCCTGAGCGGCTTTGCCTGGGCGGCCCCGCCGCTTCCCCCTCTCTGCTTCGCGGAGGGGGACGACAGCTTTGCTGCGCGGCGGCGCTTGCTTGCTGTCCCGCACTTAGGTCGCGCCCTAGTTAAAGCTCGCGCCCACCGCTACTGAAATAAAAAAAGCCACCTGATTTGAGAACGCCAGGTGGCTTTCTTTTTTCCTTCTCACTATCTAATCCATAGCTGCTAGCGTTTGATGGAAAAGGGCTTGAGCCTCAAAAATCTCAAAGCATGTAATCAGGCAAAGTCATCGTCAAAGAAGCCGCCGCCATCGTCCCAACTGCCGCTGTCAAAGCTGGCTGAGTTGTCTATGCTGCCCAGACCCGCATCGTTGGCCAGACTGGAGGGATTGCCGCTGTCGCCATGCAGGCCCTGGCTGCTGTCCTGCGCCAGCGACTTGCTTTCGCTGCCGCCGCTCTGACTGCCCGAGCTGGCGTGATGGCCGCCCATCAGATTCTCCAGCCCGTTGAACAAAAACATGCCGCCCGCCACACCGGCGGCGGCCGCTGCGGCATTGCCCAGGAAGCTGCTGCCGGTCGCGGCAGCTGGCTGGCCGTAGGCCTGCGGCGCTGCAGCACGCGGCGCCGAGCCACCGCCAAAGAAACGGTCGCGCCAGCTGGAGGGCTGAGGCGCCGCTTGCGGCTGGTGTTGGGGCTGGTACTGGGGTTGATAGGGAGGCTGGGCATTGGCAGCGTAGCCGCCGTCCTCGGCATAACGCTCGGGAGCGCGGCCGAAGTGCGTGCCCAGGCCACCCGAGAGAAAGCTGCCTGCGCCCTGGCTCTGGCTTTGCTGGGCCTGTTTCACCTGCTGCTGCAGCTCGCCGATCTGCTGCTGGGCCTGCTGAATGGCTTGCTCCAGCATCAAGGTGCGCTGGGCCAGCCAGTAGAGCGCATCGGGCGCATTGCTCAATCCACGGCGCAGCTCGGCATCCGCCTGCACGTCCTTGGGCTGGCCCTGGGTCAGCGTCAGCCTGGCGCACAGGTCTTGCAGCAGTTGTTGTTCCTGAGGGGTCATGGTGCCTTCCTTTAAGCCCGCAAATTACTTGCAGCAGAGATGGGGTCAGTATGCAGGCCTGCAAGAGCGCCAATGTGAAGGCCGTGCAAGTGCTTTTTGCAGGGTGTAACAAAAGGCTTGTGCTGCAGTTCCGGGCAGCGCATGGGACAATGCCTGCCATTGCGCCACGGCCGTGGCGGCGTTTCAATTTCGGCGGCGGGACTGGCCCGCGGCCCACCAACTGCATACACACACCATGGAAGTTACCCAACAATGCGTGGTCGCCCTGACCTGGACACTGAAAGACACCCTGGGCGAGGAGCTGGACGTGCTGGACGAGCCCGTGGAATTTCTCGTCGGCGGCGATGACCTGTTCAAGCGCATAGAAGAGGCTCTGCAAGGCCACGGCGTAGGCACCGCGCTGGACCTGCACCTGGAGCCCGAAGAGGCATTCGGCGACTATGACGAGAGCCTGATCTTCCTGGAAAAGCGCGAGCTGTTCCCCGAAGAGATCGAGGAAGGCATGAGCTTCGAGAGCTCCGCCATGCCCAAGGGCACCAACCCCGTGCCTGCCGATCTGCTCTACACAGTCACCGAAATCTATCCCGAACATGTGGTGCTGGACGGCAACCACCCGCTGGCCGGAATCGCCATCCGCCTGCACCTCAAGATCGAAGCCGTTCGCGAGGCCACCGAAGAGGAAATCGGTCGCGGCACAGCGGGCACGGGCTTTTTCCGCATCGAGCCCATGGCCCCGGGCAGTGAAACACTGCATTGACACCCCTGAGGCGCTTTGCGCCTTCCCCCTATGGGGGACGACAGCTTCGCTACGAGGCCGTGGGGCTGCCCAGGCTCTTGCTTGCTGTCATTGAGTGACGCTGCGCCACAGGTTCAGGCATCACTCATCGCTTCAGGCAAAGAAATAAAAAGGGACTCGAAGGAGTCCCTTTTGTCATGCGCGCCTGAGTGCTCAGCGGCGGAAGATCTGGTTGCCTTCCACGCGCACGTATTCGCCGATGCTCAGCTGCGGAGGCTGCTGGTAGTCCAGAGCGCGCACGCTGCCGTCCTGCAGCTGCACGGTGACGCGGTAGATATCGCGCACGCTGCCGCCGCCCACACTGTTCTGCACGGCGTTGCCGGCCAATGCGCCGCCCACCACACCGGCAATCGTGGCCAGCGTACGGCCGGAGCCCTTGCCCACCTGGTTGCCCAGCACGCCGCCGATCACGCCGCCTGCAATCGCGCCGCCCGCGCCCACACCGCTGCCGTCCTGCACGCGCACGGTCTCGATATTCATCACACGACCCTGCTGGGCGTATTGCTGAGGCTGCTGCGAGTAGCAGTTGGGATTGTTGTAGCCGCAGTTATTGGCGGGATAGGTCTGGGCCTGGTTGTTGCCCACAGGATAGGCCTGGGTGCTGCCGGGGTAGCCCGAGCCCGAATAAGCACCTTGGGAGTAGCCGCCCTGGTAGCCGCTGTTCTGATAGCCGCCTTGAGGATAGGCCGCGCAGGCCGACAGAGCCGCAACGATTGCGCTCACCATGGCCAAGCGGCCCCAGCGTTGATTGATTTGCATGGAAATCTCCTGATTGGCGCATGCACATTCCATGCGCCGCAGTCCCTGTTATGAGTTGCTCTGCAAACCTTGCACGGTCTGCCTTTCCATTGCAACGCAGTACTGGCTCGCCAGGACGACAGGTTTCACATTTGCTCACAATACTTTGAGCAAAGCGCAGCCGTTTACAACTCTTCAAACCATAGCGCCTTGCACTGTGCAGTGCTCATTTCCGATACAAATGTCACTGAAAACCACCATCAGAAGGCGCCAGAAGCTATCAAGAAAATAGCGAACTCAGCTTTTGCTGCGTACGCGCAGCACTTCGCCGCTGCGTCCATCCACATAGAGCTTCACAAAGCGTCCGTCGCTGGCCGTGGCCTTGACCTTGTAGAGGCCGTCGTCCCATTCCACTTCCTGGAATTCGCGATAGCCGGCCTTCTCCAGCCGGTCGCAGACATCGCGGATGGACAGGGTCGGTCCGAGCGTCATGCCACGCACTGCCGCCACCGAGGCCGAGGCACGATCCGCCAGAGTGTTCTCTGCGGCCAGACAGGTGCCTGCGGACAGCAGCGCAGCGCCCCCCAGCAAGGCGATGCCGCCGCGGCGCTGCACGGACCGGTATAGCGACAAGACGCGGGCGGGCATAGCAAAGACGGGGGCTTGAAGATAGGACATGGAAACTCCTGCAGTCGGTTGGTGAACGATGGGACAAAAAAGGACGGCCCGCCGGGCGAGAGGCGCTCTGTTGCGGGTTGCGGGTTGCGGGTTGCGGTCGATTGTTCGCATTCCCTCCTGAACCGTTTCTGAAGCCGCCATTCAGCTTTCGTTCATCGATGCAGGCCTATAACCTTGACTGCAGCACGCAACCAGACCTCATCACCTCCCACTCAAGCCCGCTCGCCATGTCTTTTTTCAACGCCTCGAATGACCCGCAATCTGCGCACCGCCCACGCCGGCGCGCCCTTCATGCCGTGCTGGCCATGCTGCTGGCAACGGCAGGCTTTGCCGCGCTGAGCCTGTGGCCAGCCACCTCGGATGCCGGTGACAACGACCACGAGCTTGCCCGTCAGGCCCTGCGCCAGGGTCAGGTGCTGCCGCTGCGCACCGTTCTGGACCAGGTCGAGCAGCAATACCAGGGCCAGGTCATCAAGGTGGAGTTCGACCGCGAGGACGGCCGCTTTGTCTACGAGATCCGGCTGCTGCAAAGCGACGGCAAGGTGGTCAAGCTGGAGATCGATGCCAGCAACGGCAGCCTCATCAGCATGAAGCGCAAGAAGTGAACCCCGGCACTCAGGAAGGCTGTAGAGCATGCGAATCCTGCTGATTGAAGATGAACCCACGTTGCGCGAGCAGCTGCATCAGGCCCTGCTGCAGGCCGGCCACACCGTGGAGACGGCCGCCGATGGAGAGACGGCGCAATACCTGGGCGAGGTGGAGAGCTTCGACGCTGCGGTGCTGGACCTGGGCCTGCCGGTGCGCGATGGGCTGAGCGTGCTGCGCGCCTGGCGCGCTCAGGGCCGCTCCATGCCGGTACTGATCCTCACCGCCAGAGCCGCCTGGCACGAAAAGGTCGCAGGCATGGATGCCGGAGCCGACGACTATCTGGCCAAACCCTTCCACATGGAAGAGCTGCTGGCGCGACTGCGGGCGCTGCTGCGGCGCCTGAGCCCGCATGCCAGCGCGCTGTGGCAATGCGGGGCCATCACCCTGGACTCGCGCCAGGCCCGCGTCACCGTCGAAGGTCAGGCGCTGACGCTGACCAGTCATGAATTCAAGGTGCTGGCCCTGCTGATGCAGCGCATGGGCGCCGTGGTCTCGCGCACCGAGTTGTCCGAGCATATCTACCCGCAGGACAGCGACCGCGACTCCAACACCATCGAGGTCTTTGTCGGGCGCCTGAGAAAAAAGCTGCCCGCAGGCTCGATCGAAACCGTGCGCGGCCTGGGCTATCGCCTGGTCGCGCCATCCAACCAAGAATAAAGCCTATGTCCGAGCACACCCCGAACTCCCCCATGACCCAGCAGCCGCCACCGCTGAGCGCTGGCTCCTGGAAGAACTCGCTGCGTCTGCGACTGCTGGCGGGTGCCCTGATCTGGGTGCTGGCAGCACTGCTGCTCACGGGCTGGGGTCTGCGCACGCTGTTTGCCGAGCATCTGACCCAGCAGCTGCGCAGCCAACTGGTAGCCAAGCTCGACCGGCTCAGCGGCGCCATCAACTATCAGCCCGATCAGGCCGTCCCGGTCACGGTCTCGCCCTTCTCCGGCGACCCCTTGCTGCAGCAGCCGCTATCGGGCATGTACTGGCAGGTGGACCAGCTCGATGCGGCCGGCAAACAGACGGTTCAGGCCGGCATCCAGCGTTCGCGCTCGCTCTGGGATCAGACCCTGGACTGGCCCTTCTTCCAGGCCGACAAGGTCTGGGAACCCACCCTGCCCCTGCATGCACCGGCAAGCTACGGCCATATGTCGGACGGCAATGGCAACACCCTGGTGATCGTGACGCGTACCGTGCAGCTGCCCGAGGCCGATGCCCCGCCGCTGCGCCTGATGATTGCTGCCGACGCGGCCATGCTGGCCACGCCGCTGCAGCGCTTTACCAAGATGCTGGTGGCCGCGCTGTGCATGCTGGCAGCGGGGCTGATCGCCGCCGTGGTCGTGCAGCTGCAGCTGGCGCTGGCTCCGCTGGCCGCGCTGCGCCGTCAGCTGGCCGCCGTGAGCCAGGGGGAAGCCCCGGAAATCAGGGGCGAGCACCCTGCCGAGATCATGCCTCTGGTTCAGGAGTTCAACCATGTGCTGCGCATGAATGCCGAGATGGTGGAGCGGGCCCGCACCCAGGCCGGCAATCTGGCCCATGCGGTCAACACCCCGCTGAGCATCATGGGCAACGCGGCGGCGCAGCAGGACAGCCCGCTGGCGACCCTGGTGCGCGAGCAGGTCGCCAGTGCCAGCCGCCAGGTCGAATATCACCTGGCCCGTGCCCGCGCCGCCGCCGCAGCGGCGCAGCAGGGCCATGGCCTGCGCACACCGCTGGCCGGTCCGCTGCACTCCCTGGTGCACACCATGGACAAGCTGCATGCGGCGCGCGGCATACGCTTCGAGCTGCAGGGGGATGCCACCCAATGGGACTTCAAGGGCGACTCCCAGGACCTGATGGAGATGCTGGGCAATCTGCTGGACAACGCCGGCAAATGGTCGCGCTGGCAGGTGGTTTTGAAGATTGAGCCGGCCAGCGAGCACAGCCAGCAACTGACCCTGTACATAGACGACGACGGCCCGGGCATTGCCCCCGAGTTGCGCGAGCGCATCTTTGCCCGTGGAGAACGGCTTGACGAACAGCGACCCGGCGCCGGTCTGGGCCTGGACATCGTGCGCGATCTGGTTCAGACCTATGGCGGCAGCATCCAGGCGCTGCCATCGCCGCTGGGCGGGCTGCGTATGAAACTGCAACTGCCTGGCGCCAGGCACCAGGACTGAGGCCGCTCAAAGACTGCGCAGCACCTGTGCCAGGGTATCGGCCTGGGGAAACAGCCAGTCGGCGAGCAGCCCCAGCGCCACGGCCGCGACCAGGGCGCCGAGCACGGGCTTCCAGCTGATGCGCAACGCGGCCAGCAGCCAGCCTTCGCGCTCCACCACATAGAGGGTTCGCGTCATCAGCAGCGCAAACGCCACCTCTACCGCCACGGTCAGAAACAGATCGGCACCGAATACCAGCCACACCAGCGAGCCCATGCCCATGACCGCCACCAGCAGGGCGGCAAACACCAGCAGCACCGGCACGAGCACCACGGCACCCTCATCGAGCGCGTCCAGCCCCGATACATCGACATCGGGCAGCTCCAGGCCCGGCGACGCAGGCGCGATATCAGGCATGGCCGCGCCATCGTCCCAATGGCCGCCGGCACCGCCGCCGCCGTAGGAGCCTCCCTGTCCGCTTTCAAAGCCCGCAGCGTCGGCACTGCCTGATTTGCCGCCGGAGCCGGAAACATCGGCTCCCACATCGCCCGCATCCCAGTCGCGCCGAAGCATGCAGCCCGCCCACAGGCGCACCAGCATCAGATAAAGCAGATAGCCGCAGGCCAGCGCCAGCCCATAGCGCAGCCCCATGCTGTGCACACCGGCATGCAGCAGGCTCAGACTGATCAGGGACATGGCAGCCAGACTCAGGCCGCCGGTCAGAGCGGCATGCAGCCGCAGCCAGTGGCGTTTTTGCAGGCGCCGCCGCATATGCAGGTCGCGGCCCAGTTGCACCTTGGTCCAGGAGGCAGAGCGACGGCGGGTCTGGCGGCTCATGTCACGCGAGGTGCGGGCCTTCTGGCAGGCTTACTGCTTGCCGGTGGAGCCGTAGCCGCCTTCGCCACGCTCGCTGGCATCGGCAAAGTCATCCACCAGATTGAACTGTGCCTGCACCACGGGCACGATGACCAGCTGGGCCAGACGGTCCATGGGCTGCAGCGTGAAGGCAGTCTGCGAACGGTTCCAGGCGCTGACCATGAGCTGGCCCTGGTAGTCGGAGTCGATCAGACCGACCAGATTGCCCAGCACGATGCCGTGCTTGTGGCCCATGCCCGAGCGCGGCAGGATCAGCGCCGCGTAATTGGGGTCCTTGAGGTGCATGGCCATGCCGGTGGGGATCAGCTGCCACTGGCCGGGCTCCAGCGTCACCGGCGCATCGATGCAGGCGCGCAGATCCAGGCCGGCACTGCCGGGAGTCGCGTAGGCGGGCAGGTTGTCGCGCAGTCGCGCATCGAGAATCTTTACATCAACGTTCATAAGGATCTGGCTAGTCTTGTCTATCTTGAAACAAGGCCCGTAAACCGGGCCTTGCATTCATTGCGGCAGCTGCCATGCAGCCGCCAGCGGTTTTCCTGAAGGCCGCCATTGTGCCCTCTGCCGGGCAGGAGCCGGCGCCGGGCGTCTCTCAGCGGCCTTGCAGGCGCTTGAGCACGCCACCCACCAGCGACATCAGGCCCATGATGGCGAGCAGCACGCCAAAGCCCTGGATGAACTGGGAGAGGATCACCCCGCCCACGATCAGTGCCAGCGAGCCCGGAGACACCCAGGGCTTGCGGCCGTTCTGAGCCTTCTGTCCCTCGATCTGGCGCTCCATGGCCTTGAAGCGCTGCTGCGCTTCCTGCTTGGTCACGGCCGTATTGGGGCGCCGCTGGGCCGCTTGACCGGCCGCCGTAGTTCGCGCTCCTGGCACCTGCTGCGCCTGCTCGGCCATGTCGCGCGCCTTCTGCAGGGTGCTGCGCAGCTGGGACATGGGTGAGGCGGCCTGGGAGCCGGGCGTGACGACCGCGGTCTGAATCGCACCGTCGATGCTGCGCAGCGTGCGGCGGTACTCGGGACTGGCTCGCATCAGCTGATCCACATAGGCCACATAGTCGCCATTGCGCGGGCCTTCATAGCTGGAGAGATTCATGTTCGGACTCCTGGGATCACGGGTCAGGGACGCTTGGCGCTCAGGCGCTGCGCAATTTCATCGACCAGTTGGCGCGCCAGCACGTCCTTGCTGGCATGGGGCAGCTCCTTGGAGCCCTGATCGTCGATCAGCAGAAGGGCATTGTCGTCCTTGCCGAAGGTGGCAGGGCCGATATTGCCCACCAGCAGCGGCACGCTCTTGCGCAGGCGCTTGGCACTGGCGTGCTTGAGCAGATCATGACTTTCGGCAGCAAAGCCCACGCAATACAACTTGCCGGACCGAGCCTGGTCGGACTGGGCCACGCCGGCAAGGATGTCGGGATTCTCGACAAAGTCCATGGCCGGCACATCGCCCGATCCGTCCTTCTTGATCTTCTGATCGGAAAACTCGGCCGGGCGCCAGTCGGCAACGGCGGCCGTGGCAATGAAGATCGAGGCCCCTGCCACTAGGGACTGCACGGCGGTCTGCATCTGGCGCGCCGACTGCACGTCGACACGGGTCACTCCGCGCGGCGTGGGCAGATGCACCGGGCCGGCCACCAACGTGACCTGGGCACCGGCCTCGCGTGCCGCTCGGGCAATCGCAAAGCCCATCTTGCCACTCGAAAGATTGGTGATGCCGCGCACCGGATCGATCGCCTCGAAGGTCGGGCCTGCCGTCACCAGCAGATGCTGGCCCTGCAGGCTCTTGCCCGTGAAGTGCGCCGCCAACTCCTCCATGATTTCCTCGGGCTCCAGCATGCGGCCGTCGCCGGTCTCGCCGCAGGCCTGGCTGCCGTTGCCCACGCCCAGCACCTGGGCACCGTCGGCCTGCACCTGAGCCAGATTGCGCTGGGTCGCGGGGTGGGCCCACATCTCGCGATTCATGGCCGGGGCCAGCAGCAGGGGGACGCTCTCCATGGGGCGGGCCAGGCACATCAGGCTGAGCAGCTCGTCCGAGCGGCCCTGCACCAGACGCGCGATGAAGTCCGCACTGCAAGGCGCGATGAGAATGGCATCGGCGTCCCGGCTCAGATTGATGTGGGGCATGTTGTTGGGCTCGCGCACATCCCACTGGGAGGTGTAGACTGCGCGCCCAGAAAGCGCCTGCATGGTGACGGCCGTCATGAACTGCTCGGCCGCCTCCGTCATGACCACCTGCACCGTGGCACCGGCCTGGACCAGCAAGCGGCACAGCATGGCCGATTTGTAACAAGCCACGCCTCCGGAGAGACCCAGCACCAGATGTTTGCCTGCGAACACGTCATTCATGCTGCGCAATTTATCAGACCTGAGCGGCTTTGCCGCCGCACAAGCATCCCTGTACGCCACGCCGAAATTCGTGGCGAACCTATAATCCTGTTTTACCACCACCAAAAAAAGACATGACCAAGTTCGTCTTCGTCACCGGCGGTGTGGTGTCTTCCCTCGGTAAGGGAATCGCCTCAGCCTCCCTTGCAGCGATCCTCGAGTCGCGCGGTCTCAAAGTCACCCTCATCAAGCTCGATCCCTACATCAACGTGGACCCGGGCACCATGTCGCCCTTCCAGCACGGCGAAGTGTTTGTGACCGATGACGGAGCCGAGACCGATCTGGACCTGGGCCACTATGAGCGTTTCATCGAAACGCGCATGCGTCAGAGCAACAACTTCACCACGGGCCGCATCTATCAGTCCGTGCTGGAAAAAGAACGCCGTGGCGACTATCTGGGCAAGACCGTGCAGGTCATCCCCCATGTCACCAACGAGATTCAGGAATACATCAAGCGCGGCGCGGGCCTGGGCACCGACCACGAAGTGGATGTGGCCATCTGCGAAGTCGGCGGCACCGTGGGCGACATCGAGTCCCTGCCCTTCCTGGAAGCTGCGCGCCAGCTGGCGCTCAAGCTCGGTCCCAACAACTCCGCCTTTGTGCACCTGACCTACCTGCCGTTCATCGAGACGGCCGGCGAGCTCAAGACCAAGCCCACCCAGCACACCGTGCAGAAGCTGCGCGAAATCGGCATCCAGCCCGATGCTCTGCTGTGCCGCGCCAAGCACCAGGTGCCCGAAGAGGAAAAGAGCAAGATCTCCCTCTTCACCAATGTGCCCGAGTGGGGCGTGATCTCCATGTGGGACGTGGACACCATCTACAAGGTGCCGCGCATGCTGCACGAGCAGGGTCTGGACGGCCTGATCTGCGACAAGCTGCGCCTGAACACGCCTCCCACCAATCTCAAGCGCTGGGACGACCTGGTCTATGAGACCGAGCATCCCCAGGGCGAGGTCAAGATTGCCATGGTGGGCAAGTACGTGGAACTGTCCGACGCCTACAAGTCGGTCAACGAAGCGCTCAAGCACGCCGGCATGCGCAACCATGTGCGCGTGAAGATCACGCATGTGGACTCTGAGACCATCCACGACGCGGATGCCTCCAAGCTGCTCAAGGATTACGACGGCATTCTGGTGCCCGGCGGCTTCGGCTCGCGCGGCGTGGAAGGCAAGATCTCCACGGCTCGTTTCGCCCGCGAAAACAAGGTGCCCTACCTGGGCATCTGCCTGGGCATGCAGGTCGCCACCATCGAGTACGCCCGCCATGTGGCAGGCCTCACTGGCGCCAACTCCACCGAGTTCGACTCCGCCACCCCCAACCCCGTGATCGCACTGATCACCGAGTGGAAGGACGCGGACGGCACGATCAAGACCCGTGACGAGAACTCCGACCTGGGCGGCACCATGCGTCTGGGCGCACAGTCTTCCGACGTGCAAAAGGGCACGCTGGCGCACAGCATCTACGGCGACGTGGTGACCGAGCGTCACCGTCACCGCTATGAAGCCAACACCCAGTATCTGGACCAGCTGCGCGACGCCGGTCTGGTGATCTCGGCCCTGACCCAGCGCGAACAGCTGACCGAAATCGTCGAGCTGCCCGCCAAGGTCCACCCCTGGTACATCGGCGTGCAGTTCCACCCCGAGTTCAAGTCCACCCCCTGGGATGGTCACCCGCTGTTCAACGCCTTCATCAAGGCGGCCATGGACAACAAGGCCCAGCCGGGCAAGAAGGCCTGATTCCCTTCCTTCGGAATCAATCCTTAAATAGGAGCTGCCAGCGCTTGAAAAGCAATGATTTCAGCATCAAATGATGTTTAAGTCATTCAACATAGAGCGCTGGCAGCTTCAGTTTTTGAAGCATGCATGGCGTGCAAAAAGGAACCCACCATGAAACTCTGCGGCTTTGATATTGGTCTGGACAAGCGCTTCTTTCTGATCGCCGGCCCTTGCGTGGTCGAATCCGAACAGCTGCAGATGGATGTGGCCGGGCAACTCAAGGAAATCACCGCCTCTCTGGGCATCCACTTCATCTTCAAGAGCAGCTTCGACAAGGCCAACCGTTCCTCGGGCACCAGCTTTCGCGGCCCCGGCATGGAGAAAGGCCTGGAAATCCTCGCCAAGGTGAAGAAGGAGCTGAATGTGCCCATCCTCACCGATGTGCACACCGAAGCCGAAGTGCCTTATGTGGCGTCTGTCGTCGACATGCTGCAGACCCCCGCCTTCCTGTGCCGCCAGACGGACTTCATCCGCGCCGTGGCCCAGTCGGGCAAGCCCGTGAACATCAAGAAGGGCCAGTTCCTGGCCCCGCATGACATGAAGAATGTCATCGACAAGGCCCGTGCTGCGGCGGTGGAAGCGGGCCTGCCCGCAGACAGCTTCACGGCCTGCGAACGCGGCGCCAGCTTTGGCTACAACAATCTGGTCAGCGACATGCGTTCGCTGGCCATCATGCGCGAAACCGGCGCCCCTGTCGTGTTCGACGCCACCCACAGCGTGCAGCTGCCTGGCGGCAACGGCACCTCCAGCGGCGGCATGCGCGAGATGGTGCCCGTGCTCTCGCGTGCGGCCGTGGCCGTGGGCGTGGCAGGCCTGTTCATGGAAACCCATCCCGATCCCTGCAACGCCCTGTCGGACGGCCCCAATGCCGTGCCGCTCAAGCACATGAAGGCCCTGCTCGAAACCCTGGTGGCGCTGGACGATGTGACCAAGCGCAACGGCTTCCTGGAAGACCACTTCCAGGCCTGAGCATGCATACACAAGGCATCAGCACCGGCATGAAGGCCTCGCTGCAGGCTCTCAGGTCCCTACGCCCAGGCCGCCCCAGGGCGGCCCCCGGCGTCTGAACAGATGATGCACCCCGGCATGACCGACACGATAAAGCGTGGCGTCATGCCTTTTTTGTATCCGCTTTTGTGTCCGAATGCTTGCACAGAAACGTCTTGCGCAAGAAATTCGACGGCTGCAACACGTCAAGGCAAAAGCGGCCCACCAAATTTGTGCACAATAGCCGCCGCAGCCTCTTCCATACTCGTCGCGTGCATGGCGCGCGCGCAGCATGTGGAGAAGAGTCGGCTTCACAATTTTGATAGCAGCTTGCGCTTCATGCACAAGCGCTTGGGCGTGATTTCATGAAAGAAGTCAGCCTGCACGTACCGATTTCAGAAACCCAAAGGAAATGCAATGAGTGCCATTGTTGACATCGTAGGCCGCGAAGTGCTGGACAGCCGCGGCAACCCCACCGTTGAGTGCGACGTGCTGCTGGAATCCGGCGTGATGGGCCGCGCCGCCGTGCCCTCGGGCGCATCCACCGGCTCGCGCGAAGCCATTGAACTGCGTGATGGCGACAAGAGCCGTTACCTGGGCAAGGGCGTCCTGAAGGCTGTTGAGCACATCAACACCGAAATCTCCGAAGCCGTGCTGGGCCTGGACGCTTCCGAGCAGGCTTTCCTGGACAAGACCCTGATCGACCTGGACGGCACCGACAACAAGAGCCGCCTGGGTGCCAACGCCATGCTGGCCGTCTCCATGGCCGTGGCCCGCGCCGCAGCCGAAGAAGCCGGCCTGCCCCTGTACCGCTACTTCGGCGGCATGGGCGGCGTGCAACTGCCCGTGCCCATGATGAACGTGATCAACGGCGGCGCCCACGCGAACAACTCGCTGGACCTGCAAGAGTTCATGATCATCCCCGTGGGTGCCCCCACCTTCCGTGAAGCCGTGCGCTGGGGCGCCGAAGTCTTCCACGCACTGAAGGCCATCATCCACCACAATGGCATGTCCACTGCCGTGGGCGACGAAGGCGGTTTCGCACCTTCCGTGGAAAACCACGAAGCCGCGATCCAGCTGATCATCGAAGCCATCGAAAAGGCCGGCTACAAGCCCGGCGAGCAGATCGCCCTGGGCCTGGACTGCGCAGCATCCGAGTTCTACAAGGACGGCATGTACGTGCTGGCCGGCGAAGGCAATATGACACTGACTTCGACCCAGTGGACCGACATGCTGGCCGGCTGGTGCGACAAGTACCCCATCATCTCCATCGAAGACGGCATGCACGAAGGCGACTGGGATGGCTGGAAGATCCTGACCGAGCGCCTGGGCGCCAAGGTTCAGCTGGTGGGTGACGACCTGTTCGTGACCAACACCAAGATCCTCAAGGAAGGCATCGAAAAGCGCATCGCCAACTCGATCCTGATCAAGATCAACCAGATCGGCACCCTGACCGAGACCTTCGCCGCCATCGAAATGGCCAAGCGCGCCGGCTACACCGCCGTGATCTCGCACCGTTCGGGCGAAACCGAAGACAGCACCATTGCCGACATTGCCGTGGGCCTGAATGCTGGTCAAATCAAGACTGGCTCCATGAGCCGTTCCGACCGTATCGCCAAGTACAACCAGCTGCTGCGCATCGAGGAAGACCTGGGCGATGTCGCCGAGTACCCCGGCCGCGCTGCCTTCTACAACCTGCGCTAAAGTGTGCAGCTGAAGTAAGTGCCCGACAACCGCTTTGCGGCCAGGGCGCTTACCCTTGATTCCACCAGGTTTTTGTATGGTCAACCGCGTCGTCTGTGTCACTTTGCTGGTCTTGCTGACCGCCATTCATGCCCAGCTCTGGCTGGGCAATGGCAGCATGGCCTATGTGCACGAACTGCAGCAGCAGATCAACGATCAGTACGCGGCCAACGCCCTCGAAAAATCGGAAAACGACAGATTGCAGTCCGAGGTCAACGACCTCAAGGACGGCCTGTCCACCGTGGAAGAAAAGGCCCGCTACGAGTTGGGCATGGTCAAACCCAATGAAATCTATATTCAGGTTTCCAGGCGCTGACCCGGCGCCCGCTCCGTCCCGAAGCCAGCCCCGCGCTGGCTTTGCTGTTCCTGCGCCCACGGTGGTGCTGCTGGGCGCTCCGCACGCCCTGGCGCGCAGCATGGCGCATGGCTTGCTGCAGGCCCGTCTGGATGCGGGCCTGGGCGCCCCTTGGCAATGCATGGCCCCTGCGGCTGGTGATGAATGGCCGGCCGATGCCCTGGTCTACGTGCTGGGACAGGATTGGCGCGATGCCGACCCGGAGCCCGCCATCGCGCAGCAGATCAGCCGGTGGCGTGAACTGCTGCACGCACGTGCACAAAGCTATGTAATGCTCTACGGCAGGCCATCTGCCCAATGGCAGCAGCTGGCCGCATCTCTCAAGTTCACGGCCCCAACCGCAGACTGGGACTGGATCTCAAGCCAGAACCCGTGGAATTCCAGCCAGAAAATACGCCGCAAGGCCTGTGAGCAATGCGGCGATCCCGAGTGCGAACTGGCGCTGTTCGAAGCCCTGAAAAATGCCTCCTGAGGCGCATCCGGTGTCCTGACATCCTTGCAGAGACTGGCGGGTCTTGCGCCATGCCCGCATGCTCTTCCAACTCAAAGGCCTGCTGCAGCAGGCCCTAGGCTGCGAGCCTTACTGCACCGCGCTGGAGCTGGGAGGCTGCTTTTGCACGTCGGTGAACAGACGTGCCGCATCGATGGCATCGAACTGGTATTGCTGGCCGCAGAAGTCGCAACCCACTTCGATCTTGCCACGCTCGGCCACGATGGAATCCACCTCTTCCTCGCCCAGCGAAGTCAGCATGGCAGCCACCCGGTCACGGCTGCAGGTGCAGGCGAAACGCGGCGCCTGCTCGTCGGCCTGAGGAGCGAAGCGCAGCAGCTTCTCCTCCCAGAACAGGCGCCGCAAAATGGTTTCCACATCCAGCGTCAACAGCTCCTGCTGCGTCAGGCTGGAGGCCAGCGTGGCAATGCGGTTGTATTCCTCGTTCAGGCCCTGGGCATCGTGCTCGGCATCACCGCTTTCGGTGGCAGCGGCCAGATTCGCCTCGCCCTTCACAGGCATGCGCTGCAGCATCAGGCCGGCAGCGATCTGGTCATTGGCGGCCAGCACCATCACGGTGTCGAGCTGCTCAGACTGCATCATGTAGAACTGCAGCGCATCCGACAGGCGCTCGAAGCGGCCACCGGCGGCATCGTTGAGCGGCACCACGCCTTGATAGGGGTTCTGACCGGGCTGACGATCCTTGGGGTCCAGCGTGACGGCACAGCGGCCCGCGCCATGGGCATTGACCAGCTCTGCCAGCGGAGCCAGCTGGCCGCGCAGGGGCAGATTGGCCTCGCCCACCAGCGATGCCGTGGCGCGCATGCTCAGATCCGACTGCACTTCGGCCACGGCCAGTTTGACCGGACCGTCACCCATGACCTGAAACACCAGCGCGCCATTGAACTTGATGTTGGACTGCATGAGCACGCCGGCTGCCGTCATCTCGCCAAGCAAGGTGCTGACGGCCTCGGGGTAGGCACCGGTGTCCTTGTTGCCGGCACGGCGCCGCAGGATCTCCTGCCAGGAGTCAGTCAGGCGGACGATGGCACCACGCACGGGCAGGCCGTCAAAAATGAATTTATGCAGTTCAGACACGCTAATCGATTCCGGTAAAAAGCCGGGCCCTCAGCCCAGCTTGCGCAAGCCGCGCTTGAAGCGGCGAGCATTTTCAACATAGTTTCTGGCGCTCTGGCCCAGACCTTCGATCTGCTGCGGCGAGAGCTCGCGCACGACCTTGGCAGGACTGCCGAGAATCATGGAGCCGTCGGGGAACTCCTTGCCCTCGGTCACCAGCGAGCCAGCGCCCACCAGGCAGTTCCTGCCGATCCTGGCGCCGTTGAGCACCACTGCACCGATCCCGATGAGCGAGCCATCGCCAATCGTGCAGCCATGCAGCATTACTTGGTGGCCAACCGTCACATTGCAACCCACCGTCAGCGGTTTGCCGAAATCGGCATGCAGCACGCTGGCATCCTGGATGTTGGAGCCCGCACCGATGCTGATGTTTTCGGTATCCCCGCGAATGACGGTTCCGAACCAGACGCTGGCGTCCCGGTCCAGCTTGACGCGGCCCATGACCTCGGCGCTGTCGGCCACCCAGGCGGTCTCGTCGATCTGCGGCGCAACGCCGTCGAGTTCGTAAATTGCCATGTGCTTGTCTCCCAGTGGGTTGCTTCTTTATAGAACCTAGAATTGTAGGGATGGAGTTACGTCATCGCGCGCTAGAGGTCTTGTGTCTTGCAGACCCAGAGCAGAAAGCCGCTGCAGCTATTGAGCTGCATACGCAAAAAGCTCTCTATTCAATAGCAGAAACAGCCCCGGTACCGGTTGTTGCCGAATCCGAGCTGCCCGGCCGTCCGGCCCGGCCCGAGCTCAGGCACCACACGGCCGTGGCGCGCCGCTCGCCGGCTACCCTCGAAGGCCGGGCCGTGCTCATTCACGCCATAGCGCACATCGAGTTCAATGCCATCAACCTCGCACTGGATGCCGTCTGGCGCTTCGACGGCATGCCCGAGCAGTACTACCACGACTGGCTGCAGGTGGCCGCCGAGGAAGCCAAGCATTTCCGCCTGCTGCGCGACCACCTGCGCCAGCACCACGGACAGGACTATGGCGACCACCCGGCCCACCAGGGCCTGTGGACCATGTGCGAGAAAACCGCGGGCGACATCGTGGCCCGCATGGCCCTGGTTCCCAGAACCCTGGAAGCGCGCGGCCTGGACGCCACGCCGCAAATCCAGAACAAGCTACGCAACACCCATGCGCCCGATGCGCTGGCGGCCTGCGACATCCTTGACATCATCCTGCGCGAGGAAGTCGGCCATGTGGCCATAGGCAATCACTGGTATCGCTGGCTCTGCGACAAGAACGATCTGGAGCCCGAATCCTGGTATCTGGAGCTGACGGCCCGCTATGAAGCGCCACGCCTGCGACCGCCCTTCAACGAGAAGGCGCGCCGCGCCGCAGGCTTCACCGCGACCGAAATCGCCTGGCTGCAACAGATCTAGGCTTTTTTCTTGACTCGAATCAAAAATCGACAGCGGGTTCGGGGCCGCTTGCCGAAGTTGTTTGCGCAAACTGCCTGAACGGATGAAGCTGACACTATGATCGGCTCATTCTTACAATAACCGGCACCGCCAACCATTTCTCACACAGATGTCATGCAGCAATGAGTGAACAAACCATAGAGGACCAGGCATTCGCCTCGCCGCGCAACCTGTCCAAAGGCATGATTGCACGTCAGCCCATCGTCAACGGGCTGCAGCAAATCATTGGCTACGAGCTGTTCAACCGCTCGCGCTCGCCCTATGGTCACACCATGGCCTCAGACGCGACGCTGATCTTTGCGGCCCTCACACATGCGGGCGAGGAAGATCTGGTCGGCACCAAGCTCATGTTCGTGAACTGCACCCACGAAGGTCTGACCGGCGAGCACCTGGAGTTGCTGCCGGCCGACAAGGTGGTGCTGGAGATCCCTCCTCTGGGCCATGCCGCCGTACATGAGGTCGCGGCCCGCCTGCCCACGCTGCTGGCACTCAAGGACCAGGGCTTTCACCTGGCCTTCAACCACACGGTGCTGGAGTCGGTGTATGCGGCCTGGCTGCCGCTGGCCGACTACATCAAGCTAGATCTTTCCACGCTGGCGCCGGACCAGCTCACGGTGCTGGTCAAGTTTGCCAACCGCCACACCCGCGCCGAACTGATTGCCGAAAAGGTTGAAAGCGCCCACCAGCATGAGCTGGGCCAGCGCCTGGGCATCGAGCTTTTCCAGGGTTTCTGGTTTGCCCGCCCGACCGTGATGCAGACCCGCCTGCTGACTCCCACGCAGCAAAGCATCATCCAGTTGCTGACCCTGGTGCGCGAGCAGGCCAGCACCGATGCGATCGAGGAAGTTCTCAAGAAGGACGCAGCCCTGGCCTTCAATCTGCTGCGCCTCATCAACTCGGCCAGCTTTGGGGCCCATCGCCAGATCACCTCATTCAAGCAGGCCGTGATGATGCTCGGCCTGAACAAGCTGTTCCGCTGGGCCGCCATGCTGCTGACAGCAGCCCGCGATGGTGGCCCGCCACCGGCCGTGGGCCAGACCGCCGTGATTCGCGGCCGCCTGATGGAGCTGCTGGCCAAGCACTCGCTGACCGAAACCGACGCCGATCTGGCCTTCATCTGCGGCATGTTCTCCATGCTGGACCGCATGCTGGGCATGCCCTTGCCTGCGGCACTGGCACTGATTCCGGTATCCGAATCGGTGTCCGCCGCCCTGCTGCATCACGAAGGCATTCTGGGGGAGCTGCTGATGCTCACCAAGGCCTGCGAGAGTCATGACCAGGAGCAGTTCGACCGCAGCGCCTGCAGCCTGGAGCTGGAGCACCGGGACATCAATCACGCACATCTGCAGGCGCTGAGCTGGACGGAGTGTCTGTCCGAGTGACGGCGCTCCCCCACCCCACACCCAAGCGATAACCGACATGGATACCTCTGACACAAACGCCTCTTCACCGGCTGCCAGCCCCGCTACAGACAGGGACGAGGCCAATATGGCCAGCATTGCGCGCCAGGCCATCGTCGATGAAAAACGGGATGTGTATGGCTACGAGCTGTTTGACCGCTCGGTGGCACATAACGCGCACACCGCGGCATCCGATGCGGCGCTGCTGTTCAACGCCCTGTCCTATGCTGGCGCCGAGGCCCTGGTGGGCAAGAAGACGGTTTTCATCAACTGCACCCATGACAGTCTGAGCGGTGGCCACCTGGAGCTGATTCACCCCGACCGCGTGGTGCTGGAAGTGCCGGCCCTGCCCGCCGAGGCCACGCAAGAAAACATCGAAGCCTGCCTGTCCACGTTCGCGGCCCTGCGCCAGCGCGGCTTTCGCCTGGCTTTCGATCAGAACCTGCTGCGCCGCAACTATGCGTCCTGGCTGCCCATGGCCTCCTTCGTAAAGCTGGACATGCAGAGTTTCGCGATCGAGCATGCCGAAAAGCTGGTGAAGTTCGCCCAGACCTATACGCGTGCGCAGATCGTGGCCGAGAAGGTCGAGACGGCCGAGCAGTTCGAGCATATGCTGGGCCTGGGCGTGAAGCTGTTCCAGGGCTACTGGTTCGCCCAGCCCCAGCTCGTGCAGGCGCGCACCATCCGCCCCACGCAGACCACCATCATCCAGCTCATCAACCTGGTGCGCCAGCAGGCCAGCACGGAAGAGATCGAAGAGCTGCTCAAGAAGGATCCCACGCTGTCGTTCAACCTGCTGCGCTTCATCAACAGCTCGGGCTTCGGCCTGTCCTGCGAGATCACCTCCTTCCGCCATGCGGTGATGATTCTGGGGCTCAAGAAGCTGTTCCGCTGGGCGGCCCTGCTGCTGACCACCTCACGCGCCGGCGGCACGCCACCAGCCGTAGGCCAGACTGCCGTGGTGCGTGGCCGGCTCATGGAGCTGCTGACCGCCGAGTTGCTGCCACCCGAAGAATGCGACCACGCTTTCGTCGTGGGCGTTTTCTCGCTGCTCGATGTGATGCTGAGCCAGCCCATGGCCAAGGCCCTTGAATCCGTTGCGCTGCCCCAGTCCGTGGTCGATGCACTGGTGCACAACCAGGGCGTTTTTGCGCCCTTCCTTGATCTGACTCGCGCCTGCGAGTCGGGCGACGAAGCGGCTTTTGCCCGCGCTGCCAATGCACTGCAGCTGTCCAACCATCAGGTCAACTGGGCCCATCTGCAGGCGCTGAGCTGGGCCGACAACCTGGCCAGCGAAGTGATCTGAGCCAGTCCGCCTGGCGACACTTCGGTGCGCTTGCTGCGTACAAGGACAAAGGGCTTGCGGCCGATGTGACCGCAAGCCCTTTGTCATTGCAGAGTGTCCCGATCAGTTGGTCTGGATGCCTGCAGCCTTGATGATCTGGGCATTGGACCTGGACTCGGCCTCGATCTGCTTGGCAAAGTCCGCAGCCTTGCCGCCGGTAGGCACATTGTCAGTGGCTTCCAGACGCTGACGAATTTCGGGCAGCGCCAGCGCCTTGTTCACCTCGGCATTCAGTCGAGCCAGCACGGCAGCGGGCACACCCGCAGGGGCGAAGATGCCGAACACCGATGTGGTGTTGGCGTTCTTGTAGCCCAACTCGGCCAGCGTGGGCACCTGGGGCAACGAGTCCAGACGCGCCGGAGCGCCAACGGCCAGAGCCTTGAACTTGCCGGCCTTGATATGCTGCATCACGGCCGGGCCGGCATTCGTGGACAACACCTCGAACTGTGCGCTCAGGCCGTCATTGAGCTGCTGGCCGCCGCCCTTGTAAGGAACATGGGTGATCTGCACCTTGCCCTGATCGGCAATCTGCTCGAGCATGATGTGGCCCAGCGAGGCCAGACCGGCCGTGGCCCAGCGCACATCGCCGGGATGAGCCTTGGCCTGGGTCATCAGCTCGGGAAAGCTCTTGGCAGTCAGGCGGGTCGTACCCAGCAACAGCACGGGCGAGTACATCACGCTGACCACCGGAACGATATCCTTGTGCGGATCGAACAGCGGCTTGCCCAGATGGGGGCTCAGCGTCAGCGGGCTGATGGACGAAAAGCCCAGCGTATAGCCATCGGGGTTGGACTTGGCGACTTGATCCAGGCCAATCGCGCCACCCGCACCGGCCTTGTTGTCGATCACCACCGACTGCCCTAGCGACTGCGACAGCTTTTCACCCAGGGCACGGGCCACCACATCGCTCACACCCCCGGCAGGGTAGGACACCACCAGACGAATGGGACGGCTGGGCCAGCCAGCCGCGTCGGCTTTGTCGGCCGCCTGGACATTCAGGGACAAGGTGGTAGGCAGCACGGCTGCCAGGGCACAGGTCAGCATGCTGCGACGCAGAAAGTTAGTCATCACTCGAAATCCAAAAATCAAGACCTGCATTTTTGACCAAAGTGAATTCCCAGGTTGATTTGAACGACGATTCGTCAATTTATTGGACAGAAAACATCGAAATAAAACTTCAAACATTCAAATAGACCAGCACTGCAGCTGGCCGGCATCATGGTCGGCATGCCGCAATGACGGGCGCAGGCCTTGCCGCTAGACTGCAGCCATCACCACAGAGAAAGCACCCATGGCAGAACAAAACCCACTATCACGTCGCTCCCTGCTGCTGCAAGGCGGTGCTGCGGGCGCTGCACTGGGCGCCATGGCCCTGCCCGCATCGGCCACGACCACGCGCAAAGCCTCGCGCCCCTGCGTGCTCGATGGTCTGCAACCCGCGGTGCTCACCATTAGCGGCCCAGGCGTGCAAGCCAATCGTGGCAAGCCGCAGGCCGTGGCGGACCGCATGCTGATCATGCATGGCTATCTGTTCGATGCAGCCTGGTCCTGCGGCATGGATGCGCTCAACAGCCTGGAGCAGCAGACGCTCAGGACCACGCTTGAATACGACGAAGCCGAGCACAGCCTGCAAGGCCCGCTGCTGGAGCAGGTGCTGCAGGCCGCCGGCGTGGATGTGGGCCAGGCCATGGCTCAAGGCCTGCAGCTGACCTTGCAGGGCATAGACGGATATCGCAGCCAGATACCGCTGGCCCAGGCCGTGCGCTGGCGCATGCTGATCGCCACCCAGCTGGATGGCGTGCCGTTGGCCATGGGCGGCGTGGGCCCGCTCTGGGCCATTTTTGCAGCGCACCAGATTCCGGAGCTCGGCCAGTTGCCCGTCAAGCAACGCTTTCCTGCCGCCGTCTGGGGGCTGTACCACCTGCAGCTGGGCAGCGCGGCTGCCTAGGGCTGCTCAGCCTCGCGGGTGATGCTCGGCGTGCAAGGCCTTGAGCCGCTCTCGCGCCACATGGGTGTAGATGGTGGTGGTGGAGATATCGGCATGTCCCAGCAGCATCTGCACCACGCGAAGGTCGGCGCCATGGTTGAGCAAATGCGTGGCAAATGCATGGCGCAGCGTATGCGGCGACAGCGGCGAGTTCACTCCGGCAATCTGCGCGCATTTCTTGACGATGACCCAGAACATCACGCGGCTCATGCCCGCGCCGCGCTGGGTCACAAACACTTCCTCGGTCTGCTGGCCACCCAGAATCACCGCTCGCGCCTGCTGCAGATAGCGCTCCAGCCAGTGCTGCGCCTCCTGACCGAACGGCACCAGCCGCTCTTTGCGCCCCTTGCCCGTCACGCGCAAAACGCCCGAGCGCAAGTCCAGCTCATGCATGCGCACACCCACCAGCTCGCTGACGCGCAGTCCGCTGGCATACATCAGCTCCAACATGGCTCGATCACGCAAACCCAGCGCAGTCTCCACATCGGGCGCATCAAGCAGGGCCTCGACCTGCTCCTGGGTCAGGGTCTTGGGCGCGCGTGGCGGCTGCTTGGCAGCCAGCATGCGCACCGTGGGATCGGCAGCGATGCGCTTCTCGCGCAGCCCCCAGTGGAAGTAGCGGCGCAGGACCGTCAGCCGCCGGTTCGAGGAAGTGGCCTTGGTGTCCTCCACACGGGCCGCGAAATAGCTCTGCAAATCCGCTTCCAGCGCTGCATCCAGCGCCTTGGGCGGCTGCAACTGCGCCAGCCAGCGCACCACCGCCGTCAGATCACGCCGGTAGGCAGACAAGGTATTGCGCGAGAGTCCGTCCTCCAGCAGCAGGGCATCGATGAACTGATCGAGAGCATCCAGACTCTGCGGCAAGGGCTGCGGCCAGTCCTCGGGAATCTGGGACTCGCGTGCTTTTTTTGGGGCTTCTGACATGGGGCTAGCGTACACGCTGGCGAGGGGTGTGCCGAGCTGAAATCAGCTCGGCACACCATGAAGATCATGGGTCAGATGTCGGCCATGGCAAGCGCTGAGCCTGCTTCAGCTGATGCCTGCTGATGGGCCATCGAAAGCCTCGGCCAGAAACTGTGCAACCGCTCTCACCCTTGCCGTGCGCTGGAGATCGGGATGCATGACCTGCCAGACTTCGTAGTCGTTCGGGCGTCGGCGTTGTGGCCAGATTCGCACCAGGCCTTCTCGCTCCCCCATCCATAACGGCATTTCTCCAATCCCTATGCCTGCAGCAACCGCCTTGCGCACGAGGAGACTGGAGCGAACCGACATGGCAATCTTGGCCTGACGTGCCGGTATCCCGGCCATGCTCAGAAACGGACTCTGCTCCAGATAAGGCCCGTATGCGACCAGATGGTGACCGCGCAACTCGTCTTCAGGGGCGGGCTCGCCAAAGCGAGCCAGATAGCTCGTGCTTGCGAACAGCCCCACAGGCCACGAAGCCACACGGCGAACCACCAGCTCCGGGGTATCAGGCCTGACGTTGCGAAAAGCAATATCCGCCTGCCGGCGACCGAGGCTGAGCAACTGGGTGGAGACTTCCAGATCCACGCGGATATTGGGCCAGTGTTGCTGCAAACGCTCGACAGCGGGCAGCAACAGGTCGATGGCGATGGAATCGGTGCTTGTCACGCGCACCAGCCCGCCGGGATTTTCATCCTGACCCTCGATCTTGGTGCGCAAGTCCAGAGCTGCACTCTCCATACGCTTTGCCGCAGCCAGTGCCACCTCGCCAGCGGCCGTGAGCAGGTATCCATCCTTGGCACGCAGAAACAGCTTGGCTCCTAGCTCGGACTCCAGCGCATTCAGGCGTCGCCCTACTGTTGCCTGATCAATGCCCAGGCTGCGCGCTGCAGCGCGCAACGAGTGCGTGCGGCTCAAGGCGAGAAAGATGCGGGTATCGTCCCAGTTCATGGCTCATCAGTTGATGCAAATCTGCATCAATGTAGAGCGAAATCGCTGCATTGCAAACAAAGCTTTGCGTCGTAATCTTCAGCGCTCAAAGATATTTCGAGAACGACGCGTATGCCCACCTTTTTGACAGACTCCATCCCCGCAGCAAATCCCGCCACCATGCAGGCGATTGTTTTTGACGACTTTGGCGGGCCCGAGGTGCTGGTGGCCCGCGAACTGCCGGCTCCTGAGCTTCGTCCCCACGACTTGCTCGTACGCAACGCATCCATCGGCGTCAACCGTGCCGACCTTTATCACCGCAAGGGAGCCTACGGCCGGGCTTCCTTTGGTGACGCAGACACCATGGGCCTGGAGATCGCAGGAACCGTGATCGAGACCGGCCCGTTGGTGCAGGGCTTCTCCGTGGGCGACCGTGTCATGGGTATCGTGGGCGGCGGCGCTTATGCCGAGATTTCGCGCATAGACCACCGCATGGCCATGCATGTCCCTGAGAATCTGGACCTGGTGGATGCCGGGGCGATACCCGAGGTGTTCGTGACCGCGCATGAGGCTCTGTTTCATCTGGCTGGCTTGTGCGTCGGCGAGTCGGTGCTGATCCATGCGGCAGCGGGTGGTGTCGGATCAGCTGCCGTTCAGCTTGCACATGCTGCGGGCGCCCGGGTTTTTGCGACGGCCAGCGGCGACAAGCGCGAAGCGGTCCTGGGTTTCGGAGCAGATTTCTTCATCGACTATCGCAGCGAGGACTTCCAGACCGTGGTGGCCCAGGCCACGGACGGTAAAGGCGTGGACATCGTGATCGATTTCGTCGGTGCCCCCTACCTGGAGCCCAATGTGCGATCGCTGGCCGTCGGCGGGCGCATGGTGATGGTGGGCCTGCTGGGCGGCTCCCAGGGCGCTGCATTGCCCATGGACCTGGTGCTGTACCGCCATCTGCGGATCTTCGGAACCGTGATGAAGTCACGCCCACCTGAAGTCAAGCAGGCAATGGTCCAGCGCTTTGCCCAGCGATGGCTTGGGGCATTGGAGAGTGGAGCGCTACGGCCCGTGATCGACAGCTCCTTCGCTTTGGCAGACGCTGCCCAGGCGCACAGGCATATGGAGTCCGGGGTCAGCATCGGCAAGATACTGCTGCTACCCGGGGACGGCAAATAATAAAAAAACAAAGCCCGAATGGCCTCGACGGCAATTCGGGCTCGCGGCGTCCGCTGCAGCATCAGCAGCGGATCAGCTGCTTAGTCCAGTGTCAGCTTCTGCTTGGCCACGACCTGCTTGTAGGTTTCGTACTCTTCCTTCAGTTCCTTGGCGAATTCCTGAGGCGAGTTGCCTACCACCAGCGAACCGGTGTCTTCAATGCGCTTCCTGACTGCGGGGTCCTGCAGCACCTTCTTCACGGCGGCGTTGATCTTTTCGACCATGGCCTTGTCCATGCCCTTGGGACCCAGGATCCCGTAGGAAGCCATGCGATTGACCTGGGGCAGACCCACTTCCTTGAAGGTGGGCACATCAGGCAACACAGCCAGACGCTGGGGAGCAGCCACGGCGATGGCCTTGAGGCGGTTGTCCTTGATGAAAGGCAGTGCCGAAGGCAGGTTGTCCAGAATCATGGGAATCTGGCCTGCAACCGCGTCGTTCAGGGCCGGGCCCGCGCCGCGGTAGGGCACGTGGGTCATCTGGATGCCGGTCAGCGATTTGTACAACTCCATCAGCATGTGCTGGATGCCGCCCGTGCCGGACGAGCCATAGGAGTACTTGCCGGGATTGGCCTTGAGTTCAGCTTCGAAAGCCTTGTAGCTGGCCGCACCGGGGAACTTGGGATTCACGGCGATCACATTGGGCGTGGCCGCAATGTTGATGATGGGCGTGAAGTCCGTCAGCGGGTTGTAGGGAGTCTTGGGGTTGATGGCCGGATTGGTGGCCATGGTCGACAGGGTGGAAATGCCCAGGTTGTAGCCGTCGGGCTTTTGACGCGCGGTTTCCTGTGCACCGATGACGCCACCGCCACCGCCCTTGTTGTCCACCACCACGGACTGGCCCAGTTCCCTGCTCAGAGGTTCGGCAATCACACGCGCAATGATGTCGGTCGTGCCGCCTGCGGCGAAGGGCACCAGCAGCTTGATGGGCTTGGTGGGGTAATTGGCCTCGGCCATCACGCCGGTGGAAAAACCTACAGTTGCCAGAGCCATTGTCAGGCCCATGCACATACGACGATTCATGAAGGGGTCTCCCTATGAGTTCTGAAATTAACGGTTGATAGTACGTGCCGCAAAAAACCCGACATATTCTTGTTAGCCCTGATTTATCAGTAATTACCCTAGATTCACGCCGTTTCCTTGAACTGCATCAAGCCTGGATACAAAGCGGCCAAGTGGCGACAGCAAGTACTGCCAGATAGAAACTTGGTGACAGCTTTCTCCCGGAAGATTCGCAACCGGCCCTATGCTTGCGGGCCGTGAACTATCTAGAACTGCTTTTCCCCGATTTCGCGCTCATCGTGCTGGGCTATGTGCTGTGCCGCTTCACGCCCATCAATCGCAGCGTCTGGCAACCTGTGGAGCAGCTCGTCTACTACCTGCTGTTTCCGGTGCTGCTGTTTCACTCCATCACGCGCAACCCCATCCAATGGGGCGAGGCCAGCCAGTTGCTGGCCGCTGGCGTGCTGGGAGGCCTGCTGGGAATTGCGCTGACCTACAGCCTGCCGCACCTGCCGTTTCTGGGGCGACGCATCGATGCCCGCGGCTTTGCGGGTGCGGCGCAGGTGGCGTTTCGCTTCAACTCGTTCATCGCACTGGCGCTGGTTTCACGCCTGGCAGGGCCCGACGGGCTGCTCTATGTCTCGGTGCTGATCGGCGTGTCCGTGCCGCTGTTCAATGTGGCCGCGGTCTGGCCCATGGTGCGCGGCAGCGGCCAGCATTTTGTCGGGCATCTGCTGCGCAACCCGCTGATCATCGCCACCGTCAGCGCACTGTTGTTCAATGCCGCCGGACTGAAGATTCCAGCACTGCTGGAAGCACCCGTGGCCCGTATCGGCGCAGCCTCGATTGCCCTGGGCCTGATGGCCGCCGGCGCCGGCCTCAAGCTCAGCGCCCTGACCAGCAACAAGCTGCTGGCAGGCGAGCTGCTGCTGATACGCCATGCCATCCAGCCGCTGATCGCCTTTGCCATGGTGCGGCTGTTCCAGCTGAACCTGCCGCAGGCGATTGCGCTGATGGCATTCTCCAGCCTGCCCACGGCCTCCTCCTGCTATGTACTGGCCGTGCGCATGGGCTATGAAGGCTCGTTTGTGGCCAGCCTGATTTCACTGTCCACCATGCTGGGCGTGCTCAGCCTGCCCTTCGGGCTCTGGCTGATCGGAATCTGAATTTGATAGCTTCCAGCACTGATGGAGTAAGCGTCTCAGACCGATTTCACTAAACTTCAGGCACGCTGGGCGAGCGCCCAGGCCACATGTTCGGCCACCACGGGATCGGAATCGGCGGCCCGGCTTTGCAGCGCGGCACGGAGTGCAGGGTTGCCGGTTTCGCGCCAGGCATTGCCCAGAGCAACCGCCACATTGCGCAGCCAGCGCGCATGTCCAATGCGGCGAATCGGGCTGCCCTCGGTCACCCGCAAAAACGTGGCTTCATCCCAGGCAAAGAAATGCACCAGCTGCGTGCCCGCCAGCCCGGCGCGGGCATCAAAGTCGGGCAAGACGCTGGGATGGGCAAACTTGTTCCAGGGACAGGCCAGCTGACAGTCATCGCAGCCATAGATGCGGTTGGCCATCAAGGGACGCAGTTCCTCGGGAATGCTGCCCGCATGTTCGATGGTCAGATAGGAGATGCAGCGCCGCGCGTCGACCTTGTGCGGCGCGATGATGGCGCCCGTGGGGCAGGCATCCATGCATGAGGAGCAACTGCCGCAGTGCGCCGTGACTGGGGCCGTGGGTTCAAGCGCAAAGTCCACATAGATTTCGCCCAGAAAGAACATCGATCCGGCTTCGCGGCTCAGCACCAGGGTGTGCTTGCCGCGCCAGCCCTGCCCGCTGCGGCTGGCCAGTTCGGCCTCCAGCACTGGCGCTGAGTCGGTAAAGGCGCGGTGGCCGAACGGCCCCATTTCCTGCGCGATGCGCTCGGCCAGCTTCTGCAGGCGATTGCGCAGCACCTTGTGATAGTCGCGGCCTCTGGCGTAGAGGGAGACAATACCTTCATCGGGACGTTGGAGCCTGTCCCATTCCACGGCCTGCCAGCCCTCCCCGGTCTCGCGCGGCAGATAATCCATGCGCGCGGTGATCACGCTCACCGTGCCGGGAACTAATTCCGCAGGCCGGGCTCGTTTCAAACCATGGGCCTGCATGTAATGCATCTCGCCATGGAATCCCTGCGCCAACCATTGCAGCAAACCGGGCTCTGCCGAGGACAAATCCACGCCAGCCACGCCGATTTGGGAGAATCCCAGCTCGCGAGCCCAGGCTTGCATCAAAGGAACCAATTGACTGCTGCTCAACATACACCCCGAATTGTAGGAAGCGAGCCCACACCGGCGCTGGCGCAGCGCCAGATACTCTGGCAGAGCGAACAGGATACCGAGCGCTTCGCCCGGCAACTGGCCGCCCTGCCCGAGCTGCGCAACGCCTATGTGACCCTGCATGGCGACCTGGGTGCGGGCAAGACCACGCTGGTGCGCCACTGGTTGCGCGCCCTGGGCGTGCAGGGCCGCATCAAGAGCCCTACCTATGCGGTGGTGGAGCCGCACGAGGCCGGCGACCTCTCGATCTGGCACTTTGACTTCTACCGCTTCGACGATCCGCGTGAATGGGAAGATGCAGGTTTTCGTGACATTTTTGCCAGCGCCGGGCTCAAGCTGGCAGAATGGCCCGAAAAGGCTGCAGCGGTTACACCTGTTGCGGATATAGCTATCCATATCGAAGCAATTGACGATGTGCAACGGCAGGTGACGCTCAAGGCTGGCACCCCCGCAGGCTGCACCGTGCTTGAAGCATTGACGGCATGAGCAAAACAACTTTCTCCACGGCTTTTCCGGACCTGCCCCGGCTGGGTCTTTCCGGACCGGGTCTTTCCCGCCGCAATCTGCTGCAGGCAGGCAGCGTGGTTCTGCTGCTGGGCCGCCAGCACATTGCGCAGGGCGCGAGCATCGTGGCCGTGCGCGTCTGGCCCGCACCCGACTACTCGCGCGTCACGCTGGAATCCGATATTCCGTTGACGGCCAAGCCGGTCTTCGTGCCCAGCCCGCCGCGGCTGGCCGTCGATATCGAGGGCCTGGATCTGAACCCGGCGCTCAAGGAACTCGTGGCCAAAGTCCGCTCCGACGACCCCAATATCGCCAGCATCCGCGTCGGCCAGTTTGCACCCGGCGTGGTGCGTCTGGTGATCGACCTCAAGCAGGAAGCCAGGCCCCAGGTCTTCACGCTGGCCCCGATTGCGCCCTACAAACACCGACTGGTTCTGGATCTCTACCCCGCCAAGGCCGTGGATCCGCTGGAAGCCCTGATCAGCGAGCGCCTGCGTGACGCTGGCAGCTCGGCCGCCGCGCCAGCTGCGAACAATCCCGCCATCACGACACCGCCCCCGGTGGCGATTGCAACAGCCCCCCAGGCCGACCCTCTGGGTGACCTGATTGCCCAGCGCAACCAGCGCCCCAGCGCTCCTGCACCGGCTCCTGCGGTGATTGCACAGGCACCAGCGCCTGTGCCACCGGCTCCCGCGCCACGCCCGGCACCGGCTCCCAGGCCTGCACCCAATGTCGCCACCTCGCAAAGCACGGACCGCATCATCATCGTGGCGCTGGACCCCGGCCATGGCGGTGAAGACCCTGGTGCCACCGGGCCCAGCGGTCTGCGCGAGAAGGATGTGGTGCTCAAGGTCGCCCATCTGCTGCGCGAGCGCATCAACAACTCGCGCATCGGCGGCAGTCCCATGCGCGCCTTCATGACGCGCGATGCCGACTTCTTCGTGCCCCTGGCCACGCGTGTGGAAAAAGCCCGTCGCGTCCAAGCCGATCTGTTCATCAGCATCCATGCCGATGCCTTCACCACCCCTGCTGCGCGCGGTGCCAGCGTGTTTGCGCTCAGTGAAAGAGGCGCCTCGAGCACGGCCGCACGCTGGCTGGCGAACAAGGAGAATCAGGCCGACTTGGTAGGCGGCCTGAACGTGGGCGGACTGCAGGACCAGCATGTGCAGCGCATGCTGCTGGACATGAGCACCACCGCCCAGATCAAGGACAGCCTCAAACTGGGCACTTCGCTGCTGGGCGAAATCGGCGGCATGGCCAAGCTGCACAAGGCCCGCGTGGAGCAGGCCGGCTTTGCCGTGCTGAAGGCGCCCGACATCCCCAGCGTGCTGGTGGAAACCGCCTTCATCAGCAACCCCGAAGAGGAAGCCAAGCTGGCATCTGCCGCCTACCGCGAGCAACTGGCCGATGCGCTGATGACGGGCATCCGCAAGTATTTCGCCCACAACCCGCCGCTGGCACGCAGCCGATCCGTTTAAGTACGCACTCACACAAAACCGCCGCGCCCGCTGTCAGCCGGCAAGCCGGCTTGATGACAGTCGCCAAGCCTGAATGACACGGGCTTGGCCCTCTCTCCTACCTGAAAGCCGGGACAAAAGGTTCAAGATCAAGGCGTGTTCTTATGAAAGCTGGCCTGTTTGGCAGCTGTACAGGAGAGACCTCATGAAACTGCGAACTCTTGCCATCACCGTATCTACAGCCTTCACGCTTGCCATGGCTGGCTGCTCCACCTCGCCCACCAATGCCCAGATCGGCACCGGTGTCGGCGCCGTCGCCGGCGGCGTGGTCGGTGATGCACTGTTTGGTTCCACTTTGGGCACCGTAGGCGGCGCTGCAGCAGGCGCGCTGATCGGTAACGAGGTAGGTAAGCGCAAATAAGCGCCTCTATCCGATCCGGATGTCCAACGAAAAAGCCCCGGCATGCCGGGGCTTTTCATGGGCAGCGCTTTGGCGATCGATGCCAGATGCTGCCAAGCGCGCAAATCAGGCAGCCCTGGCCTTTTCGGCCTTGCCGGCGCGCCAGGCTCCGAAGATGGCGATCAGGCCCGGCACCAGGATCAGGCCCCAGATGATTTTCTCGAGATTGTTCTTCACCCACTCCATATTGCCGAAGAAGTAGCCTGCAGCGCTGATGCCCACCACCCACAGCACGGCACCCACGACGTTGAACAGGCTGAACTTGGCACGGCTCATATGGGCGACTCCGGCGACAAAGGGGGCAAAGGTGCGGATGAAGGGCATGAAGCGCGCCAGAATGATGGTCACGCCGCCATAGCGCTCATAGAAGTTGTGGGCCTGGTCGAAGGCCTTGCGGTTGAACCAGCGCGAATCCTCCCACTGGAACACCTTGGGCCCCAGGTAGCGGCCTATCGTGTAATTGCTCTGGTCGCCCAGGATGGCCGCTGCCAGCAACACGACCACCGCCAGCGGATAGCTCATATAGCCGGCACCGCACAGCGCACCCACGATGAACATCAGTGAGTCGCCGGGCAGAAAAGGCATGACCACCACACCGGTTTCGACAAACACGATGATGAACAGCAGGGCATACACCCAGGGCCCATAGGCCACAACAAAGGCTTCCAGATGCTTGTCGATATGCAGTATGAAGTCGATCAGAAACTGAATGATTTCCAAAACACGGTCCTCGAAAATGGATTGGCATACCGGCGTATGCCGGCCAGTAATGTACTGCGCCCCCAAAGCCCGCAGACGCTCCCACCCTTGCTGGAGCGCCATGTTTTTGAGAGCAAACTCACAGCTGCTTGCAGACTGCAACAAGAGCAGCCGGTTCAAGGTGGTTTGTTACAAGTTTTGATAAAACTAAACGTCAACAATACGTCAGCTTGCCAATTCTGCTGGCACAGTAGAGATGTGTCGCCGCAAGCCGTGCATTGCAAATCACGACATCGGCCCCTGGCCAGCAAAGTCCGAAGTCTCCAGCCTCCCTCGGCGCAGAGACCAGACCGCTTTCCATAACTAGCACGACGAGAGGAATACGAACATGAAGACATTCACCATGCGCTATGGCAAGGCCCTGACTCTGGCTGCCGCACTGACCGGCGCCCTGGCTCTGGGCGGCTGCGCTCACGGCCCCAGCCGTCAGCAAGTCGGTATCGGTGCTGGCGCCGTGGCCGGCGGTGCAGTGGGCAATGTGCTGTTTGGCGGCCCTGTCGGCACCATCGGCGGTGCTGCAGCCGGTGCTCTGAT
This sequence comes from Comamonas sp. Tr-654, assembly GCF_011752915.1. NCBI lineage: Bacteria > Pseudomonadati > Pseudomonadota > Betaproteobacteria > Burkholderiales > Comamonadaceae > Comamonas > Comamonas sp. Tr-654. Next base: position 103,260 of record NZ_VWWQ01000003.1, read on the forward strand.
CGGTAACGAACTGACCAAGGGCGGCTACCGCCGCCGCTAAGCCCCGCGCCCGCCGCGGAACGAACAAAGAGCTGCCTGAGCGATGCCGGCAGCTCTCTGTATTTCAGCGTTCAAAAAACTCACTTCCTGGCCGGTTTGTGCGCCGGCCTAGAATGGTTGTCGTGAACGCATCCAGCCCCGAACTCTCCCCCTCCCCTACCGAAACCACCGACCAGGCTGCACCCATGCGCCGGCCGATTCGCGATCTGCCCGACGAGCTGATCAGCCAGATCGCTGCCGGCGAAGTGGTCGAACGCCCCGCCTCCGTAGTGCGCGAACTGGTGGACAACGCTCTGGACTCGGGCGCCGGCCAGATCACCGTGCGCCTGTTGGCCGGCGGTGTGCGCCTGATCGCGGTAGAAGACGACGGCTGCGGCATCCCGCGCGACGAGCTGCCCGTGGCCCTGCGCCGCCATGCCACCAGCAAGATCAGCGATCTGCACGATCTGGAAACCGTGGCCACCATGGGCTTTCGCGGCGAGGCACTGGCCGCCATTGCCTCCGTATCGGAAACCTCCATCTTCTCGCGCCCCGCAGGTCAGGACTCTGCCTATCTGCTGGACGCCCGCAGCGGCGAACTGCGCCCCGCCGCACGCAACCAGGGCACGACCGTGGAGGTCAAGGAGCTGTTCTTCTCCACGCCTGCGCGCCGCAAATTCCTCAAGACCGATGCCACCGAACTCGCGCATTGCATAGAGTCCGTGCGTCGCCATGCGCTGGCCCGCCCCGATGTGGGCTTTGCCATCTGGCATGAAGGCAAGCTGGTCGAGCAATGGCGCGCCGCCGGCAGCACGCCCGACGAAGCCTTGTCGCGCCGCCTGGCCGACGTGCTGAACGACAAGTTTGTCGACAACTCGGTGGCCGTCGATCACTGGGCCGGCCCCGTCCACGTCACGGGCCGCGCTGGCATTCCCGACGCGGCGCGCTCGCGTCCCGACCAGCAGTTCTGCTACGTTAACGGCCGATTTGTACGCGACAAGGTATTGACGCATGCGGCCCGCTCTGCTTACGAGGACGTGCTGCATGGCAACAAGCAACCGGTCTACGCGCTCTACATCGAAATCGACCCCGCGCGTGTGGACGTGAACGTGCATCCCACCAAGATCGAGGTGCGCTTTCGCGACAGCCGCGAAGTCCACCAGGCGGTGCGCCATGCGATCGAGAACGCGCTAGCCACGCCGCGCGCCGCAGCCGTGGTCGAGGCGGCGGCTCAGGAAGCCGCACGCCAGCCCGGCCTGATCGACGAGAGCACTGCCACGCCTGTCCCGGCCAAGCCCGCCGCAGCCCCGGCCTGGCCGCAAACCCGCATGAGCTTTGGCGAACCCGCCATCGGCAATCCCGTGCGCGATCTGGCCAAGCTCTGGGAGCCCATGCGCGAAGCCACTGCGGAAGCCGCACCCGCGCCCCAGATGGCGACTGCGTCGCGGACTCCGGCTCCAGCAAGTGCTGCAGCAGCGACACCTGAAGATGCAACGGGCGCGACAACGATCACCAACACCACGGCCATGCCAAGCCCCGTGCCTCAGCCCGAGGAAGAAGGCATCAGACTGCGCCCTTCGGGCCAGTCCAGCTACTTTCAGCGCAAAGCGCCTGCCCCCCAGATGCAGGAAGCGCCAGCCGCCACAGTGATCGTTGCCGCTGCGCAACCACCGGCGACAGCCAGGCCGACGGCAGAAGCCGCCGCCGTGCCCGCCGCTGCTGCTGCGCAGCAGCCCGCAACCGCTGCGGCTGACTCGGCCCCGGTCTGGCCGCTGGGCCGTGCCGTGGCCCAGTTGCACGGCGTCTATATCCTGGCCGAAAACAGCCAGGGCATGGTCATCGTGGACATGCATGCCGCCCATGAGCGCATCGTCTACGAGCAGCTCAAGAATGCCGTGAATACGGAAAATGGCGACCAGCAGATTCCCAGCCAGCCACTGTTGATTCCCGCCACCTTTGCCGCCACGCCCGAGGAAGTCGCCACGGCCGAGGCCCATGCCGAGACCTTGCTGACCCTGGGCATGGAAGTCTCGCCCTTCTCGCCCAAGACCCTGGCCGTGCGCGCCGTGCCGGCCACACTGGCACAAGGCGATGCCGTGGAGCTGGCGCGCAGCGTGCTGGCCGAACTGGCCCAGCATGACGCAACCACCGTGGTGCAGCGCGCGCGCAACGAGATTCTGGCCACCATGGCCTGCCATGGCGCAGTGCGCGCCAACCGCAAGCTCACGCTGGACGAGATGAATGCGCTGCTGCGTCAGATGGAGGTGACCGAGCGCTCCGACCAGTGCAATCACGGCCGTCCCACCTGGCGCCAGCTCAGCATGAAGGAGCTGGATGCGCTGTTTCTGCGCGGGCGCTGACGGCAGGCGGCAATGGCCGCTAAATAGCCGCTACATTGCCGTTATCGATCCAAACAGCGGGCCGAGAGATCAGTGAGCCCGCCTGCCATCCGCCGTCATGAACCCCAGCCCCTCCAACCCGGACCATTCCTTCATCGCCCGCGTGCGTGCGGCCCTGCCGCAGCTGCCGCCGTCGGAGCGGCGGCTGGCGGAATTCCTGCTGGACTTCCCCGGCAATCTGTCGAGCTACGCGGCCGCCGAGATGGCCAAGCTCACGGGGGTATCGAATGCCACGGTCACGCGTTTCATACAGCGGCTGGGCTATGAAGGCTACGAGGACGCGCGCCGCCATGCCCGCGCGCAGGGCGACAATGGCTCGCCGCTGTTTCTGGCCGCCGCATCGGCCCAGGGCAAGCCCACGGCGGATGTGATTGCCACGCATCTGCGCCAGGCCTCGGAGAATCTGGCCATCACCATCGGACAGATCTCGGCACAGCAGTTGGAGGACATCGCCACGGCCCTGATCGGCGCCCGACAGCTGTTCTTCGTGGGCTATCGCCAGAACCGCAACTTTGCGGCCTATCTGCGCTGGCAGCTGCTGCAGGCACTCGAGATGCCCAGCCAGGTCATTCCCGGCACCGGCGAGACCCTGGGCGAATATGCGGCCCAGATCGGCGCCCAGGATGTGGTAGTGATCTTTGCCCTGCGTCGCAGCGTGCGCGTGGTCAGCGAGTTCGCGCGCCAGGCCAGGCTGCTGGGCGCACGCCTGATCTGCATCACCGACCATGCCAGCCCGGCCCCCGAGGCAGACTGGCTGCTGCGCGTGCAGACCTCGGCGCCGGGACCGCTGGACAATCACACGGCGCTTTTCATGCTCTGCCACCTGATTGCCACGGCCACCTTGCAGCAAAGCGGGCAGCCGGGGCGCAGACATATGGCGGCCATCGAGACCAGCCACGATGCGCTGGACGAGATGCTATGAAATCAAAAGCTTGCTGCGCTTGTTATTCATAGATTTCAGATACTTTTCCATTTGAAAAATATGACTAACTGGCGGTAGAAGCTCTTTAATCAATAGCATCCAACCATACCCAATAGCATTCAGTGGGTGACGGCGAGCGCCAGGCCCGCCAGCGCCGCCTGCACTGCGGCCACCACCGGCGACAGCACCGGCACCTGAAAACGCGGCGCCAGCCACAGCGCGGCTTCGGACAGCGGGCCGCCGCCGATCACCACGGCCTGCGCGCCATCGCTTTGCACGCATTGGGCCACGGCATCACCCAGGCGTTCGCACTGCAGGGCCGGGTCTGCAGCTAAGGCCAGCGGCTCGCCCACAGCAATGCGAGTGCCGCAGAACCAGGGCGTCAGACCCAGCGCCGCAACCGAGGCCGCAATCGAAGCCTCCAGCCCCGGCGTGGTCGTCGCAATGCCAAAGCGACGCGGGCGGCCCTGCTCATCCCGTGCTGCCTGCAGCATGGCGGCTTCGCCGATACCAAGGGCGGCAACCCGCTCCGGCAGGGCCGCGCGCAGCAACTCCAATCCGGGATTGCCGAACGCGGCCACGATGATGGCCCGGCCGGCCTGGCCGTCATCGCCCTGGGCAAAGGCCAGGCCCAGACGCAGCACCTCCTGCTCGGCGATCTTCAGCCCCGTCTCGTCGGTAATCATGGCCGCGCCCCGTCCGGCCGTCGCGCCGTGCAGCAGTACGCCGGGCGGCAGACAGGCCCGTGCCTGCCTGAGCATCAGCGCCGTGGTCTGCTGCGAGGTATTGGGGTTGATCAGCAGAATATGCATGCCAGCCTTCATGCCGTGCGCTCCTGGCCAGCAGCGACCACACCTGCAGCAGCGACAGACTCCTTCTCGGCATGGGATTCGCCGCCGGCACCTTCCTCGATGGAGCGGCCAAAGGTCTCGGGGGCAAACTGCACGGCAATCGCAAAGATGAAATACATGGCCGCGATCATGCCGAACATTCCCGAGACGCCGTGCAGATCGAACATCTTGCCCGCCAGCACCTGGGACATGGCTCCGCCGATCGTGCCCAGGGCCAGCAGGAAGGAGGTGCCCAGCGCACGAATGCGCGTGGGGTACAGCTCAGGCGCAAAGATCCAGATGGAGGTGTTGAGCGTCAGCACGCAGAACTGGAACAGCGCACCGCAGACCAGGATCATGGCCACGCTATCGGTGAAATTGCCGAACGCCAGGCCCGCCAGACAGGCTGCCATCGCCCCTACCGTCAGCACCCGTTTGCGCGGGAAGTAATAGCCCATGGTCGATGCCGCGATCGCGCCGGCCAGGCTGCCCATCTGCATGACGATGGTGAAGCTGAAGCTCTTGGTGATGGAGTAACCCTGGGCGACCAGAATCGTCGGCATCAGCGTGAGCACCGAGAGCTGCGCGCCAAACGTCATCCACGAAGCCACACCCACGGCAATCGTGCGCCGCGCATAGCCGCCCCTGAAGATGTCGGCGAAGGAACTGCGCTGTACGGTCTGCGCGGCAGAAGTCTGCGCCTGCGCACTGCCTGGCTGATGAACTCGCGCAGCTCGTACTGCGCATTGGCCAGCTTGCCCGCCGCCAGCATGCTCAGCACCTGATTGGCTTCCTCGACCCGCCCCTTGGAGAGCAGAAAGCGCGGCGTCTCCGGCACGAAGCGGCGGTAGAACACAATGAAGATGGCCGGCATGACCAGACAGCCGAACAGCCAGCGCCAGGAATCATCGCCCGGGAACAGCGTGAACACGCCCAGCGCGAAGGCCGGCGCCAGCATATTGCCCAGACCGCCGCCGCCCACATTGATGAGACCGACTGCCGTGCCGCGAAAGCGGGCCGAGCAGAACTCGGCCAGCATGGTCACGGCCGTGGTGATTTCACCGCCCAGACCAAAGCCCACGATGGCTCGCGCCACGGCGAGGAAAGCGTAGTCGGGCGCCAGTGCGCAACCGACGGCCCCCAGCGTGAACAGCGCCAGGTTCACATTGAGCATGAAGCGCCGTCCCATGCGGTCGGCCAGGTAGCCCGACAGCAGGCGCCCCATGGCGGCGGCAAAGAAGGTGATGGTGTTGAGAAAGGCAATGTCCGTCGCGTCCAGCCCCCATTGCTGCCGCAGCAAGGGGCCGACCAGGCCGACTGCATTCTGTTCGAACACATCGAAGAGCACGCCGCAGACCACCAGAAAGATGATGCTTTTGTGCGAGCGCGTCACGCCGATCTGGTTGAGCGCGTTTTCCAGCTGTTGCATCTGAGCCGCACTGGCCTTGCCTGACGCCGAGGGCGTCACGGGAATCTCAGCTGCCATATCCACCTCCTCTTGCTTGAAGGCTGGCCTGGCGCCGGGCCGGCAAGCCGATTGAAATTAAGTTTTCTTATTAAATAATATGAAATTTCAATTTCAAATCCAGATTTACCCAGGCCCTGAATCTGGCTGCGCAGTCCATCTGCTCAGTCGTACGGCCGGGATCATGAAAATCAGTTTTCACAATTGCAGATTTCGTGCCAAAAATCACATGCACCATGATGGTGCTAGCACAGATAAGACATTGCGGGCGGATGAAGTCGGACGTTCCGAAACAAAAACGCTTGTGCGACAAGCCGCAAAAATGTTTTTACGACACCAGAATGAAAAATCCTTTACTTCAAATGCACCATCCAAGTGCCTGAAAACTAAGAACAAATGCGGCAGAAATGTTCCAAATTCGGGCATTGACGCACCAGAATTGCGCTTTCATGCACCGAATCCATGCATGACTGCATAACTTTTTGGCATAATTTTGGTTTCGCGAGTTTCAGCGCATTCCTCTGTCCCTGTCAGAAAGTTCTCTATGAAGTACGAGTCCGTAGGCCAATTCCTGGAAGAAGTGGCACAACGCAACCCCGGTCAGCCCGAGTTCCTGCAAGCCGTCACCGAAGTGATGGAAAGCCTGTGGCCCTTCATCGAGAAGAATCCCAAGTACGCCGAGCACGCCCTGCTGGAGCGTCTGGTCGAGCCCGAGCGCATCATCCAGTTCCGCGTGAGCTGGACTGACGACAAGGGCCAGGTGCAGGTGAACCGCGGCTTCCGCATCCAGCACAGCATGGCCATCGGCCCCTTCAAGGGCGGTCTGCGCTTCCACCCATCGGTCAACCAGTCCGTGCTGAAGTTCCTGGCTTTCGAGCAGACCTTCAAGAACGCACTGACCACTCTGCCCATGGGCGGCGGCAAGGGCGGCTCGGACTTCGACCCCAAGGGCAAGAGCCCTGCCGAAGTCATGCGCTTCTGCCAGGCTTTCGTGTCCGAGCTGTTCCGCCACGTGGGTCCCGACACCGATGTGCCCGCAGGCGACATCGGCGTGGGCGGCCGTGAAGTGGGCTATATGGCCGGCATGTACAAGAAGCTGTCGAACACTGCAGCTTCCGTGTTCACGGGCAAGGGCCTGTCCTTCGGCGGCTCGCTGATTCGTCCCGAAGCCACTGGCTACGGCACCGTGTACTTCGCCCGTGAAATGCTGGCCACTCGCGGCCAGTCCTTTGAAGGCAAGACCGTGTCCGTGTCCGGTTCGGGCAACGTGGCTCAGTACGCCGTGGAAAAGGCCATGGAGCTGGGCGCCAAGGTCGTGACCGTGTCCGACTCCTCGGGCACCGTGTACGACGCCGCCGGTTTCACCACCGAAAAGCTGGCCATCCTGATGGATGTGAAGAACCACAAGTACGGCCGCGTCAGCGACTACGCCAAGCTGGTTTCCGGCGTGGAATTCCTGGCCGGCAAGAGCCCCTGGTCCATCAAGGTGGACGTGGCCCTGCCTTGCGCCACCCAGAACGAGCTGGACGAGGCCGATGCCAAGACCCTGATCGCCAACGGCGTGCTGTGCGTGGCTGAAGGCGCCAACATGCCCTCCACCAACGAAGCCGCCCGCGCCTTCGAAGCTGCGGGCGTGCTGTACGCACCCGGCAAGGCATCCAACGCGGGTGGCGTGGCCACTTCGGGTCTGGAAATGTCGCAAAACTCGGCCCGCCTGTCCTGGCCTGCCGAAGAAGTGGATGCACGTCTGCTGCAAATCATGCAAAGCATCCACGCTGCTTGCGTGAAGCACGGCAAGCGCGAAGACGGCACCATCAGCTACATCGACGGCGCCAACATCGCCGGCTTTGTGAAGGTGGCCGACGCCATGCTGGCACAAGGCGTGATCTAAGCGCCAAGCGCTCAGCAATCGCAAGAAAGGCCCTTCGGGGCCTTTTTTCATGCCCTGGCGGTGAAACGACGGCTTGAACGCCTTGCGTGCACAGCGCTCTAGGTCCTCGCGCCCAGTCCCATCCAGCGTACCAAGAGCTTTTCGACCTCCAGCAACAGCAGCAGGACAACCCCCAGCCCTATCGCCAGCAGTCCGGCCGCCAGGTCGACAGGACGGCTATCGAACAGCGCCTGCATGGGCGAGGTATAGGTGAACAGCAGTTGCACCAGGGTGACACCGGCCACGCCCAGCAGCACTGCCGGGGTGCCCAGGACGCCACGCAGGCTCAGCGAGGTTCCTTGCGTGTAGCGCACACTGAACAGATAGAAGATCTCCATGATCACCAGCGCATTGACCACGATGGTGCGAGCCAGCTCGACCGAGTCGCCACGGCGCAGCGACCACTCGAACATGCCGAAGCAGCCCAAGGCAAACAGCACCGAGACCAGGGCGACGCGCCACAGCAGATAGGGCTGCAGCAGTTGCTCGTCGGGCGAGCGCGGCTTGCGCTGCATCAGGGTGGGCTCGGGTGGCTCGAAGGCCAGCGTCAGACCCAGGGCCACGGCAGTGACCAGATTGACCCAGAGAATCTGCACCGGAGTGACGGGCAGGGACAGGCCCAGCAGAATCGCCACGACGATGACGATCGCCTGGCCGCCATTGGTCGGCAGGGTCCAGGCAATGACCTTGCGCAGGTTTTCGTAGACGGTGCGCCCTTCCTTGACGGCGGCGACGATGGTGGCGAAGTTGTCGTCGGCCAGCACCATGCCTGCGGCCTCCTTGGCGGCAGCCGTGCCGGTAATGCCCATGGCCACGCCGATGTCGGCCCGCTTGAGCGCCGGTGCGTCGTTGACCCCATCCCCGGTCATAGCGATGACGCTGCGATCGGCCTGCAGGGCCTGCACCAGGCGCAGCTTGTGCTCGGGGCTGGTGCGGGCAAATACCGTCGAGGCACGGGCCACATCAATCAGCTGGGCATCGTTGAGTCCGTCCAGCTCATGGCCCGAGGTGACGCGTATGGTGTCGGCCAGCGCCAGTTCCCGGGCAATGGCGGCGGCCGTGGCGGCGTGGTCGCCGGTAATCATCTTCACGGCAATGCCGGCGCTTCGGCATTCGCGCACGGCAGTCTTCGCCGAGTCGCGCGGCGGATCTATCATGCCCAGCACGCCAAGAAGGCTGAGGTCCTTGATGTCGGCCATGTCCACCCCGTCCTTGGCATCCTCGGGCGCGAAGCTGGCCAAACCCAGCACGCGATAGCCTTTGGCGGCCAGGGCATCGACCTGCTCCAGCCAGTAAGCGGTATCCAGCGCCTGCACGCCCTCGATGCCCTGCTGGTCTCGGCACATGGCCAGCACCTGCTCCGGAGCCCCTTTGACAAACACCACGGCAGCGGCAGCCAGCGGCCGGTGCAGCGTGGCCATATAGCGGTGAACGGCATCAAACGGCACCTCGTCGAGCCGATGCCAGTCCTGGCGCAGCTGATCGACATCCAGGCCGGCCCGTGCTGCCAGCGTCACCAGAGCCCCCTCCATGGGGTCGCCCTCGACCGCCCAGACCTTGCCTTCGGCATGCCTCACATGGGCGTCGTTGCAAAGTGCCGCGCCTGTGGCGAAGTGCAGCAACTGCGGATGCAGTGCAGGATCAATCTCCTCGCCCGCCAGGGTGAAACGCCCCTGGGGAGCATAACCTTCGCCCTCTATATCGAAGCTGGCCCCGGGCAGCACCACGGCACGCACGCTCATTTCATTGCGCGTCAGAGTACCGGTCTTGTCGGAGCAGATGACGGAGACGGCGCCTAATGTCTCCACCGCCGGCAGATTGCGCACGATGGCATAGCGTGCGGCCATGCGCTGCACGCCAATGGCCAGCGCAATCGTCATGACCACGGGCAGGCCTTCGGGGATGGCAGATACGGCAATCCCCACCACGGCGATGAAGGCGTCTGCCGTGTCGTAGCCGCGCACCCATAGTGCGAAGCAGAACATCAGCGCGGACAGGCTCAATATGGTGATGGTGAGCTGGCGCGCGAAGCGGTCCATGAGCCGCGTCAGCGGGGTGGCCAGTGTCTGCACCGAGCCCAGCATGGTGCTGATCAGGCCCAGCTCGGTGCGCGGGCCGGTGGCCACCACCACACCCAGGCCCTGCCCGGCAGCCACCAGGGTGCCGGAATAGGCCATGGAGAAGCGGTCACCGAGAGCCGCATCGGCGGCCACCGGATCGACCGACTTGTCTACGGCGACCGATTCACCGGTCAGCATGGCTTCGTCCAGCTTCAGGCTGCTGGCGCGCAGCAGCCGCACATCGGCCGGGACGCGGTCGCCGGCTTCGAGCAGCACGCAGTCACCGGCGACCAGTTCCTCTGCAGGCACCGCCATGCGCAAGCCGTCGCGCAGCACATTGGCGCGGCTGGAAACCATGGCCTTCACAGCATCCAGCGCCTTTTCGGCGCGGCCTTCCTGCACGAATCCGAAGACCGCATTGATCAGCACCACTGCGAGGATCACCCCCGTATCGACCCAGTGCTGCAGCAGTGCCGTAACGACGGCCGAGCCCAGCAGGACATAGATCAGCAGATTGTTGAATTGCGACAGAAAGCGGGCCAGCATGCCGCGTGAAGCGGCGGCGGGCAAGGCATTGGGGCCCTGCTGCTGCAAGCGCTCGCGAGCCTGGCCAGAGCTCAGTCCGGAGGCAGTCGATTGCAATTGAGTGAGTACGGCATCGGTCGGCAACGCGTGCCAGGCGGCAACGCGGGTCTGTTCCTGCATCTGAGACTCCCTGACGATTCAACTGAAACGCTTGTGAGCCGGATCTGCGCCCGGTTGGCTTGACGCTTGCATGGTATGCGCTTGAAACGCTTTGCAACCGACTATATGCAGGATTTTCGATAGCTCGATGGCTGCCACCGACTGGTTCGCACCGCTTGTCAGCACAGCAGCAAGTTCTGATTCTCCGGCTGGCCTGAAGGGCTGCTCGGCTGCGGGCCAGCGCGTCGCCGCCCAGGCCAGCGGCCACAAATTCTGAAATTGCAGACCTCCGGGATCACGCTTTACGACACCGGGCACGAGCGGGAAATCATGCAAACCGCTGGTTTTCATGGATTCTTTCTCAGCAACTATTTCACGACAATTCATTTAATTTTGTTGAGCAATTCAGCATCAATCACCGAATCAACCTTAGCCACATCTCTGTGGAACCCCATGAATTCAGATCGCGCCTCTCTTTCCCGCCGCCTTTGCATCGCCTGTGCCATGAGCAGCCTGTTCACCGTCGCAGCGCAGGCACAGGATGCCTATCCCAGCAAGCCCATCCGCATCGTGATTGGCTATGCTCCGGGCGGCTCGGTCGATATGGTCGGCCGCGTGGTCGGGGACATACTGGCCAGGCAGTTGAACGCCACCGTCGTGGTGGAGAACGTGCCGGGTGCCGCGGGCGTGGTGGGAGCGCAGCGCGTGGTCTCGGCCAAGCCCGATGGCTACACCTTGCTGGCCGGCTCCAGCAACGAAATGGCGGGCACCAAATTTGTGAATGCAGCGCAAAAGTACGATCCGGCAACGGACCTGACTCCGGTGAGCCTGACCGCCATGGCCCCCAATCTGTGGGTGGCCGGAGCACATGTCCCCGCCAAGACCGTGGATGACTTCGTCAAGCTGGCCAAGGCCCATCCCGGCAAATACAGCTACGGCAGCCCCGGCATTGGCTCGACACCGCATTTCTCGGGCGAGCTGATCAAGAAGACTGCGGGTGTCTACCTCGTGCACATCCCCTACAAAGGCTCTCCTGCCATGACCAGCGATCTGGGCGGCGGGAATCTGGACTTCGCCATCCTCTCGCCCACGGCTGCAGCGCCGCTGGCGCAGTCAGGGAAGATCAGGATTCTGGGCGCCACCACCGCCACCCGCATCACAACGCTCAAGGAGATTCCAGCGCTTGCGGAACATCCCGCGCTCAAGGGCTATGCCCTGAGCGGCTGGTTCGCCCTGGCCGCCCCCAAGGGTCTGCCTCCGGAGGTGCTGACCAAGCTGCAAAAAGCGATACAGGCAGGTCTTGCCGACCCGGCCATCCGCCAGAAGCTGGAAGCTGCGGGAACCCCGCCTGCCAAGGGCAGCGAGAGTCTTGCCCAGGTGATGCGCACCGACATGGACAAATACGCCGAGCTGGTGAAGTTCGCGAAAATCAGCGCAGACAACTAAAGCGGCGGCCTGCGACGCCAGGCGCTTTCCTGCCCGAATGCTTTTGTGCAATGCCACCCTGGTTGGTTGTCGGCAGCCCTTCGACTAGGGCTGCCCCCATGGCATGGCCGCACCCCTTCCCGGTACAAGTGACAGGTTTCACCACTTGTCTCCGTCAAAAACCTTGGGGGTTAATTTCATGTCCTTGATTCGCCGCGCCAGCTTTTCCAGCCTGCTTTGCAGCAGCGCCTTCATGCTGTTCAGCCAGAGCGCCCTGGCCCAGGCGGGTATGGCCCAGGCGGGTATGCCCCAGCCGAGTGCGGCCCAGCCGGGTGCGGCCCAACCGAGTACGGCCCAAACCGGAGGCCTGTCCCGGACCATGGTCGGCAAGGCCGATGTTTCGGTACCGGGCCGCGAAGCCGTGGTGGCCAAGGTGGAGGTCGCCCCCGGCTCGCGCGCGGGCCGCCATACCCACCCCGGCGACGAGATCAGCTATATCAGCGAGGGCGAGGTCGATCTGCTGATCGACGGCCAGCCGCCGCGCACGCTCAAGGCCGGAGAGAGCTTTGTCGTGCCGGCCGGCGTCATTCATGACGCGCACAACGCCAGCAATGGCACGGTCAAGCTGATTGGCGTGTATGTGGTGGAGAAGGGCAAGCCGCTGGCCACACCGGCCCCTTGAGCGTCAAACGACGGCGGCCGGCAACGGAGCGACACCGCACTTCCGGTCTCCGGCATGGCTAAAGCATTGGCTGCATGAGCGGGGTCACACCTGCATTATTGGACTGCCGCCGCCGAATCGGTCGCAGGTTCGGTGAATATGCATGCCGCCATGGCGAGCTCAGGCGGCAGGGCCCGATGCGGCTGGTCGGCGAGAAAGGCCTTCTGATAGCTGCAGCTGCGGCGTCAGACAGCCCGCTTCGATCCGATAACCTTGTCGGACCGGCCCACAGCAGATGCCAGAAAATCCGCATCCTGCGACAATTCGCCGCGCATGCGGCGCCGCTCTATTGCAGTGCCACGGCCCCGACCATCGCCGAGCAGCGGATCCGCTGCCGTGCATTGCTCCTGGCCAGTCGGCTCTCACACGGAGCCGCCTGCGTCGATACATTCATCGTCCATGGCTCTCGACCCCTTCACCCTGCTCGTCCTCACCTCGGCCATGGCTGCCGCCTCGGCGTTGTACCTGGCCGCCGAATGGAGCAGCGTACGCGAACGCTCGCTGCTGCTCTGGGGGGCGGGGTTTGCCATCATCGCCGTGGGCTGTGTGCTGGCACTGCTGCGTTCCCGTGACTATGTGCTGTTCGGCATCTGGTTTCCCAACGGCATGCTGATCGCGGCCCACTGGCTGTTCCTGGCAGGTGTCGCCGGATTCACACGCGCCAAGCTGCCGCGCGCCTGGTGGCTACTGGTCGTCGTCTGGCTGGCGATGCTGTTTCTACCCGAGGGGCCCTGGTGGTCCAGAGCGATGCTGGGCATCCAGTCGCTGCTCATCGCCATCATCACCTTGCGCGCCGGCCTGCTGCTGCGCCCGCAGGGCGGCGCACTGAGCGTGGGGGCAGCACAGCTGCGCTTCGTGCTGCTGGCACACGGACTGTTCTACCTCGCCAAGGCCGCCTCCCCCTTGGTTCTGGACACTTTTGTCAACCTGGCCGGTTTCCGCGGCACGGTCATTCTGGTGTCACTGGTGGAAGGCGCGATGGCGATCATGCTGCTCGCAATGTCCATGATCGGCACCGAGCGTCATCGCCGTGAAGAACGCATCGCACAGATCGCAGCCCGCGACCCGCTGACCGCGCTGGACAACCGTCGCGCACTCTATCTGCGCGCACCGCAGTTGCTGAAGCAGGCCTCGCCGACCAGTCCAGGCGCCCTGCTGCTGATAGACATAGACCACTTCAAGCAGGTCAACGACCTGCACGGGCACGACGCCGGCGACCGGCTGCTGGTGACCCTCGCCGACCTCATCCGCGGCGCGCTACCCCACGGCTCGCTGGCCGCCAGGCTGGGCGGGGACGAGTTCGTGATTCTGCTGCGCGGCATCTCGGGCGCCGCCGCGCAGGCGCTGGGTCGGGACTTGCGCGAGGCGTTCGCGCAGCAGGCACGCACGATGTTCGCGACACCGGAGCCGGTGTCCCTGAGCATAGGCGCCTCCTTGTTCGATCAGCCCGACATGGAGTTGTCGCACTGGCTCAAGCGGGCCGATGACGCGCTCTACGCATCGAAGCGCAAGGGACGGGACCGGATGGAGCTCACCCCCTTCTCAGCCGGACTGAGGCACTGATGCCTCCTGAGCCCGCCGGCCAGAAAAACAAAAGTCCGGCGGTGCACCAACGAAAGTGAAGTGACGCCAAAGGCCGCCGCCCGCTATTGCAAGCCTGGTGCTTTCCCGACTTTTGTACGATCTGCTCCATGAAGCACACCATTACCGCCTTGCTGCTGTCCGCAGCCAGCGCCTTGAGCCTTGCCGCGCCACCCGCACCTGCGGCGACTCAGGAGATCGAGCACCTGATCGGCCATCTCAAAAACTCGGGCTGCGAGTTCCAGCGCAACGGCAGCTGGCATGACAGCAACAAGGCCGCCGAGCATCTGCGCGGCAAATACGACTATCTGCTCAAAAAGGGCTGGGTGGAGACGGCCGAGGACTTCATTGCCCGCGCAGGCACGCAGAGCAGCATCAGCCAAAAACCCTATCTGGTGCGCTGCAGCGGCAAGGAGGCTGAATCCAGCGCCAGCTGGCTGCAGGCAGAACTCAAGCGCTACCGCAGCCGCCAATAGCGCTCAGCGGCTCGCCTCAGCACGCACGCTTAACGGCCGCATCGCACCAGCGCTGCGCCACCTGGGGCGAGGTGCTGCAGACGGCATCGTGCGTCACCGTGGTCACGGCGCGCTCCAGCAGCTGGATATCGGCTTCGTGCTGGCGTGCCACATGCGGGTCTTCGAAGAAGATGGCGCGGTGGCAGCGCTTTTCCAGCACCAGATCGGCAATCTGCGCATCGCCGCCCAGCGGCCCGCTGTTGTAGCGATCCACCCAGGGCTTGTCGGCAGGCCAGCCCTTGCTCCAGGCCATCTCGTTGAGCTTCTGACCCGTGGTGCCCGTGCCCACGCGGCGGCGGTAGCGGCTGAGCAGCTCGAAGTTGCGCGCAGCAAAGTCCAGCATGGTGGGCTTCATGGCATCGTGGGCGATCAGCGCCAGCGTCTGGTTCTCATAGTCGTGAAAGCGGTCGGCATTGCGGTCACGTGCCAGACCGGCGTGAATGCGCTCCATCTCGATCCAGTCGCGCGTGGAGGCGACCGTGGAAAGAAAAGGCTTGCCATGAATCACGCACTGGCGCTTCAAGGCCAGGGCTTCAGGGAAGATGGACGAGGGGTCCACCGGGTCCATCAGGTAGATGGCGCCATCGAGAGTGCGCTCGTCACCCTCCATGCCCACCACCTCGGCCACCAGCCTCATGAGACCGCCCTCGCGGCCATAGGGGTAGCGAACCAGGCCTCTGTAGCCCTGGAGCATGCTGGCCGCCGTGATGGCGTCATAGGTGCGGCCCACGGTATGAAAGCCCAGCTTGAGCTCGCGAATTCCGGCCTCGCAGGCGCGCAGCAAGGCAAACAGCGCGGCGTCCTCGGTTTGGTGGTGGAGTTTGTTGGCGGCAAGACCCAGGCAGATCGACATAGTGAACTAATCCTTCAAACAGGCTTCAAACGCTCGCAAACTCTGCGCAACCAGCTATGCATTTGCGGTTTGAAACACCCGCAAGAATATCGCCAATTCATGCACTCCAGATGACTGGGGCCGGGTCAGACAGCCATACTTGCACAGCACTTGACAGTCGCCCTCTTCCGCCGCACTCCTTTCATGCCCAAGACCCCACGCTTCTGCAACCCCCGCCGCCTCGCGGCAGCACTCGGTCTGGCCTTGCTGCTGGCGCTCGCAATCTGGGGCATGCGCGAGATTGATGCCCGGCAGCGGGTCTGGATTTTTCAGCCCAGCGACCGCAGCTGGCCCGGAGCCAACACGGCCGGCATGCAGGAGCAATGGATAGATTTTCGCAGCCGCGACGGCAGCGCCGCCAGACTGCACGCCCTCTGGATGCCATCCAGCGATGCACATGCCCCGCTGCTGCTGTTTCTGCATGGAGCGCGCTGGAATGTGACGGGCTCCTCGCCACGCATACGGCGCCTGCAGGCCATGGGCTTTTCGGTGCTGGCCGTGGACTACCGCGGCTTTGGCAAGAGCAGTCCGGCCCTGCCCTCGCAGGCCTCGGCCGCCGAAGATGCCCGCGCTGCCTGGGATTGGCTGGGCCGCAAGGCCGCAGGCAGGCCGCGCTATATCTTCGGCCACTCGCTGGGTGGCGCCGTCGCCATCGATCTAGCCGGCTCCGTCAAGGACGAAAGCGGGGTGCTGGTCGAGTCCACCTTCACCAGCATTCCCGATGTCTTCGACTCCATGCGCTGGGGCTGGCTGCCCGTGAACTGGTTGATCACGCAGCGCTTCAATTCGGTCGACAGGGTGGCGGACATCGGCTCGCCGCTGCTGGTCGTGCACGGCACGGCAGACCCGCTGATTCCGGCCCGGCTGGGCCAGCAGCTGTTCGATGCGGCGCGCGAACCCAAGCGCCTGATCCTGGTCGAGGGCGCCAGCCATCACAACACCCAGTCCAAGGCACTGGTGCAATATCGCCAGGCACTGCATGAGCTGTTCGGCCTGAATCCGCGCTGATCGACATCGCCACATACTGTCTCGTCAGCATACGGATCAATCGACAGGTTCTGCTAGTCTGTCTGGCCATGTCTGCTCCGCCTGCCCTGAACTCAGAACCAAATCGCGCTCAATCCCTTGATAATCAAGCGAAGAGTGCTCCTGAATCTGCAGTTTTCGTGATTCTCACGCTGGGGCTGCTGCTCGGTCTGCAGCCGCTGGCAACCGACCTCTATCTGCCTGCCCTGCCTCAGCTGCAGCAAGGCTTTGGCGCCCATGTCTCGCAGGCCCAACTGACACTGACCGGCTTTTTGCTGGCCTTTGGCTGCTCGCAGATTCTCTGGGGCCCGCTGTCTGACCGGCTGGGCCGCCGCCCGGTCTTGCTGCTTGGCATCAGCGGCTATGTGATCGCCGCTCTGGGCTGCGCCAGCGCACAGAGCATGGAAGCCTTGATTGCCTGGCGCAGCCTGCAAGGCGCAGCCCTGGGCGCCGGTGTGATGTGCGCGCGAGCGGTGGTCCGCGATCTCTATGCCCCGCATATGGGCGCGCAGGTCATGTCCAAGGCGCTGACGGGCCTGGGCGTGCTGGCTTTTCTGGCGCCCATCAGCGGCAGCTTGCTCGTGGGTTGGCTGGGCTGGCGCTCCACCATGCTGGCCCAGGCCTTCATGGGCTGTCTGGCCTGGCTGCTGGTGGTGCTGCGCTTCAGGGAATCGATTCCTCAGCGCAACCCGCAGGCGCTGCAAGCGGGCAATCTGCTGCGCACCTGGTCGCGCATTGTGCGCAACCCCATGTTCCAGGCCTACAACCTGCTGACCTGCTTCAGCTATGCAGGCCTGTTCACCAATCTGGCGGCCTCTTCGTTCACCTACATCAACGTGCTGCATATGGACCGTACGCAATACGGACTGATGCTGGGCGGCAACGCGCTGTGCTATATCGCTGGCACCTTTGCCTGCCGCCGTCTGCTGCGCAGCATGAGCGTGCGGCGCACCGTGGCCGTAGCGGGGGTGCTGTCGCTGACGGCAGGCTCCATCATGGGCCTGGCGGCCCTGGCCGATCTGCGCAGCATCTGGGCCTATGCCCTGCCCTTCTGTCTCTACCAGATTGCCCACGGCATACACATGCCCTGCGGACAAAGCAATGCCATCGCGCCTTTCCCCCAGGCTGCGGGTACGGCCTCGGCCATCAACGGCCTGGTGATGATGCTCATGGCGTTTGCCATGGGACATTGGCTGGGACTGAATCTGGATGCGGACTCCACCATGCCGCTGGCCTTCGGCATCTGGTTCTGGTCGGCCTGCACGGCCATCACGGCATGGACGCTGGTACAGCGTTTTGGCATCAGCAAATCATGATTTGAAATAAGATGTTTTGGTTATTTAAAAACCAATTTTTATTATTTTTCTTTTTATAGAGATTTTTTGAGAATGCCTGGACTGGCCAACGCGCCGCACTTTTTGTGATCTCCAGCCATGCATTCCCGCCGCTTCTTTCTGCAGCAATCGCTGCTCGCCGCCAGCTCTGCTGGTTTTTCCCTGAACTCTCTGGCCAAGGCTGCCGAGATCTCCGCCGTTCCTCAGGCCAGCCGCATTCTGGTGGGCTTTGGCGCAGGCGGTGGCATCGATCTGCTGGCACGCGTGCTGGCCGAAAGCATCGCCGCGCAGCTGGGCAAGAGCCACTATGTGGTGGTGGACAACAAGCCCGGAGCCAACGGCCAGATTGCCGCACAGACCCTGCTCAACGCCCCCAGCGACGGCAGCACCTATCTGATCGCACCGCTGATCACACCGGTGCTCTCGCAGATCGTCTACAAAAAGCCCGGCTACGATCCTGCTCGCGACTTCTCTCCAGTGGGCCTGCTCGCGCATTTCCAGTTCGGCCTGGCCGTCCCCGCCAGGCATCCGGCGCGCAATATTCAGGAATATGTGGCCTGGCTCAAGGCCAACCCCGACAAAGCCAATTTCGGCAGCCCCGCCGTGGGCAGCCTGCCGCATTTCTTCGGACTGCTGCTGGGCGAAGCGGCCGGCGTCAACATCGTGCACGTGCCCTACAAGGGTGGCCCGGCCATGATGACCGATCTGATCAGCGGCCAGTTGGCCTCCGCCATCCAGACCACCAGCGAGCTGGCGCCGCTGCACAAGGAAGGCAAGGTGCGCATTCTGGGCACCTTCGGCAGCCAGCGCGGTCGCGAACTGCCCGATGTGCCGACCTTTTCCGAAGCCGGCTACCCCAAGGCCACGGGCAGCGGCTGGTACAGCCTGTGGGCGCGCAAAGGCACTTCGCCCGAAGCCATTGCCACCGTCAACCGCGCCGTCAACCACGCGTTGCTGGACCCCAAGCTTCAGCCCAAATGGGCCGAGCTGTCCCTGCAGCCCGACCCACGCACGCCGCAGGCGCTGGAGCAGTTGCGCGTGGCCGAAGTCGCCAAGTGGCGTCCCGTGATCACCAACTCCGGCTTTGCCATCGAATAAGCGAGGTAAGCGACGCATGACCGCACCGAACATCGTTTTCATCCTCGCCGACGATCTGGGCTGGGCCGACCTGGGCGTCTATGGCGCCACCGATTTCAAGACCCCGCATCTGGACCGCCTCGCCGCCCAGGGCGTACGCTTCAATCAGGCCTATGCCAACTCGGCCGTCTGCTCGGCCACACGCATTGCGCTGATCACCGGGCGCTATCAGTACCGGCTGCAGGCCGGGCTCGAAGAGCCGCTGGCACGCCATGGCGCGCAACTCGGCCTGCCTGCCGATCACCCCACGCTGCCATCGCTGCTCAAGCAAGCCGGCTACGACACGGCATTGATAGGCAAATGGCATCTGGGCAAGCCGCCCGCCTATGGCCCGCAGCGCAGCGGCTACGACTATTTCTTTGGCAACCACAGCGGTGCCATCGACTACTTCACGCACAAGCCCGGCGTGGGCGCGCAGTTCAGCTCCGACCTGTGGCAAGACAGCGAGCCCGTGGAGCGCACGGGCTACTACACCTACATCCTGGGGGATGAGGCCACGCGCTATGTGCATGAGCGCAAGGGTCAGGACAAGCCTTTTTTCCTGTCGCTGCACTTCACTGCGCCGCACTGGCCCTGGGAAGGGCCCGATGACGAGCATGTCGCGCACAGCATCAAGGACCTGTTCCACTACGACGGCGGCAGCCTGAAGAAATACGGCGAGATCGTCGAGGCGCTGGACAAGGCCGTGGGCCAGGTGCTGCAGGCGCTTGATGACACCGGCCAGGCCGACAACACCATCATCATCTTCACCAGCGACAACGGCGGCGAACGCTTTTCCAAGACCTGGCCCTTCACGGGCCAGAAGACCGAGCTGCTGGAGGGCGGCATACGCGTACCTACGCTGCTGCGCTGGAGCGCCCGCATCCGACCCCAGGTCCAGGAGCAGGTCACTGCCAGCTTTGACTGGCTGCCCACGCTGCTGGCCGCTGCCGGAGCCAGGCCACACCCCGACTTCCCCAGCGACGGCCAGAACATCCTGCCCATATTGGAAGGCCATGCGGCCCACACCGAGCGCAGCCTGTTCTGGCGCTACAAATCCCAGGCCCAGCGTGCCGTGCGCCAGGGTCCCTGGAAATACCTCAAGATCAACGACAACGAGTTCTTGTTCAATGTGGAGGAGGACGCCCGCGAGCGCGCCAATCTCAAGGAGCATCAGCCAGAAATCTTTGCCGGACTGCGCAGGCAATGGGAGGAGTGGAACGAGCAACTGCTGCCGATCAGCGCCGAAAGCTACAGCCACGGCCTCTCGCCCGATATTCAGGCCGACCGCTATGTGCCGGCACGGCTGAGCCAGGGCTAGGCAAGTCACTAAGTCCCGCCGCAGCCGCAAGGCAGCAGGCTGCGTTATCCTTCACAACCAGCAAGAACCAATGACCGACGGTCATTGGTTCTTGTGCTTTGACCTGTACGGATTTCGCCCCATGACTGCTGCCCACGCCCTGCCCTGTATCGCCATTGCCGGCCCCACTGCCTCGGGCAAGACTGCGGCAGCGCTGGCATTGGCCGAGCGGCTGGCGCAATGCGGTCAGAAGGCCGAGATCATCAGCGTGGATTCGGCACTGGTCTACAAAGGTATGGACATCGGCACGGCCAAGCCCACGGCGGCAGAGCTGGCCGCCGTCCCGCATCACCTCATCGACATCATTGATCCGCTGCAGGCCTACAGCGCGGCCGAGTTCGTGCGCGATACGCAGACCCTGGTTGCCGAAATCCGCGCCCGCCAGGCCATACCCCTGCTGGTGGGCGGCACCATGCTGTACTTCAAGGCGCTGATGGACGGGCTGGACGATATGCCCGCAGCCAACCCCGAAGTGCGCGCCATGCTGGACGCGCAGGCCGCCGAGCTGGGCTGGCCCGCCATGCATGCAAGACTGGCCGAAGTGGACCCCGTCACGGCCGCACGCCTGGCCCCCGGCGACAGCCAGCGCATCCAGCGCGCACTCGAGGTCTGGCATGTCTCGGGCAAACCTCTTTCAAGCTTTCACACGACCAGGAAAAAGGCGGGCCCTGCCGAACAGATGGGGCTTGCAACGCTTTTCTCTCTGGAGCCTGCAGAGCGAGCCTGGCTGCACCAGCGCATTGCGCTGCGCTTTGATCTGATGCTGGAGCAAGGCTTCCTCGACGAAGTGCGCAGCCTGCGCGCACGCGGCGATCTGCATCTGGACCTGCCCTCGATGCGCTGCGTGGGCTATCGCCAGGCCTGGGAAGTGCTGGACGCGCAGGAGGCCGATCCCGGCAAACCGCTGGACATGGCAGGCCTGCGCGAGCGC
Organism: Comamonas sp. Tr-654; assembly: GCF_011752915.1. Lineage (NCBI taxonomy): Bacteria > Pseudomonadati > Pseudomonadota > Betaproteobacteria > Burkholderiales > Comamonadaceae > Comamonas > Comamonas sp. Tr-654. The sequence continues at coordinate 124,469 of NZ_VWWQ01000003.1, forward strand.
GGCATCGCCTCCACACGCCAGCTGGCCAAGCGCCAGATCACCTGGTTGCGCTCCATGCCCCAACGCCATGCCATTGCCTGCGATGCGCCCAGCGCCCAGCAGCAATTGCTGGATGCTGCCATGGCAGCCCTTGACGCAGCACAGCAGGCCGCAGGCTAAGGGCCTTCCGCAGCAGCGCCCCTCGTTAAGATCGCTGCATGGCTGCCACCGACTCACCCCACGCCCATCCGCTGCTGCAGGTCAGCGACCTTGCCAAACGCTATGGCGAGGGCGAGGCCCAGACCACGGTCTTTGCGCAGGTCAGCTGCGAGATCGCCGCCGGCGAATTTGTCGCCATCGTCGGCAACTCCGGCGTGGGCAAGTCCACTTTTCTCAACTGCCTGGCCGGGCTGGACAGCTGGCAACAAGGCCGGGTTCTGCACAGCGGCACGGATCTGTCCACGCTCGATGAAGCCCGGCGCGCCATATGGCGGCGCGCGCATCTGGGCTTTGTGTTCCAGGCCTTTCATGTCCTGCCCCATCTCGATGTGGCGCAGAACATTGCCCTACCGCTGATGCTGCTGGGCCGCATGGATGACCAGGGTCAGCAGCGCGTGCAGCAGGTGCTGCAGGCCGTGGGACTCGAGGGTCTGGGCCAGCGCCTGCCCCAGCAGCTCAGCGGCGGCCAGCTGCAGCGCGTGGCCATAGCACGTGCCCTGGTGCATTCACCGCCTCTGCTGCTGGCCGATGAACCCACGGGCAATCTAGACCCGTCAACCGCTCAGCAGATCATGGATTTGCTGCTAAAGCAAACCCGCGACAACGGCACGGCGCTGGTGCTGGTCACCCATTCCGCAGAAGCGGCCAGGCGCGCCGACCGCGTTCTGCGGCTGACGGCCGCCGGCATGCAGGCCGAGCTCTCGACATCGCAGCAAAGCGCGCTAAGCCTGTGACTTCACGCGCCCCGCTTCTTCTGCTTCTGACCAGCTTCTCCTGGCAGGAGCTACGCCAGCACCCCTGGCGCACGGCCACGGCGCTGATTGCCATCATGCTGGGCGTGGCGCTGGGCTTTGCCGTCCATGTGATCAACCAGTCGGCACTGGACGAATTCTCCAGGGCGGTGCGCAGCGTCAACGGCCAGCCTGATCTGCAGTTGCACGCCATGCAGGGCGGCCTGCCGCTGGCGCTCTATCCCCAGGTGGCTCTGACCCCGGGCGTCGCCAGCGCCGTGCCCTGGGTCGAAACCACGGTGCTGCTGCCCGGCAGCAGCGCAGACCCGCAGACGCGCAGCCCCCAAGGAGCGGCACAAGGCGTGAGCTTGCGTGTGCTCGGCAGCGATGCCCTCAAGCTGACCCCTGTCGCCCCGGCACTGATGCCGCGTTTGTTTGAGGGCGGCGACCGTCTCGATCTGTTTGCTCCCGACGCCGTGTTTCTCAATGCCGCCGCCTTGCAGGCCCTGCAACTGAGTCCTGAACAGGCCGTCAACGCCCCCATGCAATGGCTGCTCAACGGCCAGGCCCAGCAGTTGCGTATTGCGGGCACGGTCGCCGCCAGCGGCGCACCGGTCGCAGTCATGGACATTGCCGCACTGCAGCAGAAGCTCGGCCTGTTTGACCGCATCGACCGGCTGGACCTGTTGCTGACCGACAGCGCCAGTCGCAGCCAGGTGGGCACCGCCCTGCACGCATTGGCGGCCTGGCAAGAGCAGATACTGATCCAGCAGCCCAGCGACGATCAGCAGCGCGTGGGCGAGATGTCGCGCGCCTACCGCGTCAACCTCACGGTGCTGGCGCTGGTGGCCTTGTTCACGGGAGCGTTTCTGGTGTTCTCGGTACTGGCACTCAGCGTGGCTCAGCGCGCGCCGCAGTTTGCGCTGCTGGCCGTACTCGGAGCCACGCCGCGCCAGCGCATGGCACTGGTGCTGCTGGAAGCGCTGGCGCTGGGGATTCTGGGCAGCCTGGCCGGTATTGCGCTCGGTACGGCACTGGCTTGGCTGGCGCTGCAGGTGCTGGGCGGCGATCTGGGCGGCGGATTCTTTGCCGGTGTGCAACCCGCCCTGCACTGGAGTCCGACGGCAGCGCTGATCTTCAGTCTGCTGGGCCTTGCCGCCACGCTGGCCGGCGCCTGGTGGCCTGCACGCGCCGCTATGGATCTGCCACCCGCGGCCACGCTCAAGGGGCTGGGCAGCACGCACGAGAGCGCTCCGCGTCTGTGGCCCGCTGTCACACTGCTCGCCGCCAGCCTGGTACTGGCCTTCATGCCGCCGGTCGCAGGTGTCCCGCTGGCCGCCTATATGGCCGTGGGCCTGCTGTTGCTGGGCGGCATGTCAGCCCTGCCCTGGCTGCTGGGTGCGGTCCTGGCACTGGTACCCAAGGCCTTTTCACGCCAGCCGCTGGCCATGCTGGCGCTGGAGCGCGCGCGGCGCATGCGCCACGCCACCACCGTGGCCTTAGGCGGCGTGGTGGCCAGCCTGAGCCTGGCCGTAGCCCTGACGGTGATGGTCACCAGCTTTCGCGGCAGCATGATGGAGTGGCTGGATGCCGTGTTGCCCGCTCCCCTGTATGTACGCGCCGCAGGCGGCTCCAGCCGTGTCGATGCGGCCCTGCTGCCGGCCGATGCGGCGCAGCGTCTGGAGCAGTTGCCCGGCATAGCGCGTGCCCAGGCCATGCGCAGCAGCCAGCTGGTACTGAGCCCCGAGCGCCCGGCCATCAGTCTGCTGATTCGCCCGCTACGTGGCGAGCAGGCCATGCAGTTGCCCTGGGTCGAGGGCCCCATCCAGGAAGCGCGCCCAGGCATAGCCGTGCACATCAGCGAAGCCGTGGCCCAGCTCTATGGTTTGAAGCCTGGCGACAGCTGGCCGCTGCTTTCCAAGGCTTTCAGCCTTCAAACACTGGACCAGAAAGCGCCAGCAGCTTCCTTTTACATAGCATCCGTGTGGCGCGACTATGTGCGTCAGTTCGGTGCCGTCGCCCTGGACTGGCAGGACTATCTGGCGCTGGTGGGCAAAGCTGGCAATGCGGCGCAGATCAGCGAGATTGCCATCTGGCCGGAGACCCCGGGCCCCGATCTGCAAACGGCGATAGAGCAGGCCCTCGGCACGCCGAGGCAGCCGCCCCCAGCACTGGAATTTGTCAGCAGCCAGGCGCTGCGCGAGCGCTCCTTGCGCATTTTCGATCGCAGCTTTGCGGTCACCTACTGGCTGCAGGCCGTGGCCATAGGCATAGGCCTGTTCGGCATTGCGGCCAGCTTCAGCGCCCAGGTACTGGCCAGACGCAAGGAATTCGGGCTGCTGGCCCATCTGGGCCTGACACGGCGCAATGTCCTGAGCGTGGTTGCCGCCGAGGGTCTGGCCTGGACCATGCTGGGCACCATCGCCGGCACACTGCTGGGCCTGGGCGTGGCGGTGATCCTGGTGCATGTAGTCAATCCGCAGAGCTTTCACTGGACCATGGAGCTTCGCCTGCCTATGCTGCGCCTGCTGGCACTGGGCGCTGCCGTGGTGTTGGCCGGCGTCATCACCGCGTGGCTGGCCGGGCGCCGGGCCGCCAGTGCCGATGCGGTGCTGGCCGTCAAGGAGGACTGGTAGCTATACCTGCACCCCTGTCACCGTTTTTCACACGATTGCGCCATGGCGCAGCGCACAATCAAACCTTAACCGCTGCGAGGAGTTCGTATGCAGATTCAGCCCTATCTCTTTTTCGATGGCCGCTGCGAAGAGGCTCTGGATTTCTACCAGGCCGCTCTGGGGGCAGAGATCACCATGCTGATGCGCTACAAGGATGCTCCGCCGCAGCCAGAGTCATCGAGCCAGCAAGGCTGTGGCCCGGGACAGATGGATCCCGAAAAAATCATGCACGCCAATATCCAGATTGGCGAGACGCAGATCATGGCATCCGACGGCATGAACAGCGGCAAGCCGGACTTCAAAGGCTTTTCACTGTCCATCACCGCGCCCAGCGAGAATGAGGCCGATCGTATCTTTGCTGCCATCGGCGAGGGCGGCCAGGTACAGATGGCGCTGGACACCACGTTTTTTGCGCGCCGTTTTGGCATGGTGACCGACCGCTTCGGGGTCAGCTGGATGGTGATCCTTCCCCTGGTCGATATAGGCTGAGGCCGCGCAAGGCAGAACCTCGGAGGCATGGCCTTGCGTTGAACGGCTGGGCGACAATGGGCCATGCCTTACCAGCCCACGACCTCCCAGTTCCCGCAACCATCGCCTCGAGCCCTGTCACGCAGGCAGGCGCTGGCTGCAGCCGGTCTGTGCTGGGCGAGCCTGGGCCTGCCTCTGCCAGCCTCGGCTTTGCCACCTAAGACGCTTCAGTTTCCGCGCGACTTCGGCAGCCACCCGGATCTCCAGACCGAGTGGTGGTACATCACCGGCCAGTTGCAGGCCGGCGGCAGGCCCTGGGGCTTTCAGCTGACCTTCTTTCGCTCGCGCATCGAAGCTGCCCAAAGTCTGCAATCGACACTCGCAGCCAAGCAGTTGATCTTCGCCCATGCGGCCCTGTGCGATGTCGAGGGCCGCAAGCTACGCCACGACCAGCGCATGGCGCGCGCAGGCCTTGGTCTGGCCGGGGCTAGCGAAAGCGATAGCGATGTGCATATCAACGACTGGCATCTCCAGCGTCACCCCGTGCAAGGCCAAAGCGCCGCGCAGGCCAGCCGTTACCGTGCCTTGCTGAGAGCCAATGACTTCACGCTGGATCTTGAATTTGATACCACGCAGCCCCTGCTGCTGCAGGGCCGGGATGGTCTTTCACGCAAAGGCCCACGTGAGGAACAGGCCAGCTATTACTACAGCCAGCCCCAGCTCAAGGTCGACGGCTCCATCACCGTGGCCGGTCAGTCGCTGCCTGTGCAAGCCAGCGCGCACAATCGCGCCTGGCTCGACCATGAATGCAGCGCGGCCATCATGGACAAAGAAGCCCAGGGCTGGGACTGGATAGGCATGAATCTCGATGACGGCTGCGCCCTCACAGCCTTTCATCTGCGCCGACGCGATAGCTCGGTGCTCTGGGCCGGTGGCTCATTTCGCGCACCAAACCAGAGCGCGCAAATCTTTGGCGCCGATCAGGTACGATTCGAGCCGCTGCGCCACTGGAGCAGCCCGCACAGCAAGGCCAGCTATCCCGTGGCTTGGAGCGTACAGACACCGGCGGGCCGTTTCGAGGTTCAGGCCCTGGTGGACGACCAGGAACTGGACAGCCGCGCCAGCACCGGCGCCATTTACTGGGAAGGCCTGTGCGAGCTGCGCCGCATAGGCGCCGATGGCACAAGCCGTCGCGTGGGCCAGGGTTACCTGGAGATGACAGGCTATGCAAACGCGCTACGGCTTTAGGGCCTGGGACTTGCACACCAGAGCACCGAGCTGATCAAGCAGCAGCTGCAGATGCCGCTCGCACAAGTTCTCACCCAGCAAATCGACCTGCAGCAGGCTCTGCCAGGTCGCCGCATGATCCACGCGGAAGCCGGACAGGGCCGAAATCAGATAGTGGACATCGACAGCGGTCGGCTGCTCCCTGAACAGGCCCTGCGCCACGCCGCGCTGCAGGATGCGCTCGATAGGCTCCAGCGCCGCCTTGCGCAGCAGCTCGGTCTTGGAGATCTGGCCCAGCATCTCTCCGCTCTGGAAATTCTCCTGCAGCACCAGACGCGTGAACTCCCGGTTCTGCTCGTGATACTCGAAGCTCTTGCGTGCCAGCGCATGCAGCGCCTGCAAGGGCTCCAGCGCATCCAGATTGAGAAGATCCTCGGACTCGCGGATATCCGAGTAGCTCTGTTCTATAACCGCGAGATACACATCCTTCTTGTTACCGAAGTAGTAATACAGCATGCGCTTGGCGCAGCCCGCCCTGGCGGCAATGCGCTCCAGCCGCGCCCCGTCATAGCCGTAGTTGGCAAACTCGGTCTTGCCCGCGTCCAGCAGGGCCTGGCGCATATCGGCCGAGGCCTCGTCTGCCGAAGGCTGCTGGCTCAGTGAATTTTCAGGACCTTGCTGCTCGCTCACGACCACATCTCCATTGACTCAAGCGCGCCAGCGTACATGAAAAAGGCCCTCCACACTTCCCACTGCGTGCGGTCACAGCCCCTCGGAGAGGAGGCACTTTTCATCTTGGGGCTGCACGGCAATGAAAAAAAGCCATGGCTCTGACGAGCCATGGCTGTTCGGTTCAATGCCTGCGTCGCTTATTTACCGATATCGGGCAATGCGTAGGCAATCACATAGTCACCGCGGTCGGGCGATTGGCGGGCACCACCGGCCGAGATCACCACATACTGCTTGCCGGTTCTGGGCGATTTGTAGGTCATGGGGCCGCCCTGGCTGCCCACAGGCAGACGGCTCTTCCAGATTTCCCGGCCAGTGGCGCTATCCCAGGCGCGCAGATAGTAATCCTGCGTGCCGGCAAAGAACACCAGGCCGCCTTGCGTCGCCAGCGTACCACCCAGCGTGGGCAAGCCCACCGGCATGGGCATGCGCATCTTGATGCCCATCGGACCCTGATCCTGCACCGTGCCCACAGGCACCTGCCAGACCACTTGCTGGGTCTTCATGTCGATGGCGGTCAGGGTGCCGAACGGAGGTTTCTGGCAAGGGATACCCAGCGGCGACATGAAGCGGTCCTTGATCACCGCATAGGGAGTGCCACCCAGCGGCACCTGGCCCATGCCGGTGTTGGGCGCCTCGCCGCCGTCGGACAGCTTGTCCTTTTTCTGCTGGGGCATCATCTGCACCCACAGGCCTAGACGCATGTCGTTCACAAAGATCAGGTTGTTGCTGGGATCCGCAGACAGACCGCCCCAGTTCATGCCGCCCAGCGAGCCCGGAAAGCTCAGCGACACATCGGTGCCTGGCGCGGTGAACAGGCCTTCATAGCGCATGGACTTGAACTTGATGCGGCAGATCAGCTGATCCACCGGCGTCGCGCCCCACATATCGGCTTCGGTCAGGGTCTTGGTGCCAATCTGCGGCATACCCACGGAAAGAGGCTGGGTCGGGGCATATTTTTCACCGGGAATATGACCGGGCTTGACGGCAATGTCTTCCACCTTGGTCAACGGCTTGCCGCTGTGGCGGTCCAGCACAAAGATCTGACCGGCCTTGGTGCCGACCACCAGCGCGGGGGTGCTTGTGCCGTCCTGCAGGGGAAAGTCGATCAGCGTGGGCGCCATGGGAATGTCGAAATCCCACAGATCGTTGTGCACGGTCTGGTACACCCATTTTTCCTTGCCCGTGGCGGCATCCAGCGCGAGGATGGAGGCGCCATACTTCAGGTCCACCGCAGAGCGCGTGGCGCCATACAGGTCCACCGAAGGCGAGCCCATAGGCAGGTAGACGGTGTTGGAGCCGGAATCGTATGTCGTGCCTGCCCAGACATTGGCCGAGGAACGGGTGTAGGTCTGGCCAGGCTTGAGCACTTCATTGGGCGTGGCCGAGCCGGAGTCGAACGCCCAGCGCTGAGCACCGCTCACCACATCGAAGCCGCGGATCACGCCACCAGGCATGTCCACCTGCACGTTGTCAGCCACGCGACCGCCGACCACCACCGTGGTGCCGGCCACCGTGGGGGCCGATGTCAGGGTGTAGAACGCGGGATTGGAAACAGTGCCGACGCCCTGCTTGAGGTCGACCACGCCGTGATCGCCGAACTCGTCGCACAGCTCGCCGTTGTCTGCATTAATGGCAAACAGGCGTGCGTCGATGGTGTTCATGAGAATGCGACGCTTGCAGGCTGCGCCGGCAGGCAGGCTCACCGCCTGCACAGGGGTCGATCCCGGCACGCTGGGTTGGGCCAGTGGGGCATCCGCATCGAAGTAGGCCAGGCCGCGGCAACGCTCCCACACACCGCCCACATGGGAGTTGGTGTCATGGCGCCACAGCTGCTTGCCGGTATCGGCGTCGAGCGCAATCACATTGTTGCTGGGCGTGCAAACAAACACCTTGTCGCCCACCTGCAGCGGTGTGGTCTGGTCTTCAGCGCCGGCGCCTGTGGACTTGGGTACGTCGCCGGTGTGGAAAGTCCAGGCCACTTGCAACCGGTTCACGTTGTCCGCGTTGATCTGATCCAGCGCGGCAAAGCGATCATTGTTACTGCTGTTGCCGTAATGGCTCCAGTCCTTTTGCTCACTGGCCGCATCCACGGGCTTGCGGGCCACGGCGGACTGGGTCTGCACCTCGGGGTGGATCTGGAACATGGACACAAAGGCTGCCATGCCAGCCAGCAGCAGGACCGCTGCGCCAGCAAACGGCGCTTTGCTGGTCGAGGCCTTGCCCGGCACTCCGGCCTTGCGCAGCAAGGGCATGCTGACCAGCACCGCCACGGTGGCAAAAGTCAAGGCCAGCAGCCGCGAAATCAGGCTCCAGTAATCTAGGCCGACTTCAGCCAGCGCCCACAGCACGGTGGCGGCAAAAGTGGCCAGATAGAACCATGCTCCACTCACTCGGCGGCGAATCAGTTGCAGGCCGGACAGCAGCAGTCCCAGGCCAGCGAGCAAGAAGTACCAGCTGCCGCCCAGGCTGATGAGCTTGCCACCGCCTATCAAGAAGAACAGGCCGGCAAGCGCCAGCGCCGCCCCCAGAACCCAGAGCCAGATGCGCGCAGCCAAGGGCTGCGCCTGCTCCTGATGTGTCATATCGAACCTCGAACTGTATGAGCCCGCGCGCGCACCGGCCTCCGGTCGCAGCTAGGCATTTTCTTGAATGAGAAAAAAAGTCCATTGTTATGAGAAATAAAGTCCATCGCTTGCAAACGTGTACCAGAAATTTCAGAAATCTCTGAAATTTCCATTTTCACTTGGAACTGAGGGCAACAAAAAAGGCCGCAGATGCGGCCTTTGGAGAGAGGACAAAGCGCCTTCTTATTTGCGACGCTGCAGCCAGGCGATCAGCTCGCCCATGATGCCCTTGCGGAACAACAGCACACACAGCACAAAGATCAGGCCGGTGACGATGGTGACCGATTCGCCCAGCGTGCCAAACCATTCCACTCCCGTGATGTGCGCAAGAAAGGTACCGAACTCGCCGATCTTGTTTTCCAGCGCCACGACGACGGCCGAACCCAGCAGCGGACCCGACAGCGTGCCCAGACCACCCATCAGCGTCATCAGAATCACATGCCCGGAGGTGGTCCAGTGCACATCGGACAGGGTGGCAAAACCCAGCACCAGGGTCTTGAGGGAACCAGCCAGACCCGTCAGGGCCGCAGAGATGACAAAGGCCAGCAGCTTGAAGCGGTTGACGTCATAGCCCAGCGAGATGGCGCGCGGCTCGTTCTCCTTGATGGCCTTGAGCACCTGCCCGAACGGCGAATGGATGGTGCGCACGATGAGCAGAAAGGCCGCCACAACGATGACCAGAGCCACGTAGTACATGACCATATCGCTGCTCAGATCGATCACGCCGAACAGCTTGCCGCGCGGCACGCCCTGCAGGCCGTCTTCGCCGCCCGTGAACTTGGCCTGCAGTGCGACAAAGAACAGCATCTGCGCCAGCGCCAGCGTGATCATGGAGAAATAAATGCCCTGGCGGCGAATGGCCAGCCAGCCAAAGATCAGGCCCAGCAGAGCGCCGACCAGCGTGCCCAGCAGCATGCCGATCTCGGGGGTGAAGCCCCAGGCCTTGATGCTGTAGCCCGCCACATAGGCCGCGCCACCCAGAAAAGCCGCATGACCAAAGGACAGCAGGCCCGTATAGCCCAGCAGCAGATTGAAGGCTGAAGCAAACAGTGCAAAGCACATCAGCTTCATCACGAAAACGGGATAGGCACCGAGGAAGGGCGCGACGATCAGGCCCAGCAGCAGCAGGCCATAGCCCACGGGGGCAATGCGTTGAACAAGCGTCTTGGATTTCATGTCGTGCCCCTCTTATTTTTCTTTACCGAACAAGCCAGCGGGGCGAATCAGCAAAACAATCACCATGATGAAAAACACGACGGTGGACGAGGCCTCGGGCCAGAAAACCTTGGTCAGTCCCTCAATGACGCCCAGCGCCAGACCGGTGAGGATGGAGCCCATGATGGAGCCCATGCCGCCGATCACCACCACGGCAAAGACCACGATGATGAGGTTCTGCCCCATCAGCGGCGTGACCTGGTAGACCGGTGCTGCCAGCACGCCGGCAAAGGCGGCCAGCGCGGCACCGAAGGCATAGGTCAGCGTGATCATCACGGGCACGTTGACACCGAACGCCTCGACCAGACGCGGGTTTTCGGTGCCGGCACGCAGATAGGCACCGATGCGCGTCTTCTCGATCACAAACCAGGTTGCCACGCACACCACGATGGAAGCCACGACTACCCAGGCGCGGTAATTGGGCAGGATCATGAAGCCCAGATTGGTCGCGCCCTCGAGCAGCTCGGGCGTGTCATAGCCCAGGCCCGAGACGCCATAGACGGAGCGGAACACCCCCTCGATCAGCAGCGACAGTCCCAGCGTCAGCAGCAGGCCGTAGAGATGATCGAGCTTGTAGATCCAGCGCAGCAAAAAGCGCTCGATCAACACCCCCAGAATCCCCACCAGCACCGGCGACAGGATCAGCATCACCCAGTAGTTGATGCCGAAATAGCTCATGGCCATCCAGGTGCACATGGCCCCCAGCATGAACAGGGCGCCATGCGCAAAGTTGATGACATTGAGCAGGCCGAAGATCACGGCCAGGCCCAGACTCAGAATTGCGTAGAACGAACCGTTGACCAGCCCCAGAAGGAGCTGGCTCATCAGGCCGGGCAATGAAACGCCGAAGATTTCCATGAGAGATACGCTGGTGAGGGTGAGGTCTGCATCAAACCGGTAGTGCTATTACTTCCAGAGCGCGCACTTGGTTTCGGCCTTGGTGGTCCAGACCGTCTCGGCGGGCAGCTTGGTCAGTACCTTGAGGTAGTCCCAGGGCTTGGTGGATTCGCTGGGCTTCTTGGCTTCGACCAGATACATGTCGTGAGCGAAAGTGCCGTCGGGACGGATCACGCCCTTGCCGTAGAAGTCGTTGATGGGCGTGCTCTTGAGGTGGGCCATCACCTTGTCGGCATTGGTGGTCTTCACCGCTTCGACAGCCTTCAGATAGTTCATCACGGCCGAGTAGTCGGCGGCCTGCACATCGGTAGGCATGCGCTTGGTCTTGGCGAAGAACTTGTTGGCGAACTTGCGCGATTCGTCGTTCATATCCCAGTACCAGCTGGTGGTGTGCAGCAGGCCTTCGGTGTTCTTCAGACCCAGGCTGTGGATGTCGGTCAGGAAGACCAACAGACCGGCGGTCTTCATGGTCTTGTTGATGCCGAACTCCTTGGCCGCCTTGATGGCATTGATGGTGTCGCCGCCCGCATTGGCCAGACCCAGGATATGGGCCTTGGAGCTTTGTGCCTGCAGCAGGAAGGACGAGAAGTCCGAGGCATTGAGCGGATGCTTGACCGAGCCCAGCACCTTGCCGCCCTTGGCGTTGATGACCTTGGTGGTGTCGGCCTCCAGAGCCTGACCGAAGGCATAGTCGGCCGTCAGGAAGAACCAGTCCTTGCCGCCGCGATCCACCACGGCACCGCCCGTGCCCTTGGCCAGGGCCACGGTGTCGTAGGCGTAGTGCACGGTATAGGGGTTGCACTGCTCGTTGGTCAGCGCGGAAGAACCCGCGCCGCTGTTGAAGTGAACGCGCTTTTTCTCGTTGGCGATCTGGGAAACCGCCAGTGCCGTGCCGGAGTTGGTGCCGCTGAAGACCATGGAGATACCCTGCGTATCAATCCATTCGCGCACCTTGGAGGCAGCGATGTCGGCCTTGTTCTGATGGTCTGCACTGACCAGCTCGATGGGCTGGCCCAGGGCCTTGCCGCCGAAGTCGTCGATCGCCATCTGCATGGCGACCGCACCGTTCTTGCCCTCCACGTCTGCGTACAGGCTGGACATATCGGTGACGAAACCGATCTTCACTTTTTCCTGGGCCTGGGCCAGGGGGCTGGACAGACCGGCCACGGCCAGCATGCAAGAGAGAACGCTCAGTTTTGCTTTCATCTTTATCTCCACGGGTTGGATCTCTGTTGTGAACGAATGGGAGCTGCTTGAAGGCTCAGACGCCCAGCAGCTCGTTGAGCACGGACATCTTCTCGTCCAGTTCGCTGGCTCCGAAGCGCAGGGCGACATGGCCATGCTCGACCACATAGAAGCGGTCGGCCAGCGGGGCGGCAAAGCGGAAGTTCTGCTCCACCATCACGACGGTGTAGCCTTTCTCGCGCAGCGTAGTGATCATCCGAGCCAGGGTCTGGACGATGACAGGGGCCAGGCCTTCGGAAATTTCGTCGAGCAGCAACAGGCGCGCGCCCGTGCGCAGAATCCGCGCCACCGCCAGCATCTGCTGCTCGCCGCCCGACAGGCGCGTGCCCTGGCTATTCCTGCGCTCATAAAGATTGGGGAACATCTGATAGATCTCGTCGATGCTCATCCCTGGCTCGCCAGTCTTGAGCGGCGGCGGCAGCATCAGGTTCTCTTCGCAGGACAGGCTGGAGAAAATGCCGCGCTCCTCGGGGCAGTAGCCCACGCCCAGGTGGGCGATCTTGTGCGTCGGCATGTGAATGGTTTCCACGCCGTTGATCCTGATCGAGCCCTTGCGCGAGCCGGTCAACCCCATGATGGCGCGCAGCGTGGAAGTACGCCCCGCGCCATTGCGGCCCAGTAGGGTCACTACCTCGCCGGGATTGACCACCAGATCCATGCCATGCAGCACATGGGATTCGCCATACCAGGCATTGAGTCCCGAAATTTCCAGCGCCGGAGTACTTGTCTTATTCATTGTTCATCTGATCTCAAAACTGGCACGAACCCAAGTCAGAAACACCAAGCAAGGGCCGCCCCGCAGCGATGGTGTTGTCCCCCTCAGGGGGAAGCCGCGTGAGCGGCACAGGGGGAGCCTTCAATGCGCCCCCTGAAGCTGCCCATCCGTAGTCCCCATATAGGCTTCCATCACCTGCGGATTGCGGGAAACCTCTTCGTAGCGACCTTCGGCCAAAACCGCGCCGCGCTGCAGCACGGTGATGCGGTCGGCTATGGTGGCGATCACCTTCATGTTGTGCTCCACCATCAGGATGGTGCGACCGGCCGAGACCTTCTTGATGAGCTGTGTCACGCGGTCCACGTCTTCATGGCCCATGCCCTGCGTGGGCTCGTCCAGCAGCATCAGCTCGGGCTCCATGGCCAGCGTGGTCGCAATTTCCAGGGCGCGCTTGCGTCCATAGGGCAGGTTCACGGTCACTTCATCGGCCAGGTCCTGCAGACCGACTTCGGTCAGCAACTCCATGGCGCGGTCGTTGAGCTGATTGAGCGTCTTTTCGCTGGTCCAGAACTGGTAGGCCGTGCCCAGCTTGCGCTGCAGACCGATGCGTACGTTCTCCAGCAGGGTGCAATGCGGAAAGACGGCGGAAATCTGAAACGAGCGAATCACACCGCGTCGGGCAATCTGTGCCGGCGCCTCGCGGGTAATGTCCGCCCCATTGAACTGAATGCTCCCGGAAGTGGGCTCCAGAAACTTGGTCAGCAGATTGAAGCAAGTGGTCTTGCCCGCGCCGTTGGGCCCGATCAGCGCGTGAATGGAGCCACGCTGCACGGCCAGATCCACCTTGCTGACCGCGGTAAAGCCTTTGAACTCTTTGGTGAGTTGCCTGGTTTCGAGAATAAGGTCGCTCATGCGCTGGCCGTCAGTCCTGAATGCTGCAAAACAAAGAGGCAGCACCTTGCCGTGCTTCCTCTGCCTGAGCGGCATCTTGGTCTTTCATGCTGCAGTGCCGCAGCGGGAAACTCCTAGGGGTGGTGCCAGTCGAGACTTATGCTTTCCCTAATCCCTTGTAAAACAAGTATCCAGAGCAGGAGTAATTACAAACTTCAAAATACCGATGGCAAACCGGTCCCACAAGAGACAGAGGTACTCCAAAGGATGTCAGCATCCACTTCGGAAGCCTCAACAAGCTTATCCCTTATATGTATTGCGCTATCAATATTAATGAGACGAAATGGAATATGCGCCCGCAGCACAGCGGCTCCCCAGATTGCCCCTGATGCCGTAAACCCTGAGTTTCTTAATGCCCACTGAAGTAACTGGGTTACTAGCCCAATGCGCGCAAATATGCTTGCTATTTGTCGCCCTCAAAAACCCAGGACGACAAAGATCAGCCATTCCACTATTGATTCAGAAGCTGCTTCCGCTTTATTTATATGAATTTCATATCGTTTTATTTCCGAAATACATAGCTAACGTGCGATAGCAGCTATCAAAATATTTTGTCATCGATGCAGAAGCGCATGTCTGAAAAACCGGCGGCACTGCTCTTGAGTTCCGGCGTGAAAACGCATGGAATAAAACCCCGTGCAGAACTGTTTACTGCTGGTCAACCACAAGGAGAGACCTCATGTTTCGCATCGCTTCGCTGACGCTCGCTTCTGCCGCCCTGCTGGCGGCCTGTTCGACCGGCCCGGCCGCCCCGGCCAAGTCTCCTGCCACCACCCTCAATGGCGTGCTGGTAGGACCGACCCAGATGACGCTCTACGTCTTTGACAAGGATGCCGCAGGTTCCGGCAAAAGCGTCTGCAACGGCGGCTGCGCCACCAACTGGCCGCCTCTGATGGCACCTGCGAATGCAGCGCCGATCGGCGACTGGACCGTGGTGATGCGCGACGACGGCAGCAAGCAATGGGCTTACAAGGGCCGCCCCCTCTATCACTGGGTCAAGGATGCCAAGCCCGGCGACATGACGGGTGACGGCTTCCTCAACAATAGCTGGCATGTCGCCAAGCCTTGAGTGAAGGTCGACGCCGCCCTGGTCCATATTCCCCGCCTGCGCCGCTATGCGCGCGCGCTGGCGGGCGATACTGCGCTGGCAGACGATCTGGTCCAGGACACGCTGGAGCGCGCCTGCCAGAAGTGGGCCCTGTGGCAGCCGCCGGCCGCCGCCTCGGCCGAGCAGGTGCAAAAGGCCTTGCTCAGCTGGCTGCTGACCTTGATGCACAACCTGTACGCCAATCAGTGGCAGCAGTCCTCGCGGCATCGCATGGTGGTGCTTGACGAGGCCCAGGACACGCCACACGACCCCATGCCCAGGCTGGCGCTGCAGCTGGATCTGGAGCGGGCCCTGTCCCATCTCACGCCGCAGGCCCGCGAGGTATTGCTGCTGATCGGCATGGAGCAGTTCAGCTATGGCGAAGCCGCGCAGATGCTGGGCGTTCCCGTGGGAACGGTGATGTCGCGCCTCTCGCGCGCCCGCGAGCAACTCAGGCGCCTCATGGAAGGAGAAAGACCCGCGACGACCGTGTTGAGGGCTGTCAAATGAAGGAAAGTGCAATGACACCCCAGCGCCCCGATGAAACCACGCTGCATGCCTGGGTGGATGGAGAGTTGCAGCCCGATGCCGCTGCGGCGGTGGCGCAATGGCTGGCCGAACACCCCGATGAAGCAGCGCGCATGGCCGCCATTCAGGCCCAGAACGCCAGCCTTCAGGCACTGCATGCGCAATTGCTCGAAGAGCCGGTACCGCCCCAGCTCATCCGGTCTCTGCAAAAGCCGGCACTACAGTGGCGCTGGCCACATGCACTGGCCGCAGGCCTCATGCTCAGCGTGGGCCTGGGACTGGGCTATGGTGCGGGCCAGCAGAAATCCGGCTCGCCGCCGGCCGACACAGCCGCTCAATTGCCGGGCTTTGTGCGCGAGGCGGCGGCGGCCCATGCCGTCTATGTGCCCGAGCAGCGCCACCCCGTCGAAGTAGCGGCGCAGCAGCAGGCGCATCTGGTGCAGTGGCTGTCCAAGCGGCTGGGTGTTGCGCTCAAGCCGCCGGTGCTGGAAGCCCAGGGCTTTCATCTCATGGGCGGACGACTGCTGCCCGGAGAGACCGGTCAGGCCCGCGCCCAGTTCATGTACGAGGATCAGGCAGGCCAGCGTGTCACCCTGTATGTCTCGGTGCTCAACCCCGAGACGGCTGCCACTTCCGCTCCTGCCTCCTTTCAGTGGAGCAGCGACGGCGCAAGCCATGGCTTTTACTGGATAGAGGGCCGGCAAGGCTATGCCTTGAGTGCGTCCCTGCCGCGCGAGCGCCTGCAGGCTCTGGCCAATGCGGTCTATCAGCAACTGAACTGAGGCCGCAGGCCTCCGACCTGCGGCAGGGTTGGCCTACTGCAGGCTGCCGCCGCCTTCGCCGCTGGCCGACTCGGGCAAGGCCAGGGGCAGAACGCCAATGCCCTCTTCGATCAGCTCCATGGCCTCCCGGGCACTGGTCTGACCGCGAATAGCGCGTTCCTCGGTTTCGCCGTAGTGAATGCGGCGCGCCTCTTCGGCAAATTTCTTGCCGACATCCTCGCTGCTCTGCGCGACCTTGCGCGACCACTGCATCCATGCTGCCTGCATGGACTGAAGATGTGCGCGCGCCTCGGCGCTGATTTCGGGACTGGCCGCAGGAAGTGCCGGCGCTGCGACAGGGGGCGGTTGCGAAGCCTGGACAGCCTTGGGCGGCTGTGCGCCCAGATTGAGCCGAGGAGCACTCAAGCGCTTGGTCACATCGCTGTCGCCGCAAACAGGGCATTGCACCAGCTTGCACTGCAGCTGATTCTGAAAATCATCTTCCGAAGCAAACCAGCCTTCGAAGACATGGCCTGCAGGGCAGTGAAGATCAAGCACTTTCATGGCGCCACTCAACCCTTGCGGTGAACCAGATAGCGATAAACAAAGCCGGGAAATGCCAGCGTCAGAAACAGCGTAGCAGTGATGGCATAGAACTCCCAACCTTGGGGAGATATCTGGCCGGCGCGGCGCTCCAGCAGCAAGCCCAGGCCGCCCACCAGCAGATACAGGGCAATCATTTCCAGCAGGCGCACCCACAGCGGTTTGCGACCGGCCATGACGGGGCCGACAATGCCCAGACGCTGGTTGATAAAAGGCAAATTGGCTGCCACAAGGGCAGCCAAGATGATGAGCCAGATAGAGGCGGTTATAGACACAAAGCCATTCCTAGAAAAAGCGATGAGGGCATCAAGCCCTCATCACGTTCGTCTTATCAGGAAGCCAGGGCACGCACAACGGCGTCAGCACACAAGGCCATCAGCCCGCCAGGCAGGATGCCCAGCAGCAGAACCAGCGCACCGTTGATCGTCAGCACAACGCGCACATCCAGAGGAGCAGACACGCTGGTAGCAGTGATTGGAGCATCAAAGTACATGACCTTGACCACGCGCAGGTAATAGAAGGCACCGATCAGCGACATGATCACGGCAAACACGGCCAGACCGATGTAGAGGCTGCTGCCCGAAGCCACCAGTGCCTGCAGCACGGACAGCTTGGCGTAGAAGCCTACCAGCGGAGGAATACCGGCCATGGAGAACAGGCAGATGGCCATCACGCCAGCGTACAGCGGGCTGCGCTGGTTCAGGCCGGCCAGATCGGCGATCTCTTCGCTTTCAAAGCCTTCACGGGCCAGCAGCAGGATCACGCCGAAGGAAGCCAGAGCGGTCAGCACATAGGTCACGATGTAGAACATCGCCGAGCTGTAGGCGTTTTCGACGGTGGCAGGATCGACCTTGCCATCCACCACACCCGACATCAGACCCAGCAGCACAAAGCCCATCTGGGAAATCGTCGAGTAAGCCAGCATGCGCTTGAGGCTGGTCTGCTGCAGACCGGCCAGATTGCCGATGAGCAGCGAGCAGACGGCCAGAACCATCAGCATCTGCTGCCAGTCGATGGCCAGGGGCAGCAAACCGTCCACCAGCAGGCGGATGGTCATGGCGAAGGCAGCCAGCTTGGGCGCGCCGCCGATCAGGGCAGTGATGGCCGTAGGTGCACCCTGGTAGACGTCGGGCACCCACATGTGAAAGGGAACCACACCCAGCTTGAAGGCCAGACCGGCGACCACGAAGACCAGACCGAAGACCAGCACCTGGTGCTTGATTTCACCGGAATTGATGGCCTTGAAGACCTGGCCGATATCCAGCGAACCGGTGGCACCGTAGAGCATGGACATGCCGTACAGCAGGAAACCGGAAGCCATGGCACCCAGCACGAAGTACTTCATGGCGGCTTCGACGGCCACAGTGTGGTCGCGGCGCAGAGCCACCAGCGCATAGCTCGACAGGGTCAGCAGCTCCAGGCCCAGGTACAGGACCAGGAAGTTGTTGCCGCTGATCATGATGAACATGCCCAGCAGGGCCAGCATGGACAGCGTGAAGAACTCACCGCCACGCAGCATGTCGCGCTCGGCCGCATAGGGGCGACCGTAGACCATGGTGATCATCATGGCGATAGTGGCAAAGCACTTGAGCCAGTTGCCCATGGCGTCCGAGACAACCATGTTGCCCCAGCCGTAGAAGGTATTGCCGCTTGCGGCGTACATGCCCTGCATCACCGCTACGACAAGCAGGGTGAGCATGGTCAGAACATAGGTGCCGGTGCGACGGGCACTATTGATGCCCAGGTCCACCAAGGCAATGACGCAGGCCATGACCAGGAGAGTGATCTCCGGGTAGATCGCCAGCCAGCTGATGTTGTCAATCATCTCGTGTCTCTCGTTTCAGTCTGGTCAGTTGAGCTTGCTCACAGCCACATGCTTGATGAGCTCTGCCACAGACACATCCATCACATCGGTGAAGGGCTTGGGATAAAGACCCATGACCAGCACAGCCGCAGCCAGCACGCCCAGCACCAGGAATTCGCGGCAGTTGATGTCCTTGAGTTCAGCCACATGGTCGTTGGCCACATCACCCAGGTACACGCGCTTGTACATCCACAGGGTGTAGGCAGCGCCGAAGATCAGGGCGGTTGCAGCGCCCAGACCAATCCAGAAGTTGTATTGCACGGCGCCCAGGATCACCATCCACTCGCCGACGAAGCCGGCAGTGGCGGGCAGACCGCAGTTGGCCATGGCAAACAGCAGGGCAAAGGCAGCGAACTTGGGCATGGTGTTGACCACGCCGCCGTAAGCGGCGATCTCACGCGAGTGAACGCGGTCGTAAAGCACGCCGATGCACAGGAACATCGCGCCGGACACGAAGCCGTGGGCAATCATCTGCACCAGGCCGCCGGCAATGCCCAGGCTGTTGAACATGAAGAAGCCCAGGGTCACGAAACCCATGTGCGCCACGGACGAATAAGCCACCAGCTTCTTCATGTCCTTTTGCACCAGAGCCACCACACCCACATAGATCACGGCAATCAGCGACAGCGTGATCATCAGGCCCGACCACTCATGCGCCGCATCGGGAGCGATGGGCAGCGAGAAGCGCAGGAAGCCATAGGCACCGAGCTTCAGCATGATGGCGGCCAGCACTGCGGAGCCACCGGTAGGCGCTTCGACGTGAACGTCGGGCAGCCAGGTGTGAACCGGGAACATGGGCACCTTCACGGCAAAAGCGGCGAAGAAGGCGAAGAAGATCAGCGTCTGTGCGGTGCCGGACAGGGGCAGTTTGTGCCAGTCCAGGATCTCGAAGCTGCCGCCCGACTGGGTGTACAGATAGATCAGTGCAACCAGCGTGAGCAACGAGCCCATCAAGGTGTACAGGAAGAACTTGAAGGCCGCGTAGATACGGTTCGGGCCGCCCCAGATACCGATGATCAGATACATCGGGATCAGGGTGGCTTCGAAGAACACGTAGAACAGCATGCCGTCCATGGCGGCGAACACACCGATCATCAGACCCGACAGGATCAGGAACGCGCCCATGTACTGGTTCACGCGCTCGGTGATGTTGGCCCAGGAGGCGATCACCACGATGACGGTGATGAAGGCTGTCAGCGGCACAAACCACATGGAGATGCCATCCACGCCCAGGTGGTAGTGGATGTTGAAGCGCTCAATCCAGAGTGCATTTTCCACAAACTGCATATTGGCAGTCGTGGTGTCGAAGCCGGTGATCAGAGGAATGGTCACCGCAAAGCCGATCAGCGCACCGATCAGGGCCAGCCAGCGCACCGCGTTGGCCTGCCCTTCTTTGCTGAAGGCCAGCAGGAGGGCGCCGAAAGCGATCGGCACCCAGATAGAAAGACTCAACAAACCCATTTTTGTTTTTCCCCTACTACTTGTTGAGCCACACGAAGTACGTCATGAGGGCAACGATACCCAGCAGCATGACCAACGCGTAGTGATAGAGATAGCCTGTTTGCAGGCCACGCACCCACTGACCGAACTTGGCCATGAGCTTCCAGGAGCCATTGACGATGGCGCCATCGATGATGGCCTGATCGCCGGCCTTCCAGAAGAAGGTACCGAAGGCACGGGCGCCGCGGGCGAAGATGTTCTCGTACACCCAGTCCACGCCGTACTTGCCTTCCAGAACCTGGTACAGACCAATCTTCTTGGAGAAAGCCATGATGGCGGCAGGAATCTCGGGCTTGACCATGTAGAACACATAGGACACCACCACACCGGCCAGGGCCAGCCAGAACGGTGCGGCCGTGAAGCCGTGCAGAGCCATCGGCACCCAGCCGTGAATCTGCTCGGCCAGTTCGGCCATGGCACCGTGCTTGGAGCCATCGACGGTGATCACGCCCTTGAAGAAGTCGCCAAACAGCATGGGCATCAGTGCAATCGCACCGATCACCACCGAAGGAATGGCCAGCAGCATCAGGGGACCGGTCACCACCAGAGGCGACTCATGGGGCTTGGCGTCATGGCCGTGGCCATGGTCGTCATGACCATGGTGGTCGTCATGGTGCGCGTCGGGGTTCTGGTCGTAGCGTTCCTTGCCGTGGAAGACGATGAAGTACAGACGGAAGGAGTAGAAAGCCGTGATGAACACACCGGCCAGTACTGCAAAGTTGGCAAAGCCGGCTGCAGGCAGGTTGGAAGCGTGAACCGCCTCGATGATGGCATCCTTGGAGTAGAAGCCCGAGAAGAAAGGCGTGCCGATCAGCGCGAGGTTACCCAGCAGGAAGGTGATCCAGGTGATGGGCATGTACTTGCGCACGCCGCCCATCCAGCGGATGTCCTGATTGTGGTGCATGCCCATGATGACGGAGCCCGCACCGAGGAACAGCAGAGCCTTGAAGAAGGCGTGGGTCATCAGGTGGAACACGGACACCGAGTAGGCCGAAACGCCCAGAGCGATGGTCATGTAGCCCAGCTGGGACAGCGTGGAGTACGCGATCACGCGCTTGATGTCGTTCTGGATGATGCCCAGGATACCCATGAACAACGCCGTGATGGAGCCGATCACCAGGATGAAGTTCAGCGCAGCGTCCGACAGCTCGTACAGGGGAGACATGCGCGACACCATGAAGATACCGGCCGTCACCATGGTCGCCGCGTGAATCAGCGCGGAGATAGGTGTGGGGCCTTCCATGGAGTCCGGCAGCCAGGCGTGCAGCGGGAACTGGGCCGACTTGCCCATCGCGCCGATGAACAGGCAGATGGCAGTCACGGTCACCAGCAGCCAGCCCGTGCCGGGCAGCTGGGTGTTCTGGATCTCGGGCAGCTTGGCGAAGATTTCAGAATAGTTCAGCGTGCCGGTGTAGGCAGCGATCAGACCAATGCCCAGAATGAAGCCGAAATCACCCACGCGGTTGACCAGGAAGGCCTTCATGTTGGCGAAGATGGCCGTGGGCTTCTTGTAGTAGAAGCCGATCAGCAGGTAGGACACCAGACCCACGGCTTCCCAGCCGAAGAACAGCTGCAGCAGGTTGTTGCTCATCACGAGCATCAACATGGAGAAGGTGAACAGCGAGATATAAGAGAAGAAACGGTTATAGCCGTCGTCTTCCTCCATGTAGCCCATGGTGTAGATGTGCACCATCAGCGACACAAAGGTCACCACGCACATCATCATCACCGTGATGGAGTCGATCAGGAAACCGACTTCCATCTTCAGACCGCCGACCACCATCCAGGTGTAGATGGTTTCGTTGAACGTTGCGCCGTCGAACACGACAGCCTGGAACGTGAGGGCCGACAGAACGAAGGCCACGAGCACGCCCAGAATCGTCAGGGAGCTGCTGCCGGTGCGACCAATCTTGTTGCCGCCAAAGGCCGTGCCCCAGATACCCGCGAGTGCGGAGCCGACCAACGGTGCCAACGGCACCGCGAGCAGCATGGATGCAGAAAGGGTTTGACTCATTTCTTGAGAACCTTGCAAGTTACGGCGGACTCAACCCTTGAGGGCGTTGAGGTCTTCCGCATCGATGCTTGTCTTGTTACGGAACAGCAGCACCAAGATCGCCAGACCGATGGCCGATTCAGCAGCAGCCACTGTCAGGATGAAAAACACGAACACCTGGCCGTGCATGTCGCCCAGATAGCTGGAAAACGCGACAAAGTTCATGTTCACGGCCAGAAGCATCAGCTCGATGGCCATGAGCAAGACGATCAGGTTCTTGCGGTTCAGAAAGATGCCAACCACGGAGAGTGCAAACAGCATGGCACCCAGCGTCAGGAAGTGGCCCAAAGTCAGCGTCATGCTTTTGTCTCCACAGCAGGCGCTGCAGCCGCGGCTTCAGCGTCAGGTTTTTGTGCAGGCTTGGTGCTGTCGACCTTGACCAGCTTGATGCGGTCAGTGGCGCGCACACGAATTTGATCTGCAGGGTTCATGGCCTTGCTGTCCTTGCGCTTGCGCAGCGTCAGGGCAATTGCGGCAATCATGGCCACCAGCAGGATCACGGCTGCGATTTCCACGGGATACAGGTATTCCGTGTACAGCAGCTTGCCCAGAGCCTGTGTGTTCGAGTAAGGAACGGTCTGACCAGCGGCATTGACCATGGTCGTGCCAACGGCCTTGGCGTCTTCGACGTCGCCGAAGCCGCCCATCAGCACCATGCCCATTTCAAAGGCGATCAGCACACCGATCAGGGCGGCAAACGGGAAATGCTTCCAGAAGCCGCGGCGCATGGCGTCGATACGGATATCGAGCATCATCACCACGAACAGGAACAGCACCATCACAGCGCCCAGATAGACCAGCACCAGAGCGATGCCGAGGAATTCAGCCTTGAGCAGCAGCCAGATGGCAGCCGCTTGCGAGAAGGCCAGAATCAGATTGAGCACGGCATGCACAGGGTTGCGGGCCGTGACAACCCGGAAGGCTGCAAACAGCAGCACGACCGAGAACAGATAGAAAAAACCAGTTTTGGCGTCCATGGATCGAATCTTTTCAAGTGATCAAGGAGCCGCTTCAGCGGTACTTGGCATCTGCCGCCTTGTTGGCAGCGATCTCGGCTTCGTAACGGTCACCCACTGCCAGGAGCATGTCCTTGGTGAAGTAGAGATCACCGCGCTTTTCGCCGTGGTATTCGAAGATGTGCGTCTCCACGATGGAGTCCACCGGGCAGCTTTCTTCGCAGAAGCCACAGAAGATGCACTTGGTCAAATCGATGTCGTAGCGCGTGGTACGGCGTGAGCCGTCGTCACGCACATCGGACTCGATGGTGATGGCCATGGCAGGGCACACGGCCTCGCAAAGCTTGCAGGCAATGCAGCGCTCTTCGCCGTTTTCATAACGGCGCAGGGCGTGCAGACCACGGAAGCGTGGCGACTGAGGTGTTTTTTCCTCAGGGAACTGCACCGTGATCTTGCGACGGAAGGTGTAGCGGCCAGTCAGGGCCATGCCCTTGGCCAGTTCCCAGAGCATGAAGCTCTTGAGGAAATCCTTGAAGGAGAAAGGTGTTGCAGCTACTGCAGACATACGTACTCCGCTTATTTCCAGATGTTCCAGGGCGAGTACAGCCAAGCACCCACAACCACCAGCCACACCAGGGTGACGGGAATGAAGATCTTCCAACCCAGACGCATGATCTGGTCATAACGGAAGCGCGGGAAGGTAGCGCGAATCCAGATGAAGCACGACACCACCAGGAAGGTCTTGATCGCCAGCCAGATCCAACCGGGGATGAAGCCCAGGAAGTCGAATGGAGGCAGCCAGCCGCCCAGGAACATGATCACGGCCAGGATGGAGACCAGCCACATGCTCGCGTATTCGGCCAGGAAGAAGACCGCAAAGCCCATGCCCGAGTACTCGACCATGTGACCAGCCACGATTTCGGCTTCGCCTTCGACCACGTCAAACGGGTGACGGTTGGTTTCGGCAACGACCGAGATCAGGTAGACGATGAAGATGGGCAGCAGTGGCAGCCAGTTCCAGGACAGGATGCTCATGCCCATGGATGCGAACTGACCTTGACCCTGACTCATCACGATGGCCGACAGATTCATGCTGCCCGTGACCATGATGACCACCAGGAAACAGAAGCCCAGCGCGATTTCGTAGCTCACCATCTGAGCCGAGGCGCGCAGTGCGCCCAGGAACGCGTACTTGGAGTTGGAAGCCCAGCCCGCAATGATCACGCCATAGACTTCGATGGAAGTGATGGCCATCAGCAGCAGCAGACCTGCGTTCACGTTGGCCAGGGCCACATCGGGAGCGAAGGGAATCACCACCCAGGCCGCCAGGGCCGGCATGATGGCCATGACGGGGCCCACATAGAACAGGCCCTTGGCAGCAGCCGTGGGCTGAATCAGTTCCTTGGTCAGCAGCTTCAGGCCGTCAGCCAGAGGCTGCAGCAGACCCGAAGGACCCACGCGGTTGGGGCCCAGACGGATTTGCATGAAACCCAGCAGCTTGCGTTCCCACAGCGTGAGGTAGGCCACGGCACCCATCAGGGGAGCCACGATGGCCACGATGCCGAGCAGAATCCAGATGACGGGCCAGGCCACATCGGTCCAGAAAGGAGCGGCGGACAGGCCCGCGCCCCAGGCTTTCAATGCGTCGATCATGCGGCGCCTCCCTCACGAACCTGACGAGCGTCAGCCGTCAATTGCAGCGACGTAGCGCGGCGCACGATGCTGTCGAGCTGGTAAATGCTGGCGACTGCAGGCGCAGTCACAGCGCCGGCAGGCACTGCGCTCACGGCCTGGGCCGCGTTGCTCAGCACATTGGCGGGCACTTGGGCAGCGTCGCCAGTGGCCTCAGCCAGCACGTCTTGCGACGTTTCATAGTCCACGCCCTGAACACCCATCAGGTTGGCCAGCACGCGCAGCACCTTCCATGCGGGACGTGTGTCGGCCAGAGGCTTGACCACGGCATGGAAGCTCTGCAGACGGCCTTCGGCGTTGACGAAGCTGCCCGAGGTTTCCGTGAACGGAGCAATGGGCAACAGCACATCGCTGAATTCCAGGTTGGCCTTGAAGGGGCTCAGTGTCACCACCATCTCGGCCTTGTTCAGACCTGCGATGGCGGCCTTGCCGGCAGCGCTGTCGAACTCGGGCTCGTTGTTCAGCAAGATGGCAGCCTTCAGGCCACCCTCAATCATCTGAGCCGCATTCAGACCGTTGGCAGCAGGCATGGCCTTGACCCATTGCGCGCCCACGGTGTTGGCGGCTTCGGTCAGATAGCCCACGGCGGCGCCGGTCTGCTCGGCAACCCAGTTGGCCAGAGCCAGCAGTGCGGAAGCCTGAGCATGGTGCGCTGCGGCATTGCCCAGCAACACGGCCTTCTGTTCACCGGCCAGCAGGGCGGCGGCAATCGCCTTGGCTTCGTCATGGACCTGACCTGCCACGGGAGCCGAGACACCCTTGGCTTCGGCCACGGCAGCGGCCACATCGGCCAGGGCCTGAGCCCAGTCGCCGGCTGCGACCACCGAGGCGTTGGCGGGCAAGGCCCAGTCATAGACGCGATCGTTGATGGCGAAGACCTTGCAACCCTTCTTGGCAGCCTGGCGGATGCGCTGTGCGAACAGCGGATGGTCCTTACGCAGGTTGGAGCCCACGATCAGAGCCGACTGCAGAGCGCTCAGTGCGGCGATGGGCAGACCCAGCCACTGCACGCCTTGCGTGGCAGCAAACTCGGCATTGCGCAGACGGTAGTCGATGTTGTCGCTGCCGATGCCGCGCACCAGCTTGCCAGCCAGGAACAGCTCTTCCACCGTGCTGTGCGGGCTGACCAGAGCTCCGATGGCGCTGGCGCCATGGTTGTTCTTGATCTGCTGCAGGCCGTTGGCCACATATTCCAGAGCGGTCTGCCAGTCAACTTCCTTCCACTCGCCGCCCTGCTTGAGCATGGGCTTGGTGAGACGTTCGTCGCTGTTCAGCGCTTCGTAGGAGAAGCGGTCGCGGTCGGCAATCCAGCATTCGTTGACTTCTTCGTTCTCGAAGGGCACAACGCGCATGACCTTGTGGTTCTTGACCTGAACGATCAGGTTGGAACCTGTGGAGTCGTGCGGAGCTACCGACTTGCGGCGCGACAGTTCCCAGGTACGGGCGCTGTAGCGGAAGGGCTTGCTGGTCAACGCGCCCACGGGGCAGATGTCGATCATATTGCCCGACAGCTCGGAGTCCACGCTATCGCCCACCACGGTTGTGATCTCGGAGTGCTCGCCGCGGTGAATCATGCCCAGTTCCATGACGCCGGCCACTTCCTGGCCAAAGCGCACGCAACGTGTGCAGTGAATGCAGCGGCTCATTTCCTCCATGGAAATCAGCGGCCCCACGTTCTTGTGGAACACCACGCGCTTTTCTTCTTCGTAGCGCGAAGAGCTGCTGCCATAACCCACTGCCAGATCCTGGAGCTGGCATTCGCCGCCCTGGTCGCAGATAGGGCAGTCCAGCGGGTGATTGATGAGCAGGAACTCCATCACCGACTGTTGTGCCTTGATGGCCTTCTCGCTCTTGGTGCGCACGATCATGCCTTGCGTCACTGGCGTGGCGCAGGCGGGCATGGGCTTGGGAGCCTTTTCCACATCCACAAGGCACATGCGGCAGTTGGCCGCAATGGATAGCTTCTTGTGGTAGCAGAAGTGAGGAATATAGGTGCCGGCCTTCTCGGCTGCATGCATGACCATGCTGCCTTCAGTCACCTCGACCTTTTTTCCGTCCAGTTCAATTTCAACCATATGCTTGTCTCGCGATCAGGCGCTCATGCAGCCTGTTTGGAAGCGTTCTGGATCTTCGCTTCGAACTCGTGGCGGAAGTGCTTGATCATGGCGCGAACCGGCATGGCTGCCGCGTCGCCGAGCGCACAGATGGTGCGGCCCATGATGTTCACGGATACCGAGTCCAACAGCTCGATATCTTCCGGACGGCCTTCGCCGTGCTGAATACGGTTCACCACGCGCCACAGCCAGCCCGTACCTTCACGGCAGGGCGTGCACTGGCCGCAGGACTCGTGCGAATAGAAGTACGACAGACGCAGCAGGCACTCGACCATGTCGCGCGAATCATCCATCACGATCACGGCGCCCGAACCCAGCATGGAACCCGCCTTGGAGATGGAGTCATAGTCCATCGTGCAGTCCATGATGATGTCGGCAGGCAGCACGGGCGACGAAGAGCCGCCGGGGATCACCGCCTTGAGCTTGCGACCGGTGCGCACACCGCCCGCCAGTTCCAGCAGCTTGCTGAAAGGCGTGCCCATGGGAACTTCATAGTTGCCGGGCAGGTTCACGTCGCCGCTGACCGAGAAGATCTTGGTGCCGCCGTTATTGGGCTTGCCGCATTCCAGATAGGCCTGGCCACCGTTGCGGATGATCCAGGGAACGGCTGCGAAAGTCTCGGTGTTGTTGATGGTCGTGGGCTTGCCGTACAGACCGAAGCTGGCGGGGAACGGTGGCTTGAAGCGGGGTTGACCCTTCTTGCCTTCCAGCGATTCCAGCAGCGCGGTTTCCTCGCCGCAGATGTAGGCGCCAAAGCCATGGTGAGCATGCAGCTGGAAGCTGAAGCTGCTGCCCAGGATGTTGTCACCCAGGTAGCCGGCAGCACGGGCTTCTTCCAGGGCTGCCTCGAAGCGATCATAGACTTCGAAGATTTCACCGTGGATGTAGTTGTAGCCGATGCTGATGCCCATCGCGAAAGCGGCAATGATCATGCCTTCGATCACGATGTGCGGGTTGAACATCAGAATGTCGCGGTCCTTGCAGGTACCGGGTTCGCCCTCATCCGAGTTGCAGACCAGATGCTTCTGACCGGGGAACTGGCGGGGCATGAAGCTCCACTTCAGACCCGTGGGGAAGCCCGCACCGCCACGGCCGCGCAGGCCGGATTCCTTGAGCGTCGCGATGACCTGATCCTGCGTCAGGCCTTCTCCGCCGTCCTTGCCCAGCAGCTTGCGCAGGGCCTGATAGCCGCCGCGTGCTTCGTAGTCCTTGATGGACCAGTTGCTGCCGTTCAGATCCGCATAGATCTGGGGGTTGATGTGACGGTCGTGGAAGCAGGTCTCGTTGCCGGTCGATGCGAACTTGGCCAGCACGGCATTGGCGGCAGGATTGTTCAGAATCGTGCTCATGCCTTGCCCTCCGCAGCGCGCAGGCCATCAACCAGCTCGTCGAGCTTTTCATTGCTCATGAAGCTGCACATGCAACGGTCGTTGACCAGCATCACGGGCGAATCGGCGCAGGCGCCCAGGCACTCGGACTGCTGTAGCGTGAACAGGCCATCCTTGGTGGTCTCGCCCATCTTGATGCCCAGCTTGTGCTCCAGATGGTGCAAGGCCTTGTAGCCGTCGCGCAGCTGGCATGGCAGATTGGTGCAGACATTGAGCTTGTACTTGCCAACGGGTTGCTGGTTGTACATGTTGTAGAAAGTGGTGACTTCGTGCACCGCAATCTCGGCCATGCCCAGGACTTCGGCAATCACTGCCTCGCTTTCCTGGCTGACCCAGCCCTGCTCCTGCTGCACGATAGACAGGCAAGCCATGACGGCAGACTGTTTCTGGTCAGCCGGATACTTTGCCACCTCACGCGCAAAGCGTTCTCTGGTCGCTTCGGTAATCATCGGTCAACGTCTCCAAACACGATGTCCAGGGTACTGAGCACCATCACGGCGTCAGCCAGCATATGGCCACGGCTCAGTTCATCGAGAGCAGCCATGTGCGCAAATCCTGGTGGACGAATCTTCAGTCGATAGGGCTTGTTGGCGCCATCGCTGATCAAATAAATGCCGAACTCACCCTTGGGATGCTCGACGGAAGCGTAAGCCTCGCCTTCGGGAACCTTGAAGCCTTCGGTAAAGAGCTTGAAGTGGTGAATCAGCTCTTCCATGTTGGACTTCATGGCTTCACGGCTGGCGGGCGCAACCTTGTGATTGTCCGTGATCACCGGGCCGGGATTGACACGCAGCCAGTCCACGCATTGCTTGATGATCTTGTTGGACTCGCGCATTTCGGCCATGCGGACCAGATAGCGGTCGTAGCAGTCGCCCGTGGCACCCACCGGAATATCGAAGTCCAGCTTGTCGTAGACCTCGTAGGGCTGGGTCTTGCGCATGTCCCAGGGCAGGCCCGAGGCACGCAGCATGGGACCGGTCAGACCCAGATTGATGGCGCGCTCTGCAGACACCACGCCGATGCCGACGTTGCGCTGCTTCCAGATACGGTTGTCGGTCAGCAGGGTTTCGTACTCGTCCGCGCACTTGGGGAAGCGCTGCGTGAAAGCATCGATGAAGTCCAGCATCGAACCCTTGCGGTCTTCGTTCATGGCCTCCATGGAGCGCACATTGCGCACCTTGCTGGCCTTGTACTGGGGCATGCTGTCCGGCAGGTCACGATACACGCCACCGGGACGGAAGTAGGCCGCGTGCATACGTGCACCCGACACGGCTTCGTACATGTCCATCAGCGCTTCACGCTCACGGAAGCTGTAGATCAGGATGGTCGAGCTACCGGCATCGTTGCCCGAGGAACCCAGCCACATCAGGTGATTCATGATGCGGGTGATTTCCGAGAACATCACACGGATGTACTGGGCGCGGATGGGCACTTCGATGCCCATCAGCTTTTCGATGGCCAGGCAGTAAGCGTGCTCGTTGCTCATCATCGAGCAGTAATCCAGGCGGTCCATATAGGGCAGCGACTGGATATAGGTCTTGCTTTCGGCCAGCTTTTCGGTCGCGCGGTGCAGCAGGCCGATGTGCGGGTCGGCGCGCTGCACCACTTCGCCATCGAGCTCCAACACCAGACGCAGCACACCATGCGCTGCCGGGTGCTGCGGACCAAAGTTCAGGGAATAGTTCTTGATTTCAGCCATGGTC
The DNA here is from genome assembly GCF_011752915.1 of Comamonas sp. Tr-654. NCBI lineage: Bacteria > Pseudomonadati > Pseudomonadota > Betaproteobacteria > Burkholderiales > Comamonadaceae > Comamonas > Comamonas sp. Tr-654. The sequence continues at coordinate 154,396 of NZ_VWWQ01000003.1, forward strand.
TTCCGTCAAAAGGCGACGTGCGCCTTTAGTGCAGGCCTCCGCCGTAGTTGTCTTCACGAATGATGCGCGGCGTGATTTCGCGCGGCTCGATCGTGACGGGCTGGTACACCACACGTTGCTGTTCGGCGTCGTAGCGCATTTCCACGTGACCGGACAGGGGGAAATCCTTGCGGAACGGATGGCCGATGAAGCCATAGTCGGTCAGGATGCGGCGCAGGTCTTCGTGACCTTCGAACACGATGCCGAACAGATCGAAGGCTTCGCGCTCGAACCAGTTGGCCGAATTCCAGATCGGATTGATCGAAGCCACCACGGGGAAATCGTCATCGGCACAGTACACGCGCACACGCAGACGCTGATTCAGCGTCAGGGACATCAGATGGGACACCACGGCGAAACGCGGACCGTCCTTGCCGACTTCCGCATAAGTGGAGTAGTCCACGCCGCACAGGTCCAGCAGCATCTCGAACTGGCAGTCCGGAGCGTTGCGCAGGATCTGCATCACGTCCAGATACTGGCCGGCAGACACTTCCACCGTCACTTCGCCGTAGGCCAGAGTGACAGAGCGCACCTTGTCACCCAAGGCAGCCGTAACCACATCCCGAAGCTTTTCGGGGTGAATAGCAATTGCAGTCATCTCAGCCCCTTAAACGCGAGCGATGGTGTGGGTACGACGAATCTTCTGCTGCAGCTGGATGATGCCGTAGATCAGCGCTTCCGCTGTCGGAGGGCAACCAGGCACATAGACGTCGACGGGAACGATGCGATCGCAACCGCGCACCACCGAGTAGCTGTAGTGATAGTAACCACCACCATTGGCGCAGGAGCCCATGGAGATGACCCAGCGCGGCTCGGACATCTGGTCATAGACCTTGCGCATCGCAGGAGCCATCTTGTTGCACAGCGTACCGGCAACAATCATCAGGTCAGAGTGGCGGGGGCTGGCACGGAACACTTCGGAGCCGAAGCGACCGATGTCATAGCGGGCAGCAGCTGCGTGCATCATCTCCACCGCACAGCAGGCCAGGCCAAACGTCATGGGCCAGATCGACCCTGTCTTGGCCCAGTTCACCACCGTGTCATAACTGGTGGTGACGAAGCCTTCCTTCATCACGCCTTCGATCATCGTGTTTCCTCAGAAAAGCTGCTTATTCCCAATCCAGGGCGCCTTTTTTCCACTCGTAGGCGAAGCCCACGACCAGAATGGCCAGGAAAATCAGGACAGCAACAAAACCCACGCCGCCAACATCTTTGAGTGCGACAGCCCAGGGCAGCAGAAATGCGATTTCCAAGTCAAACAGAATGAACAGGATGGCAACCAGGTAATAGCGCACATCGAATTTCATTCGAGCGTCGTCAAACGCCTCGAAACCGCATTCGTAGGGAGAGTTCTTGGCAGCATCAGGGCGGTTGGGACCCAGCACGTAGCCGAGAGCCAGGGGTACAACACCCACAGCCATGCCGATAAGAATGAACAGAAGAACGGGAAGGTACTGATCGATGTTCATCGAGTGGGCCTTGTTATGAAAACATGCCTCACCGATCACTGCCTGATCAGCAGGGCAGGTTTTTAGTTATGTGTTGGTGCCGTCGGCGAGACTCGAACTCGCACAGCTTTCGCCACTACCCCCTCAAGATAGCGTGTCTACCAATTCCACCACGACGGCTTCGTCTCAAAGTCCGGCAATCTCTGGAACCTTCATTGCAAAGATTCTGATCCCCAGACAATCCCTAGATTCTAGCCTGAAAAACCCCACTCTTTGGGGTTCTTCAGGATTTTCTCAAATTATTTTGTTGGGATCTGGGCTGCACCCTCTGCAGGAGCAGCAGGAGGCACGGCAGCATCACCGGTAGTTGTTGCAGGCGGCACAGCTGTAGCAGGCGCGGGAGCCGACACAGGAGCGCCCTCAAGCACGCTGCCCGAGCTCACCGGACGGGCATTACCCAGATAAGCCAGTGCCAATGTCGCCACGAAGAACACCGTGGCCAGAGCCGCCGTGGAACGCGACAGGAAGTTGGCACTGCCCGAGGCGCCAAACAGGCTGCCCGACGAGCCGCTGCCAAAGGAAGCCCCCATATCTGCACCCTTGCCGTGCTGCATGAGGATGAGGCCGATCATGCCCAGAGCGGCCAGCATCTGGACCGCGAGAATGACGCTGGAAAAGACGTTCATATCAAAACCTAAAAGTCTGAATCATTGCGCACCACACCGAAGTGCGGCGCAGACGAATTATTGCGCTGCCGCAATAATGGAGAGGAAATCCGGGGCCTTGAGAGCCGCGCCACCGATCAGGCCACCGTCAATATCGGCCTGAGCCAGCAGCTGTGCCGCATTGCCTGCATTCATGCTGCCACCGTAAAGCACTGGCACGCGAGCGGCCTTGTCGCTGGCTGCAGCCAGCTGCGCACGCAGCACGGCATGAACCTGCTGGGCCTGCTCAGGCGAGGCGGTCTTGCCGGTACCGATGGCCCAGACAGGCTCATAGGCCACCACCAGCTCGCTCACGCACGGGCCGACCTGATGAATCACGGCTGCCAGCTGACGCTTGACCACGGCTTCGGTCTGACCCGCTTCACGCTCCGCCAGGGTTTCGCCCACGCAGACGATGGGCGTGATGCCCTTGGCCAGCACGGCCTGGGCCTTGGCGGCAACCACGGCATCAGTCTCGCCATGATACTGACGACGCTCAGAGTGACCGACCAGCGCATAGCGCACGCCGAACTCCTTGAGCATGGTGGCCGAAACCTCGCCCGTGAATGCACCCTGCTCGTGCTGGGACACATCCTGCGCGCCCACACCAATGGAGGTACCCGCAAGTTCCGCCTGGACCTGAGCCAGATAGAGAGCAGGGGCAGCCACGGCCACGCCCGCCTTGTTGCCAGCAGGCAAGCCCTGCTTGATGGCCTGCAGCAAAGCGGCATTGGCAGCCAGGCTGCCGTTCATCTTCCAGTTGCCAACAATGAGTTTTTGCTTCATGTTTCCCAAGTCAAAACGATTTTTCCGGTGTGCTGGCTGGATTCCATCAGCGCATGAGCCTGCGCCGCATCAGCAGCATCGAATTCACGATAAATGGCTGGGCGTACCTTGCCGGACTCCAGCAGGGGCCAGACATTGCGCTTGAGCGCCTCGGCAATCGCCGCCTTGAAGGCCACGGAACGCGGGCGCAGCGTGGAGCCGGTCACGGTCAGTCGCTTGCGCAGCACCAGGCCGGCATCGAACTCGGCCTTGACGCCGCCCTGCACCGCAATGATGACCAGGCGGCCATCAGGAGCCAGGCATTGGACCTCGCGCGCCACATAGCTGCCGGCGACCATGTCGAGGATGACGTTGACGCCTTCGCCCGACGTGATGCGCTGCACCTCTGCCGCAAAATCCTGTGTCTTGTAGTTGATGGCGTGATCGGCTCCGAGCTTGAGGCAGTCATCGCACTTGGCATCACTGCCCGCCGTGACAATGACCGTCGCGCCCCAGGCCTTGGCCAGCTGAATCGCCGTCACGCCAATGCCGCTGCTGCCGCCCTGCACCAGCAAGGTTTCGCCGGGCTGCAGAGCCCCCCGGTCAAACACATTGCTCCAGACCGTGAAAAAGGTCTCGGGCAAGGCAGCCGCCTGCACGTCGCTAAAGCCCTCCGGCACCGGCAAACATTGATCCACGGGCGCAGCACAGAAACTCGCATAGCCGCCACCAGCCACCAGCGCGCAGACGCGGTCGCCGAGCTTGAAGCCCGCCTTGCGCATGGCCGCCTCGTCGCCCGCCACGATCACACCCGCCACCTCAAGCCCCGGAAGATCGGAGGCACCGGGAGGCGGCGCGTAATGACCTTTGCGCTGCAGCACATCGGGGCGATTGATGCCGCTCGCAGCAACGCGAATCAGCACCTCCCCCTCAGTCGCCACCGGCATGGGACGTACACCCATGCGCAGCACGTCTGGCGCGCCATAGCTGGTGATTTCCACCGCTCGCATTGTGTTGGCTTCCATAGTCAGGCTTTGCTTTATCAAAGAAATCAGGCTCAAACGCTTATGCAGAAAGCGCTGACAGCTACAAAATCAGGATCATCCAGCAAACGACATAACAGGAGACCGCCTCACGACGGCCTCCTGCTCAGCCATTACTGCTGCTGTTGCTGCTGCTCGTCAGCGGCTGCACGGTTCTCGCGCGGCTCACGGTTTTCGCGGGGTTCGCGATTCTGACGAGGAGCACGTTCGCGGTACTCGCGATCGCCACGGGGTTCGCGCGGCTCACGCTCGGGCATGCCGGCGGGACGCTCGGTCAGCGCCTTCATGGACAGCTTGACACGACCCTTGTCGTCGGTTTCCAGAACCTTGACCTTGACCACTTGACCTTCTTGCAGGTAGTCGGTGACCTTCTCCACGCGCTCGTGGGCGATCTGGCTGATGTGCAGCAGACCGTCCTTGCCGGGCAGCAGGTTCACCAGGGCACCGAATTCCAGGATCTTGACGATGGGGCCTTCGTAGATCTTGCCGATTTCGACCTCGGCCGTGATCTGCTCGATGCGCAGCTTGGCGGCTTCGGCCTTGGCGCCGTCGGTGGCGGCAATGGTGATGGTGCCGTCTTCCTCGATGTTGATCTGGGTGCCGGTCTCTTCGGTCAGCGCACGGATGGTGGCGCCGCCCTTGCCGATCACATCACGGATCTTCTCGGGGTTGATCTTCATGGTGTAGAGCTTGGGCGCGAAGCTGGAGACTTCGGTCTTGGCTTCGCCCATGGCTTCCTGCATCTTGCCCAGGATATGCATGCGCGCTTCCTTGGCCTGAGCCAGGGCGACCTGCATGATTTCCTTGGTAATGCCCTGGATCTTGATGTCCATCTGCAGAGCAGTAATACCGTTGGTAGTACCAGCCACCTTGAAGTCCATATCACCCAGGTGATCCTCGTCACCCAGGATGTCGGTCAGCACGGCGAACTTGTTCTCTTCCTTGATCAGACCCATGGCGATACCAGCCACGTGCGCCTTCATGGGCACGCCAGCGTCCATCATGGACAGGCAGCCGCCGCAGACAGAAGCCATGGACGAGGAACCGTTGGACTCGGTGATTTCCGACACCACGCGAATGGTGTAGGGGAACTCTTCCTTGGTAGGCAGGCAAGCGGCCAGAGCACGCTTGGCCAGACGGCCGTGGCCGATTTCGCGGCGCTTGGTCGAACCCATGCGACCCACTTCACCAGTGGCAAAGGGAGGCATGTTGTAGTGGAACAGGAAGCGGTCCTCGAACTCGCCAGCCAGTGCGTCGATCTTCTGAGCATCGCGCTCGGTGCCCAGGGTGGAGATCACCAGAGCCTGAGTCTCGCCACGTGTGAACAGGGCCGAGCCGTGAGTGCGGGGCAGCACGGAAGAACGGATTTCGATAGGACGCACGGTACGTGTGTCGCGGCCGTCGATACGGGGCTCGCCAGCCAGGATCTGCGAACGCACGATGCCAGCTTCGATATCGAACAGCATGCCTTCAACCTTGACACCGTCAAACGCCACGCCTTGCTCGGTCAGAGCGGCCTTCACATCGGCGTAAGCCATGCGGCAAGCCAGGGTACGCACTTGCTTGTTGCGCTCCTGGTAAGCGGCGCGCAGCTTGGCTTCGCCCAGCTCGGTCACCTTGGCGATCAGGGCTTCGTCCTTGGCGGGAGCAGTCCAGTCCCAAGCGGGCTTGCCGCCTTCGCGCACCAGGTCGTGGATAGCGTCGATGGCGATCTTGCCTTGCTCGTGGCCGAACACCACAGCGCCCAGCATCACTTCTTCAGGCAGTTGCAGAGCTTCGGATTCCACCATCAGCACGGCGGATTCGGTACCAGCAACGACCAGATCCATCTGCGAATCCTTGCGCTGTGTCTGGCCGGGGTTCAGCACGTATTCGCCGTTGATGTAACCCACGCGGGCTGCACCAATAGGGCCATTGAAAGGCAGGCCGGACACAGCCAGAGCTGCCGAAGTGGCGATCATGGCGGCAATGTCGGCGTCCACTTCAGGGTTCAACGAAATGGTGTGGATGACCACATGCACGTCGTTGTAGAAGCCTTCGGGGAACAGGGGACGGATGGGACGATCGATCAGACGCGATGTCAGGGTCTCCAATTCGGAAGGCTTGGCTTCGCGCTTGAAGAAGCTGCCAGGGATCTTGCCGGCAGCATAAGTCTTCTCGATGTAGTCAACGGTCAGGGGGAAGAAGTCCTGGCCGGCCTTGGCGATCTTGGAACCCACGACAGTGGCCAGCACCACGGTGTCGTCGATATTGACCAGCACGGCGCCGGAGGCCTGGCGGGCGATTTCGCCGGTTTCCATGGTGACCGTATGCTGGCCCCACTGGAAGGTCTTGGTAACTTTGTTGAACATGGTCATATGACTCCTTTATGAATAGCTGGATGCGCTTATCCAGTCTTGATTTGGAGTGCAAACAGAACACGATGCCATTCCAGTGTTGCGCTAGGCGCTATAAATAGTGCAGCATTGGAATGACACAGCTTCGCTCTGTTTTGCGAACTCCGAAGTAAAAAACGCCTGAGCTAGGCAATCTAACTCAGGCGTTTCGATCTTTCACCGTGCTTACTTGCGCAGGCCCAGCTTGGCGATCAGTGCTGTGTAGCGGTCAGCGTCCTTGGACTTCAGGTAGTCCAGCAGCTTGCGGCGACGGCTCACCATGCGCAGCAGACCGCGACGACCGTGGTGGTCCTTGGCGTTAGCCTTGAAGTGGGGAGTCAGTTCGTTGATGCGAGCTGTCAGCAGAGCCACTTGCACTTCGGGGCTACCAGTGTCGTTTTCGGAACGAGCATTGGCCTTGACAACTTCAGCCTTCTTATCGGCAGCGATCATTTTGTTTTCCTTAGGATTTGGCACTCGACGAGGAGCACCTTGGTTACTTGCGCCAAGACTGGAAAGGTCTCAGCGTGCGTCTTGCACCATGCAAAACCTGGCGATTATATCAAGAGGCGATTTATTCCCGATGCAACCGCAGGGCTAGCCTTTGGACCAAGGCAGGCAAACCCGCTTGCCTATCCATGAAGCCGACTCGGACAATGGGCCCATCCACTCCAGTCAAGGACACGCCATGGCCAGATTTCTGAGACGCCGTTCGCTTGCCCAACTCTGCACCGCAGCCCTGGCAGCCATCGCATTCGCCAACCTGCCAGCGCTCGCCGCCAATGCAGCCGGTGAGCGCAGCCACAAGGCTGCCAAAAAGCGAAGCAACAAGGTCAAGATCCAGAACATCCGCAGCAGTTCGGAGGAGACCACCGCCGAACGCGACAGACGGCTGTACCGGGAATGCCAGGGAAGGCCAAACTCCGGGGCATGTGCGGGGTATACACAGAGGCCACAACCGGGAAGGCGCTGAGAGGCACCGCAGGTCTAGCAAAATCAACCGCCAGTCCCGCCCGTGGTTACAAAGTGCTGCATCCATCTACCATGCAAGCATGCACCTTTCTTCGTATTTTTCAGATCGGCCTTTCGGCCTGCGAAGGCAAGCCCACGGCTTCACATTGATCGAGCTGCTGACCGTAATTGCCGTGCTGGCCGTACTTACCGCAGTTGCCGCACCCAGTTTTACACCCATGATCCAGCGGTGGAATGTCAAATCGACTACTGAAAGCATGGTGAGCACACTGTATTTGGCCCGCACAGAAGCTATAAAACGCGGCGGGGGGGTCACCATAAAGAAAACCCCAAATAATACAGATGGCTGTACAGCCGCCAGCACCAATGAAGACTGGGGATGCGGCTGGAGCATCTTTTATGCCGACGCAGCTGGAAACTCAATTAGTATTAAAAATATACCTCCACCCAAAGGAATAGAAGTAACAGTAAAAAGCAGTAGTGGAACTATTTCCTTAGATCGCTGGGGAAAGATGAGCGGAATTAACGCAAAAGGCATATACATACTTCCCGCAGGAGGCAACTTAAATCCTCCCGCTCAAGGCATATGCACAAGTTCCGGAGGAAGAATTCAGGTAATCGGGGATCCTCCATGCGCTTAAACAAACAAAATGGCTTCACCTTACTTGAGTCATTAATAGCAATACTATTAACCGCACTTGGAATATTAGGCATATTGGGTGTTCAGATGCGCACTCTTTCCAATACTCAAGATACCATGCGAAGAACCCAAAGCATTCGTTTGGTCAATGATTTGAGTGAAAGAATAAAGAATCAAACCAGCGGCATAGCCAATGCCAACCAGTACGCAACCACCTGGACAGATCTCACTCAATCAATTACGGAGCCATCGGTGGACTGTTCGTCAAGTGGAGCCTCTTGCACAGCTACACAGCTCGCTGCTTACGACAAATACATTTGGCTAAACTCAGCAAAGAATGCACTCCCACTGGGGAAAGCAAGGATTTTCGCCACCGCCGATGGAAAGTCTCTAGGAGTGATGCTTGCCTGGCGCTCCAATGAAGATGCTGCTGGAGTTTCTTCATCAACAAGTGCCACGGACTCGAGCGGCACAGCCGTTCAATGCCCAAAGATCGACTCCAATAACTCGCAGAGCCCTTATATGAGTTGCCATCTGCAATACATCAGCCTTGATGAACGCTGCCAAACCGTTGCCTCTACAGCCTACTGCTCACAGTAGTCACCAATATTGATATGCAGAAAGAACTTCATTCCTTTAGGCCCTCCAATCGTCTACAACAGCAAGGCGTGACTCTTATCGAGTTGATGGTGGGTATTGCAATTGGACTTCTAACTGTCGCGGTTGCAATTGGCGCATTGCTGGCCTCAAAAAATGCAAGCACATCCACCAGCGACAGCACAACAATGCAGCAGCAAGCGGCTTATGCATTTCGCGTGATTGGACAACAGATTCGACAAGCAGGCAGTCTCTCTCTGGAACCATCTACCAGCTATCTGGAATCCGCATATTTTCGAAATAACCTTGCTATAGCAAGCTATCCGCCTATCTCAGGAAAAGACAGCCCCGGAAGCAATGAATACAAATTGACTGTAACTTATCAAAACGCTCCGATTGATAAAATTTATCCACTTGCAGCAGACGGAACTGCAAGCATAGGCTCCTTGCTAAGAAACTGCCTGGGAGAAAATCCGTCAAGCTCTCCACCAGAGGCTCTTCAAAGCGCATTCAAGCTGGACAACAATATCCTGTATTGCGCCGGCACAAGCTCCAAACAACCTATTATTGGAGGCTCCCAGGCAAGTGACATCAAAGTCAACGATTTCGTTGTTCGCTATGTGAGCCAGCAAGGCTATACCAATCCGACTTTCGCCTACTCTACTGCTTCTGCATTCACTGACAATGCAGCTTGGTCAAAAGTTCAGTCGGTAGAGGTGTGTATTGAATTGGAAGGATCCGACAGCATTGACACTGCGGGCAGCAACTATATCAACTGCAGCAATCAAACGGTATCCCGCGGAAATCGTTTACGCATGGTTTTCAGAAACACTTTCCGTTCTCGTAGTCATGCCTGGCCAACAAGCAGCTAAATATGAAGACACCAAACAAAAATCTGCAACAGGGAGCCGCTCTCTATATTGTTGTAATTTTCATTCTACTTTCCATGCTCGTTGCTCTATGGGCTTCTCGTTCAGCAATTTTCAATGAGTTGGTAGCTGGAAATGATGCCGATTATCAAAGAGCCATGGAATCCGCGCAAGCCATGGTTCAAGATGCTCAGGATGATATATACCGGCATCTTTATGACAGCACAAAAACTTCGCTAAGAACGGGTAGCACCCAGCAGTTCCCTGGGAGCCAAGATGTTTTTTTTGGACCATGGAGCGACAGCCTCGCAGCTCAAACCAATCAATGCAAGAATGCCATTTGCTTGAGGCGAACCATCGCGGAGGATTTCTGGAATGACCCCAGCACCTTGCAAGCCATGCTTAGTCTAGGGGCGAGATATGGCCAATTTTCTGGTGCCAACCAAAGCGGCTCTGAAACAATTACACCTCCCAATCCAATTTTGGCATTGACCGATGCCAATAAAGGAGCTTGGTATTGGATAGAGCCGATGCCATATGGGACACTTGGATTGAGTCCCGGCGGAAATATCGGAAAAATAGTGCAAGGCACAGCAACACCGGCGACAAACGCAGAAATGATTTTCAGAATTACAGCCCTGGCCTTTGGCATCAAGGGATCGAGCAGCAGCACTGATTTTAGCGACCATTCCCCAACCATGGCCGTAATCCAGACAGTCATCTCCATGCCTGTGATTAAAGGTGAATAATATGAAAAGAAAAATAATTATCAAGAACCTCGCCTATTCTTTGGCTGTCGCAGGTCTTGCCACACATATTTACACAAATGCAACGCCACTCAATTTCGCAACATACCCTGCAGGTAGCGCAAGCGTAGAACCTGCACCCAATGTCATCATTTCGGTTGACGACTCTGGAAGCATGGGAGACTCTGGCATCAGTGCACTCAAAACGGCATTAAAGGACACATTTGCAGTAAGCAATATTCCCGACAAAAGGCTCCGTATTGCTTGGCAATCCATGAATCGATGCAATGGCATCCCTAGCAATAGCACATCTTGTGGCAACAGAAATTCCCTAAAAATCCTGGAGGGAACACATCGTACCAATTTCTTGACTTGGGTGGATACGCTCACTGCAAAAGATGGAACTCCATCTCACCAGATGGTAAGAAATGCCGGAGATTATTTAAAAAATACGCCGCTGAATAGTGATTCCCCGTGGGCAGAAGTCCCCGGAACGCGGTTGGGCAATGTACTCTCTTGCCGGAAATCCTTCCATATTTTCATGACGGACGGTGGCTGGAACAGCTCCACCAGCAACACGAATACAAATATTGATGGAGACAGAAACCTTACGGGCTACAAGACAATATCTCCAGGAAATATTGATGGAACAAATGCCACATTTTCAGATCAAAAATCGTACGTAGCAAGCTCCACTCAAACAAAAATATACTCAGACTCCTGGGGATCAACCAGTCAAACCTGCTCTAACAGAACCAGTTGCTCAACAGATGGCATTAATACCCTAGCCGATCTTTCATTTTATTATTGGGCAACCGACCTGAGAGACGATATCCCAAATCAAGTCAAACCAATCATAAAAAAAAGTGGCTCAGAAATATTCAAGAACTCCAGAAATCAGAATATTGAAATTGAAGAGTACTGGAATCCAAAGAATAACCCTGCAACATGGCAAAGCTTAACAACATATACCATTGGATTTAATGGCGCAGCGACCTGGACAGGTACCCCTACCTGGGGAGGAGACACCTTCTCAGGCGACTACAGCAAATTGATTACAGGAGATTTAGCTTGGCCAAGCCCGCTTTGCAAATCCGATAACACACCTTCTGATACTGGGACATTTTCTTGCGATGGCGTTTACAACAAAACAACCACAGGGTATAACGCAAACGAAAATAATAGAAAAAAAGAGCTATGGCATATGGCCATCAATGGGCGCGGAAAGTTCATTCCCGCCTCGACCAGTGACGATCTGAAAAATGCGTTCAAGGATATTGTCAGCAATATTATTGAAGACACGTCTCAACCCCTCACCGGATATGCAAGCTCATCCAGCTCCATCAGCACGCAGGATGCCAAGCTCTATACAGCAACCTACGACGCAAGCGGATGGAAGGGAGCTATTTATTCCCAGATTGCAGCAACGGATACGGGAGTCCTTTCCGCAAACTCAGCTTGGGGAAACAATATAAACAACCGCCTACCTACTACCGCCGACAAGCTTGACGCCCGCACGGGCCAGATAGCAAATAGATTGGTATTAACAAGCAATGGCAGCGCCGGCATCAGCTTTAACTATGCAAACCTGTCGGATGCACAAAAATCCAGCTTGACCACGTCTCTGGGAACCAACGCGACAACCGCGAACAAAACAAGTCTTGGAACAGCCATAGCGGATTTCATACGCGGAGACATCACCAACAATGGCGGGACTGTTCAAAATTTCAATTTTAGAACACGCAACTCCATTCAAGGTGACATCGTCAATTCAGCCATATGGTATACGGGATCTCCAAGTCAAGGCTACAATCAGTCGGGATACTCCGCATTTGCAGCGCGCTATAAAACACGAATACCCATGCTTTATGTAGGCGGAAATGACGGAATGCTACATGGATTTTCTGCAATAGATGGTCAAGAGAAGATCTCTTACATCCCAGAAGGAATAATATCCAGACTTCCGCAGCTTGCAAGCAGCTCATATACGCATCAATATTATGTAGATGGCTCTGCATTCACTGGTGACATTGTCATCAACTCCACAAGCACAGACCTTGCGGATCGATGGCGCACCATGCTTGTTGGAAGCCTCGGCGCCGGCGGAAAAGGTTATTTTGTTCTCGATGTGACCCAGCCCGGCCCCACTGTCAACACGGGATATGCCAGTAACTTCTCAACAGCAAACGCGGGAAGTATCGTTGTCCTAGATAAAACTGCGACAACAGATTCAGATATTGGATATATTTTCAGCACCCCGGTCGTAAGCGAGTATAGTCCTCAAATTTCGACACAAATTGTCAAAATGAACAATGACCGATGGGCCGTTGTCATGGGCAATGGAATAAATAGCACCAATGAGCGCCCTGTTCTGCTGATCCAATATCTTGATGGACAAAAGGAATTGGTAAAAATCACCGCAGCCTCATCAGGAACCAATGCCAGCAGCAATGGTCTATCCGCTCCTCGTCTGGTTGACCTGAATGGCGACGGTACGCCTGACATCATTTACGCAGGAGACCTTAGAGGAAATTTGTGGAAATTTGATCTTTCTAGTTCAAATCCACAGAATTGGGGGATTGCATTTTCAGGTCAACCGCTTTTTACAGCGAGCTACACAGCCAATAACGCGACAACCTTGCAGCCTATCACTACAGCACCACTGGTTAGAGTCAGCGAAAGCACGGCCGGGCTCATGGTCGCCTTTGGCACCGGAATAAATGTGACCGAAGGTGATAGAACAGACGTATCTGTCCAAAGCTTCTATTCTGTGGTTGACAATACACGGTATAAGTTATGCGCGGCCGATCAAACATCATGCACGGCTGGAAAGGTAATTATCGATACCAATGCAGCAACCCCGACTGTCGTGGCAAAGTCAAATCTGGTCGCAAGAACATTCTCAAGCACCGCAACAGCAGGCACCGGAAATAGCCAAGGTCAGAATTTTTGGGGTATGGGAACTCAATCCGAGCTCAATTATCTCAACAGCAAGGGTTGGTACTTTAATTTCCCGGTAACTGGTGAGCGAGTTCTTAGAAATCCAAGATTCTATTCGGCAGCAAGCAACATCATAGACATTCTTTCAGATGTACCTGCCTCCGGCGGAAATGTAGAAGGGGAAACATGCGAACCAACCTCCACCCCAGCTAAAGCATGGCGCAGTCTTTTAGGTATCGAATTCGGGCTTAAGCCTGTTCAGCAGCTCCTGGATACCAATGGAGATGGTCTTTATAATAGTGCCGACAGTGGTACGAATAGAACTACCTCCTCTCCGCGAGAAATATCTTTAGGTACGCGAGGAGGAAAGATTAATATTGGTACTCAGCAAACCTCCAATACAGGAAAACTCAGCAACCCAGTGACCTCTCTGAACTGGCGACAGCTTCAATAAGGAATCGCTCAATGAACAGCATGGAAAAACAAAAGGGTTTCACACTCATCGAGCTAATGATTACGGTTGCCGTCATAGGTATTCTGGCTGCGATTGCTTACCCGAGCTACGCTGAATACACGCGACGAGGATTTAGAAATGAAGCCAAAGCCGGCTTGCAGCAAGCGGCCTTGTGGATGGAGCGTGCAGCAACTGCCAACGGCATCTACCCAATCACTGGAGACAGCACACAGAAGACAGCCATGGACAAGATGCTGGCCCAGTACGGTACAAGCAGGTACACCTTCAGCTTCGCAAGCTCCAGCACATCCGCCTATGTCATCCAAGCAGCCCCTCAAGGAGGTCAAGCAGTTGACAAATGCAAGACTCTTACCTTGAATCAGGCAGGTGTTACCGGCGCCAACAGCAAGGTACAAGGAGACACGGGCTACAACACCGACTGCTGGGGCAAGTAAGCCCGACGCCTCTGCATTACCATCCTGGGCATGACACCCTCTGCCCATTTCATGAACAAGGCGCTTGAGCAGGCTGCTCAGGCGCTTTTTCTTTCCTCACCCAATCCGCGCGTCGGCTGCGTGATCGTCGATGCCTCGGACCGCATCATCGGCCAGGGCTTTACCCAGCAGGCCGGCGGCCCGCACGCCGAGGTGATGGCATTGCGCGATGCGGCTTCCAAAGGCAACGATGTGCGCGGCGCCACGGCTTATGTGACGCTGGAGCCCTGCTCGCACCATGGCCGCACCGGCCCCTGCTGCGACGCCTTGATCGCAGCCGGCATAGCCAAGGTGGTGGGTGCATTGACGGACCCCAATCCGCAAGTGGCCGGCCAGGGTTTCGAGCGGCTGCGCGCTGCGGGTGTGGAGGTGGAGATCGGCCCCGGCGGAGCCGAATCACGCGAACTCAATATCGGCTTTTTCAGCCGCATGATTCGCAGCACGCCCTGGGTACGCATGAAGGCTGCCAGCTCGCTGGATGGCGTCACTGCCTTGCACAACGGCCAAAGCCAGTGGATCACCTCGGCGGCCGCCCGGGCCGACGGACATGCCTGGCGTGCCCGTGCCTGTACGATTCTGACCGGCATAGGCACGGTGCTCGAAGACAATCCGCGCCTGAATGTGCGGGATGCAGACACGCCACGCCAGCCACGCATTGCCGTAGTGGACAGCAAGTTGGATATGCCGCTGGATGCTCATGTTTTGAAAGCACCTAGCGGTTGCTTCATATACACCTGCAGCACAAATCAATCCAAGATCGAGCAACTGCAAACGCTAGGCGCTACGGTTATTGATATGCCGAACGCAGCGGGCAAAGTCGATCTGGCGGCCATGCTGCGCGATCTGGCCCAGCGCGGCACGAATGAGCTGCATGTGGAGGCAGGCTTCAAACTCAACGGATCACTGATTCGCGAAGGTCTGGTCGATGAACTTCTCTTCTATCAGGCCCCCAGACTGCTGGGCACGGGAGCCATGGGCATTGCCAACTTCGGCCCGCTCGACAGCCTGGACCAAGGCCTGCCGCTGGTGTTCCATGATGTTGCCCGCCTGGGACCGGATCTGCGCATTGTTGCCAGAGTCCAAGGCCGAGAGCAGTTCTAGCGCAGTCTGCGTCCGACACCCGAACTCGGTCATCATGGGTTACAAAGCAGCAATGACGGCTTCTATCTCCACATCGTCACGACTGCAACCATCAGGGCCGCAAACACATCTGGCGCTGCTTGCCGGCGCTATTGCCGCGATGTTGCTCACGGGTTGCGCGGCGTCGCTACCCAAGGATGTGGAACGCCCCGTCAGCATGGCACTGAGCCAGCCCCAAAGCACCGAGTTGGGCGTGTTCGTCTCTCAGGCTCGCCCGGCCAAGGCAAAGCCAGATGCCTCGGCTTTTGCCCTGGTCTCCGGGCCCAAACATGCGCTCAGCAGCCGCATGGCGCTGGTGGAGAACGCACAGAAAACGCTGGATCTGCAGTACTACGCCATCCATGCAGACCAAAGCACCGGGCGACTGCTGCGCGCCGTCGTGCAGGCAGCCCGGCGCGGCGTGCGCGTACGTGTGCTGCTGGACGACTTCCACAGCACCGGGCCGGATGCACAGGTCATGCGACTGGCTTTTGTGCCCAATGTGGAGATGCGCATGTTCAACCCGCTGGCCGGCTCGCGCGCCTCCACCATCGGCCGGGCCTGGACGCTGCTGACCGACTTTCAGCGTGCGCAGCAGCGAATGCACAACAAGCTGTTTGTGGCCGACAACACCCTGGCCGTGATTGGCGGACGCAATCTGGGCGACGCCTACTTTGACGCCTCCAATGTGGGCAATTTTGTCGATCTCGATGTTCTGGCCGCCGGCCCCGTCGTCAAAGACCTGTCGCTCAGTTTTGACCGCTACTGGAACAATGTGCGCGCCTACCCCGTGCAGTCGCTGATCAGCGAGCCGGATCTGCTCAAGCTCAAGACGCAGTTCGACCAGGAAGACGCCAGCAGCAAGGCCGAACCGACCCAAGGCACCAGCGCCCCCGAAGACAGCTCCCTGAATCTGAACCAGGTCCCGTGGATCTGGGCCCAGGCCATGGTGCTGGCGGACAGCCCCACCAAGATCCCCGTCGAAGGAGCAGAACGATCTGCCGCCAGCGAGTCCACCGGGTCAGCCGTGCTCAAGGCTGGCGAAGCCTCCAGCCCGCCCCCCTCCGCCACACCAGCACTGAATGCCGAATCGGTGGTCGACGGCCTGCTGGCCCTGATCCGCTCGGCCAGGCAGGATCTGCTGGTGGTGTCGCCTTACTTTGTCCCGGGACCGGAGATCATGGATGCCTTTCGCTCCGCGCGCAGCAAGGGCGTGCGCATCCGGGTACTGACCAATTCGCTGGCCTCCAACGATGCGCCGCTGGCCCATACTGGCTATGCGCGCCACCGCAAGGCCCTGCTGGAGATGGGCATCGAGCTCTATGAAATGCGCAGCGAAGCGGCCAATGTACGCTCGGCATTGCGCGCAGGCACCACGGGCTCCAGCGGGGGCAGCGCCGGGGCTTCGCGGGCCATGCTGCACACCAAGCTGCTGGTCATAGACGGACGTCTGGTTGCCGTGGGCTCCATGAATCTGGATATGCGCTCACAGCTGCAGAACACCGAAATCGCCGTGCTGATCGCCAGCCGCCGGTTCAGCCAGCTGGCCGGCGACAGCATCGACGAAAGCCTGCCAGAAAACAGCTGGCGCCTGGATCTGGACCCCAAGGGGAAGCTGGTCTGGCGTGCTCCCCAGGAAAGCGGGCTAGCGGACTCCTACTCGGAGCCCGATGCCAGCCTTGGACTTCGCCTCATGCTGCAGTTGCTCGGGCCTCTGGCTCCGGACAGTCTGCTTTAGGCTCGGACTGCGGCCAGGCCCATTCCTGCTGCAGATCGCGCAGCGGCAGCGCCTGCACCCAATCGCTGATGGCGCGTTGATCGGTCTGGGTGCGCACTTCCTGATAGACCTGCTCGGCCTCGGGAAAGCGTCTGCGCATGAGATTGAGCCATTGCTTGAGGCGGCCTGCACGCTGGCGCGGCTCCAGATCCTCGCAGACCATATGCCAGAAACGCTGCACCTGGGGCACCAGCACCAACCAGTCAATGCCCGCCGCCACCGTGCCACTGCCCTGCTCCACGGCGCGGCGCACCGCCAGTGCCAGACCCGGGTCGGCCACGATGCCGCGTCCCAGCATCAGATCGTCACAACCCGAAACTTCGCGGCAGCGCAAGGCCTCCTCCACGGTCCAGATCTCGCCATTGGCCACCACATTCACGCCCACCGCCTCGCGGATGCGCGGAATCTCCTCCCAATAGGCCGGGGGGCGATAGCCATCCAGCTTGGTGCGTGCATGGACGACGATTTCGCAAGCTCCGCCGCTTTCCATGGCCTGGGCGCACTCGGTCATCAGCGCCCGGTCGTTGAAACCCAGCCTCATCTTGGCAGATACCGGCAGCTGCGCCGGAACCGCCTTGCGCACGGCTTCGACCACGCGGGCAATCTGCATGGGGTCCTGCAGCAGTGATGCACCACCGCCATGGCGGTTGACCACCTTGGCCGGGCAGCCGAAGTTCAGATCGATGCCCTCGGGCCCCAGGCGCGCCAGATTGGCCGCGTTTTCGGACATGCTGACGGGATCGGAACCCAGCAACTGCGCCCGCACCGGCACGCCGGCCAGCGTCCGGCTGCCGTTGCGCAGCTCGGGCATGGTGCGCAGATAGACCTTGTCCGGCAGCAGCGAGCCGCTGATGCGAATGAACTCGGACACGCAGCGATCCGCGCCGCCCACCCGGGTCAGCACATCGCGCAGCACAAAATCCAGCAGCCCTTCCATGGGCGCAAGCAGCAGTCTCATTTCAGATTCAAATCAGATTGACCTGTAGCGCTTATTCAAAAAACGCCAGCAGCTATTAATTCAGAAGCAATTGGCAAGCTTGGGCAGTAATGACGGGGCCATCCACTGCGAATTGGCGCAGATTCACACCAGTGTCATCGTCAACTCATGCAATAGCGCATCCGCACTTGTAATGCGCCAGACAGAACCAGCCATGATTTTGCAGAAAACCGCCAAGGCCCAGGAGGAACTTCAGCCAGGATCGCGCCAGCTGCCGCAGCGCGCGCGCTCCCTGCTGTTGCTGGCCGGCGGCAAGAGCATGGAAGAACTTGCCGCCATGCTGGGCAGCGATCATGCCGCACTGGCCCAGCAATTGGTGGAGCAGGGATATCTCCAGCTGGTGACTTCATCCGGCGCCCCCAGGGAGCGCGGCATGCCCCTCCACCCTGCGGCGGCTCTCGCCACCTTCGGCGAAAGCCCTGCCGCACCGGCCCTGGCTCCCGCCGAGCAAGCCACCAGCGCGATGCCTGCCATCAATATGGCGGGCACGCGCATGTATTTGTTCGATATGTGCGAGCGCCTGTTTGCCAACCGCCATGAGGCACTGGCCCAGACATTGCGCACCCAGCTGCGCGAGGCCAGAGACCTGAACAGTCTGCGTAGCGCAGGCATCAGCCTGTTGACGGCGGTAGAGGAATATGCGGGCGAAGAGCGCGCCCAGTCGCTGCGCGAAAGGCTGGCCGCCCTGCTGGCGCATGGCGAAGCCGCCGATCCCTCCAGCCAGGAACTGCATGGCGCAACGGCCTAGCTTTCTGGCGATCGAAGGAGGACGCCCGCGGTCAAGCGGCAGCAGCCAGACGCCAGAGCGAGGTCACTTCGGCCGCGCGCGCAGTGTGCAAGGGGTCCTCGCGGTCCTGCACCTTGCCGTGGTGCGGGCGGACATCCTCGCGCCCCAGCACCTTGAGGCCGGCCGCTTCAATCCAGCCCAGCAACTCGTCACGCGTACGCAACTTCAGATGCTCGGCCAGGTCCGATAGGATGAGCCAGCCTTCGCCACCCGGCAGCAGGTGTGCTGCCAGCCCTTGCAGAAAGCCGCGCAGCATGCGGCTGTCTTCGTCATAAATGGCCTGATCGAGCACCGATGCTGCCTTGCCCGGCAGCCATGGCGGGTTGCAGACAATTAGGCCTGCCTGTCCTTGCGCAAACAGATCGGCACGCTGCAGCTCTACCCGGGAAGCATGGCCCAGACGCTGCAGATTTTCGGTGGCACAGGCCAGCGCACGCTCGCTGGTATCGGTGGCGATCACCGACTTCACGCCGCGCTTGAGCAGCAATGCCGAGAGCACGCCCGTACCGACACCGATATCCCAAGCCTGTTGCAGACCGGCAGCGGGAATGCTCGCACGCGCCACCAGATCGAGATACTCGCCGCGCACGGGCGAGAAAACACCGTAGTGGGCATGAATGCGGGCGCCATCCAGGGAGGGAATCTCCACCCCCTTCTTGCGCCACTCATGGGCGCCGACCACGCCCAGCAGATCGCGCAGCGGCACCAGCACGGACTGCGCAGGTGCTTCGACCGGAACAGCGCCCCAAGCCTCGGAGCAGGCCAAGCTCCAGTCCGGAGCGCGACGCAAGGCGCAATGCCATTGCACATCCAGCTCGATCAGAATGCTGCCCAACATGCGTGCACGCTGGGCCTGGGACTGGCGGTACAGATGAAACGCGTGCGGAAAGCCTGCCGCAGCGGGGCTCTTTGGCGGGCTCTTGCGGCGCGACTTCTTGTCCAGCCGGCGGCCCAGCGCCAGCAGCAGCTGGCGCGCATTCTGAAAATCACCTCGCCACAGCAATGACGCACCTTCGCTGATATGGCGAAACGCCGTATCAGCGGGCATGGTGTCATCGGCAACTTCGATGCGGCGGGGCTTGGGCAGGCTGCTTTCGCTGCGCCACAAGGCCGTATGGGCCTGGGCTTGCTCCTGCCATTGCAGCAGATCGAAAGCAGATGCGGGAGCGCAGACTGAGGCCGCGAGCTTGCTGTGGAGAGACGTCACGGCCTGTCTTTCAGTGAGGGTTGAACGCTGTGTGATCAGCCGTTCAGAGGGCGCTTGACGCGCACTTCTTCGATCTTGATGCTGCCGATCACAGCCGTCTTGGCCGTGGACATTTCACGCTTGAAGCCAGCCATTTCATGGAAACGCAGGGCACGCTCGTTGCGCAGCGGAATCCAGGCAGTCACATTGGTGCAGCCTTCTTCCAGCAAACCGTCACGGGCAGCGTCCCACAGGGCAACGCCAACGCCTTGGTTCCAGTGGGAAGGGGCAGCATAGATGGCCCAAATCTCGCCGGTGGTCTGGCGGGACTTTTCATCACGGGAGCGGTCAAAGCCGATAAAGCCGACGATCTTGTCACCATCGATGGCGACCTGGACCTGCGGCTCGCAGTATTCAATAGCTTCGCGCCAGTAAGCCTGGCGCTTTTCAACCGAGGACATGGCCTTCAGTTGATCATCGGGAACCAGACCTCGATAAGCCTCCAGTGCGGAAGCAGTATGGATCTGGGCAATCGCTTTTGCATCGCGAAGAGTAGCGGGACGGACCTGGATACTAGACATGGAAAAACCGGGGCGGAAACATGTAAGAATAGAAGGGCGTAATTGTCTACAGATTCAGAGTTTTGGCACGCGGTGCAGTGGTTAGCCATTTGCTCAACTGCGGCTGTTCGCTATTTCTTGCTATGGCGCAATCTATGTGCTATGCGCTCCACTAAGCAGAGCAGCAAGCCCACAACCATCAATGGTTTGCGTCACATTTGATGACAATATGGCAAGCGCTCACCACAGCATGCAAGCGCTCAGTCCCTAGATCGCAGTCAAGGAAATTCAGAGCCAGCGCCGCATGAATTCCATCACCCGGTCGAATTTCTCTCCAAATGGCGGGTAAAGCAGGGACGTCGCAGCCCAGCGCGACTGAACGAAAACCGCCTTCTGGTGCACAAAGCGCAAAAAGCCCTGCTCTGCGTGATACGCGCCCCAGCCGCTGTCGCCGACACCGCCGAACGGCAGGTTCTCATGCGCCACATGCAGCAAGGTGTCGTTCACGCAGACGCCTCCGCTGACGGTGCGCGTCAGCACGGCATCGCGCTCGGCCTCGCCATTGCCGAACCAGTACAGCGCCAGCGGGCGCGGGCTGGCGTTGATGGCATTGATCACGTCCTCGATATGCTCGTACGAGATCACGGGCAGGATGGGGCCGAAGATTTCCTCCTGCATCAGCTGCATCTCGCCCGTGGCGCCAAACACCAGCGCCGGAGCGAACTGGCGCTCCACCGCCTCGCCCCAGGCAGTGGTGTCGCCATCGACCGCAGGGGCTGCGGCCTCATGCATCCAGTGCACCTGCGCTCCCAGGCTTTGCGCCTGACGCAGCATCTGCTTGAGCCGCGCCAGATGGCGCTTGCTGATGATGGCCGTGTAGTCCGGGTTGCCCGAGATGCGCGGGTACAGCTGCTGGACTGCCGCCTGGTAGGCCTCGGCAAACTCCTGCTCCTTGCCGCGCGGCAGCAGCACATAGTCGGGAGCGATGCAGGTCTGCCCGGCATTGACCAGCTTGCCGTAGGCCACCTTGAGCGCAGCGGCCTGCATATCGCAGTCCTGCGCAATGATGCAGGGCGATTTACCCCCGAGCTCCAGCGTGGTGGGCGTCAGGTGCACGGCCGCTGCCTGCGCCACGCGCCGCCCCACGGCCGTGGAGCCGGTGAACAGCAGATGGTCGAATTGCAGGCCCGAGAACTGCGTGGCCACGGCCACATCGCCCTCGATCACGCAGAACTCTTCGGGTGCGAAGAACTGTGCGACAAGCTCCGCCATTTTTGCCGAGGTATGCGGCGTCAGCTCGCTGGGCTTGAGCATCACGCGATTGCCCGCCGCCAGCGCCGTGATGACCGGCGCCAGCGATAGCTGCAGCGGATAGTTCCAGGGCGAGATGATGCCCACCACACCCAGAGGCTGGCGCTCCACCCAGGCCTTGCCGGGCTGCAGCATCAGCGGCGTGCGCACACGCTGGCGCTTGCTCCATCTGGGCAGGTGCTTGAGCGTGTGCCTGAGCATATTGCGCACCAGCATCAGATCCAGCATCTCGGTCCAGCGCTCGGAGCGCACGCCAAAGTCCTGCTCCACCGCCGCGCACAAGGCCGGACCGTTCTGGTCCAGCAGCTTCTGCAGACGCAGCAGCCTCTCCCGGCGCACCAGCAAAGGTACATCGACCTGCGTGCGGCTGGCTTGGTACTGCAAGTCAAAAATGCGGTGCAAGTCCATGTAGTTCATGCCTGTCTGAAAATCCCAAGATCACAATCCCGACCATACCGCGAGACTGCGTAAACACAGCGTAAAAAAAGAGCCTGATGCAACACTGCACAGGCTCTTGTGTGTTGACCGCGAAACCAGCCTGCGGCCTTTTTTGCCTCACTGGCTCCAAAGTATGAAGCCTGCACAAGGGCTTGTCATCACGACTCGTGTACCTCGCGTGGCTGCACATCGGTCACATCGCCGGTACCGGGCAGAACGCCGCGGCGCCCGCGGGTTTCACGCCCATCCTTCTTGGCATCGGCATTGCCCGACGATTGCGCCATCCACTCGGCTCCCGAGCGGTACACCGTCTGCCAACCGGCAAAAGGACTCATGGCTCCCATGCTCATGGGCACCACGGGCTGGCCCGTGAGTCTGGCCCACAGGGCGCGCACGCCCCAGGCCAGGGCGATGAGGCAGGCCACGGCCATCAGGCACAGGAAGAACACCAGGCCCACCAGCATCAGCATGATGCGGACGGCCCAACGGGTTGCAGTGGCGGCGAAATCGTTCAAAGCAATACCTCTTTCTAGGGTTCGGGGCCTCAGGCAGTGCCTGCGGACTCGAACCGGAACACCCCGGGATCATTCACCGGGTCGACTGTCACAGCTATCGTACTCTTGGGCGGGAACTTTCCCTCAAGTAACAACTTGGACAGCGGGTTTTCAATACGCTGCTGTATGGCGCGCTTGAGCGGACGGGCACCGAACACGGGATCGAAGCCCACCTTGGCCAGCTCGGCCAGGGCCTGCTCGGACACCTGCATGCTCAGTTCCATCTTCTGCAGACGGCTTTCCAGCAACTTCAGCTGAATCCTGGCAATCGCCTCGATGTTCTTGGCATCCAGTGCATGGAAGACCACGGTTTCATCGATACGGTTCAAGAATTCGGGTCGGAAATGGTTTTTAAGTTCCCCCCAGACCGCTTCCTTCACATCATCGGCATCCTCGCCAACCATGGCCTGTATCAAATGCGAGCCGATATTGCTGGTCATCACGATCACTGTGTTCTTGAAGTCCACCGTGCGACCCTGGCCGTCGGTCAATCGACCATCGTCCAGAACCTGCAGCAACACATTGAAGACATCGGGGTGGGCTTTTTCCACCTCGTCCAGCAGCAGCACGCTATAGGGCTTGCGGCGCACGGCTTCCGTCAGGTAGCCGCCCTCTTCGTAACCCACATAGCCGGGAGGCGCACCGATCAAGCGTGCCACAGAGTGCTTTTCCATGAACTCACTCATGTCAATGCGCACCAGATGGTCCTCGCTGTCGAACAGGAATCCTGCCAGCGCCTTACACAGCTCGGTCTTGCCCACGCCCGTGGGGCCCAGGAAGAGGAAGGAGCCGGTGGGACGATTGGGGTCTGACAGGCCCGAGCGCGAGCGGCGGATGGCATTGGCCACGGCGCTGATCGCTTCCTCCTGACCCACCACACGCTCGTGCAGCTTGCCCTCCATGTGCAGCAGCTTGTCTTTTTCGCCTTGCATCATCTTGGCCACGGGGATGCCCGTGGCACGGCTCACCACCTCGGCGATCTCTTCGGCTCCGACCTGGGTGCGCAGCAGCTTGTTGGCCGTCGCGCCATCCTGGCCTTCTTCCTTGGCCTGGGCTTCATGCAGCTGCTTTTCGAGTGCGGGCAGCTTGCCGTATTGCAGCTCGGCCACCTTGTTGAAATCGCCCTTGCGCTTGAACTCCTCGATCTGGATGCGCAACTGATCCACTTCCTTGCGGATCTGCTCCGAGCCCAGAGCGCTGGCTTTCTCGGCCTTCCAGATTTCCTCGAGGTCGGCGTACTCGCGCTCCAGACTCTCCAGCTCTTCCTCGATCAGCTGCAGACGCTTTTGCGAAGCCTCGTCCTTTTCGCGCTTCATGGCTTCGCGCTCGATCTTGAGCTGAATCATGCGGCGCTCGAGCTTGTCCATCACCTCGGGCTTGGAGTCCATTTCGATCTTGATCTTGGCCGCAGCCTCGTCGATCAGATCGATGGCCTTGTCAGGCAGAAAACGGTCGGTGATGTAGCGATGGCTCAGCTCCGCAGCGGCAACGATGGCGGGATCGGTGATATCGACGTTGTGATGCGCCTCGTACTTCACCTGCAAGCCGCGCAGAATGGCAATCGTGTCCTCCACCGAAGGCTCGTCCACGATGACCTTCTGGAAGCGCCGCTCCAGCGCGGCATCCTTTTCGATGTATTTGCGGTATTCATCGAGCGTGGTCGCACCCACACAATGCAGCTCGCCACGCGCCAGTGCGGGCTTGAGCATATTGCCGGCGTCCATGGCGCCATCGGCCTTGCCGGCGCCCACCATGGTGTGGATCTCGTCGATAAAAAGAATGATGCGGCCTTCATCCTGTGCGATTTCCTTGAGCACGGATTTGAGGCGCTCCTCGAAGTCGCCGCGGTACTTGGCACCAGCCAGCAGACCAGCCATGTCCAGCGACAGCACGCGCTTGTTCTGCAGGCTCTCGGGCACCTCGCCGGCCACGATGCGCTGGGCCAGGCCTTCGACGATGGCGGTCTTGCCCACGCCGGGCTCGCCGATGAGCACAGGGTTGTTCTTGCTTCGGCGCTGCAGCACCTGGATGGCGCGGCGGATTTCATCGTCGCGGCCGATCACCGGGTCCAGCTTGCCGCTGCGGGCACGCTCGGTCAGGTCCAGTGTGTATTTCTTGAGCGCTTCGCGCTGGCCTTCGGCTTCTGCACTGTCCACGTTCTGACCTCCTCGCACGGCATTGATGGCCGCTTCCAGGCTGGACTTGCTCACGCCGCTTTGCTTGAGCAAGGCACCGGCACGCGTGGCCGAGCCTGCGGCATCGGCCAGCGCCAGCAGAAACAGCTCGCTGGCGATGAACTGGTCACCGCGCTTGAGGGCTTCTTTCTCCGAGGCCTGCAACAGGCGGGCCAACTCCGAACCGACCTGCACATCGCCTTGCTGCTGCACGCGCGGCAGATCGGCCATGGCCTGTTCCGCCAGGTTCTTGAGTTGTTGCACATTGCCGCCGGCGCGCTGCAGCAATGCACGCGGGCCGTCGTCCTGGCGCAGCATGGCTACCAGCAGGTGCAGAGGGTCGATGGTGGATTGATCAGCACCGAGCGCCAGGGACTGCGCGTCGGCCAAGGCTTCTTGGAATTTGGTCGTCAGTTTGTCAATTCGCATGGTTTGTCGCTTTCGCTCCAATCAGATTCATTGCCATTTATCTGATAGTCAAACAGGGGGTTTCAAGACCCTAATGCGTAAAAAAACAGCAAAAGGCAGATCTACACCCACCCTGCTTGCGGTATATCAAGTCAAGCATCGCGCCAGCTGCGGGCCAGCTGCGTAGGAGTAAGCCCATAGTGCTTGCGAAAGCTGCGCAGCAAATGGCTGGCATTGGCAAACCCCGTTTCGGCGGCCAGCCATTCCAGCTGCGGCATGCGCCCCCTGGCACTGCCTGCGCTGCCTTGCAGGCGGGCGCAGACTTGCTGCAGACGTCGCTGCATGACCCAGTCATGCACGGTGCAACCCATGCTTTGATGGAACATGCGGGCAAAGTGATATTCGGACAAGGCCACGACCTGCGCCAGCGCGGGCAAGCTCAGGGCTTTGCTGTCGGCCAGATGGGCATCCACATAGTCAAGCACCTTGCGCCGGGCCGTGGATGACAGGCCACCCAGCGGTTTCAGCAGCTTGTGCCGCTGCCAGGGCGCCGCCGACTGCAGCACTAGCCGGTCCAGCACTTGCTGGCTCAGGCAGTCCGCCTGCCATATGTCGTGAGCCCCACTCCAGTCCATTCGCCACAGCGACTGTGCCCATTGCGCATAGATCGGGTCTTGGGAATAAATCTGCGGTGTCAGCGTAATGCTGCGCGGCTCGGCATCCAGCAGGCGCACCACACGGTCGGCCCAGGCAATATCCGAGACATACAGGTGCAGAAACTGCACAGGCTCGCGCACCAGCCAGTGCGATTCATGCTCGGCCGGGAAAACGCAAAAGCGCCCTGCTTCGCCTCGGGCCAGTGCATCGTCCTTGAGTTGCGATCCCTGACCTCCGGCCAGATAGACAGACAACGTGTGATGCCCTTGCTGACGGTAGTGCACCTCATCATCGTGATTGGCCCAGATTGCCAATTCCAGCGACTGGCTCAAACCCGCTCTGCGCCTGTTCTCGGCGCGTGACCGAGCCAGCACATGACTCAGATGCGAAGGGGCGGATACAGCGCTGGCGGGCATGCCTGCATTGTGACGCCAGCCATCTGGCCGCGCTTGCTGCAACGCCACAAAACCGCAGGAATGTGCAATGCAGAGCCAATCCAGGCGCGCAAGATCTGGCTCTTCCAAGCACCAAGACTTGCCATGCTTTTACCTATTTATGCCCTGGTCGTGCTGATCTGGGGCTCCACCTGGATCGCTCTCAAGATGCAACTGGGCAGCGTACCCGTAGAGCTGTCCATCGCCTACCGGTTTGGTCTTGCCTCCCTGGTGCTTTTTGCCTGGCTGCTGCTGACCCGCCAGTGGCGCGTCCCCCGCGGCGCAGCCATTCCACGCGTACTGGGCCAGGGGCTATGCCTGTTCAGCCTGAACTTTGTCTGCTTCATGCACGCCAGCGAGACCCTGACCAGCGGTCTGGCTGCCGTGGTGTTTTCCAGTGCCAGCATCTGGAATGCATTTCTGGCGCGAGTCATCCATGGTCGCAGGCTTGCGCCCAATGTGCTTGCGGGCAGCGCTCTGGGCCTGACGGGTCTGGTGATTCTGTTCTGGCCGGAGCTGCAACAGGGTCAGCACGCCAGCTGGCAAGGTCTGTTGTGGGCGCTGGGTGGAACGCTGTGCTTTTCCTGCGGGAACATGCTTTCTGCATCGCTTCAGGGCCTGGGCTACAAGCCACTGCACACCAATGCCTGGGGCATGCTGGCCGGCACGCTGCTGCTGCTGACGTATGCGCTGATCGCCGGTCTGCCCTGGCACTTTGACACCAGCCCGCAATATACAGGCGCGCTGCTGTATCTGGCCATTCCCGGCTCGGTGATTGCCTTTACCGCCTACCTCACACTGGTGGGCCGACTGGGCCCCGAAAAAGCCGCCTATGCCACAGTGCTGTTTCCCATTGTGGCACTCAATATCTCGGCTCTGTTCGAAGGCTACCAGTGGACTGCCGCCGGCATGCTGGGCCTGATCCTGGTGATGGCTGGCAATGTCCTGGTCTTCAAGCCACCCCGCTGGCTGCAGCCGAGCGGTCTACAAAAAGCATAGCATCTACCGCTCTTATGTATTTAGTTTCAGATGATTTTTCTTCTGAAACTCAATGAGTAAATGCGTAAGCAGCTATCAATTCATAGAATTATTGCCATCGTGCCAATGCCTGCTCATCGCTGACACGCGCATCCACCCAGCGAGCGCCCTGCCCGGTCTGCTCTTTCTTCCAGAACGGCGCTTCGGACTTCAGATAGTCCATGATGTATTCGCAGGCCTCGAAGGATTTGCCGCGGTGAGCGCTGGTCACGGCCACCAGCACGATCTGGTCCATGGGCTGCAGCAGGCCGATACGGTGAATCACACGCGCGCCATAGATGCCAAAGCGCGCCACGGCCTTGTCGATGATGGCCTCGATCGACTTCTCGGTCATGCCGGGGTAATGCTCGAGCTCCATGCTGGAGACGGCATCGCCCTCGTTGCGGTCGCGTACCGTGCCGACAAAGCTGCAGACCGCGCCCACGCGCGCATCGCCGACGCGCAAGGCGGCAATCTCGGCCGAAAGGTCAAAGTCCTGGGTCTGAATGGATACACGTGCTGCAGTCATGCATGCATTGTCGCAGGCCAGCATGGGCATGTCTGGCGCATTAGCATTGCGCCATGGCCACACAAACCATCAATCTGCCGGAGTACACGCTGTACCCCTCTCCGCGCAACGAGCATCGGATGATTTTCGAGTTCCAGCTCTTTGTGCCCTATCCCTATGAGCTGATCCATCTGCCCGACTACAACTTCAAGGGCAAGGCCACGCTATTTGCCGCCCACCGCAAGCGCGACAACAAATCGGGCCAGCTCATTACCTGCGAGCTGGCCGTGGACATCGAGCGTTTCGAGCGCCTGTTCGAGCCAAGCTAAGCCATGGACGACACCAGCCAGATTCAGCCGCCGCCCAGCTTTGCCGAGCTGTTTCGCACTCGCAGCGGCAAGCTGTCCGCCCCGATTGCCGAGGTCGTCGCACGCTATGAGCTGTGCGAAGACCTGGCAAGTCATCTGACCGAGCAGGCACAGACGCTTTATCACTCGGGCAATTCCTCCGAAGAGCAGGTACTGCTGGGCATGCATGCGGGCCTGGCCGCGGAGGGCTCGGTCGTCACAGCGCTTGAAGCGGGCTGGATCATGCAGCGCCTGGCCGAGCTGCTGGAATGGCGTGCACCGCAGTTTCCCACTCCTGCAGACCCGGCCTGAAAGCCCGGACAGAACCGGTTTCAGCGCTTTCAGACCAGCATTTTCCGCTTCAAACTCCAGAGCTAGATCAGAAGGCTCCGGCAGGCGCATGCAGACGCTGCCAGGCCAAGGCCCGCCAAGCAGACGTTCCATAGGCGGCGACCAGATCGCGCCCAATGACGGCCCAGGCCGGATCGACCGGGTTCAAGCCCAAGGCCTCGATGAACGGCGCTTGCACGATGAAGCACTGGCGCCGATAAGGCAGCAAAAAACCGTCCGCCTGCTGTGCAAGCACACTGCGCGCCTGTGCATGCTCGCTGAACCAGATGTGCAGAAGAATGCCGCTACGCGGCACATGCCAGAAGCTGCCCATGTCGTCTCCCGGTGCCGCCAGCGCTCCCAGCACCCGGCGCGCCTGCTCCCAGCCGGCAAAGCCGACCTCGCGCGCCGCCTGATGCAAGTGGTCGCGCAAGGTGGCCGAGCCCGCAGCCCCATCGCGCCGCCCACGGCTCAAACGCACGCGGGCACGCACCTTGATCTCGTCGACCATGGCCTGCGGCGACAGGAATCCGGAAACAGAACTTGCCCCCATGGCCAGACCCGACGGGTCAATAGCGCCAGCACCAGCAGGCAGCGCTTGGCCTGAACTCATGGCATTCACGGTTTCGCTGCTCATGGCTGCACCCCTTGCAGCTCTTGCTGCCACAGAGACAGCAGGGCCTGAAGTTCGGCGTCATAGTCGAACAAGGGGTCGTCGCGCTCCTTCACACGGTCCAATACTTCAAAACGGAATGCCTGTGCGCCATGGCGGGCCCAGGCCTGGGCCAGCGCCGCATCGCGCCGGGAGCCATTATTCAGCTCGAACCGCAGGCGGTTGAGTATTGCGTCCACATTGCGGCTGGCACCCAGGCGCAACAAGTCGGCGGCATCACAGCGCACCGCGTAGATACCCATGGCGGGAAACGCCTGTTTGTAGTCCCGCGTCAGCGCGCGCCGCGCCTGGGGATGGAGAGATGAAGTCATGACAGTGCTCCAGGTTGCATCGGAGCCTCCCGCGCTGGGCCCTTAGAACAACCATGGTCTGGCAAAACATCGAATCGAGCGTGAACACGCTGCCGAAAGCAAGGGTGAGAGCCTCTTGTGCGGGCAGGCGCCCCTTTGCACCTGTGAGCCGCGATTCTAGTGCAAGCGCCTCAGGCCTGCTTGGGCGTCAGGTGCTCGGCCAACTGCTCGACCAGCTTTCGCCCGAAAGCCACATCAGGCTGCAGACCATAGAGAATGCGATAGACGATGGGTGCCACCAGTTGATCCAGCATGGTGTCCACATCGGGACCTGACTCGCCACGCGTCCCGGCCCGACTCAGCACAATGCCAAGCTGGTCGCGGATGATGTCCACGCAGGCACAGGTGACCTGATCTTCCTGGGTTGCCACCAAGGTATCGCGCAGCAAGGTGCGCCCCAGAGGCGAGCCCATTTCCTCAATGTATTGCTCGGTCCAGGCCTGCAGATCGCCATGCAGGCTGCCCGTGTCCGCAGGCTCGGCAATGGGACGGATGCGCTCCAGCGCCACATCGGCCAGCAGCTGCGGCAGATCGCCCCAGCGGCGGTACAGCGTGGAAGGCGTCACGCCGGCTTGAGTGGCGATCAGGGGAAAGGTGAGCTCCTCGCGCGGCATGCGCTCCAGCAGTTTTCTCACCGCCTGATGCACGCTGGCCTGTACGCGGGAACTGCGCCCGCCAGGCCGGGATTGGACTGGGTCTTTTGCAATCATGGTCATTAAAGCTAAATATTTGCGTTAATGAGAAATTAACGCAGAATACGCAAACGCAAAAATTTTGCTTTTATGGTAGCGGAGCCAGCTTTCCCATGTCCACATCCTCTGTATCCCTGACTGCGGTATCCAGCACCCGCAATATGGCTGCTGTCGCTCTGACCCTGGCCAGTTTTCTGGCGGCATCCAGCGCGCCCACGCCCTTGTATCGCCTCTACCAACAGGCCTGGGGCTTTTCGTCGGGCATGCTGACCCTGATCTTCGCGGTCTACGCCTTCAGCCTGCTCGTCGCCCTGCTCACCATGGGCGCACTGTCCGATTACCTGGGCCGACGCCCCGTCATTCTTGCCGCCCTGGGACTGGAAGCAGTCTCCATGCTGATGTTTGCCCATGCACAGGATGCGCAGGCCCTGCTCTGGTCTCGCGTGGTGCAGGGCTTTGCCACCGGCATGGCCAGTGCGGCTCTGGGCGCGGCCCTGCTCGATATGGACCGCGAACGTGGTGCGCTGATCAACACGCTGTCTCCCATGATCGGCATGGCAGCCGGCGTGTTCGGCGCCAACCAGTTGGCCAGCCACGGCCATGACGGACTGCACCAGATCTACTGGTGGCTGCTACTGGTCTTTGCGGCATCGGCCTGGGCCATTGCCGTGATGCCTGAAACCGTCAGCCGCCGCAGCGGAGCCCTGGCCTCCATGCGCCCTCGCATCCGCCTTCCCGCGCATATCCGCCCGGCCTTCCTGCGCATGGCGCCGCTGGATATCGCCGCCTGGGCGCTGGCTGGCTTTTATCTGTCGCTAGGCCCGACCCTGCTGCGGGTGATCACCGGCTCCACCCTCATGGCAGGCCTGGCGGTGTGCATCAACACCCTGAGCGCGGCAGCAGCCATCTGGCTGCTGCGCCACTGGACGGCACAACGCATGCTGCGCTTTGGCGGCTCGATGCTGCCGCTGGGCATCGTGATACTGCTGCTGGGCGTGGCCAGCCACAGCCTGACGCTGATGGTGGCCGCCTCCGTCATTGCCGGCGCGGGCTTTGGTGTGGGCTTTCAGGGCGCACTGCGCAGCGTGCTGCCGCTGGCCGAGCCGCATGAACGCGGCGGCCTGCTGTCCACCATCTATGTGCTGAGCTATCTGGCCTTCAGCCTGCCTGCCATCGCGGCAGGCCTGCTGACCCAGAGCCTGGGGCTGGTGCCCACCACCTATGGCTATGGTCTGATGCTGATCGTGCTGGGCTTGCTGGCACTGGCAGCCACAAGGCAGCAAGCAGTCGTGCGGCAGGCCGCCTGAACCCCGAGCTGTCGCCTGCGCGCCGCGTGGCCTGACAGCCTCTTTGCTGCCCCATCAAAAAAGCCGTGCAGCAGACGCCGCACGGCTGGGGGATCGGTCTGACGGCTTCAGGCCTGGGCCGAGTCGGCAGCCTTCCAGTCCGCATAGCGGTTCAGAATACGCTGCACCTGACCATGGGTCCACTCGCCGCCCTTGGCCGCCGCAATGCCCCTTGCATTGAGTTCGGCCGCCATGGCGCGGTGGGTCAGTCCTAGTTCCTGCAAAGCGGCAAACAGCGCTTCATGCTGCCTGGCAAAGGCATCGGCCGCCGATTTGCGCTTTTCCACCGTGGCGCGGATATTGGCCGCGCCGGCCGTGCCTAGCTTGACACCGCGCTCACGCGCTTCGGCCAACGCCTTGCGGGTGCGGGCGCTGATCTCGGGATTGACTTCGGGCGTGGACGACTCGGCGGTTTCGGTCATGGCATTAGAGATGGGTATATGACTCAGGGACTGACCCCGCAACCATGGCGGGAGCAGCACAGCAGCGGTGTGCGCGGCAACAAGCGGCAAGGCTCATCAGCCGCCCGTCACAGGCGGGAAAAACGCCACTTCGTCGCCATTGCTGAGCACGGCATCTGCATCACAGATATCCTGGTTCAGCGCCATGCGCACAGCCTTGCCGGCAGCCAGCGCCTGGGCAGCCGCATCGCTGCGGCTCATCAGTTGCTCGCGCAATGCTCCCACGGTGGCTGCCGGAGTCTGCAGGCTTTCGCTGCCCGTGCCCAGGGCCTCCCGAATCGAGGCGAAATATCGAATCGTAACGGTCTTCATCTCCAACTCCATCAGGCCATGAGTTCGGCAAACGGGATAAAGCGCACGCTGTCTCCCATGGCAATCGTGGTACCAGCGGGATTGTCCACCACACCGTCGCCCCAGGCCGTGGAAGTCAACACCCCCGAACTCTGGTTTCTGAACAACTCCAGCCCACCACGCTCGTTGTAGCGCACCCGCAGAAACTCTCTGCGCTTGTCGCCCTTTGGCCACTCGAAATCGGCGCGCGCCTCTAAGGATCGCGGCAGCACGTTCTCAACGCCCTGCAGACGCAGCAGGAAGGGACGCACCAGCACCTGGAAGGTGACAAAGCTGGAGACCGGGTTGCCCGGCAGCCCGATGAAATGCGCAAAGCCCGTGCCGGACTCGCGATTGACGCGGCCATAGGCAAAAGGCTTGCCGGGCTTGATGTTGATCTGCCAGAGATCCAGCTGCCCCAGCTCCTGCACCGCAGGCTTGATATGGTCTTCCTCGCCCACGGAGACGCCGCCGCTGGTGACGATCACGTCGTGGTCCATGGCGGCATCGGCCAGTGCGGCAATCGTGGCCTCGCGGTCGTCGGGAACAATGCCCAGATCCGTGACCTCGCAGCCCATACGCAGCAGCAATGCACGCAGGAAGAAGCGGTTGCTGTTGTAGATGCTGCCCGCCGGCATGTCCTGCGGAGCGACGGTGCCGGGCATGACCAATTCATCGCCGGTGGAAAACAAGGCCACCCGCGGCTTGCGTGCCACCTGCAGGCTGGCAAAGCCCATGCTGGCGGCCAGACCCAGGTGGGCCGGCGTGAGACGGGTGCCGGCCTCGATCACGGTCGCGCCCTGCCTGATATCTTCGCCAGCACGGCGAATCCACTGGCCGGCACGGGGCTCGGCCTTGATGCGCACACGGCCATCCTCAAGCAGCTCGCAATCTTCCTGCATGACGATGGCGTCGGCCCCGGCCGGCACGGGCGCGCCCGTGAAGATGCGGGCGACGGAGCCTGCAACCAGGGCCTCAGGCGAGGTGCCTGCGGGAATGCGCTGCGACACCGGCAGCACCGCCGTGCCGCCCGCGCATTCGGCGCTGCGCACTGCATAACCGTCCATCGCCGAATTGTCCTGAGGCGGCACCTGCAGCGGCGAGACGGCGGCCTGCAGCAGCACGCGGCCATCGGCATCGAAGGTGTCCACCAGCTGTGCGCCGGCCTGGTGCCAGGCATGGGCCAGCAGCTCTTGCAGGGCCTCGTCCAGAGGCTTGAGCGGCTTGCGAGGCGTCTGTGATGCTTGCATTGCTGTGTCTTTCCTTAGTTCTTGTATTGCAGAGAATCCGAATGCGCCAGCAGCCATTGCAGCACAAGCTGGGGCTGGTTCAGGTCCAGCACGGGCTGGTGAGGCGTTTGCGGCAGATCCCGGGCAGCGTCAGTGGCCACGGCCAGCACCCGGGAGTCGTGGGCAAACAGCGGCTCCAGGCTTTTGCCCTTGTCCAGCCTGTCCTGCTGCAACCGCCAGACCTCGATCTTGGGCAGCTCGCCATGCTTGAAGCCTTCGACCAGCACCCAATCCACGCTGGGGTCCAGCTGCGCCAGCATGTCGTGCACGCTGGGCTGCGCAGGCTGCTCGTATTCGCGCATCAACGCCATGCGCCTGTCGGACGCGAGCAGCACCTCGTAGGCACCGGCCTTGCGGTGGCGCCAGCTGTCCTTGCCTTCGCGATCCACATCAAAGTCATGGTGGGCATGCTTGATGACCGAGACCCGCAGCCCGTGCTGCCTCATCAGCATCACCAGCGCCTCGACCAGGGCCGTCTTGCCCGCGCCAGAATATCCGGCAAAGCCTATGACCTTCATCTTGATTTCAATATACTTTTGATAGCTACCAACGCTTGATGGATAAGCGAATTGCGGCTATTTTATTCAAAGAAAAAAGCACCTGTCGCCAAGCTACAGGTGCTTTTCAAGCTTAACGCCGCAAGGCTTTATTTGCAGTTTTCGGCAATAAAGGCCTTGACCTGGTCCGCATCGGAAGCCATGACGACCACGCGCTTGGGCAGGTCTTCGATGCCATTGAACTTGGCGGGACGGTCGGGCTGGCGGCCCAATGCCTCTTCGATCGTCGCGGCAAACTTGATGGGCAGAGCGGTTTCCAGCACCAGCATGGGCTCGGTGCCCAGATGCTCGCGCGCCACCTTCACGCCGTCGGCGGTATGGGTGTCGATCATCTGATCGAAGCGCTCGAAGGTGTCCTTGATGGTGGCCAGACGGTCGGCGTGCGTGCTCTTGCCGCTCACAAAACCGTACTTGCCGGCCGCATCCTTGAAAGCGGGATCTGTGCTCAGATCGAACTTGCCCGCCTTAGCCACGCCTTCGGCGAACAGCTGCCTGGTGCGCACGCCGTCGCGGCCCACCAGGTCGAACACAAAGCGCTCGAAATTGCTGGCCTTGGAGATGTCCATCGAGGGGCTGGAGGTCTCGTAAGTGTTGGCCGAGCCACGCACCTGGTAGACGCCAGTGCGGAAGAACTCGTCCAACACATCGTTTTCGTTGGTGGCCACGACCAGCTTGGCAATCGGCAGACCCATCTGGCGCGCCACATGGCCTGCACAGATATTGCCGAAGTTGCCCGAAGGCACGGTGAAGCTCACCTTTTGGTCATTGGAGCGGGTGGCCTGCAGATAGCCGGCAAAGTAGTAGACCACCTGGGCCAGCAGACGTGCCCAGTTGATGGAGTTGACAGTACCAATCTTGTACTGGGCCTTGAAGGCGTGGTCGTTGGAGACGGCCTTGACGATGTCCTGGCAGTCGTCGAACACACCTTCGATGGCGATGTTGTGGATGTTCTCGTCCTGCAGGCTGAACATCTGCGCCTGCTGGAAGGGGCTCATGCGGCCGTGGGGGCTGGTCATGAAGACGCGCACGCCCTTCTTGCCGCGCATGGCGTACTCGGCCGCACTGCCGGTATCCCCGCTGGTGGCACCCAGGATATTCAGTTCCTCGTTGCGGCGGGCCAGTTCGTACTCGAACAGATTGCCCAGCAGCTGCATGGCCATGTCCTTGAAGGCCAGCGTGGGGCCGTTGGACAGGGCTTCGATGTGCAGCACGCCGTCGAGCTGACGCACGGGCACGATGGCGTCGCTGCCAAAGACTTCCTTGGTATAGGTCTTGGCGCACAGGGCGCGCAGATCTTCGGCAGGAATGTCGTCGATATAGAGCGACAGAATCTCGAAGGCCAGAGCTGCATAGCCCTTGGCTACCAGCGTCTCGCGCAACTGGCTCAGCTTGGCATCGTCAATCTGGGGGTACTCGACGGGTAGGTACAGGCCGCCATCGGGAGCCAGACCTTCGAGCAAAATGTCGCAAAAACGCTTGCGGTCAGCATGGCCGCGGGTGGACAGATACAGCATCTCAAACTCGCCAAAAACTAAAATTCGGAACCGGCAGCCAAACGGACAGAAGTCGTGCCGCCAAGCTGACCATTATCGGTCAGCAAGCCCGATCTGACTGCGCGCGAATGCAGAGACCGGCCAACGCCATTGCCTCATATCGCGCTGAACGGGGACTCATGGCTGGAAATAGCGCTGCGCCCCCGGCTTGATATAGGGCTTCAACTCCTTGAACGGGACACTGACGCCGCTGCCCAGGCACACCCCCATGGCATGGCCTATGCCTGAGATCACAAAACTCATCTTGTCGGGCTTGTCAAACATCAGCGCCATGTACTGAGGCAGCAGCTCGGTGCAATCCTTGTCATCCTCGGAATACCGGCTCACAGCCTTGCTCAGAAAACGCGACAGCCGATCACCGTATTCCAGCTTGTACTCGCCATATTTCACGCCCTTGAGCAGGCGGGTGAAGTCCATATAGCCGCCCCGCAGCAAGTCCAGCACAAAGGGGTCGTAATGATTGTTGGGGTGCGCGCCGCCGCAACCGGTTGACCCCGACTCCACCACACTCATCAAGGCGCTTGAGAGGTAGGTCACCTTGATCGACTCGTTATTGAAGTCCCCCAGCGAGCCTGCCGCCGGGCCAGCGTTCTGATAGATCGAGCCCACACAGGCCAGCGCCTCCAGGCTCATGCCCCAGTGGCGCTGCTCCAGAACGGTATTGGTCTGCGCCAGAATTTTGCTATCCGGATGACGCGTGAGGCGCGGATACCAGAACTGGGTACGCGCATCGCGCACCGGCCTCCAGGCCAGAGTGGGGCTGACCACCACTTCCTTGCCCTGCTCCAGCTTTTGCTCGGCCACTTTCAGATAGTCGTAGGGCGTGGCCTGTGCCGAGATGGCAACGCCCGATGCAATACCACTGCCCTCACCTTGCACAATCGCCAACGTCACGGCCTCCACACCGAATGGCGCTATCTTTTCAGGGTCGTACTGCGCAATATGGGTAAGGGCCAGCGGCAGTTTTTTGCCATGAATATCATCCACCCACTCACCCGCCAAAGCACTGCCTTGCTGGCGCAGTTGCCAGACGATGCGGCGCTGTTGGGAGTCTGTTAGCACGGGAGGCTCGCCACCGCTTTCACGCGCCCAGTCGTTATTCAAAGGACGTGCCTCAGACAGCGCACTCAGCGCGCCCCGGAGCGGAATATCCACTCCATGCCGCAGATAGAAATAGCGCCCCTGGCGCTCACCATCCTCACCCGGCTTGCTCAGCTCCATCACCACCGCCGAGCCGCCCAGCGTGCCACGATAGACATCGACGGGCGCCGCTTGCGCACCCGCTGCCACCCAAAGCAAAAAGGCTGGCGCCATAGGGCGCCAGCCTTTGAAGGAGTTTGCAATAGCGACACCGCACTGAACAGGGAATAAACCGGTTTGAGTGCGACGGTACATGCTCAAGTCCTTAGTTCAGCTCTTCCTTGCGGATGCGGGTGATGGGAGCCAGCACCGTGGGCAGCCCCTGGATTTCGGCCAGGGCCTTGTCCATATCGCCCTCGCGCGTGTCGTGCGTGAGAATGATCAGGTCGGTCTGGGTCGAGCCTTCGCCGCCCACTTCGTCGGCTTCGCGCTGCAGCACTGCATCGATGCTGATGCCGGCACCAGCCAGCAGGCCGGTGATCTTGGCCAGCACTCCGGCTTCGTCAGCCACGCGGATGCGCAGGTAGTAGCTGGTCACGACCTCGGCCATGGGCAGCACGGGCAGCTCGCTGCCGGCAGCAGCCAGGCTGCTGCTCTGGAAGGCCAGAGCAGGCACTCGGTGGGCAGGATCGGAGCCGTCCAGACGGGCGATATCGACCAGGTCGGCCACCACGGCGGAAGCGGTGGGCTCGGACCCGGCGCCCTTGCCATAGTACAGCGTGGTGCCCACGGCATCGCCGTTCACCACCACGGCGTTCATCGCACCTTCCACATTGGCGATCAGACGCTTGGAGGGCACCAGCGAGGGGTGCACGCGCAGCTCGATACCCTTGTCCGTGCGCTTGGTGATGCCCAGCAGCTTGATGCGGTAGCCCAGTTGCTCGGCGTAACGGATATCGGCACCGGCCAGCTTGGTGATGCCCTCCACATAGGCCTTGTCGAACTGCACGGGAATGCCGAAGGCAATCGCGCTCATCAGCGTGGCCTTGTGGGCAGCGTCCACACCCTCGATGTCGAAGGTGGGGTCGGCTTCGGCGTAGCCCAGACGCTGTGCTTCCTTGAGCACCACGTCGAAGTCCAGGCCCTTATCGCGCATTTCGGACAGGATGAAGTTGGTCGTGCCGTTGATGATGCCGGCCACCCACTGGATGGAGTTGGCAGTCAGGCCTTCGCGCAAGGCCTTGATGATGGGAATGCCACCGGCCACGGCGGCCTCATAGGCCACCATCACGCCCTTCTCGGCCGCAGCCTTGAAGATTTCCGTGCCGTGCACGGCCAGCAGGGCCTTGTTGGCTGTCACCACATGCTTGCCCGCCGCGATGGCTTCCAGCACCAGGGCCTTGGCAATGCCGTAGCCGCCGATCAGCTCGACCACCACGTCGATATCGGGGTTGGCGATGACTTCACGTGCGTCACCGACCACCTTGACCTTGTCACCCACCACGCTCTTGGCGCGTTCGGTATCCAAGTCGGCGACCATGGTAATTTCAATGCCACGACCCGCACGACGGCGAATCTCGTCTTGATTGCGTTCCAGCACATTGAAAGTACCGCTGCCTACGGTGCCAATGCCCAACAGGCCTACTTGGATGGGTTTCATAAGTTCTAAGGTCAAAAAAGCGCTGAAGCGCTTGAAAATCAAGCGCCATCAGCTATCAAAAAGATGAGTTACGCGGCTTTCTCAGCCTTGGCAGGCTTGAGTGCCTTTTCTGTCGGCACTGCCTTGGGCTTGTCCGTGCCATGGCGCTTGCGGTACTTCTCGAGGAAGGATGCCAGCCGGTTGATGGCCTCGCGCAGATCTGCCTCATGCGGCAGGAACACGATGCGGAAGTGGTCAGGCTCGGGCCAGTTGAAACCCGTGCCCTGCACCAGCATGACCTTGGTTTCCTGCAGTACTTCGAGGAAGAATTCCTGGTCGTCCTGGATGGGGTAGACGGCGGGATCGAGGCGCGGGAACATGTACAGCGCGCCCTGGGGCTTGACGCAGCTCACGCCGGGAATGGCGTTGATCAGCTCCCAGGCCAGATCGCGCTGCACGCGCAGGCGGCCGCCCTCCTGCACCAGAGCATCGATGCTCTGATGACCGCCCAGTGCCGTCTGCACCGCCCATTGGCCGGGCACGTTGGCGCACAGGCGCATGTTGGAGAGCATGTTCAGGCCCTCGATGTAATCCTTGGCGGGCTTTTTGTCGCCCGAGATCACCATCCATCCGGCGCGGTAGCCGCACGAGCGGTAGGCCTTGGAGAGGGAATTGAAGGTGATGGTCAGCACATCGATGGACAGGCTGCCCAGCGGCGTGTGCTTGGCATCCTCGTACAGCACCTTGTCGTAGACCTCGTCCGCGAAAATGACCAGACCATGCTCGCGCGCCAACTCCACGATCTGCAGCAGCAGCTCCTTGGAGTACAGCGCACCCGTGGGGTTGTTGGGGTTGATGACGACGATGCCCTTGGTGCGCGGCGTGATCTTGGCGCGGATGTCGTCCATATTGGGCATCCAGCCATTGGACTCATCGCACATGTAATGCACGGGTGTACCGCCGGACAGGCTGGTGGCAGCCGTCCACAGCGGATAGTCGGGCGCAGGCAGCAGCATCTCGTCGCCGTTGTCCAGCAGCGCGTTGGTGGCCAGGCTGATCAGCTCCGAAGCACCGTTGCCCAGATAGATATCGTCCAGTGTCACGCCCTTGATGCCCTGGCGCTGGGTTTCGTGCATCACGGCCTTGCGCGCCGCGAAGATGCCCTTGCTGTCGGAGTAGCCTGCCGAGTTGGGCAGGTTGCGGATCATGTCCTGCTGCACTTCCTCGGGAGCGTCGAAGCCGAACACGGCCAGATTGCCGATATTGAGCTTGATGATCTTCTGACCGTCGTCCTCCATCTTCTTCGCCGCGTCCATGATCGGCCCGCGGATGTCGTAACAGACGTTTGCTAACTTGGCGGATTTTTGAACGGTTTTCATGCGAATCAATACAAAAGGATTTCAGGCACGCCAGGGCGCATTAAGTGCCATGGTGAAACCTATAATTTAAGCACAGTTCCGCGCTGCAACAATGTCCCCACCCTCTCTGTATGGAGACAGCAGCCATCGCACCCGTCCAGCGCGCCGATTACGCACACTCTCCACCATGAAATTTCATGCAGACAAATCCGATGCGCAAACCATCACCGGCTATGGCCCGGGCTGGATCGCCGTTGACAAGCAAAACCATGAAACCAGCCTGCTGGTCGGAGCCCGCGGCCTGCTGACCGAGTGGAACTGCACCCGTTTCGAAGACCTGACGGCCGAGCATTTCGAGGAACTGGCCAAGCTGGACGCGGAAGTCGTGCTCTTCGGCAGCGGCAGCAAGAACCGCTTTCCGCCTGTGGCCTGGCTCAAGCCGCTGATCGCCAAACGCATCGGCCTGGAGAGCATGGACACTGCATCGGCCTGCCGCACCTATAACGTTCTGGCCAGCGAAGGCCGCAACGTAGTCGCAGCCCTGCTGCTAGCATAGACTTCTGAGCTTACATTGAGAGAAATACGTATTTCAGGGTAAAATCGCAGGTTGCGGTTGGGGGCGATCGATTGATAAAAACAAAAATACCACCGACGCCCTCGGCATTTCAACGAACACACCCGAGAGATACAAGCGCATGGCGATCGTTGTCAACAAACCACTCCCAGAATTTGAAGCCAACGCCACCGGCGGCGTCAAGGTGTCCAACACCTCGCACAACGGCCAAATTCTGATCCTGTATTTCTACCCCAAGGACAACACGCCGGGTTGTACCACGGAAGCAATGCAATTCCGCGATAAGTACAAGGATTTCGTGAAGGCTGGCGCCACCGTGTTCGGCGTGTCGCGCGACAACATGAACTCGCACAACGACTTCAAGGAAAAGCTGGAACTGCCGTTCGAGCTGATTGCCGACACCGAAGAAAAGATGTGCCACATGTTTGGCGTGGTCAAGAACAAGATCATGTACGGCAAGAAGGTCAAGGGCATCGAGCGCTCCACCTTCCTGATCGGCGCAGACGGCATCCTGATGCAGGAATGGCGCGGTCTGAAAGTTCCCGGCCATGTGGACGAAGTTCTCAAGGCCGTCAAAAGCCTGAAGACTCAGGACAAAAAGGTGGCCTAAGCCCCGCCCGGGACCGAAAACCTTGCGATTATCTACACGCAAAGTATTTCAAAGTCTTTAAACAAGGCAAAACAGGAAATACTGCGTTCAGGCCCTCGCGGCCTATGCATAATGGGGCATGCCTCAGTGCTACGTAGTATTCTCTGTTCACCCCACCAAAGCCGCCTCGGTTTCCAGGCGGCTTTGTGCTTTTTGAATCTTGTTGAGAACGGTTCGTCCACTATGCCCCTGCCCCCCGCACCCGGCCACCGCGCCGCAAAGCTCCCCGCAGAAGCCTTTTCGTCCATCCGCAAGTCTGCCAGGCAGACTGCAGAGCTTGACGAGGATCTGAACCCCTCCACCGGAGCAGCCCCTGGCGCCGCTCCAGAGACCGCTCCCGCAGCCACCAAGCCGCGCCGCAGCACCAGCAAGCCCTCCGCCTCGGCCACGGCGACTGCCAAGCCGCGCAAGGCCGCCACAACGACTGCCGCTGCACCCACTACTGCAGCTTCGACTGGCGCAGCAACGGCTTCCGCCGCAAAGACAGGGTCGACTACCGCTGCCCCCGCCAAACCCGCCGACGCGGCTGCCAAGCCCGCACGCCGCGCCCGCAATACGCGCACCGGCCCGACCACACTGTTCGTGCTGGACACCAATGTGCTGCTGCACGACCCCAGCAGCCTCTTCCGCTTCGAGGAACACGACATCTTCCTGCCCATGGTCGTGCTGGAAGAGCTGGACAACCACAAGAAGGGCATGACCGAGGTGGCGCGCAACGGCCGTCAGGTCAGCCGCACGCTGGACTCCCTGGTTGCCTCCCAGCCCGCAGACGGCCTGGAAAAAGGCCTGCCGCTCAATGCCACGGGTCAGCGCAGCGCCACCGGCACGCTGTATT
Organism: Comamonas sp. Tr-654; assembly: GCF_011752915.1. NCBI lineage: Bacteria > Pseudomonadati > Pseudomonadota > Betaproteobacteria > Burkholderiales > Comamonadaceae > Comamonas > Comamonas sp. Tr-654. The sequence continues at coordinate 196,472 of NZ_VWWQ01000003.1, forward strand.
TCCAGACCAACCCTCTGGATGCATCCCTGCCTGAGAGCCTGCCCCAGGGCAAGGCCGACAACCAGATTCTGGGCGTGGTCGCCGCCTTGCGCGAGCAGCACAAGGACCGCGAAGTGGTGCTGGTGTCCAAGGACATCAATATGCGCGTCAAGGCGCGCGCACTGGGCCTGGCTGCCGAGGACTACCAGAACGACAAGGTGCTGGAGGACGGCGATCTGCTGTACTCGGGCGCCCTCGCCCTGCCGCACGACTTCTGGACCAAGGCCGGCAAGAATGTGGAGAGCTGGCAGGAAGGCGCCATCACCTACTACCGCGTCAGCGGCGTCATCGTCGACCAGCTGATGATCAACCAGTTCGTGTACTACGAGGCACCGGGCGAGCCCAGCCTCTACATGCGCGTGACCGAGATCCGCGACAAGACGGCGGTGCTCAAGACGCTGCGCGACTTCGGCAATCCCAAGAATGCCGTCTGGGGCGTTTCCACACGCAATCGCGAGCAGAACTTCGCGATGAACCTGCTGGTCAACCCCGAAGTCGACTTTGTCACGCTGACTGGCACGGCCGGCACCGGCAAGACCCTCCTGGCCCTGGCCGCCGGCCTGGCCCAGGTGCTGGACGAGCGCCGTTATACCGAGATCATCATGACCCGCGCCACGGTGAGCGTGGGCGAAGATATCGGCTTCCTACCCGGCACCGAAGAGGAAAAAATGGGTCCCTGGATGGGCGCCCTGGACGACAACCTGGAGTTCCTGGCCAAGGGCGACGGCGGCAATGCCGGCGAATGGGGCCGCGCCGCCACCAATGAGCTGATCCGCAGCCGCATCAAGATCAAGAGCATGAACTTCATGCGCGGTCGCACCTTCCTGAACAAGTACGTCATCATCGACGAGGCCCAGAATCTGACGCCCAAGCAGATGAAGACCCTGATCACCCGTGCCGGCCCCGGCACCAAGATCATCTGCATGGGCAATCTGGCCCAGATCGACACACCTTACCTGACCGAAGGCAGCTCGGGTCTGACCTATGTGGTGGACCGCTTCAAGGGCTGGCCTCACAGCGGCCACATCACCCTGGCGCGCGGCGAACGCTCGCGCCTGGCGGACTTCGCCAGCGAGGTGCTGTAAGTGACCAGCTGGATCGCGGCGCTCAAGCTCGTACCCTGGGGCGAGGTCATCAAGGCCACGCCCCAGGTGGTGAAGGCTGCCCAGGGCATGCTCAAGAAGAAAGAGGCCCAGGCCGAAGCGCGCGAGCAGGATGCCAGCGCGGACAGCGCCAGGCAGCGCATTTCGCCACCGGCTTCCGCCGGCGAGCAGGCACTGCTGCTGATCCAGCAGCAGGAAGAGCGCATCGCCCAGCTGGAGCAGTCGCAGCGCCAGTCACTGGAGATCATCGAGAAACTGGCCCAGCAAAATGCCCAGATCGTCGCGACCGTGGGAGCGCTGCGCATAGGCGCACAGCGCCTGGCCTGGACCTGCGGCGTGCTGGGACTGTGCGTGATCGGTCTTGGCATCTACCTGTTCAGCCGCTAGCACCGCAATCACTCAAAAACAAAGCCCGCAAGGTCTGTGCCTTGCGGGCTTTTCTTATGTCCACATTCAATTTGATAGCTGCCAGCGCTCGTTATTCATAGATTTCATATTCATAGAGTTCTGAAATCCATACCGAACAAGCGCTAGAAGCTATGCTTTTTAGTATTCGTCCGTGCCGTAGCCTTGTGCCAGATTCTCGAAACGCGTCTGGTTCTTCTGGAAGAAGAGCTTCACCGTGCCCGTCGGACCGTTACGCTGCTTGCCGATGATGACCTCGGCAATATTGGGCTCCTTGCTCTCTTTGTTGTAGTAGTCGTCGCGGTAGATGAACATGATGATGTCAGCATCCTGCTCGATGGCGCCTGATTCACGCAAGTCGGACATCATGGGACGCTTGTCGGTACGCTGCTCCACCGAGCGGTTGAGCTGGGACAGCGCAATCACCGGGCATTGCAGCTCCTTGGCCAGCATCTTCAAGCCCCGCGAGATTTCGCCCAGCTCGGTGGCACGGTTGTCCGAGCTGGCAGCCGATCCCGAGCCACTCATCAGCTGCAGGTAGTCGACCACGATGAGGCCCAGCTTGCCGCACTGGCGCGCCAGACGACGCGCATTGGCACGCAGCTCGGTCGGAGACAGGCCCGGCGTTTCGTCGATATGCAGCGACACCGTGCGCAGGCGCTCGATGGCCTCGGTCAGACGCGGCCACTCGTCATCACTGAGCTTGCCGGTACGTAGATTACCCTGGTTGACGCGACCAATGGAGCCGACGATACGCACCGCCAGCTGGGCCGCACCCATTTCCATGGAGAAGATGGCGACCGGCAAGCCTTCGTTAAGCGCCACATGCTCGGCAATATTCACGGCAAACGAGGTCTTGCCCATGGAGGGACGCGCCGCCAGCACCACCATGTCGCCGGCCTGCAGACCCGAGGTCATGCGATCCAGATCGACAAAGCCCGTGGGCACTCCGGTCACATCCATGGGGTTGTCGGCCATCTCCTGGACCCGGTCCAGCAGATCCACCACCAGCGTGTCCAGTGACTGGAAGCCCTGCTTGTTGCGCGCCCCCTCCTCGCCGATCGCCATGATCTTCTGCTCGGCCTCGTCGAGGATGCGCTCCACGGTCTTGCCCTGAGGATTGAAGGCATTGGTCGCGATGTCGTCGCTGGCCGTAACCAGCTTGCGCAGAATGGCACGCTCACGCACGATTTCCGCATAGCGGCGGATATTGCTGGCACTGGGCACATATTGCGCCAGCTGGTTCAGGTACATCAGGCCGCCGACTTCCTCGGCCTTGCCCATGCCCTGCAGATGCTCGTAGACCGTGATCACGTCAGCCGGCTTGCTGGCATTGATCAGCTTGCCTATGGCTTCGAAGATCAGCTTGTGCTCGTGCCGATAGAAGTCGCCGTCGTTCAGCAGGTCTCCCACCCGCTCCCAGGCATTGTTGTCCAGCAACAGACCACCGAGCACCGAAGATTCCGACTCCATGGAGTGCGGTGGCACACGCAGTTGCGCCACCTGCTGGTCTGCTGGCGGAACCGGGGCGAATGCATCATCTTGCAGATCAAGCGGGGGCATTACTGACGACATGACACTCCTAGAGACAAGTCCTCCATCGTAGCGGGAGGCAGTGGCAACGTCACGGCGGGTGACGAGAAAAACGCTGGCTAGACAAACAATTACCGGAAAACAAAAAACCGCCCGAAGGCGGCTTTTTGCCAATTCAGAACAAAGCCTGAATTAGGAGTGGTCGCCGTACACGGAGACAGCCACTTCTGCAGACACATCGGTGTGCAGAGCCACCACCACAGTGGCGTCGCCAACGGTCTTGATGGGGCCGTTGGGCATGCGCACTTGCGACTTGCTCACTGCGAAACCGGCCTTGACCAGTTCTTCAGCGATGTCGGCGTTGGTGATGGAGCCGAACAGACGACCGTCAACGCCGGCCTTCTGAGTGATCTTCACGTTGGCGCCGTTCAGCTTTTCGCTCAGTTCTTGAGCGGCAGCCAGCTTCTCGGCAGCAGCCTTTTCCAGCTCAGCGCGCTTGGCTTCGAATTCAGCCTTGGCAGCAGCTGTTGCACGACGTGCAGCGCCGGAGGGGATCAGGAAGTTACGAGCGTAACCGTCCTTGACCTTGACGATATCGCCCAGGTTACCCAGGTTCACAACCTTTTCGAGCAGAATGATTTGCATTGTCGTGCTCCTTAGATCTTGTGCTGGTCAGAGTAGGGCAGCATAGCCAGGAAGCGAGCGCGCTTGATGGCTGTGTTCAGCTGACGCTGATAGATGGCGCGCGTGCCGGTCAGGCGTGCGGGCACAATCTTGCCGTTTTCGGCGATGAAGTCACGCAGGGTGTCGACATCCTTGTAGTCGATTTCTTCGACGCCGGCGACTGTGAAGCGGCAGAAACGCTTGCGCTTGAACAGCAGCGACTGGGTGTTGCGCTTAGGACGCTTGTCCTTGTTGAATTTCTTGAACGTGGCCATTGCTGGACCTCTTGAAAATTAATTTTGTTGAATATCCTGAATGTGTAAAACCAGCATCTTGCTATTGCGCGGCGTGGCCAGAAAACCTTGAAAGGTCCATTGGCTACCGGGTGCTTGGCGGGCCAGCTTTTCAGCCAGGGCGCCAAAGGCAACAGCCTTGACAGATGCATTCACGTTGCGCGTACTGCCCAGCTCTTGTTGCTGCGAACTGTGTTCAATTCGCAAATCCAGGGCCGGCAATCCGGCGGGCGTGTAGCGCAAAGCAGCTTGCTCTGCGAGAAGGCCCGTCAATACAACGCGGTTTTCCACTCCTTCAGTGTCTGATGCTATTAAGCGTGCTCAGCCTGGTTGGCCTTGCGGGCTTCTTCGCGCTCAACGCTCTTCATCATGGCGGAAGCAGCTGTATCAGCCTTCTTCTTCTGCACAGTCAGGTGACGCAGCACGGCATCATTGAACTTGAAGGCGTGTTCCAGTTCAGCCATCACAGCCTGGTCGGCTTCGATGTTCAGGCACAGGTAGTGAGCCTTAGCGAGCTTGTTGATCATGTAAGCCAGCTGACGACGGCCCCAATCTTCTTCGCGGTGCACCTTGCCGCCACCAGCAGCAATCATGCCCTTGTAGCGCTCCAGCATCGCGGGAACTTGTTCGCTTTGATCCGGATGGATCAACAAAATGATTTCGTAATGACGCATAACGACTCCTTTTGGGTAAACGCCGCCCACTGCGTCTGTAGCGGTGCGGCAAGGCAAAACGTTAGATTCTAGCCGAGTGGCAGACTATCTGTACACTCTGGGGCCTATAAACCTGCGATTAGCATTGGTAAATCAAGGCGAGAGGCACTGAAATCACAAGTACTCACTCTCCTAGAATACCCCGCAAATCCTGCAGACTCACTTCAGCCACTGCGCCGTTCGCCCTTGTCGGGCGACACAGGTCTTGAAATAGACCTGCCGGAGCGCATCTGGAAGACAGATTGTCTTAAGTTTTGAGAAACCTTCACCAACTATGACCGAGAACCAAAACCCCAACACCATCAACGACGCCAGCCCCGAGGAACTGGAAGCGGCCCTGGCAGCCAATGCGTCGGACGAACTGGGTCGTCTGCAGGCCGAGCTGGAAGAACTCAAGGCCAAGAGCGCCGAACTGGCCGATCAATACCTGCGTGCCAAGGCCGACGCCGAGAACATGCGCCGCCGTGCCGAAGAAGAAGTGACCAAGGCCCGCAAGTTCGGCATCGAGAGCTTTGCCGAAAGCCTGCTGCCCGTGATCGACAGCCTGGATGCCGCCCTGGCTATCCAGAACGCCACACCCGAGCAGTTGCGCGAAGGCTCGGACGCCACGCTGCGCCAGCTGACTTCGGCTCTGGAGCGCAACAAGGTGCAGGCCATCAACCCGGCCGCGGGCGAGAAGTTCGACCCTCACCATCACCAAGCCATCTCCATGGTTCCCGCCGACCAGCCCGCCAACACCGTGGTGGCCGTGCTGCAAAAGGGCTATGTGATCGCCGACCGCATCCTGCGCCCCGCGCTGGTGACCGTGGCCCAGGGCTGAGCGTCAAAGACATCAATAACCCCACCGTCAGGGCAAAAATTTGTGAGTGACGGCTCTTGAAGCCGGCCGCAGTGCCCACAAGTGACGAATCAAGCAAACATTCAACAGATTACGGAGAGAATTATGGGAAAAATCATCGGTATTGACCTGGGCACCACCAACAGCTGCGTCGCCATCATGGAGGGCAACAACACCCGCGTGATCGAAAACAGCGAAGGCGCCCGTACCACCCCCTCCATCGTCGCCTATCAAGAAGACGGCGAAATCCTGGTGGGCGCGTCCGCCAAACGCCAGGCCGTCACCAACCCCAAGAACACCATTTACGCTGCCAAGCGCCTGATCGGCCGCAAGTTCGCCGAAGCCGAGGTGCAAAAGGACATCGACCTGATGCCCTTCCAGATCGTCAAGGCCGACAACGGCGACGCCTGGGTGCAAGTGCGTGACCAGAAGCTGGCCCCCCCCCAGATCAGCGCCGAAGTGCTGCGCAAGATGAAGAAGACCGCCGAGGACTTCCTGGGCGAGCCCGTGACCGAGGCCGTCATCACCGTGCCCGCCTACTTCAACGACGCCCAGCGTCAGGCCACCAAGGATGCCGGCCGCATCGCCGGCCTGGAAGTCAAGCGCATCATCAACGAACCTACCGCTGCTGCCCTGGCCTTCGGCCTGGACAAGGTGGGCAAGGGCGACCGCAAGGTGGCCGTGTATGACCTGGGCGGCGGCACTTTTGACGTCTCCATCATCGAAATCGCCGACGTGGACGGCGAAAAGCAGTTCGAAGTGCTGTCGACCAACGGCGACACCTTCCTGGGCGGCGAAGACTTCGACCAGCGCATCATCAACTACATCATCGACGAGTTCAAGAAGGAACAAGGCGTTGATCTGTCCAAGGACGTGCTGGCTCTGCAGCGCCTGAAGGAAGCCGCTGAAAAGACCAAGATCGAGCTGTCGAACTCCGCCCAGACCGACATCAACCTGCCCTACATCACTGCCGATGCCACAGGCCCCAAGCACCTGAACATCAAGCTGACCCGCGCCAAGCTGGAATCGCTGGTGGACGACCTGATCGAACGCACGATCGCGCCTTGCCGCACCGCCATCAAGGATGCTGGCATCTCGGTGTCCGACATCAACGACGTGATCCTGGTCGGCGGCATGAGCCGCATGCCCAAGGTGCAGGAAAAGGTCAAGGAATTCTTCGGCAAGGATCCCCGCAAGGATGTGAACCCCGACGAAGCCGTGGCCGTGGGTGCTGCCGTGCAGGGCCAGGTGCTGGGTGGCGAGCGCTCCGACGTGCTGCTGCTGGACGTGACTCCCCTGTCCCTGGGTATCGAAACCCTGGGTGGCGTCATGACCAAGATGATCAGCAAGAACACGACCATCCCGACCAAGTTCGCGCAGACTTTCTCCACGGCTGAAGACAACCAGCCCGCCGTGACCATCAAGGTGTTCCAGGGCGAGCGCGAGATTGCCAGCGCCAACAAGATGCTGGGCGAGTTCAACCTGGAAGGCATTCCGCCCGCAGGTCGTGGCGTGCCCCAGATCGAAGTGACCTTCGACATCGACGCCAACGGCATCCTGAACGTGTCGGCCAAGGACAAGGCTTCCGGCAAGGAAAACAAGATCACCATCAAGGCGAACTCGGGCCTGTCGGAAGAAGAAATCCAGAACATGGTCAAGGATGCGGAACTGAACGCCGCCGACGACAAGAAGAAGCTGGAACTGGTGACTGCCAAGAACCAGGGCGAAGCTGCTGTTCACAGCGTCAACAAGAGCCTGGCCGAACATGGCGACAAGCTGGATGCAGCCGAAAAGGGTGCCATCGAAGCCGCCGTCAAGGAACTGGAAGAAGCGCTCAAGGGCGAGGACAAGGACGCCATCGACGCCAAGACCACGGCCCTGATGACGGCCAGCCAGAAGCTGGGCGAGAAGATGTACGCCGACGCACAGGCCGCTGGCGGTGCCGAAGCCGCTGCCGCAGCAGCAGGTGCCTCCGCCGGTGCCGGCGCCTCGGCTGCCGCTGACGACAACGTGGTTGACGCCGAAGTCAAGGAAGTCAAGAAGGACTAAGCGCGGGCAGGTCCTGGCCTCAAACCATTGACCGCTTGCCGCCGCGCCGGGCTCCCAGGAGCTGGCGCGGCGTTCCTGTTCCATCCGACCGAAAAATCACATGTCCAAACGTGACTACTATGAAGTTCTGGGCGTTGCCAAAAGCGCCTCGGACGATGACATCAAGAAGGCCTATCGCAAGCTGGCGATGAAGTACCACCCTGACCGCAATCAGGGCGACAAGGCCAAGGAAGCCGAGGAAACCTTCAAGGAGGTCAAAGAGGCCTACGAGATGCTTTCCGACAGCCAGAAACGCGCGGCCTACGACCAGTACGGCCATGCCGGCGTGGACCCCAACCGCGGCATGGGTGGCGGCGAGGGCTTCGGCGGCTTTGCCGAAGCCTTTGGCGACATCTTTGGCGATATGTTCAACGGCGGCGGCCGCAGCGGTCGCGGCGGCCGTCAGGTCTACCGTGGCAACGACCTCAGCTATTCCATGGAAATCACCCTGGAAGAAGCTGCCAAGGGCAAGGATGCCCAGATCCGCATTCCGAGCTGGGACAGCTGCGACACCTGCAGTGGCAGCGGCGCCAAGCCCGGCACCAGTACCAAGACATGCTCCACCTGCAACGGCATGGGTACGGTGCAGATGCGCCAGGGCTTTTTCAGCGTGCAGCAGACCTGCCCGCACTGCCGTGGCACCGGCAAGATCATTCCCGAGCCCTGCACATCCTGCGGCGGCCAGGGCAAGGTCAAACGCCAGAAGACGCTGGAAGTGAAGATTCCCGCCGGCATCGACGACGGCATGCGCATTCGTTCGGCCGGCAACGGCGAGCCCGGCACCAACGGCGGCCCGGCAGGCGACCTCTATATCGAGATTCGCGTCAAGGACCATGACATCTTCGAGCGCGACGGCGACGATCTGCACTGCAATGTCCCCGTGAGTTTCATCACCGCTGCCCTGGGTGGCGAGATCGAAGTGCCAACACTGCAGGGCAAGGCGGCGATCGACATCCCCGAAGGCACGCAAGCCGGCAAGCAGTTCCGCCTGCGCGGCAAGGGCATCAAGGGCATTCGCTCCAGCTACCCCGGCGATCTCTACTGCCACATCGTGGTGGAGACCCCGGTCAAGCTCACCGAGTACCAGCGCAAGCTGCTCAAGGATCTGGACGAATCGCTCAAGAAAGGCGGCTCCAAGCATTCGCCCAGCGGCGAGAGCTGGACGGATCGCCTGAAAAGCTTCTTCAGCTAATCACTGACGCTCAACAAAAAGCCCACCGGTCATGCGCCTGATGGGCTTTTTTTTCACGGGGCGGGAATCACTCCTTGCCCGGCTTCCAGCTACGCACCTCGCGCTGAACCTTCAACCGCTCCGATGGGCTCAATGCCTGCTCAGCCGCCTGCATGCGGCTTTGCAGCGAGGGGTCCTTGACCTGGGCGATGGTCAGCCAGAAATAGGCCCTGCCCATGTCCTTCTGCACACCCTGGCCGCTGGCATACATGGCCGCCAGATTCGATTGCGCCAGCGTGTAGCCCTGCTTGGCTGCGCGATCGAACCAGCGCGCCGCCTGGCCTGCATCCTGCGCCACGCCCTGGCCGTTGGCATAGAGAAAACCCAGAGACGACTGCGCCGCCGCATTGCCCTGGCCGGCAGACTTCTCCAGCCAGCGCGCAGCGCGCGTCAGATCCTGGGGCACCAGAGCACCCACAGCATAAATCATGCCGGCGTTGTACTGGGCATCGGCATGGCCTTTCTCGGCCGCCTGCTCAAACCATTGCAAGGCGGCGCGGCCGTCTTCCTTGACGCCCCGGCCGCTGGAAAGCATCACGCCCAGACTGTACTGACCCGCAGCCTCGCCGCTTTTAGCCGAGCGCTCGAACCATTGCACGGCCTGTGCATCGTCTGCGGCCACGCCACGCCCCTCGGCATACATCAGCCCCAGATTGTTCTGCGCAATGCCGTCGCCCTGATCTGCCGCCTTGCGGTACCAGCTCACGGCCTGCGCCTCGTCCAGCGTCACGCCCCGCCCATTGGCGTAGAGCACTCCCAGATCGGATTGCGCAGGCGCATAGCCCTGCTCGGCCGACTGGCGATACCAGTGCACGGCCTGGGCCAGATCCTGATTCACGCCCTTGCCGAAACGATAGCGCGAGCCCAACAGATACTGGGCCTTGGCATCGCCCGTCTGGGCTTCGGCGCGCATGGCAGCCAGCTCCTTGGCATCCTCGGCCTGATTGTTTCTGGCCTCCGGTGTCCAATGCTCGCGGCCCAGCGGAGCGGCCGCTGCAGCACCAGCTGCCGCAGCACCGGCCGCCGCTGCATGGCGACCGGCACGCCCTTTCTTGCCGGCCTTGGCTGCTGAAGATTTGGCAGCGCCTGAAGTCGTGCTCTTGGCAGACTTGGACGATTTGGCTGGCGCGGCCGCGCTGGACTTGGCCGGGGTCTTGCCCTTGGCCGCAGCCGGCAAGGCCATGCCACTACCCAGCGCCAGGGCCGCCGCCAGCAGGCAGGCATGGCTCCAGCAGCGGCTGCGGTTCAAGAGGGATGCCCCGGCCGAAGCCAGGGCTGGCAACTCGGAAGGCTCACTGTCAGACATCGGATGATTGGGAACTCTCATAACTCACATTTTTGCAGCGAATAGCGTCGATTCCGGGCTGCTTTACTGACGATTTACTTTGTAAAAGAAATGCCGTAACTCAGGCACCTGCAAGTGCTAGCGCACCCTAAGCCAGATCAGGCTTGAACGATTCTGGCATATAGAGTTTTCGCTATGAAAATGCAAGTACGCAAGACTGACAAATGCAACATCACTTTTCCACGTCTGCTCAATCCATCGCAAAGCAAGAAATCACCCATCTCCAAAATTTACCCATCGTCAAGCAAGACATCTCATTCAAAGATGGATGCAGCTGGATTAATCGGTAAAAATGCTGAAAACTTCTCGAAACGAGAAGACTTGAGCCTACCCCATGAAGAATTCAGAGCGCAGTTTTGCGCGCCGCATCGACCTCACCTCGCTTCAGCTGTTCGTCGCCGTGTGCGAACTGGGCAGCATTGGCCGCGCCGCTGAACGCGAGTTCATTGCGGCCTCGGCCGTCAGCAAGCGCTTGTCCGACCTGGAAGCGACGGTAGACACCGCCCTGCTCTATCGCCACAGCCGCGGCGTGACGCTGACGCCGGCCGGCGAGAGCCTGCTGCACCATGCGCGCAATGTGCTCTACGGGCTGGAGCGCATGCAAGGCGAGCTCTCCGAATATGCCGACGGCGTGCGCGGCCATGTGCGCATGCACGCCAATATGTCGGCCATCGTGCAGTTTCTGCCCGAGGACCTGGGGGCGTTTGCACGCGAGCACAGCCAGATCAAGATCGACCTGCAGGAACACCTGAGCCCCGACGTGCTGAGTGCGGTGGCCGAGGGCACGGCCGATATCGGCATCTGCACACTGGGAAACATCAGAAGCAGCGAAGGCCAGCAGGCCACCGTGCAACTGAGCCAGGGCAATGTGCCGCTGCAATACCGCAGCTATCGCGAAGACAGGCTGGTCGTCGTCGTGCCCGAGCGCCATGCCTTGGCCGATCGCGAGAGTGTGGCCTTCACGGAAGTGCTGGAATGGGACATCGTCGGCCTGCATGCGGGCTCCTCCATCAGCCTGGCCATGCGCTCTGCCGCGGCTCAGGCCGGCCACCCGCTGCACCAGCGCATCCAGGTCACCAGCCTGGACGCCATGTGCCGCATGATTGACAACGGACTGGGACTGGGTCTGCTGCCCGACCGCGCATTCGAGCTGATGCATGGCGTGGGCCATCTGCGCGCCGTGCGGCTCACCGACGACTGGGCGCACCGCGAACTCTGCGTGGTGGCGCGCGACTTTGAAGCGCTGCCGGTGACCACCCGTCTGCTGGTCGATCACCTCTGCCCCGCCAGCGCCAAGGCTTGAAGCACTGCTCAGGCCCGCCACAGAACACAGAATCCTCCCAACAAACCAACCTCACGAGACCATCATGGGACGCACCCTCTACGACAAGATTTTTGACGAGCACGTCGTTCACACCGAGGAAGACGGCACCTCCGTCCTCTATATCGACCGCCATCTGGTGCACGAAGTCACCAGCCCCCAGGCCTTCGAAGGTCTGCGCATGGCCGGCCGCAAGCTGTGGCGTGTCAGCTCGGTCGTGGCCACGGCCGACCACAACACGCCCACCGACGGCTGGGAGCGTGGCTATGACGGCATTGCCGACCCCATCAGCAAGGAACAGATCACCACGCTGAACAGCAATATTGCCGAGTTCGGCTCGGCCGCCTTCTTCCCCTTCATGGACAAGGGCCAAGGCATTGTTCACGTCATGGGCCCCGAGCAAGGCGCGACCCTGCCCGGCATGACCGTGGTCTGCGGCGACAGCCACACCTCCACCCATGGCGCTTTCGGCGCGCTGGCCCATGGCATCGGCACCTCCGAGGTCGAGCATGTAATGGCCACCCAGACCCTGCTGGCCAAGAAGGCCAAGAACATGCTGGTTCAGGTCAACGGCAAGGTCGCACCCGGCATCACCGCCAAGGACATCGTGCTGGCCATCATCGGCAAGATCGGCACCGCCGGCGGCACGGGCTACACCATCGAGTTTGCCGGCGAAGCCATCCGCGACCTGAGCGTGGAAGGCCGCATGACGGTCTGCAACATGGCCATCGAAGGCGGCGCTCGCGCAGGTCTCGTTGCCGTGGACGACAAGACCATCAACTACATCAAGGGCCGCCCCCTGGCACCCACCGGTGGCGAATGGGATGCCGCCGTCAGCTACTGGAAGACACTGCATTCCGACGCCGATGCGAAGTTCGACCGCGTGGTGGAGCTGAACGCCGCCGACATCGTGCCGCAGGTGACCTGGGGCACCAGCCCTGAAATGGTGCTGGGCATCGATGCCGCCGTTCCCGATCCCGACAAGGAAAAGGACTCCAACAAGCGCGGCGCCATCGAACGTGCGCTGACCTATATGGCGCTGGAGCCCGGCAAGCCCATCAACGACATCTTTGTCGACAAGGTGTTCATCGGCTCCTGCACCAACAGCCGCATCGAAGACATGCGCGAAGCCGCATCCGTGGTCAAGAACCTGGGCCAGAAGGTCGCCAAGAACATCAAGCTGGCCATGGTGGTGCCCGGCTCAGGTCTGGTCAAAGAACAGGCCGAGCGCGAAGGCCTGGACCAGATCTTCAAGGCTGCCGGCTTTGAATGGCGCGAACCCGGCTGCTCCATGTGCCTGGCCATGAACGCCGACCGCCTGGAGCCCGGCGAGCGCTGCGCGTCGACCTCGAACCGCAACTTCGAAGGCCGTCAGGGCGCCGGTGGCCGCACCCACCTCGTCAGCCCCGCCATGGCCGCTGCGGCAGCCATCCACGGCCACTTTGTCGACATCCGCAAGTTCTCCTAAACCATTTCTTCAGCGAGACAGAGCATGAAGCCTTCCGTCACGATTCTCCTGATCGGCCTGGCCTTCACCATGGCCGCCTGCAACACCGTCAAGGGCCTGGGCCAGGACGTGCAAAGTGCAGGCAGCGCCATCGAACGAGCCGCTCGCTGAACCCTTGATCCCTGGAATTCACGCCATGCAAAAATTCACCGTGCACAAGGGCCTTGTCGCCCCCATGGACCGCGAGAACGTCGATACCGACGCCATCATTCCCAAGCAGTTCCTGAAGTCCATCAAGAAGACCGGCTTCGGCCCCAACCTGTTTGACGAGTGGCGCTATCTGGACCAGCCCGGCCAGCCCGGCGTGCCCGAAGCCGACCGCAAGCCCAACCCCGACTTCGTGCTCAACCAGCCCCGCTTCAAGGGCGCCAGCATCCTGATCGCGCGCAAGAACTTCGGCTGCGGCTCCAGCCGCGAGCACGCGCCCTGGGCCCTGGATCAGTACGGCTTCCGTGCCATCCTAGCCCCCAGCTTTGCCGACATCTTCTTCAACAACAGCTTCAAGAACGGTCTGCTGCCCATCGTGCTGCCCGAGGCCACGATAGACCAGCTGTTCAACGACGTCGCGGCCTTCCCCGGCTACGAGCTGACCATCGACCTGGAGCGCCAGGTGATCCTGAGGCCCCAGGGCGAAGAGATCGCCTTCGACGTCATCGCCTTTCGCAAGTACTGCCTGCTCAACGGCTTCGACGATATCGGCCTGACCATGCGCCATGCCGACAAGATCAAGGCCTTCGAAGCCGAGCGCCTGGCGCAAAAGCCCTGGCTGGCGCATACCCTGATTCAGAAATAAAGCTCCCCCTGAGCCGCTTTGCCTAGGCGGCCCCGCGGCTTCCCCCAGAGGGGGACGACGGCCTTTGCCGCGAGGCGGCTCTTGCTGGCCGTCTCTCACTTTGGGGCATGCCTGATTCAAGTTCAACTATCAATAAATGAGCTGCTTGCGCTTTCCATCAATAGTTTTCGATAGATATTCAATCTGAAATCTATGAATAACAAACGCAAGCAGCTATCAAATTAATCAAAGGAACATCATGAAGATTGCAGTTTTGCCCGGTGATGGCATCGGTCCCGAAATCGTTGCGGAAGCCGTCAAGGTACTCGTGGCCCTGAATCTGGGTCTGGAGATGGAAACCGCTCCCGTCGGCGGCGCTGGCTACGAAGCTGCCGGCCACCCCCTGCCTCCCGCCACGCTGAAGCTGGCCCAGGAAGCCGATGCGATCCTGTTCGGTGCCGTGGGCGACTGGAAGTACGACACGCTGGACCGCCCCCTGCGTCCCGAGCAGGCCATTCTGGGCCTGCGCAAGGCCCTGGGTCTGTTCGCCAACTTCCGCCCCGCCATCTGCTACAAGGAACTGACCCATGCTTCCAGCCTCAAGCCCGAGCTGGTGGCAGGCCTCGATATCCTCATCATCCGCGAGCTGACCGGCGATATCTACTTCGGCCAGCCGCGCGGCCGCCGTGTGGCTCCCGACGGCCATTTCCCCGGTGCCGAGGAAGCGTTCGACACCATGCGCTACACCCGTCCCGAGATCGAGCGCATCGCCCATGTCGCCTTCCAGGCTGCCCAGAAGCGCAGCAAGCGCGTGACCAGCGTGGACAAGGCCAATGTGCTGGAAACCTTCCAGCTGTGGAAGGATGTGGTCACCGAAGTCGCCAAGCAGTATCCCGATGTGGCTCTGGATCACATGTACGTGGACAACGCCGCCATGCAGCTGGTCAAGGAGCCCAAGCGCTTCGACGTGGTGGTTACGGGCAATATGTTCGGTGACATCCTCTCCGACGAAGCCTCCATGCTGACCGGCTCCATCGGCATGCTGCCCAGCGCCAGCCTCAACGACAAGAAGCAAGGCCTGTACGAACCCAGCCACGGCTCGGCCCCCGACATCGCCGGCAAGGGCATCGCCAACCCCCTGGCCACCATTCTGTCGGCCGCCATGATGCTGCGCTTCAGCCTGGGTCAGGAAGCAGCCGCCCAGAAGATCGAAGCCGCCGTGCAAAAGGTGCTGGCCGACGGCCTGCGCACTGCCGACATCTACAGCGAAGGCACGACCAAGGTCAGCACCCGTGAAATGGGTGATGCCGTGGTCAAGGCGCTGGCCGGCGTCTGAGGCACTGAAACCGCTGAAACCCAGCCGCCGCCGCTTGCGGCGGCTGGGTTTGACGCAAATTTCGGCACCAAATAAAACAAAACGTCAAAAATAAATCATTTATTTCGACGTTTTGACTAGAGTTTCAAGCACTTTTAGTTCTTCAAGCTTTTTCTCTAGTCGCTAGAATGACAACTCTTATGTTTGCCGCACGCACCTTCGCTCCCAAGATCGTCACACCCGCAAAGACTGCCGGTGTGAATGCGCGCGCAATCACCATTAAGACGATTACAGGCTGACCCAGCCCGGTTCGTCGCGCGCCCCTTCCGGCCCTGACGAGCCGGCCGAAGCAGTCTCAAGCTACTGTTTTCAAAACTGAAAGGGCGTTTCAAATGAGCAAGCAATTGGTAGGTTTGGTGGGCTGGCGCGGCATGGTCGGCTCCGTGCTGATGGACCGTATGCAGGCCGAAGGCGACTTCGCACTGATCGAGCCCGTGTTCTTCTCCACCTCCAATGCAGGCGGCAAGGCTCCGGCCATGGCCACCGTGCACACCGAGCTGAAGGACGCCAACGACATCGCCGAGCTGTCCAAGTGCGACATCATCATCACCTGCCAGGGTGGCGACTACACCAAGGAAGTCTTCCCCAAGATCCGCGCCGCCGGCTGGAACGGTCACTGGATTGACGCCGCCTCCTCGCTGCGCATGGAGAGCGACGCCGTCATCGTACTGGACCCCGTCAACGACGATCTGATCCAGCAAAAGCTGGCCGCAGGCGGCAAGAACTGGATCGGTGGCAACTGCACCAACTCCATCCTGCTGATGGGTCTGGGCGGCCTGTTCAAGGCCGGTCTGGTGGAATGGGTCTCCTCCATGACCTACCAAGCCGCATCGGGCGGCGGTGCCAACCATATGCGCGAGCTGCTCAAGGGCATGGGCGTGGTGCACGCCGCCGTCGCTGACGAGCTGGCGACTCCTGCTTCGGCGATTCTGGAAATCGACCGCAAGGTCGCCCAGACCATCCGCGAAGATGTGCCCACCGAATTCTTCGGCGCGCCTCTGGCCGGCGGCCTGATCCCCTGGATCGACGCGCAACTGCCCAACGGCCAGTCCAAGGAAGAATGGAAGGGCCAAGCCGAAGTCAACAAGATTCTCGGCACAGAAGCCACCATTCCCGTCGACGGCCTGTGCGTGCGCATTGGCGCCATGCGCTGCCACAGCCTGGCTCTGACCCTGAAGCTGAAGAAGGATCTGCCCCTGGAAGAGATCGAAGCCCTGATCAAGGCCGGCAATCCCTGGGTCAAGTTCGTGGCCAACGACCGCGCCGAGACCGTCAAGGAACTGACTCCTGCTGCCACCACCGGCGGTCTGGAAGTGGCCGTTGGCCGCGTGCGCAAGCTGAACATGGGCCCCGAATACGTCTCGGCCTTCGTGATCGGCGACCAGCTGCTGTGGGGTGCTGCCGAGCCTCTGCGCCGCATGCTGCGCATCCTGCTGGCAGCCTGATTCCGGCCTCCATCAAGCCGCCTGACGGCTTGATCCAGTGCATCAAAGCGCCGGTCATCCGCGTGATGACTGGCGCTTTTTTATCCCCGGGCTCCGGGCTTGGGCGACAATTGCCCGCTTATTCGGGCGAATGCAAACCGTCAGCCAACCTACATTAGGTTTCATCTCGTTGCCAATCGACAACAATTCAGCGCCTTGCCAGCCATGCTTTTGCTCACATTGCAATAGCGTCGTTGACAATGCAAACTGTGTCCGCCGGCCTGAGAGACCTTTGCCGCCTGCTGGAATTTCCAATTTTTATGTGCACCGCAGCCACAAACCCGATCAAGAACAAGAGGGCTGTAGGCTGCACGAATCAAGTCTGAGCCCTATGCAACGCTGGAAACTCTCTGCGCTAGCCGCAGCCACCCTCGCACTGTCAAGCCTCTCGGCCACCGATGCATGGGCATTGGCATTGGGGCGCATCACGGTGCAGTCGGCTCTGGGCGAGCCTCTGCGTGCCGAAGTTGAAATCCCTCAGCTCAGCGCTGCCGAAGCCGACAGCCTGCAGGCGGCGATCGCATCGCCAGCCGCCTTCCGCGCCCAGGGCATGGAATTCACAGGCACGGCCAATTCGGTGCGCGTGCAGGTGCAAAAGCGCGCCAACGGCACGGCCGTGCTCAAGCTCAGCAGCTTTCAGCCGGTCAACGATCCCTTTGTCGATCTGGTGATCGATGCCAACTGGGCATCGGGCAAGCTGCAGCGCAACTACACCTTGCTGCTCGACCCCCCGGCAACGCGCCGCCCTGCTCCTGTGCCCACCACTGCGGCTCAGGCCACGCCTGCCGCAGTGCCTGCACCTGCACCAGCACGTGCCGCCGTGACCACACGAGCTGCCTCCAGTCCTGTCAGCAGCGCCGGCGGGGACCTGCGCAATGACCGTGACCAGGACGAAGCCGCTGCGAAGCCGCAGCGCAAGCGCCAGGCAGGTGCTGCAGCACCTGCAGGCAGCGGTGACGAAGTCCGCGTCAGAACCGGCGACACCGCCGGACGCCTTGCTGCGGCGCACAAGCCCGCAGGTGTCTCGCTCGACCAAATGCTGGTGGCCATGCTGCGCAGCAACCCCCAGGCCTTTGTCAATGGGAACATCAACCGCATGCGCAGCGGCGTCGTGGTTCAGATGCCCGATCAGGCCGCGGCCCAGGCCACCTCGGCCAAGGAAGCACGCCAGATCATGGCGGCCCAGTCTCAGGATTTCAACCAGTTCCGCCGTCAACTCGCAGGCGTGGCACCTGTGGCCACCGTGGAAGCAGCCTCGCGCAGCGCCTCCGGCCAGGTTCAGGCCCATGTCGCAGATGCCAAGGCCGCTACCGCAGCCCCCGACAAGCTGACCCTGTCCAAGGGCTCCGTCAAGGGCGTTGTCGCCGACGAGCAGGTGGCCCAGCAAAAGCAGGCTGCCGACCAGTCTGCGCGCGCCGATGAACTCAAGCGCAATATGGCCGAGTTGAGCCAGATTGCGGCCGCCACCAAACCCGCCGGTACGGCTGCAGTTCCCGCAGCTGGCACACCGGCAGCAGCTGCGCCTGCGGCAGGCCCCAGCGTCGCCGTGCCCGCGGCCGGTGCCGCCAATGTGGCGGCGCCTGCTCCCGCTCCAGTCGCTGATGCCGCTGCAACACCTGCAGCACCAGCCCCGGCGCCGGCCGTGGCTGCCGATGCTGTGGCTACGACCGCTGGAGCCGCACCAGCCGAGGCTGGCAGCGACGCCGCGCCCGCACCGGAGGCGCAGGCCGCAGCCGAGGCTGCAGCGCCTGCACCGGCACCGGTTGCCCCTCCCAAGCCTGTGGCGGCACCTGCTCCCATTCCCGAAGAGCCCAGCTTTATCGACAGCCTGATGGAAGATCCCACCATCCCGCTGGCAGGTGCGGCACTGCTGGCCCTGCTGCTGGGCTATGGCGGCTACCGTGTTTCTCAGCGTCGCAAGGCCGCTGCGGCAAGCGCGGACAGCACGCTGGGCGACAGCCAGCTGTCGGCGGACTCCTTCTTCGGCGCCAGCGGCGGCCAGCGCGTGGACACCACGACCAGCAGCAGCCAGATGTCGGGCCAGTCGATGCAGTACTCTCCCAGCCAGCTCGACGCCGGCGATGTGGACCCGCTGGCCGAAGCCGATGTGTACCTGGCCTACGGCCGCGATCTGCAGGCCGAGGAAATCCTCAAGGAAGCGCTGCGCACCGACCCCAACCGCCTGGTGCTGCACCAGAAGCTGGCTGAAATCTATGCCAAGCGCCATGACCGCATGGCCTACGCCTCGGTTGCCAACAACGTCTTTGCACTGACCCAGGGCAAGGGCCCCGAATGGCAGCGACTGGCCGATCAGGGCCGCATCCTGGATCCCGACAATCTGACCTACCAGCTCGGCGGCGCTCCCCAGCCCCAAGCAGGTGCAGCGGCTGCGCCCAACGCGTTCAGCCCCACCGATCCATCGACCGCGCTGCAAGGCGGCGTGGCCGCAGCCGTGGGCTTTGGCTCGGCATTGGCTGCTGCACAGGCCGCCGAAGCGGCTGCCAGCCGCGAAGGCCCTCCCACGGAGCCTGCCGGCATGGACTTCGACATGGATCTGGAACTGCCAGCAGGCCTGCCCGACACCGCGGCCAGCGCAGCGCCCGTGGCCTCCGAGCCCGTTTCCTTGCCCAACGAGCAGGATTTCGCGGCACTGGCACAGTGGGACACCCCTGTCACCACATCCGAGCCGGCACCCGCAGCAGACAACGGCCTGGACCTGAGCCTCGACGATCTGGCTTCGTTCAGCCTGCCCACCACGGCTTCTCAGGCTCCGGCTCCCGTCACAGCCCCCGCCCCCGCCGAGCAAGGCGCCCTGAATGCGCTCGAGTTCGACCTCGACAGCTTCGCACTGCCCTTGCAGTCCCAACCCGAGCCAGAAAGCGGACAGGAAACGACTCCGCTGGAGCTCTCCTCCAGCCAGGAGAGCCCTGGCGCAGAGCAGGACATCGAAGCGCTGACCTTGCAGCAGCCGGCTCAGGAAAGCGACAGCCCTGCCGCCACTCCTGCACAACCCGAGGTGACTTTCGACCTCAGCGGCCTGTCGCTGGATCTGGGCACCTCCGATGACGCCGCACCTATCGATGCCGTGCCGGCACCTTCCGAGCCCGAGGACCCGCTGGCCACCAAGCTGGCCCTGGCCGAAGAGTTCAATGCCATCGGCGACAGCGACGGAGCGCGTACACTGATCGAGGAAGTGATCGCCGAGGCACATGGCGATCTCAAGGCCAAGGCTCACAGCCTTCTCTCTCAGATTGGTTGATTGATTTGATGCATTCAGACCCAGCGCCGGGAGCCATGCCATGCGCATAGCTCTCGGCGTCAGCTACAACGGTCAGACCTATCGCGGCTGGCAAAGCCAACCCGATGGCAACACCGTACAAGACAAACTCGAAGCGGCCCTGGGCCGCTTTGCTGCTCAAGAAGTCTCCACCATCTGCGCCGGTCGCACCGATTCCGGTGTGCACGGCCTGATGCAGGTCGTGCATTTCGACACCGAGCTGCAGCGTGCGCCCAACTCCTGGGTGCGCGGCACCAACACCTTTCTGCCCAAGGACATTGCCGTGCAATGGGCGGCCGAGGTGGCCGACGGCCCGGATGGCTTCCATTCCCGCGCCTGTGCCACAGCACGTCGCTATGCCTATGTGCTACTGCAATCTCCCGTGCGCCCCAGCGTGGACCAGGGCCGGGTCGGCTGGGTGTTTCAGACTCTGGATGCGCAGCGCATGCGCGCAGCCGCCGATATGCTGCTGGGCGAGCATGATTTTTCGTCCTTTCGCGCCGCGGGCTGCCAGGCCAAGAGCCCGGTCAAGACCCTGCGCCGCATCGACATCCACTACCGTCCCGCTGGCCAGGCCCCCATGCGCGATGCGCAGATGGAATGCGGCTACTGGCGCTTCGAGTTCGAGGGCAGCGCTTTTCTGCACCACATGATCCGCAACATCATGGGCTGCCTGATCTACGTGGGCCAGGGCTCCAAGCCCGTGGAATGGATGCAGCAGGTACTCGATGCCCGCTCGCGCGAGGTGGCCGCGCCCACCTTCTCCCCTGACGGCCTGTACTTTCTCGGCCCCATTTACGATACACGCTGGGGTCTGCCTGCCGACACCCCTCCGTTTGCCTGGCTGCCCTGAGCAGCCACCTGCCAACGATTGCTGCAACGCCAGGGATTAGTCATGCCTTCCATTGCCTCCCGCACCCGCATCAAGATCTGCGGCCTGACCCGCGAGCAGGATGTCGACACCGCGGTGGCCGCCGGCGCCGACGCCATCGGCTTCGTGCTCTATGCGCCAAGCCCGCGTGCCGTGACGCTGCAGCGCGCGGCCGAGCTGGCCCGGCGACTGCCGCCCTTTGTCACACCTGTTTTGCTCTTTGTGAATGAAACAGCTACCAATGTGATAGCAGCCTGCGACCAAATACCGAACGCCTGCGTGCAATTTCACGGTGATGAATCGGCAGCGGACTGCGAAGCCTCCACCCGGGGCGTCCAGCCCTGGTTGCGCGCGGCGCGCATACCCCTTGGAGACGATGCGGCCCGGTTTGACCTCGTAGAATATGCCCAACGTTATTCAAAGGCCCAAGCCATCCTGCTCGACGCCCATGTCGATGGTTATGGTGGCGGCGGCAAGGCATTCAATTGGTCACTTCTGCCAACAAGCGTCGACTCTCACCTCGTTTTGTCTGGTGGACTCACGCCTGCAAACGTGACCGATGGCATCTTGCAAGTGCGCCCTCGCGGGTTGTCTCTGGCCGTTGATGTGAGCTCTGGTGTCGAGGCCGAAGGTCCCGACGGCAAGCCCCTCAAAGGCATCAAGGATGCCCACAAGATTCACCGCTTCATTGCTGCCGTACGCGCAGCTGATGCCCAAATTTTGCAGACTGACACATGTTTGAATACCAGTATCCCGACGTCCACGGCCATTTCGGCCGCTACGGCGGCAGCTTCGCCAGCGAAACCCTGACCCATGCCCTCACCGAGCTGCGTGAGGCCTACGCAAAGTATCAGAACGACCCCGAATTCATCGCCGAATTCCAGTCCGAGCTGGCCCACTACGTAGGCCGCCCCTCGCCCGTCTATCACGCCTCGCGCATGAGCCGTGAAATGGGCGGCGCGCAGATCTATTTGAAGCGCGAGGACCTCAACCACACGGGCGCACACAAGATCAACAATGTGATCGGCCAGGCCATGCTCGCCAAGCGCATGGGCAAGCCGCGCATCATTGCCGAGACAGGCGCCGGCCAGCACGGCGTGGCCACGGCCACCATCTGCGCGCGTTACGGCCTCGAATGCATCGTCTACATGGGTGCCGAGGACGTGAAGCGCCAAAGCCCCAATGTCTACCGCATGAAGCTGCTGGGCGCCACCGTGGTGCCCGTGGAGTCCGGCTCGCGAACGCTCAAGGATGCGCTCAACGAAGCCATGCGCGACTGGGTGGCCAATGTGGACAACACCTTCTACATCATAGGTACCGTGGCCGGCCCCCACCCCTACCCCATGATGGTGCGCGACTTCCAGAAGGTCATCGGCGACGAGTGCCTGACGCAGATGCCCGAGTTCCTGGGCGCCGACACACAGCCCGATGCCGTGGTCGCCTGCGTGGGCGGCGGCAGCAATGCCATGGGCATCTTCTACCCCTATATCCCCTACGAGAACACCAAGCTGTTCGGCGTGGAAGCGGCGGGCGAGGGTCTGGAGTCCGGCAAGCACTCGGCTTCGCTGCAAAAAGGCAGCTCGGGCGTGCTGCATGGCAACCGCACCTTCATCCTGCAGGACGAAAACGGCCAGATCACCGAGACCCACTCCGTGAGCGCCGGCCTGGATTACCCCGGCGTGGGCCCTGAACATGCCTGGCTGCAGGAAATCGGTCGCGCCCAGTACGTGGGCATTACCGATCAGGAGGCCCTGGACGCCTTCCACTATCTGTGCCGTGCCGAAGGCATCATCCCGGCTCTGGAGTCCAGCCACGCCGTGGCCTATGCCATGAAGCTGGCCAAGACCATGCGCGCCGACCAGTCCATTCTCGTCAGCCTCTCCGGCCGCGGCGACAAGGACATTGGCACCGTGGCCGACCTGTCGGGTGCCGAATACTTCGACCGCCCTTCCATGCGCGGTCTCACCGTCAAGGGCGCTCCCGGACATGATGCAGCCAAGGCTGCCGCAGGGGGCAACAAGTTATGAGCCGAATTACCGCCACCTTCAACAAGCTCAAGGAAGAAGGCCGCAAGGCCTTGATTCCCTATGTGACAGCAGGCTTCCCGTTCGCCGCCATCACCCCGCCCCTCATGCACGGCATGGTGGAAGCCGGTGCCGACGTGATCGAGCTGGGCGTGCCCTTCTCCGACCCCATGGCCGACGGCCCCACCATCCAGCGCGCGGGCGACAAGGCCATCGCCAACGGCGTGGGTCTGAGCCAGGTGCTGGCCTATGTGGCCGAGTTCCGTAAAAAGGACCAGGCCACGCCCGTGGTGCTCATGGGCTATGCCAACCCTGTGGAGCGCTATGACCAGATCCATGGCGAAGATGCCTTCGTCAACCATGCCGCCGAAGCCGGCGTCGATGGCGTGCTGATCGTGGACTATCCGCCCGAGGAATGCGAAGAGTTTGCGGCCAAGCTCAAGGCCCGCGACATGGACCTGATCTTCCTGCTGGCACCCACCAGCACGGACGAGCGCATGCAACAGGTCGCGCGCGTGGCCAGCGGCTATGTCTACTATGTCTCGCTCAAGGGCGTGACCGGTTCGGGCGCTCTGGACACCTCGGCCGTGGAGGCCATGCTGCCGCGCATTCGCCAGCATGTCAGCGTGCCCGTGGGCGTGGGTTTCGGCATTCGCGATGCCCAGACCGCACAGACCGTGGGCCAGGTGGCCGACGCCGTCATCATCGGCAGCCGCATCATTGACCTGCTCGACAACCAGCCCCACGAGAAGATCGTGCCTCTGGCAATAGACTTTCTGCGTGGTGTGCGAAAGGCTCTCGACGCATAATGCAGCCCTGAAATCAGCCACCCCCTGAGCGGCTTTGCCGCTTCCCCCTTGAAGGGGGACGACAGCCTCGCAGCGGGGCGGCCCTTGCTCGCTGTCCCTGACCGGGATTGCGCCAGTGCCTGCGCCGCGCCGCTCTCATGGGTTGCGGGTGGCGCGCAGTGCAGTGGAAACTGAAAAGGAAATAACCATGTCCTGGCTTGAAAAACTTCTGCCTGCAAAAATCCAGCAGACCAATCCGACGGAACGCCACCAGCAGATTCCCGAAGGTCTGTGGATCAAGTGCCCCAGCTGCGAAACCGTTCTGTACAAGACCGATCTGGAAAAGAACCAGAACGTCTGCCCGACCTGCGGCCACCACCACCGCATCGGTGCGCGCGCGCGCCTGAACCATTTCCTCGATGCGGAAGGCCGCTATGAACTGGCCCAGGAAGTCATTCCTGTCGACCCGCTGAAATTCAAAGACAGCCGCAAGTACCCCGAGCGTCTGAAGGAAGCGCTGGAGAACACCGGCGAGACCGACGCACTGATCGTCATGGGTGGCTCCGTCAAGAGCATCAATGTGGTCGTGGCCTGCTTCGAGTTCGACTTCATGGGCGGCTCCATGGGCTCCGTGGTCGGCGAACGCTTTGTGCGCGGCGTGGAAACCGCCATCGAGCAGAAAGTGCCTTTCATCTGCTTCACCGCCACCGGTGGCGCCCGCATGCAGGAAGGTCTGCTGTCGCTGATGCAAATGGCCAAGACCAATGCCGCGCTGACACGTCTGGCCAAAAAAGGCCTGCCCTATATCTCCGTGCTGACCGACCCCACCATGGGCGGTGTGTCCGCCGGCTTCGCCTTCGTGGGCGATATCGTGATCGCCGAGCCCAAGGCCCTGATCGGCTTTGCCGGCCCTCGCGTGATCGAAACCACCGTGCGCGTGAAGCTACCCGAAGGCTTCCAGCGCGCCGAGTTCCTGCAGGACAAGGGCGCTGTGGACATGATCGTCGACCGCCGCGAGCTGCGTGATCGCGTCGCCAGCTCTCTGGCCATGCTGCAACGTCTGCCTGCGGACGCCGTGGAATAAGCACCGGACGAGCTAAAAGCAAAACGGCTGACGCAGCATTCATCTGCGTCAGCCGTTTTTTTTGGCTTTATCGACTCGGGATATTTAGAAAGCCTCCCGCAGCAGGCCTTGGAATTGACGAGGCCTCATCCTCAAGGCGGTGCGGCTTTCTTGGCCCGGGCAGCTCCCCTAGCGCATACCGGCAATCATGGACAGACCACCGGCCTGTACATAGTTGAGCACCATCAGCAGCACCTGCAGGCCGATCAGGGCGATCAGCGCCGAAAAGTCCACATTGCCGATCAGGGGCACCACCTTGCGGATAGGCGCCACCAGCGGCTCCGCCAGACGCTGCAGCACACCGTAGATGGGGGAATAGGGCTGGACCCAGGACAGGATGGCGTAGATCAGCAAGATGCCCATCATGCCGGACAGGATGACTTTGACCAGTCCGCAAAGGGCGAGCCACGGCAGTGCCAGCACCGAGCCCTTGCCGCCCAGCAGCAACCAGATCAGCAGCACCTGCGCCAGTTGCAGCAGCAAGGCCGCAATCAGGCTGGACTTGTCCCAGCGCCCCTTGGCGGGAACGACCTTGCGCAGCGGCATGACGATCCAGTCGCTCAACGCAAAGACCAGTTGCCCCACGGGGTTGCCAAACGGCACACGCTGTGCCTGCATATACATGCGCAGCAGACAGGCGCCGGTGATCAAGCCGACGACGACATCCAGCAGGAACAGAACGATTTCAAACAGCATGTGACCCAATTCAGAAAACAGTGAGCAACTCACCTATTCATGGGATGATAGCCGGGCATCATGACCGATACGCAAAGTCTGCATTCCCTGCCCCTGTTCCCGCTGAACACGGTGCTGTTTCCCGAAGGCCTGCTGAGCCTGCAGGTCTTCGAGGTGCGTTATCTGGACATGATCCGCAAATGCCAGCATGCCGACGCCCCTTTCGGCGTGGTTGCGCTGCAGGCGGGACAGGAAGTGCGTAAGGCCGGCGCCCAGACCGAGCGCCTGCACTCGGAAGGCGTGCTGGCCCGCATCGCCCGGCTCGACTCGCCCCAGCCCGGGCTGCTGCATCTGCAATGCAGGGGAGCTCAGCGCTTTCACATCCAGCGCTGCTGGCAACTGCCGCATGGCCTGTGGGTGGCCGATGTCGCCATGCTGCCCGACGACCCCAAGGTCACTGTCCCCAAGCATTTGCTGAGCACCTCCCATGCGCTGGCTCAGGCCTTGCTGAATCTGCACGACCACGACCCCGATCACGCGCAGCTGCCCACGCCAGCGCAAATGCACGACTGTGCCTGGGTTGCCAATCGCTGGGCCGAGATGCTGCCGCTGCCGGTGCGGATCAAGCAGCAACTGATGACGCTGGACGCCCCGCTGCTGCGGCTGGAGCTGATCGCCGATGTGCTGGAGCAAAGCGGCATTACCGGATCGCGCCCGCAGGACAATGCCTGAAATCGCCTCCCCCCTTTGCTGACAATCAATAGATGCTACTTATTTAATAGCATATAGCTGACTTGCCCGAATGCAGCCTGAGCCATGGAGGCCGCATACCGCAGCTCCCGTCAGCGCTTTGCCCGGTCGCCTACCGCTGCTTCGGCAAAAAACTTAAAATCACCGGTTTCGGGCAGCTGCCATCTTGGCTGCCCCTTATTTCTGGCCTCCAACCGGCGCTTGTCGCTGGCGCTCTCTTTTCATGACTGAACAAAACACCTCTTCTGCGGCAGAAAACACCGCCCCTCAGGACGAAAACAAACTCATCGCCGAGCGCCGCGAAAAACTCAAAGCCCTGCGCGAGTCCTCCAAGGCCAATGGCGGCGTCGCCTTTCCCAACGACTTCAAGCCCGAGCACCGCGCCGCAGCCCTGATTGCAGAACACAGCGACAAGGATGCCGAAGCCCTGGACGCCGCGGCCATCGCCGTCAGCGTGGCGGGTCGCATGATGCTCAAGCGCGTGATGGGCAAGGCCAGCTTTGCCACCGTGCAGGACGCCACGGGCCGCATCCAGGCCTATGTCACCCGCGACGCTGTGGGTGAAGAGGTCTACGCCGATTTCAAGAAGTGGGATCTGGGCGACATCATCGCTGTCGAAGGTCAGTTGATGAAGACCAAGACCGGCGAGCTGTCGATCAAGGCCACGAAGATCCGCCTGCTCACCAAGAGCCTGCGCCCCATGCCCGACAAGTTCCATGGCATGGCCGACCTGGAGCAGAAGGTGCGCCAGCGCTATGTGGACCTGATGACCGACGAAGAAGCCCGCAAGCGCTTCGTGGCGCGCAGCAAGGCTGTGGCCGGCATCCGCGACTTCATGGTCGAACACGGCTTCCTGGAAGTCGAGACCCCCATGCTGCACCCCATTCCCGGCGGTGCCAATGCCAAGCCCTTCATCACCCACCACAATGCGCTGGATCAGGAGATGTATCTGCGCATCGCGCCCGAGTTGTATCTCAAGCGCCTGATCGTCGGTGGCTTCGAGCGTGTGTTCGAGATCAACCGCAACTTCCGCAACGAAGGTATTTCGGTACGCCACAACCCCGAGTTCACCATGATGGAGTTCTACGCGGCCTACTGGAACTACCAGGACCTGATGGACTACACCGAAAAGCTGATCCGCGATGCAGCCATCAAGGCCGTGGGCACGCTGGAGCTGAGCTACGGCGGCAAGCCTGTGGATCTGGCCAAGCCCTTCGAGCGCCTGACCATCCCCGAAGCCATCGTCAAGTACACCGAAGCCGGCGACAACGTGGCCAACCGCGAATGGCTGACCAATGCCCTGAAGAAGCTGGGCATGAAGGAAGACAAGGACAAGCTGTCCACCCGCACACTGGCCAGCCTGCAGGTGCTGTACTTCGAAGAGGTGGTGGAAGAGAAGCTGTGGAACCCCACCTTCATCATGGAACACCCCACCGAGATCTCGCCGCTGGCGCGTGCCAACGACGAGCGTCCCGAAGTGACCGAACGCTTCGAGCTCTACATCACCGGCCGCGAATTCGGCAACGGCTTCTCC
Source organism: Comamonas sp. Tr-654 (assembly GCF_011752915.1). Taxonomy (NCBI): domain Bacteria; kingdom Pseudomonadati; phylum Pseudomonadota; class Betaproteobacteria; order Burkholderiales; family Comamonadaceae; genus Comamonas; species Comamonas sp. Tr-654. Next base: position 224,224 of record NZ_VWWQ01000003.1, read on the forward strand.
GAGCTCAATGACGCAGAAGACCAGGCTGCCCGCTTCAATGCCCAGGTGGAAGCCAAGGACGGCGGCGACGACGAAGCCATGTACTTCGACCACGACTTTGTGCGCGCCCTGGAATACGGCATGCCTCCCACCGGCGGCTGCGGTATCGGTATCGACCGCTTCATGATGCTGCTGACCGACAGCGCCAGCATCCGTGACGTGATCCTGTTCCCCGCCCTGCGTCGCGAACAGTAAGCCTGAAAATTGATAGCTTTTAGCGCTTGACTGTCTTGGTTTTCAGATATTTTTATTACTGAAATCCAAGCAGAGAGAGCGCTACCTGCTATCAAAGAATTGGCAAAAACACAGGCTTTTCCCGGCAGACACCTGGAACCGATAGGATGATTCATCGGTTCCATGTCTCAAGGAGAGCGCCATGTGTCGTTGGCTGGCCTATACGGGCAATCCTGTTTCCCTGGAAACAATGCTGTTCCATGCTCGCCATTCACTGATCGACCAAAGCCTGCATTCGAGATTCGGAGCGACGACGACCAATGGCGATGGCTTCGGACTGGGCTGGTACCAGCACCCGCACGAGATGCCCTTTCGCTATCGCTGCATCCAGCCGGCCTGGCACGATCACAACCTGCGCGAGCTGTCGCGCGCCGTGTCGGCGCCCATGTTTCTCGCGCATGTTCGCGCGGCAACGCACACGCCGGTGCAGGAGACCAACTGCCATCCCTTCCGCCACCGGCGCTGGATGTTCATGCACAACGGCATGATCGAGGACTTTCCGCGGGTGAGGCGCGATCTGCTCGTGGCCATCGATCCGCAGTTCTTCAACTCGCTGGAAGGCTCGACGGACTCGGAGGCCATGTTCCTTCTGGCCATGAGCTTCGGGCTCGAGCACAGCCCTGTGCCGGCCATCGCACGCATGGCGGGCTTTGTCGAGGCAACGGCGCGCAGTCACGGAATAGCACACCCGCTCAGCATGACCGTGTGCGCCAGCGATGGCGAGCAACTGGTGGCCGTGCGCTACGCGAGCGAGGGCCAGTCGCCGCGCTCGCTCTATCACAGCACCTCCTTCAAGCATCTTCACGCGCTCTACCCCGACGACCCGCGCATTGCGGCCGTTGGCGACGATGCCTATCTGATCGTTTCCGAGCCGCTGGTCGATCTGCCGCTGGCCTGGGCCCAGGTGCCCGAGTCCACGGCAATCGTTGTGCGTGGCACGCAGATCGACTACCTGCCGTTCGCGCCCATTCAACCCTGAGGGCGCGTTCAGCCGCACAAACCCCGGAGCACGCTCATCCAATCACTGCAGGACATCTGGGCCGTGACTGCGGCCTCGACCCCGTGGCTATACTGGCCCACCATGCATATCCCTCAATACTGGGCGCAAGCGCGGCTGCGCCATGCAACCGGCCAACGCCACGGCGCGACCGTCCAGCGTTGGGGCTGGTCAGACCACAGCCAGCAGGAAGCCGAGAACCATGCGCAGCAACGGGCCCTGCAAGCGCTGGACGCCGTGCTGGCCGCTCCCACGCAACGCCACCTCGATGCGGATTTCGAGCGCATGGAATGGCGTGGTGAATACGGTCTGGACGGCGGCACGCCCATTCGCGAAGAGGTGCTGGAGCGGCGTGATGAATCCGTCATGACCCGCAACAGCTATGGCGCACACTGCCTGAACACAGAGCATGTGGCCATTGCCGATATCGACTTTCCACAGCAGAAAAAGCCCGCCCGCTTCCCTCTCATCTCGTCGCTGCTGCTGGCCCTGGCCCTGCCCTGGCTGTGGGTGACCCCGCTGACCTGGAGTCTGGGTGCTGCGGTGTTGATGCTGCTGGTGGCCGGCATCGGCCTGGTCTTCTGGTCGGGCCTCAAGCAATGGCTGCATGCCCGCCAGGCGCAACGCGACAATGCCCGGCAGCCACCGCCTGTCGATCTTGCGCTGGCCAAGATTCAGGCGTTCTCCGCCAGCCACCCCGACTGGGGCCTGCGCGTCTACGAAACACCCAAGGGTTTGCGCGTCATCGTCACCCACGCCGCATTCAGCCCCTCCTCTCCCGAGGTTCAGGCGCTGTTCCTGCAACTCGAGGTCGACCCGCTGTATGCCATGCTGTGCCAGCAGCAGCAGTGCTTTCGCGCTCGCGTCAGCGGAAAACCCTGGCGCATGGGGCTGAATGGCCTGTCCACTCAGGAAAGGCGCTGGCCCCTGCCTGCCGCCTCCCAGGCTTCGCGCCAGCAGTGGGTGTCGGACTATGAGGCCAGATCGGCGCAGTTCGCAGCCTGTCGCTATATCGAACAGCTGGGCGCGACGACGCAGTGCTCGGCGGCGCAGACTTTTGTGCTCTGGCACGATGAAAGCAGCAAGGCCCACTCCACCCTTGCATTGGCCTGAGTCTCTCCGTGACCATTCGCAAAGCCTGTTGCCCTAAACCGGCGTATAAAGTAACAATATATTTCCCGGCACATGCCTGAACTACAGATGCGTCCGACCCTGATCTTCCTCCCATGACAGCTCTGCCATCTTCTGCATCAGCTTTGTCTGCCATCGAATCCAGTGGGGCACGGTTCTCGGCACCCGATTCTGCGACCCCGTTCTCCGTGCTGGTTGTCGAGGATCAGGCCGTCATGCGCGCTGCCCTGGTGACCGAACTGCGCCAGGCCGGTGTGACGCACGTGCTGGAAGCCGAAAACGGCCGCACCGCGCTGGCACTGTTTCGCAGCGAAAGACCCGACCTGGTGCTGCTGGACATCCGCCTTCCCGGCGAGGACGGTTACTGGGTCGCTCGTCAGCTGCGCGAGGCCGAACCCGGCGAATGGACGCCCATCATCTTTCTCTCCGGGCTGGATAACGACCTGGACGTCTGGCGCGGCATTGAAGCGGGTGGCGACGACTATCTGGTCAAACCCGTCAAGCCCATTGTGCTGGTCGCCAAACTGCGTGCCATGCGCCGCCTGCTGGATATGCGTCGCCGCCTCGTCTCCGTATCTGCAGAGCTGCATCTGGCGAATCAGAAACTCAACGAGATGGTGGAGCTCGATGCGCTCACGGGCCTAGTCAACCGCAGAGGACTGGACCGCATGCTGCATGCCGAAATTGCGGCGGCAAGGCGCGAGAGCAGGCCGCTGACGCTGATGCTTTGCGACCTCGATCACTTCAAGCATTTCAACGATACCTACGGCCATGTCCAGGGCGACGAATGCCTCAAGCAGGTCGGGCGTCTGCTGCGCGAAGTCTGCGTGCGTCCGCGCGACATCGCCGCACGCTACGGCGGTGAAGAGTTTGCCCTGATCCTGCCAAACACCCCGCGCTCCGGCTCGATGACGTTCGCGCGTGCGCTTGGCCAGATGCTCAAGTTCCTCAAGATTCGTCCGCCAGGCACGACAGAAGACATTCCGCTGACCCTCTCCGGCGGCATCACCACCTGCATTCCCGACGAACACACCAGCGCCGAATCCATGCTGATGCGTGCCGACGAAGCCCTGTACGCTGCCAAGACGCAAGGGCGCAACCGCTTCTTCAGCTTCGAAATGCAGATGGACACCATAGAGCAAAGGCAGATCTAGTCGTCCATGGGGGCAGCGTTGCCGCTCTGGCTGCTGCTGCCTGGAGCCTGCAAGGTCGACACTTGTCAGCTCCGCTCTCAAGAGACGCTAGGATTGACGCATTGTCCTGTCAGACCCTTTGGGTCTGACCTCTGCCGTTTTTCTCGAGTGACTGGTTATGCGTCGTCTTCAAATGCACCTGCCCGATTGGATGCAGGACTGGCTTGAAATCCTGATTCCCGGGATTCAGATCTTTCTCATCATCCTGGTCGCCTGGCTGATCAACTGGCTCATCAAGCGCATCATCTCGCGCGCGGGCAAGGCCTATGACCTGCCGCATGAGCTGCTCATGCCGTTGCGCGGCGTGTTTCGCTGGATCATCATCGCCGCCGCCGTGCTGGCGATTCTCGAGCGCCTGGGCATGTCGGCCACCGTGCTCTGGACGGCCTTCACCGGCTTTGCCACCGTGGGCGCCGTTGCATTCTTCGCGGCCTGGAGCGTGCTCTCCAACCTGTTCTGTGCGCTGTTGATCGTCACCGTCGGCCCCTTCAGGCTGGGCGACTATATCGAGGTACTCGACACCGCCGAGAAGCCCGGAGCCAAGGGCCGCGTGATCGACCTCAACATGCTCTACATCACCTTGCAGGATGACAGCGCACCGGCGGGCATGCCCAATCTGCTGCAGATCCCCAACTCCCTGATCTTCCAGCGTGTCATTCGCCGCTGGAAAGGCGGCATGCCGGTGGTGACGGAAAACACGCCGGCCACCAGCCATGAGGAAGCTAGCGCCGTAGCCATCACCACTCCTGACGGCAGCGCCGCTGCTTCACGCTGAGACCGGCTGATACCTGGCCTCCATGCAAAAGGGCTTCCTGAGAAGCCCTTTTTTGATTCCTTGACAGGTCACCTCAAGGCAGGCGCGGCTTGACCTTGCTGGCGGCCAGCTTGGCATTCACGCGGGCCTGCTCCACATCGCCAGCACGTGCCAGGGCCACGCCCATGCGACGCTTGACGAAACTCTCGGGCTTGCCGAAGAGGCGCAGATCGGTATCGGGCACGGCCAGGGCCTGATCCACGCCATCAAACACCAGGCCTTCGGCATCCTGACCGCCGTAGATCACGGCACTGGCACCTGGGTTGCGCAGGCTGGCATCCACAGGCAGACCCAGAATCGCGCGGGCATGCAACTCGAACTCGCTTTGCCACTGCGTGCACAGCGTCACCAGCCCCGTGTCATGAGGACGCGGCGAGACTTCGCTGAACCAGACCTGCTCGCCCTTCACAAACAGTTCCACGCCGAACAGGCCCAGGCCGCCGAGGTCGTCGGTGACGGCCTTGGCAATCTGGCGCGATTTCTCGAGCGCGGCAGGGTGCATGGGGTGAGGCTGCCAGCTCTCCACATAGTCGCCTGCCTGCTGGATATGGCCTACGGGGTCGCAGAAATGGGTTTCGATCCGGCCGTCCACCCCCTTGGCGCGCACGGTGAGCTGGGTGATTTCGTAATCAAAGTCGATAAAGCCTTCGACGATCACGCGGCCCTTGGCCACACGGCCGCCGGCCATGGCGTAATCCCAGGCCTTGGCCACATCGGCCGGGTCGTCGATCTTGCTCTGACCCTTGCCCGAGCTGCTCATCACGGGCTTGACCACGCAGGGGTAGCCGATGGCGGGCTGGCCGTCGCTGCCGTCGATCGCGGCTTGCAGCTCGGCCAGAGAATCGCAGAAACGGTAGGGACTGGTGGGCAGACCCAGGGTTTCAGCGGCCAGACGGCGAATACCTTCACGGTCCATGGTCAGACGCGCGGCGCGGGCCGTGGGAATGCAGGTGATGACGCCTGCGGCCTCCAGCTCTTCCAGCATGGGCGTGGCAATGGCCTCTATCTCTGGCACGACCAGATCGGGCTTGACCTCTTCGATCAGCGCCTTGAGCTGGCCCGGATCGCTCATGGTAATGGTGCGCGCATGGTGGGCCACCTGCTGGCCAGGCGCGTTTTCATAGCGGTCCACGGCAATGGTTTCCACGCCCAGGCGCTGCAGGGCAATCAGCACTTCCTTGCCCAGCTCGCCGCTGCCCAGCAGCATGACTTTGGTGGCATTGGGGGAGAGAGGGGTTCCTAGGGTGGTCATGGTTGCATCCTGCATATATGGGGCCAAGCCCCCGATCATAGGCGAGCAGGCAAGCCTCTCGTGACTGCAGCTTGGCAATTCGGCCGCTTTCAGCGCCGAGCTATGAAGCGCATGGCGCGGCTGATTGAAGATTCAGTGCGGCATCGGCGAGTAATGCTCGATGCGGCAGGCGCCGCGATTCTTGCATTGCCCGTCCAGATAGCGGTAGCGTACCGTCACGGCAGCACCCGGGCTGGGCCACTGCCTGCGCGGCAGCTCGCTTTGATAGTCCGCCGTTTCGGGCCTGAAGCTCAGCGCCGTGCCTGGTTGCGGACATTCGGCATCGCCGCTGGCCTTGGCTTCGAGCACGCGGGTCTGCAGCGCGCGGCCACCGCTTTGCTTTTCTCGCACCTGCACCTTGAGATCGCAGATCTGCCAGTCAGCAGCCTGGGCAAAAGCGGCGCAGGCTGTCAAAGCCGCCGCGATCAGAATTCGGAAAAGAGTCATCTGCCTACCTGCAAGTGAGTGGTGTTCATGGGCCAGCATCTCTACCAAATAGATAGCTTCAATCGCTTTAAGAAAAAGGGATTGAGGCCAATATCTTGGAATTTTTCGGTGGGTATCAGTGCGTCAGACCCACAGCCTTGCCGCCACGCTGCGGAATGCTTCCCGCGTCGAATCGCATCTCGGAAGTCCAGACCGCATCGTCCCAGACCCAGGGACTGCTGGCCTGCTCCAGACCCAGCACATGCACGCCGCTCAGATCCTTGACGCGTTCCTTGAGCCAGTCGATCTGGTCGCTGCGTACAAACACCAGGCAGGCAATCTCCCAGTCGGGCTGCGTGATGCCCAGGCCGTGCAGCTGCGACAACAGCGGGGCATACCATTTCTCGACCCGCTCGTTGAGACGGTTGACCAGCGCCAGCGGATAGCCGGAAGCCGATACCTCGACCACATAGACCTGGCGACGGGCCGGGCGCAATGCCACGAAAGCCGGACATTGCCAGCCATCGGCCACCTCGTACTTGGGGGCCACAAAAGTCTCACCGTTGGCCGTGAGCAGCTGCATCACGGCTTCTTCATGTCGGTCCATGCTGAATTTCTCCGGCGCGCCGAAAGTGCGCGCAGGCTCACACCTTAGCGCAGCTCAGGCCTCGCCAAAGCAAATTCCGATATCGCGCGCCATGGTCAGCAGCGGGCTGTCCAGCGGCACGGTGCGCTGGGTATTGGCCACATCGGCAATCGCCACACTACCGATGCGGCCGTTCTGCAGCGTGACCATATGGCCCAGTTGGCCGTCCAGCACCAGTTGCGCCGCATGGTGGCCGAACTGCGTGGCCAGCACCCGGTCAAACGGCGTCGGATCGCCGCCGCGCTGCACATGCCCCAGCACCGTGGCGCGCACCTCGCTCTGGAGATGGGGTTGCAGGCGCTCGCGCAGCACATGGCCGACGCCGCCCAGGCGCACGGGGTCCGGACTGTGCGCAATCCGCTCGCGCACCGTCAGGCTCTGGCCGCTTTCCTTGGCCCCCTCGCCGATGCAGATGATGGTGTAGCGCTGGCGCCGCTCGCGCTCCTGACAGACCTTGATGATGGACTGCAGGTCGTAATCGATCTCGGGCAGCAAAATGATGTCGGCAGCACCGGCAATGCCGGACTCCAGCGCCAGCCAGCCCGCGTGGCGGCCCATGGTCTCCACGATCATCACCCGGTGGTGGCTCATGGCGGTGCTCTCGATGCGGCGCAGGCTTTCGGTCACCGTGGCCACGGCCGTGTCGAAGCCGAAGCTGCGCTCGCAGTTGGCAATGTCGTTATCGATGGTCTTGGGCACGCCCACGCATTGCAGTCCCACCTGCGCCAGGCCATGAGCCAGACTCATGGTGCCATCACCGCCGATGGCGACCACTACATCCAGTGCCAGTTCCTTGACATTGCGCCCCACCTGGGCCAGCGTGGCCGCATCGCGCAATGGATTGGCGCTATTGCTGGTGCCCAGGATGGTGCCGCCGATATGCAGAATGCCGCTGACCTCGTCCCAGCTCAGCGCTCTGACGCGCGGGCTCGCATCCATCAGCCCTTCAAAGCCGTCGGCAATGCCCAGTACCTCGCACTGGCCATGATTGATCAGGGACTTGGTGACCGCACGGATCACCGCATTGAGGCCGGGGCAATCGCCGCCACCGGTCAGCACACCAACGCGCATGGGCTCGCTCTCCAAAGATTCTCGAATGCACATCATCCCACGAGAAAGTCGCGGCCAGAGCCTCCCGGGCCTGCACTGCGGTTGAGACTGCCTGTCCTCAAACCTGCCTGCTTCAGCGGCTCCCGGGCAGGTCGGCCTCCCGGATCCCTTGCTGCGGCTGAAGCAGCCAGCGGGCCGTGTGGAACTCCGTCACGCTGTCGCGGTGCGCCACCGAAACCAATGCCCCGCCTTTGCTTTGCACCAGTTGCACCAGCCGGCTGTAGATCTTCGCTTCGGCGGCATTGTCCAGCGCGCTCGTGGCCTCGTCCGCAAACACCCAGGCCGGGCGCTTGAGCAAGACCCGCGCCACGGACAGCCGCTGCTGCTCACCTCCCGACAGGCTGCTATTCCAGGCCGCCTGGCTGTCCAGCCGCTCCTGCAACTGCGGCAGCTGCGCTTCGCGCAAGACCTGTTTGAGCTCGGCATCGCTGTAGCTTGCCGCCGGCTCCGGATAGGCCAGGGCATCGCGCAGGCTGCCGTCGGGAAAATAGGGACGCTGAGGAATGAACATCGCGTCCCGAGGCCGCTCCACCTGACCTCGCGCATAGGGCCAGATGCCGGCAAACGCCCGCAGCAAGGTCGACTTGCCGCTGCCCGAAGGCCCGCTGATCAGCAGCCTCTGACCCGGGCGTATCTGAAGCTCGGCGTCCGCCACGATCGGGCTTCCTGCGGGCAGGGACACATCGAGATTCCGGGTCTGCAACTGGTTAGACGCTGCAAGCTGCACGCCGACCGGATGCTCCTCCTGCTCGTGCAGACTCTCGTCAAAACCGGCCAGACGCAAGGTCGTGGCCCGCCAGGCGGCGATATCGGAGTAGTTGTTGACGATCCAGCTCAGCGAGTCCTGCACCTGATTGAAGGCCGAGCCTATCTGCATGAGCTGACCCAGCTGGATAGCACCGCTGAAAAAACGCGGTGCGGCAATAATGAAGGGAAAGACCACGGCCGCCTGGCCGAAGAAATTGGTAAACCAGCCCAGGCTCTTCTGCTTCTTGATCAGGTTCAGGTAGTTGCTCAGCGCGTCTCCGAAACGCAGGCCGATCTGCGCCCCCTCGACGCGCTCGCCACCGTCCAGGGCGATGGCTTCGGCGTGCTCGCGCACACGGATCAGGTGGTGGCGGAAATTGGCCTCCAGCTGCTGCTGGCGGCTGTTGAGCCAGACCTGTGGTTTGCCGATCCAGAAGGTGATTGCACTGCCGACCAGGCAATACAGCACCGCCATCCAGACCATGAAACCGGAAACCTGCAGCTGCCCGCCACCGAACAAGGCCGGCAGACCGATATCGACGACGGAACTCAGGCTCCACAGAATGCCGACGAAGCTCACAAAGGTGACGGCCGCATTCAGCAGCCCCATGGACAGCGACACGCTATAGGTGGTGAAAAGATTCAGGTCCTCCTGAATCCGCTGGTCGGGGTTGTCGGGGGCCTTGGCATTGCCGTCCACGCCATAGCGCCCCAGTTCCAGCCGGTAGAACGCCTTGGCCGACAGCCAGCGCTGCAACATGTGCTCGGTCAGCCAGCGCCGCCAGTTGAGCTGCAGCAACTGCGTCAGATAGAACTTGTAGACCGCGATGACGATATACGCCAGGGCCAGCCAGAGAAAGCGCCAGAGCTGCTGCCAGAACACCTCGGCCTGCTTGTTCTGCAATGCGTCATAGAACACCCGGTTCCATTCATTGATCTGCACCAGCATGAACACCGCGGCGAGATTGAGGCCCACGATGGCGGCCAGCAGCCCCCAGGCCTTCCATTTCTCCTCGGACTGGAAATAGGGCCGGGTCAGCGAAAAGGCCTGGCGCAGCACGCCTGGCCGATGTTTGCGGGACTCAGCTCCCGGGCTCTTGGAAGTCATGCAGGCTTTCGGTGATTCATGAACAACTGGCGCCGCGGCGATGCCGCTGCCAGGCTCCTGAGCTCACCCTAAGCCGGTTAACTGAGGCCAGACTTAAATGCAGGTAGCCGCCCTGCCCGGCCTTCGGAAGACATAAAAAATCCGCTGCCCTTGCGTCAAAGGCAGCGGATGGCTGGGCCGGCTCAGTGCCGCCTAGGGCAACAGATCCAGCGCCTGCAGATAGGCAGGCTGGCGCATCAGATCGTCCCAGGCCTGGGGCTCGGTGTCGGGCAGCAGCGAGACACGGCGCGATTCGGAGTCGATATCGGGCACCCAGCGGCCATCGCGCAGCGCGGCATCCATGCCGTCCAGCAACTCGTCCACATGCTCGCCCAGGCCCAGGCTCTGGTTGCACAGCAGCACCATGTCGCAGCCCGCATTCAGGGCGGTCAGCGCAGCATCGGTGTAGCTGATGAGTTCGCCGTCAATGCGGCGCGCGCCCTCCATGCTGAGGTCGTCGCTGAAGATGGCTCCGTCATAGCGCAGACGGGCGCGCAGGATGTCCTTGAGCCATTTCTCGCTGAAGCCCGCGGGGCGCTTGTCCACCTTGGGATAGATCACATGAGCGGGCATGACGGCGGTAAGCACGCTGGAGAGCCAGGGGTACGGTGCGGCGTCTTCGTCGAGAATGGCCGTCAGGCTGCGCTTGTCGACGGGAATGTCCACATGCGAATCGGCCTTCACAAAGCCGTGACCGGGGAAATGCTTGCCGCAATTGCCCATGCCGGCCTGCAGCAGACCCTGCATCAGGCTCTTGGCCAGAGCCGTCACCACCCGCGGGTCGCGGTGAAAGCTGCGGTCACCGATGACCGAGGATTCGCCATAGTCCAGATCCAGCACGGGCGTGAAGCTGAAATCCACACCGCAGGCACGCAACTCCGTACCCAGCACGTAGCCGGCGGCCGTGGCGGCGTTCATGGCGCGCATGGCGCCGCTGCCTTCGCGGTGCTTTTTGCCCTTACCGTCATCCATCCACATCTCGCCAAAGGCACGCATCGGCGGGATATGCGTGAAGCCATCGGTGCGAAAGCGCTGTACGCGGCCGCCCTCGTGGTCCACGCTGATCAGCAGGTCGGGCTTGACGGCCTTGATATCGGCACACAGCTGGACCAGCGCGCTGCGGTCCTCCCAGTTGCGCTTGAAGAGAATGATGCCGCCCACCAGAGGATGGGCCAGGCGTGCGCGGTCCACATCGGTCAGCGATGTACCTGCGATATCGATGATGAGAGGGGCGTGCATGCTCATGATGTACTTTGTTTTTGATAGCTGCTAGCGCTTATCCATTAAGTGCCAGCAGCATATTTCATTCTTTTCTTTCGACGACGCAAAAGCTGGCTGCGTAGTCGGATTCATCGGTGACGGACAGGTGCGCCGTCAGATTGTTTTTCTCAAACCACTCCTTGAGTTCTCCATGCAGACGAATCGCAGGCTGGCCGCTGGGCAGTTTGATGACTTCGCAATGGCGCCAGGTCATGGGCATGACCATGCCCATTCCCACGGCCTTGCTGAACGCTTCCTTGGCCGAAAAGCGCGTGGCCATATAGCGGATGCCGCGCTCGGGCCAGCGCTCGCTGCGCGCCTTCCAGGTCGCCAGTTCGCCATCGGCCAGAACCTTGCGCGCAAAGCGCTCGCCATGCTTTTCCAGGCTTGCGCGTATGCGGCGCACATCGCAGATATCGGTGCCGATGCCGTAAATCATCCATGACTCCTTATAGAGAAAAAGGCCTTAAACGCTTACCCACAAAGCGCTAGCAGCTATCTTTTCAGGAATTCTTGCCTGCCATGCCAGCGTCGATGCAGGCCTGATAGGCCTTGACGGTCTCGGCGTAGCCCAGCTCCAGTGCATCGGCAATCAGGGCGTGGCCGATGGAGACTTCGGCGAGACCCGGCACCTGCGCCACAAAGGCGGCCAGATTGTCGCGGTTCAGGTCATGGCCGGCATTGATACCCAGCCCGGCGTCCAGCGCGGCCTGCGCGGCCCTGGCATAGGCTTGCAGTTGCTGCTCCTGCTCGGCCTTGCCCCAATTGGCGGCAAAGGGCTCGGTGTAGAGCTCCACGCGGTCGGCACCTACGGCCTTGGCTGCCGCCATCTGCTCGGGGATCGGATCCATGAACAGGCTCACGCGCACGCCTAGCGCCTTGCATTCGGCAATCAGCGGCTGGAGGCGTTCGGCATCCTGGGGAAAGCTCCAGCCATGGTCGCTGGTGAACTGGTCTTCGCTGTCCGGCACGAAGGTGGCCTGATGCGGACGCGTCTGGCGGATGAAATCCATCAGATTCTGCGTGGGATTGCCTTCGATATTGAATTCGGCCTCAGGCCAGCTCTTGAGCAGCTCGTGCAGCTCGAACACATCCTGCGCACGGATATGGCGCTCGTCGGGGCGCGGGTGAATGGTGATGCCCTGCGCTCCCGCTTCAAGGCAGATCTGCGCCGCACGCGTCACCGATGGAATGCCCAGATGGCGGGTATTGCGCAGCAGCGCCACCTTGTTGACATTGACCGAAAGCGCGGTGCGGGGGGAGGCAGAGGTATTCATAGCGATTGCAGATCCATCATCAGCTGGCGGGTGCGCAGCATGGTTGAGCCGCAATGGTATTGCAGAAGATGGCGCAATTGCGGCTTCAAGGCCTGGGCCACTTCGGGCTCGGCCAGTGCGTTCAGGGTTCGCGGAAATGGCTGCTCGGCCTGTAGCGCCAGCTCTATGCCCTGCCACTGCTGGCCGCTCAGCGCCGCGCGCTCGTAACCAGCGGCCTGGCGCAGGCCTCCATCGGCCACCAGGGTATAGCGCAAAACACTGTTGACCTGGCTGAGCGTTGCGCTTTCCTGCCGCAGATCGGGCAGATGGCCGAGTTCGCGCAGCAGCACCAGCTCGAAGGCACGCAGCACAGGCTCGATGGCCTCGGTCGTGCCGCCATGCTGGCCCGCCAACACGCGCACCACCCCTGCATAGATGTCGAACAGCGCCGCATACGGGTCATCACGCGCCAGCAGGCGCAGCAGCAGCTCGTTCAGGTACATGCCCGACCACAGTGCATCGCCCTGGGGCATGACATGGCCGCCCGCCCATTCAGCGCCCTTGAGCGTGTGAATCTCGGCATTGCCCTCCGCCCCCAGCGTGTAGCTGAGCTTGAGCGGCTGCAGCGGCAGCAGCACAGGGCGAAAGTTGGAGGTATGACGCTTGACGCCCTTGGCCGCGAGCGCCACGCGCCCGCGATGGCGCGTGAACACCTCCAGGATCAGACTGGATTCGCTCCAGTCGTACTGGTGCAGGATATATGCGGGCTCGTCGCCGACGCGTTTGGCGCTAGCCATGACTTGCTCCGTACCACAACAAAAATGTGAAGGGGGCGGTTTTGCCGCCGGGTCGCCCCAAGGCAAAACCCGGCCTAAGCCGGGTCATGGCCCCCTTGGGGGGCAGCGGGCACACGCAGTGAGCGAGCGTAGGGGTCAAAAAGTTTTACTCGTAGCCGAAGGATTTGACCCGGGCCTCGTCATCAGCCCAACCGGACTTGACCTTGACCCAGACTTCCAGGAACACCTTGGCGTTGAGCAGCTTTTCCAGCTCCTGACGGGTTTCGGTGGAGATGCGCTTGAGGCGCTCGCCGCCCTGGCCGATCACCATGGCCTTGTGGCCGTCGCGCTCGACCACGATGGTGGCTGCAACGCGCATGAAGCGGCCAAACTTGGGGCTGGGCTCCTCCTCGAACTTGTCGATGACCACGGTGGAGGTATAAGGCAGCTCGTCGCCCGTGAAGCGAAACAGCTTCTCGCGCAGGGTCTCGGAAGCCAGGAACTTCTCGCTGCGGTCGGTCAGTTCATCCTCGCCGTAGAACCAGGGCTGCTGCGGCAGGTATTTGGCGCAAATGCCATACATGCGCTCGATATCCTTTTTGTTCTTGGCCGACATGGGCACGAACTCGGCAAAAGGATGGCGCTCCTGCATATCGCGCAGCCAGGGGGCGATCTCGGCGCGGCGACCCACGGTGTCGAGCTTGTTGGCGATCAAGAGCGTGGGAATGCCGGGCTTGAACAGGCTCAGCACCTTGGCATCGGCCAGCGTGAAGCTGCCCGCCTCCACCACGAACAGGATCAGGTCCACATCGCCGATCGCGCCCATCACGGTCTTGTTGAGCGACTTGTTCAGGGCAGTGGAATGCTTGGTCTGGAAACCGGGGGTATCCACAAAGACAAACTGGGTCTCGTCCTTGGTGCGGATGCCGGTGATGCGGTGGCGCGTGGTCTGGGCCTTGCGCGAGGTGATGGAGATCTTCTGGCCCACCAGCGCGTTCATCAGCGTGGACTTGCCCACATTGGGCTTGCCGACGATGGCGATCAGGCCGCAGCGCTGCTCTTCGGGCGCGTAGACGCGTGCCGGAGCCTCTTCCTCCTGGTCGCGGATGGCGGTCGGCGTGCTACCGGGCTTGGCAGCGGCCAGCATGGCGCTGATGTAGTCCAGGCTGGGGTCGCTGATATCGGTAGTCACAGACTTGGGGCCCTTTTGGCCCTTGGCTTTTTCTGCACCTGCGGTGCCCGCTATCTTTTTCTTAGCAGCATCGGTCATGGATTTTTGGCTTTCACTTTTTCCAGCAAGGCAGCGGCGGCTGCCTGCTCGCCCATGCGACGGGATGCTCCCGAGCCCTGGGCGCTGATATTCCATTCGGCAATCGTGCACTCGACCTTGAAGGTCTGCTTGTGCGCCGCGCCACTGATTTCCACCACATGGTATTGCGGCAGCTTCATGCGCTTGCCCTGTAGCAATTCCTGCAGTGCGGTCTTGGGGTCTTTGTCGGCCGCACGCATATGGGGGTTGATGTCCACGCCCTCGAAGAGGTGGTGGACGACTTTCTCGCCTGCGGCAAAGCCGGCATCGAGGTAGACGGCGCCGATCAGCGCCTCCACGGCATCGGCCAGGATGGACGGGCGCTGCTTGCCACCGGACTTGGCCTCACCTTCGCCCAGACGCAGCAGATCAGGCAGCTGCAGCTTCAGCGCGATCTTGTGCAGCGTGCCTTCCTTGACGAGATTGGCCCGAACACGCGAGAGATCGCCTTCGGGCATGGAGGCCAGCTTGGCATAGAGCAAGCTGGAGATGGCCAGACTGAGCACCGAGTCGCCCAGAAACTCCAGTCGCTCGTTGTTGTCGGCCGAAAAGCTGCGGTGCGTGATGGCACGCTGCAGCAGCGCCGGGTTGGCAAATTGATGTTGCAGCCTTTGCTGCAGAGCGACTAGAGCAGGTTCCACCTGAAAGGTCTATTTCTTGAAACGGTAAACAAGGTAGGCAGGGCCTGCCAGATGAATCTCACGGGAATACTCGAAGCCCACGACGATCTTGTCGTTGACCTTGGTCACGTTCAGATCGTTGCCGGTGATGGACTTGAAGTCATCAATGGAGGCCGAACGATCGAAGCTGGCCTTGACTTCGGCAACGGTACTGCCTTCAGCGGCGGCCTTGTTGGCCGCCTTGGTGATGGCCTGGTACTCCAGGAAGACGGGCACCGATTGTGCGCCAATTGCGGCAACTGCCACGATGATGGCCACGAGAAACACCAGACCGATGAAGGACAGACCACGCTGCCTGGAGCGCATTGCCAGATTTTTCATGCTTTTCCCCTCTCAAGCCGGGCATGTTCCTGCCCGTGTATCCCAGAAAAATGACGAAACGATTGCCGGTGCTCAGTGGAAGCGGCCGATACGGCTCAGATCACCGAAGTTCATCCAGACAAAGAATGCCTTGCCCACGATGTTCTGGTCCGGCACAAAGCCCCAGTAGCGCGAGTCCAGCGAGTTGTCGCGGTTGTCGCCCATCATGAAGTAATAGCCTTCGGGCACCTTGCAGGTCACGCCTTCAACGCTGTAGCGGCAGTTTTCCTTGTACTCGAAGTTGCTCGCGCCCTGAATGAAGGCCGGCACATCGTTGTTGACGATGGCACGGTGCGGGTGCTCGCCCAGGGTTTCCTCAAACTGCTTGAAGTAGCGCATCACGTCGCGATCCAGGAAGTCCGGCAGATCGCGCACGGGCAGTTCCTTGCCGTTGATGCTCAGGCGCTTGTTGATATAGGCCACTTCATCACCGGGCACGCCCACCACACGCTTGATGTAGTCCAGCGTGGGCTGGGGTGGGTAGCGGAACACCATCACATCGCCACGCTGTGGCTTGTTGCCTTCGGTGATCTTCTTGTTGATCACGGGCAGACGGATGCCGTAGGTGAACTTGTTGACCAGGATCAGGTCGCCCACCATCAGCGTCGGAATCATGGAGCCGGAGGGAATCTTGAACGGCTCGAACAGGAAGGACCGCAGCACGAATACGATGGCGATCACCGGGAACAGACCGGCAGTCCAGTCCAGCCACCAGGGTTGCATGAGAATGCGACCTTTGGCGTCGTCGGAGACTTCGATGTCAGTCTTGGCGATGCCCATGCGGTCCAGCTCGGCGCGACGCTCGACGGCAGCCTGCTCCAGCGCGGCCGCAGCCGCTCGGCGCCGGGGCCAGAAGTAAAAGCGCTCGGCCAGCCAGTACACACCGGTCACCACGGTTGCCAGAAACAGCAGCAATGCGAAGTTGCCTTCGATGGAGCCGGTGTACCAGGCCGCGATATAGCCTACAAAGGCCGCCAGGATGGCGGCCGTGATCCACTGCATGACTTGCATCAATCCTCCACTTGCAGAATGGCCAGAAAGGCTTCCTGCGGCACTTCTACCGAACCGATCTGCTTCATACGCTTCTTGCCGGCCTTCTGCTTTTCGAGCAGCTTGCGCTTACGCGTGATGTCGCCGCCGTAGCACTTGGCCAGCACGTTCTTGCGCATGGCCTTGACGGTTTCACGCGCAATGATGTTGGCGCCGATGGCGGCCTGAATGGCCACATCGAACATCTGACGGCTGATGATCTCGCGCATCTTCGCCACCACGGCACGGCCGCGATATACGGACTGCGAGCGGTGCACGATGATGGACAGGGCGTCGACCTTCTCGCCGTTGAGCAGGATATCGACCTTCACCACGTCGGATGCGCGGTATTCCTTGAACTCGTAGTCCATGGAGGCATAGCCGCGCGAGACGCTCTTGAGCTTGTCGAAGAAGTCCAGCACGATTTCGCCCAGCGGCATCTCGTAGGTCAGCATGACCTGACGACCGTGGTACTGCATATTCATCTGCACGCCACGCTTCTGGTTGGCCAGCGTCATCACCGGACCCACATAGTCTTGCGGCATGTAGAGGTGCACGGTCACGATGGGCTCGCGGATCTCCTGGATGCGGCCGATATCGGGCATCTTGGAGGGGTTCTCCACGTCGATCAGCTCGCCATCGCCCTTGATCACCTGGTAGACCACGCTGGGAGCCGTGGTGATCAGATCCTGGTCGAATTCGCGCTCCAGTCGCTCCTGCACGATTTCCATGTGCAGCAGACCCAGGAAGCCGCAGCGGAAGCCAAAGCCCAGCGCCTGCGAGACCTCGGGCTCGAACTGCAGCGCCGCATCATTGAGCTGCAGCTTTTCCAGCGCATCACGCAACTGGTCGTATTCAGACGCTTCTGTGGGGTACAGACCCGCGAAAACCTGGGGTTTGACTTCCTTGAAGCCCGGCAGAGGCTTCTCGGCAGGACCCAGGTTGTTGGGCAGCTTCTTTTCCAGCGTGATGGTGTCACCGACCTTGGCGGCCTTCAACTCCTTGATGCCGGCGATAATGTAGCCCACCTCGCCGGCCTTGAGCGCATCGCGCGGCTGGTTGGCAGGAGTGAACACGCCGATGTTGTTGGCTTCATAGGCAGCGCCGCTGGCCATCATCTTGAAGCGCTCATTCTTCTTGAGCTCGCCATCCACCACGCGCACCAGCATCACGACGCCCACATAGGGGTCGAACCAGCTGTCCACGATCATGGCGCGCAGAGGCCCATCGGGATTGCCCTTGGGAGCCGGCACCTTGGCCACGATGGCTTCCAGAATCTCGTCGATGCCCATGCCGGTCTTGGCCGAACAGGGAATGGCGTCGCTGGCATCGATACCGATCACATCCTCGATCTCGGCCTTGGCATTCTCGGGGTCGGCCTGAGGCAGGTCCATCTTGTTGAGGACGGCGAACACCTCCACGCCCAGGTCAAGCGCGGTGTAGCAATTGGCCACGGTCTGGGCTTCCACGCCCTGAGAGGCATCGACCACCAGCAGACCGCCTTCACAGGCCGACAGCGAGCGCGAGACTTCGTAGGAGAAGTCCACGTGGCCGGGGGTGTCGATCAGGTTCAGGTTGTAGACCTGCCCGTCCTTGGCCTTGTATTGCAGGGCCGCAGTCTGGGCCTTGATGGTGATGCCGCGCTCTTTCTCGATGTCCATCGAGTCCAGCACCTGGGCTTCCATATCGCGGTCGGCGAGGCCTCCGCAGCGCTGGATCAGGCGGTCCGCCAGCGTGGACTTGCCATGGTCGATATGCGCAATGATGGAGAAATTACGGATGTGATTCATCAACGAGAAAGACAGCTTGGAATTGAAAAAAGTGGCCTGCAGCAGCAAGAAAAAAGGGCGCGTCCCTCAAGCGGCGCGCCCTTAACCAACAATCTCTGGCAACTGCGATAGTTGGGACTTTATTGTAGGCAAAACTGGCCGCAAACCAAGACCCAGCAAGGCTTGACAAGTTCCGGTTTGTGATTTTCAAATTCATTTATCAACAAATTATCCACAGACCGGAAAACGCCGTTTAGCCATCAGTAGCAGGAGATTGCAAAGGCTTTTGCACCGCTTGAAAACCGCTTGTCAGCGTGATTTTTTGCGTCCAACCACCATGCATTTGCGTGGGATTCTACCCAATGGCATAGGGGCACTGGCGGGCTGAGGGCTTGTTGTCATTTCAGATCGCGAAATGACAACAAGCTCTTGCCGGTTTTTCTGCACCCTTATTTGGCAGGGCGAATGAGCACATATTGCGCCCAGTCACCCCGGCGCACCAGCACATTCACGGGTTTGGACTTGTCGGCCTTGGCCCAGGCTGCCTCGAAGCTCTTGAGATCGGAGACTTCGACATTGGCCAGTTGCAGGATCACATCGCCCTCGCGCAGGCCGGCACGGGCTGCGGCATCCACCGCAGCCGACACGCGCACGCCGCCCTTGATGGCCAGCTCCTTCTTCTGCGCAGCCGTCAGCTCGCTCAGCGTCAGGCCCAGAGCCTTGTTATCCAGCGTGCCGGCGGGAGGAGTCTTGCCTGCCCCACCGCTGCCGGCCTTGGCCTTGGCAGATTCGTCGGAAGGCACTTCGGCAATCACCATGCTCAGCTCCTTGAGCTTGCCGCGGCGCAGCACGGTAATGTTGCTCTTGGTGCCGGGCTTGGTATTGCCCACGAGACGCGGCAGATCGGAGACCTTCTCGATGGCCTTGCCATCGAACTTGGTGATCACGTCGCCCGCCTCCACACCGGCCTTGGCCGCAGGAGAGTCCGGCTCGACAGCCGACACCAGTGCGCCCTCGGGCTTGCCAAGGCCGATGGACTCGGCCACATCCTTGGTCACAGGGCCAATCTGCACGCCGATACGGCCACGCGTGACCTTGCCGGTGGCACGCAGCTGATCGCTGACACGGGTCGCTTCATCCACGGGAATCGCAAAGCTGATGCCCATGAAGCCGCCCGAGCGGGAGTAGATCTGGCTGTTGATCCCCACCACCTCGCCCCGCATATTGATCAGCGGGCCACCCGAGTTGCCGGGGTTGATGGCCACATCGGTCTGGATAAAGGGCAGATAGTCGCCGGTATCGCGCTGCTTGGCCGAGACAATGCCGGCCGTCACCGAGTTTTCGAGTCCGAAGGGAGAGCCAATCGCCATGACCCACTCGCCCACTCGCAGCTTGCTCACATCACCGATCTTGACAGCGGGAAGGCCTTTGGCATCGATCTTGACCACAGCCACATCGGTGCGCTTGTCCGCACCGACTATCTTTGCCTTGAACTCGCGCTTGTCGGTCAGCGTGACGATGACCTCATCGGCGCCATCGACCACATGGGCATTGGTCATCACATAGCCATCGGCAGTGAGGATGAAGCCCGAACCCACGCCACGCGGCTGCTCTTCCTCGGACTGACCGCCCTTGGGCGAGCGCTGACGCGGCACATTGGGCACGGGCAGGCCGAAGCGACGGAAGAACTCCAGCATGTCTTCATCCATGCCCAGAGCTTCGGCGCTGTTATTGGAGACCTTCTCCAGCGTACGGATGTTGACCACCGAAGGGCCGACCTGATCGACCAGATCCGTGAAATCCGGCAGCCCGCGCGCCGTTGCAGCACTTTGGGCATGAGCGGCGGTGACCGGCAGCATGGCTCCTGTGGCCAGGGCCGCGACTGCCATGGCGCTGGCCAGGGCTGTAGCCGAAACACGGGACTTGAGCGTCATCCGGGCAGGTGTGCGCATCGTTTCTATTCCTTGTTCGAATCGTCTGACACAAGCGGTCGTGAAATCAGACCCATGAGAGAAAGCGGGTAGGAGCGTCGAATGTTCATTCTGGCAAAAGCCGGCATCGGCCGAAAGTGCCCTGCCCCATCGAATTGACCGCAGATGACACAACATCTGCGGTCGACTGTATTGAAATCAATAGCAGCTTGCGTAGTCCGCACAAGACTCAAGGTCTGAAAACCATGAGCCCAGGCTGAGGACGGCCATGCCCCGGAACATCAATGGCGGGTAGCTGTGGCAAAGCTTGCATTGCGCAGGAAGCTGGCCGGCATCTGCAGATTCGGTGCGCTGCTTTGCTGAGGGTGCGAAGCCAGCAATTCGTCCAGGCGCGGATCACGCAGCATCACGGTCTGGCCGTTGGGGCCCGCAACTGCCACCACGGTGGACGACTGGGCTTCCGAGCTCAGCGGCATGACCGCTTCCTCAGCGCCGGAGACCGGCTGGCTCAAACCCAGCGATGCGGCGGGCGCGGCAGCCACGACGACACTCGGGCTCAGAGCCGCAAGCTGAGCGCCACCCTGGCGACCGTACAGGCCGCCCGAGCCCGCGAGCATCGCCCCCCATCCCACAGCGGCCACGGCGGCTACCGAAGCAAAGCCGGCTGCCATTTTCCAGCGAAAGACCGATGCATTGGCCGCCTGACGAGCAGGAAGACTGACCACGGTTGCGCCATTGCCCAGCGCCCGCTCGCGCTCCTCTGCAGCAGTGATCTGCTCCAGACTGCCCAGGCCCAGTGAGCTGGCCGCATCTGCGCTCACACCGGGCAGATGAATGCCACGGATAGGCTCGCGCTCCATATGGGCGCGCACGCCGCTCAAAATATCGTGCTGACTGTGATGGGCCAGCTCGGGAGAACGCAGCACATCGCCAATCAGGTGATACATGGCCCAGGACTGCTGGCCTTCGTCGCTTTCCGCATAGGAAAGCACGGCCTGCATCTGGACCGAAGAAGCCTCGCCATCCACCAGGGCCGACAACTGTTCCTGCTTGATCAGATCGTCATTCATGAAGTTCACCTGCTCGTCTTGCCTGTACTACCAACGCTTTCCGCCCTGGCGCTCCAGCAGGGGCTTGACCCTGGCCGAGATCGCCTCGCGTGCCCGAAAGATGCGCGAGCGCACCGTGCCTATGGGACAGTCCATCGCCTGGGCGATTTCCTCATAACTGAGCCCTTCGATTTCGCGCAGCGTGACCGCCTGGCGCAAATCCTCGGGCAAAGCTTCCATGGCGGCATTGACGGCTTCGGCAATTTCACGCGCCGCCAATACTGTTTCCGGGGTTTCCTGAGTCGTTAGTTCCTGTCTGTGAACAGAAGTTTCATCCTCATCGTCCCCAGTGTGTAACGCGCTCTCGGTCATCACCGGCGAGCGATGCATTTCCATCAAGGCCTTCTTGGCCGTGTTGACGGCGATGCGGTACAGCCAGGTATAGAACTGGGCCTCGCCGCGAAACTGGTGCAAGGCCTTGTAGGCGCGGATGAAGGTTTCCTGCGTGATGTCAGGCACCAGATCGACATCGCGCACCATGCGGCCCACCAGACGTTCGATGCGACGCTGGTATTTGATGACCAGCAGCTCAAAAGCCCGTGTGTCGCCAGCATTGGCTCGTTCAACCAGAGCCAGATCGCTGTCGGCAGAGGGAGTGGGGAAGTCGGGTGGTGTCATGAAAGGCCAAGCGGCGTGCTGCCATAACCGGCGAAGGCCTAGCCTTGCTCTGCCAGCGGCACGATGGAGGAATATACCGCACGCCGCAAGTCTCCCCATTGCTCGGGGCTGTGTCGTTGAGACAGGAAAATCCATAGCACTCTGCGCCTGCCGCCCTTGGCCCTGAGCACCACGACATCCGCAACGCTGAGCCAAAGCCAGTGGCCACCATCAAGCCCCACTCCCAGCCGCACAGGCAATGACTGTGCGGTTGACAGGTTTTTGGCCTCCAGCGACCAATGCCCACCATTCCAGAGCAGGCGTCCTTGGGGCCAGTTCCTCCACTGCGCACAAAGCAGCGCCGCGGCCAACGTCAGAGCCGCTAGGGTCAGCAGCAACTGCAGACCGTTCCCCCCGGCCTGCAGGCACCAGGCCAGCAGGACCGTCAACAGGCCTGCCCCGATCAACAGCAGCCCCCCGGCGGCCCAGACTGATCGCTCGAAGACGTAGGCAACTGCGGGGGCATGGTAGCGAGCGCTCATGGGCAGACCATGTGCGAAAAACCGGCTGCCGCAAAGCTAGGGAAAGCACGATCAAGCCCCACATAAAACAAAACCCGCAAGGCCTGGGCCTATGCGGGCTTGTGCAGAAGCAGCTAGCAGCGACTTAGACGCGCTTGAAAACCAGCGTGCCATTGGTGCCGCCGAAACCGAAGTTGTTCTTCACGGCAACTTCCAGCTTGGCGTCACGCGCCGTGTTGGCGCAATAGTCCAGATCGCACTCGGGATCCTGGTTGATCAGGTTGATGGTCGGAGGAATCTTCTGGTCGTGCAGCGCCATCACGGTGAAAACGCTCTCGATGCCACCCGCGCCACCCAGCAGGTGACCCGTCATGGACTTGGTCGAGCTGACCACCAGATTCTTCTTCGCAAACTCGCCCATGGCCGCCTTGATGGCATTGGACTCGTTCGCATCGCCCAGCGGCGTGGACGTGCCATGCGCATTCAGGTAATTGACCTGATCCTGGTTCACACCGGCATTGCGCAAGGCATTGAGCATGGCGCGGCGGGGGCCGTCCATGTTGGGAGCCGTCATGTGACCGGCATCGGCACTCATGCCAAAGCCTGCCAGCTCCGCGTAAATCTTGGCGCCACGGGCCTTGGCGTGTTCGTACTCTTCGAGCACCAGCACACCGGCACCTTCACCGAGTACAAAGCCGTCACGGTCCTTGTCCCAGGGGCGCGAGGCAGCCTTGGGGTCATCGTTACGCGTGGACAGCGCACGCATGGCAGCAAAGCCGCCAACACCCAGAGGCGAGACAGTGGCTTCCGTGCCACCGGCCACGACGATGTCTGCATCGCCGTATTCGATCATGCGTCCGGCTTCGCCGATGCAATGCAGACCTGTGGTACAGGCTGTAACGATCGACAGATTCGGCCCCTTGAAGCCAAATCGCATGGACACATGCCCTGCCACCATATTGATGATGGAAGCAGGCACGAAGAACGGCGTGATGCGGCGAGGACCGCGGGCAGCCAGTTCTGCGTGAGTGTTCTCGATCAGCGGCAGGCCGCCAATGCCCGAGCCGATCACGCAGGCAATGCGTGTGGCAAGGTCTTCGGACAGGGCTTCACCTGTGGGCAGGCCTGCGTCCAGAACGGCTTGCTCCGCAGCCGCGATGCCGTAATGAATGAAGGTATCCATGGAGCGCGCATCTTTGGCGCTCATGTACTTCTCCACATCAAATCCCTTGACCTCACCCGCAATCTTGCAGGAGAAGTTCGACGCATCGAACTTGGTGATGAGGTCAATACCGGACTGGCCGGCCAAAAGATTGGTCCAGGCTTCGCCCACCGTGTTACCCACGGGGGAGATGCAGCCCAGACCGGTCACGACAACGCGACGACGGCTCATGCGTTCAAACCTTTAACTGATCGCTGAAAAAAGACCTTAGGCCTTTTGGTGGGTATTGGCGTAGTCGATGGCGTTTTGCACCGTCGTGATCTTCTCTGCGTCTTCGTCAGGGATCTCGATGCCGAATTCATCTTCCAGGGCCATCACCAGTTCCACTGTGTCCAGGGAGTCAGCGCCCAGGTCAGCCACGAAGGCCTTTTCGTTGGTCACTTGGGACTCTTCAACGCCGAGTTGTTCAGCAATGATTTTTTTGACACGTGCTTCGATATCGCTCATGGTTTCCCTCAGGGGGTTGTGAATGAACCCGCGATTCTAGCCGTTTCGGGAGAAGCCCCTTGGCGGCTGGCCGTCGCGAGGAAACGGCCACTGAACTTGCAAAAATGTTCAGCCTCTGGCAGCAGTTGTGGCAAACACCACGCAAGCTGCCGAAATCTCTTACATGTACATGCCGCCGTTGACGTGCAACTCCTGCCCCGTCACATAGCCGGCACCGGCAGAGGCCAGATAGGCCACGGCATGCGCGATGTCGCTGGGTTGACCCAGATCGCCCATGGCGATCTGCGCCTTGAGCGCAGCCTTCTGCGCCTCTGGCAGGTCTGCCGTCATGTCCGTGGCGATGAAGCCGGGAGCCACGCAGTTCACGGTGATGCCGCGGCTGCCCAGTTCCTTGGCCAGAGCACGGGTCATGCCCGCCACGCCAGCCTTGGCTGCAGCGTAGTTGGCCTGACCAGCATTGCCCGAGGCACCGACCACGCTGGTGATGCTGATGATGCGACCGAAGCGCTGCTTCATCATGGGGCGAATAGCCGCACGACTGACTCGGAAAACGGCCTTCAGATTGGTGTCGGTGACGGCGTCCCAGTCGTCATCCTTCATGCGCATCGCCAGGGTGTCGCGCGTGATGCCCGCATTGTTGACCAGCACATGCAGGCCGCCGTCGTTCTTGACGATGGAGTCGATCAGGGCATCCACGGCAGCGCCGTCGGTCACGTTCAGCGTGACACCGCGGCCGCCGAAGGCGGACAGCGCCTGGCTGATCTTTTCAGCACCGGCATCCGAGGTGGCCGTGCCGATCACTTGATAGCCCTTGGAGGCCAGCTCCTGCGCAATGGCGGCACCAATGCCACGAGTGGCTCCGGTGACCAGGGCAACCTGGGGCTTGGTCTGGTTATCAGTCATGCGAGCAATTCTTTCACGTCAGCCAGGGTGGCTGTATCAAACAAGGGAGCACCCGTCAGGTCGGCGTCAATACGCTTGACCATGCCGGCCAGCACCTTGCCGGGTCCACATTCCACGATATGGGTGACGCCGCGCGCCTTGATGGCCTGAACGCATTCCACCCAGCGCACCGGGCCAAAGGCCTGACGATACAGGGCATCACGAATCGAATCAGCGTCCGTCTGGACGGTGACGTCGATATTGTTGATGACGGGAATCAAGGGGGTAGCCAGCGTCAGCTCGGCCAGCGCGACCTTGAGCTTTTCTGCAGCGGGCTTCATCAGGCTGGAGTGGAAAGGTGCGGACACGGGCAGAGGCAGGGCGCGCTTGGCACCGGCCGCCTTGACCGCTTCACAGGCTTTTTCCACGGCCAGCTTGCTGCCAGCGATCACGGTCTGACCGGGATCGTTGAAGTTCACGGCTTCCACCACTTCGGCGCCGCCCAACTGAGCCGTCACTTCGGCACAGACTGCCTTGACCTTTTCGGCATCCAGCGCCAGCACAGCCGCCATGCCGCCCGTGCCCACAGGCACGGCATCCTGCATGGCTGCAGCACGCAGACGCACCAGGGGAGCGGCCTGAGCCAGCGTCAGCACGCCGGACGCAACCAGTGCCGAGTACTCACCCAGGGAGTGACCGGCCACGGCATCGGGCAGTGCACCGCCCTCGGCCTGCCAGACGCGCCAGGCCGCCACACCGGCCACCAGCATCACGGGCTGGGTATTGGTGGTCAGAGCCAGCGCTTCCTTGGGGCCTTGCTTGATCAGCAGACCTACATCCTCACCCAGAGCTTCGGAGGCTTCGGCCACGGTCTGAGCCACGACGGGATGATCACCCCAGCCGTCCAGCATGCCTACGGACTGAGAGCCCTGGCCAGGAAATACAAACGCGAATTTCTTCATATTTCTTAGTATAAAAACTGCCTTAAACGCTTATCTAGCTTGCGTTTATAGCTACATCTTGAGGAGCACTGCCCCCCAGGTGAAGCCACCACCCACACCTTCGAGCAGCACGGTCTGGCCTTTTTTGACCTGGCCGCTGCGCACGCCATGATCCAACGCCAGGGGAATCGAGGCAGCCGAGGTGTTGCCATGCTGATCGACGGTCACCACCACCTTGTCCATGGACAGCTTGAGCTTGCGCGCCGTGCTTTGCATGATGCGGATATTGGCCTGGTGCGGAATCAGCCAATCGATGTCGGCATCCGTCAGGCCCGCTTTTTCCAGCGCGGAGCGAGCAGCCTTGTCCAGCACGCTCACTGCCAGCTTGAACACGGCCTGACCGTCCATCTTGAGCAAGGGGTCGCCCAGCACATTGCCACCGGAGACATTACCCGGCACGCAGAGAATGCCGACATGGCTGCCATCAGCATGCAATTCGGTGGACAGGATGCCGGGCTCGTCGGAGGCCTCCAGCACCACGGCGCCGGCGCCATCACCGAACAGCACGCAGGTCGTGCGGTCGTTGAAATCCAGGATGCGGCTGAAGACTTCGGAGCCCACCACCAGCACGCGCTTGGCGGCGCCGGACTGAATCATGGAGTCCGCCACTGTCAAGGCATAGACGAAACCGCTGCACACCGCCTGCACATCAAAGGCAGGGCAACCATTGCTGATGCCCAGCTTGTGCTGAAGGATGGCTGCCGTCGAGGGAAACACCATGTCCGGGGTGGACGTTGCGACAATGATCAGATCGATGTCCGAAGCCTCTATGCCTGCAGCCTCGATGGCCTTGCGACTGGCTTCCAGAGCCAGATCGCTGCTGGTCACATCGGGCTCGGCAAAGTGGCGGGCACGAATGCCGGTGCGCTCGACGATCCATTCGTCCGAGGTTTCCAGGCCACGCTGAGCCAGCTCGGCTGCGAGGTCGTTATTGGTCAGGCGGCGGGGCGGCAGGTAACTGCCGGTGCCGATGATGCGTGCGTAGCGTCTCATGTCTTCTATCAGGGCGCCGAAGTTCCAGATTCCGTCTGCGCTGCCAGCAACAAGGGTGCGGCAGCAGCAATACGGCTGCGGACACGGTCAAGCAGGTTGTTGCGTGCCGCATCATACGCGCGGTTCAAAGCATGCTCGAATGCCATTGCATCGGCCGAGCCATGGCTTTTGAAGACCAGCCCACGCAGGCCCAGCAAGGCAGCGCCGTTGTACCGACGGTGATCGACACGCTTCATCAGCGCAGATAGCACCGGATAGGCAATGATGGCGGCAATCTTGGTGAAGATATTGCGTTTGAACTCTTCCTTGAGAATCCCCGAGATCATCGAGGCAACCCCTTCGGTGGTCTTGAGCGCAACGTTACCAACGAAACCATCGCACACCACAATGTCCACCACACCCTTGAAGGTGTCGTTGCCCTCGACATTGCCGTAGAAGTTGAGATTGCCCGCATCGCCAGCAGCGCGCAGCAACTCGCCGGCGCGCTTGATGACTTCGCTGCCCTTGATCAGCTCTTCTCCGATATTGAGCAGGCCGACGCTGGGCGCCTCGGTGTTCTTGAGCGCCGAGACCAGGGCCGAGCCCATGACCGCAAACTGCAGCAGATGCTCCGCCGTGCAGTCCACATTGGCACCCAGGTCCAGCATGGTGGTGTCGCTGCCCTTGGCATTGGGCAAACCAAAGGCAATGGCAGGACGGTCAATTCCATCCAGAGTCTTGAGCAGATAGCGCGAGATCGCCATCAGCGCTCCGGTATTGCCGGCAGACACTGCAGCCTGAGCCGCGCCATTTTTGACCTGCTGCACAGCCACGCGCATGGACGAGTCCTTTTTCTTGCGCAGGGCTATTTCAACGGGGTCATCCATGCTCACCACTTCCGTGGCGGGGACGACGGTCACACGCTCGTGCTTGAAGCCAGCCAACTCATCGGCCTTGCCGACCAGCAGCAGATGCGCATCGGGGTGTAAATTCAGAAACTGACGACACGCGGCCAGCGTGACGCGGGGGCCATGATCGCCCCCCATGCAGTCAACAGCCAAAGTAATCATGGGCGACTGACAGGTCCAATCGGGTTTGGGGTAATGAACTGGATGGTCCAGGGACCACCACAGGAGTTATCTGCAAAACCAGCCCTGGAATTGTGCAGCAAGGCCAGCCAAGGCTGATTTTGCAAATATCTCCCATAAAAACAAAAGCCTGTTGCTACAAAAAATGTAGCAACAGGCTTTGCGAATGCAGTCGTCGCTTAGGCTTCGGACTTGTTCTTCAGCACTTGACGGCCACGGTACACGCCGTTGGGGCTGATGTGGTGGCGCAGATGTGTTTCGCCGGTAGTGGCTTCAACAGCAATGCCAGGCACATTCAGTGCATTGTGCGAACGGTGCATGCCGCGCTTGGAGGGAGACTTCTTGTTTTGCTGAACAGCCATGATGGCTCCTGTGTATCTTGAAAGGGTTGGTAACACGACCCACACAGCAAGACCGGGCAAAAAACTCTGCCTTTCAACGCACCCACCGAGAGTAAGTGCGCCCTTGTCTGTGCAAGTCCTAAAAAAACGCGATCAGCCCATTAAAGACACGAGGGGGTTTCGCGCGAAGCTCACGATTATAGCGCAAACGCTTTTCGTGGCCTATGCAAAATCAAATCCCCACCGTGCTCCGGGCTGGATCAGTCGGCAGACTTGCCTACATTGAGAGATTGCAGCACGGCAAAAGGGTTCTCCTTTTGCTCATTGGCCTGCTCGAAGGCGTCATCGCTGACCTCCAGCTTGACGGGCACCGGGCAGACCTCATGGCGAGGCACCACCGGCACTTCCATCAGCAGCTCGTCCTCGATCAGCTCCAGCAGATTGAACTCGCTGCTCAGTGCCAGCACATCCTCATCGCTGTCGTCATCTTCCAGTTCTGCCGTCGCCTCGTCCGGAACGAAGCGAAATGACCGATCCACATAAAGGGGAATATCGGCCTCGGTCAGGCAGCGCTGGCAGGTCAGCGGTAAATCCACCTCGGCACTCAGGTGCAGCCACACATGGCCGCTGCCGCCCTTTTGCTCGACCAGCTCGCCTTCGGCTTCCCAGCGCACCAGGGGCTGCTCGCCAGTAATCGCCAGCGCATCCGCCGCCAGACGCTTGAAGTCCGACAATGGTGCCTGACCATGCAGATGACCTGCGGCCTGCGCGAAAGCACGCACGTCCAGCCGGGTCGCAGAAAAATCCTTGCTCATGCAGTCAGTGTAAGAGAATCCCGCAATGCCCGACTTATTGATTGCCGGACGACTTGAGCGTCCATTGATTCTTGGCTCGACCTCGCGCTACCGCCGCGAGCTGCTCAGCCGCCTGCAACTGCCGTTCGAGACGGTGTCTCCCGAAGTGGATGAAACCCCGCACAGCGGCGAAACACCCTACGAGCTGAGCCTGCGTCTGGCCGTGGCCAAGGCACAAGCCGTGGCCCAGCTACACCCCGGCGCCATCGTTATCGGCTCCGACCAAGTGCCCGAGCTCGACGGCCAGCCCCTGTCCAAGCCCGGCACCCACGAGCACGCCACCGAGCAGCTGCGCCAGATGAGCGGCCGCCAGATGAATTTTCACACCGGCGTCTGCGTGAGCTGTGCCGAAGCCGGCTTCATGGAGTCCGGCGTAGTCACGGTGCAAGTGCGCTTTCGTGAACTGAACGACCTCGAGATCGAGCGCTATCTGCGTGCCGAGCAGCCTTATGACTGCGCAGGCTCGGCCAAGAGCGAGGGCCTGGGCATCGCTCTGCTGGATGCCATCGTCAGCGACGACCCCACGGCACTGATAGGCCTGCCGCTGATCCGCACCTGCCAGTTGCTGCGTGCCGCGGGAGTGGTTCTGCCATGAGCGACACATCTAAAAGCAAAGTCGGCACCCTTTACCTGGTGCCTGCTCCACTCGACTTCGGCTGCGAAAGCCAGACCGCGCTGACCGAGGTGCTGCCCGAGGGCACGCTGCGCCGCGCCGCTTCTCTGACTCACTGGATCAGCGAAAACGCCAAGACGACCCGCGCCTATCTCAAGCGCATCGACGCCTTGTTCCCGCTGGCTGCGCCGCTGCAGGCCCAGAACATTGCCGAGCTGCCACGCGAAGCCCACAAAAAAGGCGACCATGGCAACAAAGGCGGCGCCGTCTTCGACCCCAAGCCCCTGTTGGCACCGGCTCTGGCCGGGCTGGACATGGGCTTGATCAGCGAGGCGGGCATGCCCGCCGTGGCCGACCCCGGCAGCTCCGTCGTGCGTGCCGCCCATGATCTGGGCATTCGCGTAATACCGCTGACGGGACCGGTCTCGCTGCTGCTGGGCCTGGCTGCCAGCGGCCTCAACGGCCAGAATTTCGCCTTTGTCGGTTACGTGCCTCAGGATGGCGCCGAGCGCACGGCCCGCATCAAGGAGCTGGAGAGCCTGGCCCTGCGCCAAGGCCAGACCCAGCAGTTCATCGAGACGCCTTACCGCAATGCTGCTCTCTGGCAGGCGCTGTTGCAAACCTTGCAACCCAATACCAGACTGGCCCTGGCCAGCGGATTGACGCTGGAGACGGCACGCATCGAAAGCCATCTGGTGCGCGAATGGCGCCAGCGCAACGCGCCTCCCGACAACCGCACACCGGTGGTGTTTGCCATAGGCCGCTAAGCGCCTGAAATCAAAAAGCCTGCGGCCAATACCGCAGGCTTTTTGATAGCTATCGGCGCTCACCTGGCAATGGGTTAGCGGCCTTTCGATGCTTAATCAGCGAATGCTGGGCACCAAGCCGCGCATGGCTTTGACCGAGCCCTCTCCGATGGCGGCGCCAAAGCGCTTGGCCAGACGTTCGGCCACATTGTCGCGACGGGTGTAGTCGATGACCTCCTCGGCCTTGACCACCTCGCGCGCCACATAGTCGAGGCTGCCCAGCTTGTCGGCCAGACCCAGCTCCACGGCCTGCTGGCCGGTCCAGAACAGTCCGCTGAACATTTCGGGGGTCTCATGCAGGCGGTCACCGCGACCGGCCTTGACCACGCCGATGAACTGCTGGTGAATCTGCTCCAGCATCTGCAGCGCAAATTCCTTTTGCTGCGGCGACATGGGGCTGAAGGGGTCGAGAAAGCCCTTGTTCTCGCCGGCCGTCAGCAGGCGGCGCTCCACGCCGACCTTGTCCATCACGCCGGTGAAGCCAAAGCCGTCCATGAGCACGCCGATGCTGCCCACGATGCTGGCCTTGTCGACGAAGATCTCGTCGGCCGCCGCCGCAATGTAGTAGGCCGCCGAGGCACAGGATTCCTCGACCACCGCATACAGAGGCTTGTTGTACTTGGCCTTGAGACGCGTCATCTCATCGTTGATGATGCCGGCCTGCACGGGGCTGCCGCCAGGCGAGTTGATCAGCAGCACCACGGCGCGCGAGCCGGAATCCTCAAAGGCGCTGCGCATGGCCGCCACCACGAACTCGGCACTAGCGTCGGCTCCCGAGGCGATCTCGCCTTTGATCTCCACCACCGCAGTATGGGGTGAGGTACTGGTCTTGGTGGCCGTGTCCTTGAAGAACACTGCCCACAGTACCAGGAGCACCACCACGGACCACAGCAGACGGCTGAAAAAACGCCAGCGCCGTGCCGCCCGCTGCTCCTTGATGGAAGCAAACACCAGCTTTTCCAGCACATCGCGCTCCCAGCCCCCATTCCCGGAGGCCTTGGCAGCGGCGGGCGCCTCAGCGGACGCAGCAGGCGCCTTGGACCACAGGTCTGCGCCCGGCGTCACATGCGACTGGGAATCATGGTTGTCAGGAGTACTCATCTCAAAACTTCAGAGGTTTCAGTTGTGGCCCAGTATGCCAGTGCACCAAGCCACTGCTTTCGCTCAAGGCGATTTTTACCAGTCCGCCGCGGCAAGGACCGCCCGCACAGGCACCGCTGTCAGGTTCGTAGGCCGCTGCGTGGGTAGAACACAACAGCCAGCGACCGGAATCGTCGAAAAACTGACCTTCCTGGTAGTCCATTTCCATGGGGATATGGCTGCAGCGATTCAGATAGGCATGAACCTGCCCTTGGTAGCGAATCGCAAAAGCGCGGCTGCTCTGACCGGCATACAGCACATCAAAGCCCACCGCCCGGCCGCCATCGACCAGATCCGCACTGGCGCACAGCTCCACGGCATCTGTCATATCTGGCTTCACGCGTTGGCCAGCAGCCAGGCCCGCAGTTGCGCCGCGGAATCGGCCACGAACAGCGGATCGAACTGGGCAAAGCCGTCGGGCGCATGGGCACCATAGGAGACCCCCACACAGGCACAGCCGGCATTCTGCGCCATCTGCAAGTCGTGCGTGGTGTCGCCAATCATCAGCGTGCGCTCGGGCTCCACACCGAATTCGGCCATCAGCTCGTGCAGCATCAGCGGACTGGGCTTGCCGGCGGTCTCGTCGGCCGTGCGCGAACCGTCGAACAATCCCTTGAGCTGCGGGTCCTGCAGCGCATGGTTGAGCCCCATGCGGCTCTTGCCCGTGGCCACGGTCAGCCAGTGGCCGCGTTCACGCAGCTCTGCAAGCAAAGGCAGGATGCCGTCAAACACGCAGATATCGTCCTGATGCTTGAAGAAGTGAAAGCGATAGCGATTGGCCAACTCCGGGTATTTCTCAGGCGGCACATCGGGTGCCGCGCGGGCCAGAGCCGGCATCAGCGCCATGCCGATCACATAGGCTGCCTGCTCGTCGCTGGGCACGGTGCCACCCACATCACGCACCGCCTCCTGGATGCTGCGACTGATGATGGCCGTCGAGTCCGCCACGGTCCCGTCCCAGTCAAATGCAATCAGATCGAAGCGGCGTGGTCGCTGGGCGCTATGGTTTTCAGTAGTCATGAAGCCTAGTCAGTTCACAAAATCCGCCAGCTCCGGCGGCAGCTCGGCGCGCAGCTCGACAC
This sequence comes from Comamonas sp. Tr-654, assembly GCF_011752915.1. Taxonomy (NCBI): domain Bacteria; kingdom Pseudomonadati; phylum Pseudomonadota; class Betaproteobacteria; order Burkholderiales; family Comamonadaceae; genus Comamonas; species Comamonas sp. Tr-654. Next base: position 257,044 of record NZ_VWWQ01000003.1, read on the forward strand.
GCTCGCCGCTGGCGGGATGGTTGAACTGTAGCCGCCAGGCGTGCAGAAACATGCGTTTGAGCCCCTGCTTTTGCACACGACGGTTGAGATCAAAATCACCATATTTATCGTCGCCCACGATGGGATGCCCCTGTGACGACAGATGCACGCGAATCTGGTGGGTACGACCTGTTTTGATGGTCACCTCCAGCAGGCTCATGGCAGGCAGTCCTTGCAGGGGACGCGGCTCGATCAGCTTTCTGATCTTGACCAGGGTGATGGAGCGCATTCCGTCCGGGTCATCGGCCGTGGTCACGCGCACGCGGCGCTCGCCATCAGCCTGCAGATACTTGTGCAGCGGCAGGTCGATGACCTTCTTGTTGGCCGGCCAAGCCCCCTGCACCAGTGCCAGATAGGTCTTGCCGGTCTCACGTTCGCGAAACTGGTCCTGCAGATTGATGAGTGCGGAGCGCTTTTTGGCGACCAGCAAGATGCCCGAGGTTTCGCGATCCAGCCGGTGCACCAGCTCGAGAAACTTGGCATCGGGACGCGCCTGGCGCAGTTGCTCGATGACGCCAAAGCTCACGCCAGAGCCTCCATGCACGGCCACGCCGGCAGGCTTTGACAAAGCGATCATGTGCTCGTCATCCAACAGTGCGGGAAAGTCCTTAGCCGGCGCCGGGCGTTCCGCTTTTTCAGCCACTTTGTCGGAGATCCGGACCGGGGGAAGACGCACCACATCGCCGGGCTGAACCCGGGTCTCTGCACTCACGCGCCCCTTGTTGATCCGTACTTCACCACTGCGGATGATGCGGTAGACATGGGTCTTGGGCACCCCCTTGAGGTGGCGCATGAGAAAGTTGTCGAGTCGCTGTCCGGCGGAGTCTTCATCGACCTCGATCAGCCGTACCGAGGCCGTGGCCGTATTCTGGGACCGGTCCTGTGCCGGTTTGCCCTCTATAATGTGTTTCACCTGTGCCGAGCTTAGTTGTAAGTGATTGATTCGCATGGAGTTTAGTCCAAACAATCATTTCCCACCGCACAGGCAGGTCGATGCCCGCCAGTTTTGCACACGCAAATTGCAGTCAAGATGAGCTGCAGCAGCCTGTGAAAGCCTGGCAAAGGCTGACGAATTGAAACACTGATACGGAATCTCATACCGTGCAGTTGACCAGGCAAAAGCAGCCTGCAACTGTCGGTTTTCTCAACGAGCATGTGGATCTTTTGGACATTGCTGATCAACCTCTGGGGCAAGGCACGGCCGGCCCCCGGGACGAGTCATGTCTGGAAGAAACCACCCACCTCCCTAGCACGCGCGTCGGCTTCTTTTGTACCCCGTCTGCATGCGCGTCCTCTACCGCTCGTCCCCCGGCCTGTACCTCCGCTACTGACTTGAGATCAGGCCAGTAGCGCCGTCCTGTACCGCCCCAGATTCCTCATCCGTTTCAACACGTTCGTCTGGCATCACGGCTCCTGTTGAGCCTGTCTTTGATTACCAGTCAAAGGCACGTTGGTCTGTGACCAGCGTGCCCCATAAAACGAATAAAGGAAGCGCATCATGAAACGGATGCTGATTAACGCGACGCAGTCTGAAGAACGCCGCCTGGCCATTGTGGACGGCCAGAAGCTGCTGGACTACGAGATCGAAATCGAAGGTCGCGAACAACGCAAGGGCAATATCTACAAGGCCGTCGTGACCCGCGTCGAGCCTTCCCTCGAAGCCTGCTTTGTGGACTATGGTGAAGACCGCCACGGCTTCCTGCCCTTCAAGGAAATCTCCAAGCAATACTTTGCCGAAGGCATTTCGCCCAGCCAGGCCCGCATCAACGACGTGATCCGCGAGGGTCAGGAGCTGATCGTCCAGGTCGAAAAGGAAGAGCGCGGCAACAAGGGCGCGGCCCTGACCACCTTCATCTCGCTGGCCGGCCGCTATGTGGTGCTGATGCCCAACAACCCCCGTGGCGGTGGCGTTTCGCGCCGCATCGAGGGCGAGGACCGCGCCGAGCTCAAGGAGGCCATGGACCAGCTCGAGTACCCCAAGGGCATGTCCATCATTGCGCGCACCGCCGGTATCGGCCGCTCGGCTCCCGAGCTGCAGTGGGACCTGAACTACCTGCTCAAGCTGTGGAGCGCCATCGACGGCGCCGCCAGGGCCTCCAAGGGCGCCTTCCTGATCTATCAGGAATCCAGCCTGGTGATCCGCGCCATCCGCGACTATTTCAACAATGACATCGGCGACATCCTGATCGACACCGATGACATCTACGAACAGGCTCAGCAGTTCATGGCACATGTGATGCCCGAGCATGCTGCCCGCGTCAAGCGCTACCGCGACGACGCCCCCCTGTTCTCGCGCTTCCAGATCGAGCACCAGATCGAGTCCGCCTATTCGCGCACCGTGACCCTGCCCTCGGGCGGCGCTATCGTGATCGACCACACCGAAGCCCTGGTCTCCGTGGACGTGAACTCGGCCCGCGCCATCAAGGGCGGCGATATCGAGGAAACCGCGACCCGCACCAACCTGGAAGCCGCTGACGAAGTGGCCCGCCAGATGCGCCTGCGCGACCTGGGCGGCCTGATCGTGATCGACTTCATCGACATGGAAGAGGCCAAGAACCGCCGCGAAGTGGAGAACCGCCTGCGCGATGCCCTGCGTCAGGACCGCGCCCGCGTGCAGTTCGGCACCATCAGCAAGTTCGGCCTGATGGAAATGAGCCGCCAGCGCCTCAAGCCCGCCCTGTCCGAGGGCGCCCACATCAACTGCCCGCGCTGCGGCGGCTCCGGCCACATCCGCGACACGGAAAGCTCGGCGCTGCAGATTCTGCGCATCATTCAGGAAGAGTCCATGAAGGACAATACGGCCGCCGTGCACTGCCAGGTGCCCGTGGAAGTGGCCTCCTTCCTGCTCAACGAGAAGCGCAGCGAAATCACCAAGATCGAGCTCAAGCAGCGCGTCAACGTGATCATGGTGCCCAACAAGTCCATGGACACGCCGCACTACAAGCTCGAGCGCCTCAAGCACGACGACTCGCGCCTGGAGTCCATGGAAGCCAGCTACAAGCTGGCCGACGAGCCCGAAGAGGTGACCACCGTCACCCGCCGCTCGCAGGAGCCCACCAACAAGCAGACTCCCGTCATCAAGGGGGTCCTGCCCGATGCTCCCGCGCCGATTGCCGAGCCTCGACCACCCCGCCAGCCGCGCACTGCCGCTGCCGCCGCGACACCCGCTCCCGTAGCGGCCCGCCCCGTGGTGCGCGAGCAAGGCTTCTTTGCCTGGCTCAAGAATCTGTTCGGCTTTGGCGCACCGGCTCCCGTGGCAGCCCCCGCTCCCGCGGCCGAGGCTGCCGCTCCTGCCGCCCGTGAAGGCAGCCGCGATGGCCGCCGAGGCGAAGGCCGTGGCGGTGACCGTAGCCGCCGTGGCGGTGACCGCAGCGACCGCAACAGCGCAGAGCGCAATGGCAGCGAACGCACGGACCGCAACAACCGCCGCAATGCCCAGGGCCGTGATGAGCAGCAACGCAACGAGCGTCCCGAGCAGCAACAGCGCCAGGACCGCCCCGAGCGCGGCAGTCGCCGCGGTGGCGAACGCAACGAGCGCCGCGACGACCGCCAGCCCCAGGTGGCAGAAGCCGCGCTGAATGGCGAAGAGTTCAACGCAGCTCCCAAGCCCGAGCGCAACCGCCAGGAACGCGGCGAACGTGCGGAACGCAATGAGCGCGGCGAACGCGGTGAAGGCCGCCGTGAGCGCCAGAATCGCAACGCCGATGCCCAGCCCGCCATGCAGCCCGTGGTCGACGAAGCGGTGCTGAATACCGCCCAAGCTGAAGGCTCTGACGCTCAGGTGCAGGATGGCGCACAAGGCGGCGAGACTCGCGAACCCCGCCAGCGCCGTTCGCGTGACCGCTATGGCCGTGACCGCCGCGACCGTGCACCGCGCGATGCACAGGCAGAAGAGCAGTCTGCCGAGCAGACAGCCGAAGCCCAGGCCCCGGTCGAAGTGCCTGCAACTGACGCTGGCGAGCAGCCGGCACGCCGCAGCTACTTTGATGCGGTTGCACCTCAGGCTCAGGCAGAGCAAGCGCCTGTAGCCGCAGAAGTGCAGGCCCCCGTGGCTGCAGAAGAAGCCGCGGTGGCTGTCGCTCCTATGGCGGAGCCCGCCCAGCCCGTGCAGGCAGAGCCTGCGGCGGCTGCAGAGCCTCAGGCTGCCGCAGTCGAGCTTGTGGCTGAAACCGTGGCTCCTGCCCCTGCAGTCGCAGCGCCCAAGGCACAGAGCTATGCGCTGCCGATTGCCGAGCTGCAAGCCCTGGCAGCCGCATCGGGTCTGGAATGGATCAACTCCGATGCCGAAAAGATCGCCGCCGTCCAGGCTGCGATTGCCGCCGAGCCCAAGCCCGTGCGCATTCCACGCGAGCGCCCGCCCGTGGTGGTGCTTGACGAAGGCCCGCTGATTCTGGTCGAGACCCGCAAGGATCTGAGCCTGATGCAGCTGCCGTTCGAGAAGGAAGAACAGGCTGCAGGCGTCAACGCCTAAGCAGACTGCCTTCCGGCATCACAGGGCCAAGGGGACTGTCCACTTCTGTGGATGGGGCCTTGGCCCTTTTTCATGCGCCCTTTCTTTGATTGAGTGAACGTCAAGCCATGTTGTTTCTGATCTCTCCGGCTAAATCGCTGGACTATGAAAGCCCAATTTCCGCCGAGCTGCCACACACGCTGCCGGTATTCAAAAAACAGCCCCTTGAACTGATCGAAGTGCTGCGCGAGAAGTCGCCCCAGCAGATTTCCGAGCTCATGAGCATCAGCGACAAGCTGGCCGTGCTCAATGTGGGCCGCTACGAAGCGTTCAGTGCCAGGTTCACCGCCAAGAACTCGCGCCAGGCCGTGCTGGCCTTCAATGGCGATGTCTACGAAGGTCTGAATGCCGCCAGCCTCAAACCCAGGGAACTGGACTGGGCCCAGGAGCATGTCGTGATCCTGAGCGGCCTCTATGGCGTGCTGCGCCCGCTGGACCTGCTGCAACCCTATCGCCTGGAGATGGGAACCCGGCTGGAAAATGCCAAGGGCAGCAACCTCTATCAGTTCTGGGGAACCCAGATTGCCGACTATCTGAACGAGCGCAGTGCCGCACAAGCCGAGCACGCTGACGCCCATGCCGAGCGCATTGTCGTCAACCTGGCATCGCAGGAATACTTCAAGGCCGTGGATCTCAAGACGCTCAAGGCCCCCGTGGTGGAATGCGTTTTCGAGGACTTCAAGGGCGGCAAGTACAAGATCATCAGCTTCCATGCCAAGCGCGCGCGCGGGCTGATGGTGCGCTGGGCCGTGCAGCACAAGGCCAGGAAGGTGGCCGACCTGCGCAAGTTCGACCTGGAAGGCTACGCGCTGGCCGAGCAGGCCAGCACGCCCGGCAAGCTGGTGTTCCGCCGCAAGCTGCAAGACTGACGCCGCGCATTGAAATCGGCATCAGTGCACACTAGCATTGTCGACATGAGCACCTCCACCCAAGACGAGTTCGTCACACCTCCCGGCCTGACACCCGAGCTGATGCAATGGGTGCGCACGCAAAGCGCCTCCGGCGTGCCGCTGCCATCGCTGCTGCAATCCATGCGCAAGGCGGGCTGGGCAGAGCATCTGGCACGCCGGGCGCTGGCCCTGCCCGAAGAAGGCGAGCTACCCCAGGCGTTCGCGGCGGCCAGGCCCGAAGCCGGGGTGAACGTGCAGATTCACGAGTCCGGCGTGCCCGAGCCCGATCTGCAGACAGATCCCTGTTGCATCAACACCGGCGATCGCGAGGTCCATGTGCTGATGAATATGCGTCACCCCAGGGTCGTGGTGTTCGGCAACCTGCTCTCCGACGAGGAGTGCGATGCCATCATCGCCTCCGCCAGCCCGCGCATGCAGCGCTCGCTGACCGTGGACAACCAGAGCGGTGGCGAGGCCGTCAACGACGACCGCACCAGCAATGGCATGTTCTTCCAGCGTGGAGAAAACGAGCTCATCGGCCGCGTGGAGCAGCGCATTGCCAGGCTGCTGAACTGGCCGCTGGAAAACGGCGAAGGCATGCAGGTGCTGCACTACCGGCCCGGCGCCGAATACAAGCCGCATTACGATTACTTCGCCCCCAACGAGCCCGGCACACCGACCATACTCAAGCGTGGCGGCCAGCGTGTGGGAACCCTGGTCATGTATCTCAACGAGCCCGCGCGCGGCGGCGCAACCACCTTTCCCGATGTAGGGCTGCAGGTCGTACCGCGCCGTGGCAATGCCGTATTCTTCAGCTACAACCGGCCCGACCCGGCGACCAAGACCCTGCACGGCGGCGCTCCCGTGCTGGAGGGCGAAAAATGGATTGCCACCAAGTGGCTACGCGAACGAGAGTTCAAGTAAAACAGGCTCTAGCCCTTACCCATAAAGCGCCAGCAGCTATCTTTTTTACTGCTGGCCATTTTGTTTTTGAATCATGCACACCCCTGAACAATCGCAGCTGGGCAAAAGCTCGGCCTATGTGGACCAGTACGACGCGTCCCTGCTCTTTCCCCTGCCACGCCTGACCAAGCGCGAGGAAATCGGCGCCGCCATCAACCCGCCGTTCTTTGGCGCCGACCTGTGGACTTCATTCGAGGTTTCCTGGCTCAATCTGCGTGGCAAGCCCCAGGTGGCACTGGCGCATTTCACCATCCCCTGCGAAACGCCCAACCTGATCGAAAGCAAGTCCTTCAAGCTGTATCTGAACAGCTTCAACAACACCCGCTTTGCCGATGCCAGCGAGGTGCTGGCGCGCCTGCGCACCGATCTGTCCGAAGCCACCTGGCGCGGCAGCGAGGCCCAGGGCAGCGTGGGCGTGCGGCTGCTGCAGGCAGAGCAGTTCGATGCCCAGCAAGTGCATGAGCTGGACGGCCTGCTGCTGGACCGCCTCGATGTGGAGTGCACCCGGTACACGCCGGCTCCCGAGCTGCTGCGTGCCAACCATGGCGAATCCCCCGTCAGCGAGACCCTGGTCAGCAATCTGCTCAAGAGCAACTGCCTGGTCACCGGCCAGCCCGACTGGGGCAGCGTGCAGATTCAATACAGCGGTGCACAGATCGAGCAGGAAGGTCTGCTGCAGTACCTGGTGAGCTTTCGCAACCACAACGAATTCCATGAGCAATGCGTGGAGCGCATCTTCATGGACATCTGGAGCCGCTGCAAACCCATCAAGCTGGCTGTCTACGCCCGCTACACGCGCCGAGGCGGCCTGGACATCAACCCCTTCCGCACCAGCCACCCGGGCGCCCTGCCCGCCAATGTGCGCACGGCACGCCAGTAGTATCGGCACGGCCCAACCAAGGGCAGCAAGCAAGGGGCTGAGGCTGCAAAGCGGCTCAGGGGATCAATTCTTCCAAGGGCAGTCATCCTGCCCCAGCAAAGCCTCTGCATAGCGCAGATCCTGAATGCGCAGCCATAGCCCGTTCATGCCCTGGCGCAGAGGCTCGACGGCAGCACGCTGCCAGGTCTGCGCCACCACCAGCTGACGCGCCGCTGCCGGCTCCGACGGGGGCTTGTGAACCGCGCTGGCCTCGCCCTGCAGCGCCGCTTCGTCAGGCAAGGGCAGATCCTGCCAATGCAGGCCCTGGGCATCCCAGCCCTGAAGCACCGGCATGCGCGCCTTGAGCGTCAGCGTGCGCACTTCCTTTTCCACGGGGTTGAGCCAGTGCAGCTGCCATTGACCCAGTTCGCCATAGCGTGTCTCCACCGGCTCCAGCAAGGCCCAGCCTTCGCCTGAAGGATGGGGACAGGCACAGGGCCCGACACCGCAGAACGCGAGCCCGCTGCGCGTCATGATCACGCCGTCCTTGCGAGGTTCATCATGCTGCCAATAGTGGTTGACGCGCTCGTTCACGCCACCCCACCACCAGACGGTGTCGCCGCGCACGTCGTCGCGCCAGACATAGTCGCCGTCGGAGCAGGGATGCTGGATCTGTCTCACCTCGCGCCAGCGCGGCAGCAACTGCCAGCGCCCTTGCGCATCGGGCGCCAGTTCACGCTCGGAGTAAAGCGGGCGCCAGTCGGGTCTTGCCAGATGGCTGGCCGATACGGACTGCAGAGGCCAGCGCCAGGATGCGGTCGAGGGGTCCCAGTCCTTGTCCGCCAGACTGGCCGTCAGCGCCAGCACGCGCAGGCGAGCGGCCATGCCGCCCTTGACCGACGGCACAGCGGCCAGCCGCACCACGGGCCAGGGCAGGTCCACGCTTTGCAGGCGCTCCCCGTCCCAGACCTGCAGGCTGCCGCTGCCACCGCGAATCGGTGCACGGCCATGCGGCATGAGAATCGCCCAGCGCCCCTGCACGATCACGTGTTCCATAGCCCAGGTGCCGGGCAAATGGCGTTCACCCCATTGCAGGTTGTAGGCCGCCGTTTCGCCCAGCTCCTCCCGGGCGGGCTTGGACAGGGTCCAGATCAGGCGCTGCCCCTTGAGCGGCTCGCTCTGCGCGCGCCACAGCGCGGGCTGCGCCGGATCACGCAGCCAGTCGAAGCACAAGGGAAGCGAGGGTTTGAGGATGGGCAAGCCATCGCGCTGATGGGCAGCGCAGACATCCACCTCGCTCATGGCGCAGCTGATGCTGGTGCCATCATGCAGGCGCTCGGTCTCGGGCATATCGAGCTGCACTCTCTGCAGCAGCAGTTCATTGAGCCAGCTCAGCGGCAAAACTGCTGGCGCTTGCGGCTCGCTCGGCGGCTCAAGATCCGGCAGGCCCAGGGCCCAGGGCTTGCGATCCTCGGGCATCAACTCCGGCCATTGCTGCCAGCCCCGCTCCATGGTCCATACGGCCAGCCTCAGGCTGGCCTGGCTGGCATCGCCCTGGGTAGGGTAGGCATAGAGCGCAAAGGCCTGGGCATCGGCACGCCAGACCATGCTGTGGCTCTCGTCCAGCACCCAGGGCTGGGCGGCCTCACCCAGCATCAGCTGCCAGTGCGGATTCTGCAGCGGAGCCATGGGGTAGCGCAGCTTGCGCAGCGAAGCCGGCCAGTGGCGCTGCAACAGCACCGACGGCACCGGGGTGGGCTGAGCCGGTTGAGGCAGAGTCGGCATGGGCCGGGCGACTTCGGCCGGCAGGCAGTCTGCCGGCACCCAGAGGTCCACCACCTGCAGCAGGGGCTGCGCCTGCGCAGCCATATGCTCACCCAGCCAGGCCTCAAAGCTGGCATCGGACATGATCACATGCGCGTCGTCGGCGATCCCGCTTTCGTTGATGCTCTCGCCGCTCCAGCGCGGCATGCGCCAGTGGATGGCATCCAGCAGCTCGCCTTCCGGCTTGCTGATTACCCAGCTGCGACGTGATTTGCGGTCGACCAGATGGGCGGTCTCGCTGTCATAAAAGCCCGTGCGCAGCCACCGCCCATCATAGGAGGTGTGCATGTCCATCTCCCAGACATGGGGCAGGTAGACGCCGTCCGCACACAGCACATCACCATAGATGGGGCCGCCCATGCCGCGCTCGCCCTGGGGACGAAAATTCACATCCCTGCTGGCCTCTGACGCCGTATCCGCCTGCGCCGCGAGCTCTTGATCGGAGAGCGTCTGCGCTGCAACCTCCGACGCCGCTCTGGCATGGGCCACGGACGGCTCGGCCTCCTGCTGGGCAGTTGCAGACGACGCGGGTCTGGCGTCAGCGCGCAAACGCGATATCAGCCAGATCAGCAAACACAGGGCCAGCGCCGCAATGGCGATCAGGGTCAGCACAACACTCATGCCGCAATCCTACCGAAAGCCGATGCAAAAAAGGCAGCTCCACGGCTGCCTTTTCAGAGCAAGACCACAAAAGCCTAGAGATGGAACACGTCCACCGAACGCTCCAGTGTCCTGGCACTCTGGCGCAGCGATTGCGCAGCGCTGGTCGACTGCTCCACCAACGCCGCATTCTGCTGGGTCACGGAGTCGAGCTGGGCCACGGCCTCGTTGACCTGGGAGATGCCTATCGACTGCTCACGCGTGGCAATGCTGATCTGGTGCACCAGGGAGCCGACCTTGTCCACGGCCTGCACCATGCCGTCTATGGTCTGGCCTGCGGCACGCATGCGCGCATTGCCGTCATTGATGCCATCGACCGTGCGGTTGATGAGCACGCTGATCTCCTTGGCCGCCTCGGCACTGCGCTGGGCCAGTGCCCGCACCTCGCCCGCCACCACGGCAAAGCCGCGCCCCTGCTCGCCAGCCCGCGCCGCTTCCACGGCCGCGTTCAGCGCCAGCAGATTGGTCTGGAAGGCAATGCTCTCGATCACGCCAATGATTTCGCTCATGCGGGTGGAGGAGCCGCGGATATGCTCCATAGCCTGCCCCACTTCGCTGATGGCCGCGCCGCTGCGGCTGGCCACCTTGCTGCTCTCGTCGCTGGCGCCGGCCATGAACTGCGCCGTATCGGCCGTCTGCGACACGGTGCCCGAAATTTCCTCCATCGAGGCCGCCGTCTGCTGCAGGCTGGTGGCCTGCGACTCGGTACGCCCTGCCAGGTCTAAACTGCTCTGAGCGATTTCATGGGCAGTCTGTGCAAAGCCTTGCACTTCGGTGCGCACATCGCCCACCACGGCGCGCAGATTGATCTGAATCTGCTGCAGCCTCAGCATCAGCGCCCCCACGGCGCCGCTATAGCTCTGGTTGCATTCGGTGCTCAGATTGCAGGCGGCCACATCGGCGGCAAAGCGGCTGGCTTCCTCCAACCCCGCCACACAGCGCTGCTGAAAGCGCCACAGCACGAAGGCGCCGCCCGCCACCAGGCTGGCAGCACGCCAGCCCCAGGCAGCCACGCCCTGCCAGCCCAGCATATCGGGCAGCATGACGATCAAGGCCACGATGGCCAGCAACCAGGCCATGCGCGCCACCAGGCCCACATCCTTGCGGCCGTCCCACCAGCCCATCAGCCCCAGACGGCGCACCGCGCCCGCGCGCAAACGGAAGCTGGCCTGTGCCTGCTTTTCCTCGTTGCGCATGCGTGCGTACAGCGCTTCGGCTGCGGCCACTTCCGCCGCCGAAGGCTTGGTGCGCACCGACAGATAGCCGCTTGGCTTGCCGCCTTCCATGATGGGCGTGACATTGGCGCGCACCCAGTAGTGATCGCCGTTCTTGCGGCGGTTCTTGACCAGTGCCGTCCAGGGGTAGCCATGGGCGATGGTGCGCCACATGTCCTTGAAGGCAGCGGCCGGCATGTCGGGGTGGCGAATCAGATTGTGCGGCTGGCCGATCAGCTCTTCATAGCCATAGCCGCTGACGCGGACGAAGGCGGGATTGCAATGCGTGATCTCACCCTTGGTGTTGGTGCTGGAGACCAGCAGCTCGTCGCCCGGAAAGTCGTAGTTTTGTTGAGATACCGGCAGGTTCAGGCGCATGCTTTGCACTCCTCCAATAGGCCTATGTAGTTTTTGTTCGAGAGTGAGCGATCAGGCATCCCGTCGACAGCTGGTTAACCAGATACACAAATTCACACTTGGATCATCGCACAGCGATGATTCCCGAGCCCCCAGGCTCAGAACAGAGATGCGGTATAGGGATCCAAATGCTTGACGGATGTCAAACCATGAGGCCTGAGCAGCAACTCTCGCGCCACCGGATCGTGGGCACTGGCCTGCCAGAGTGGCTCGGCGATCAGGCCCGAGACCTTGACCCCCAGCAGCCTGATGCGCTTGCCCAGAGGCACGCGCTTGAGGCATTGGCCTGCGGCCAGGCGGATGGCGGCCGCATCCTGTATCGGCAGGTTCAGGGTCTGGTCCCGCGTGGCGATCCTGAAATCGTCATAGCGCAGCTTGATGCCCACCGTCCGCCCCACATAGCCCTTGCGCTGCAAGTCCTCGGCCAGCCGCTCGCACAGGTCCGTGAAGATGGCACCCAGTTCGGCCTTGTCGCGCACGGCATGCAGATCACGCTCGAAGGTGGTCTCACGGCTCATGGACACCGGCTCACTCTCGGTCACCACTGCACGCTCGTCCCGTCCCCAGGCCGACTCGTGCAGCCAGTGGCCATAGCTTTTGCCAAACCAGTGCAGCAGTTGCGGCAGGCTTTGCGCGGCCAGGTCGCCAATAGTTTCAATGCCCAGGCTCTTGAGCTTGGCATCGGCCTTGGGCCCTATGCCGTTGACCTTGCGGCAGGCCAGCGGCCAGATCCGGCTTTGCAGATCCTCGGGCTGGACGATGGAGATGCCGTTGGGCTTGTTGAACTCGCTGGCCATCTTGGCCAGCAGCTTGTTGGGCGCCACGCCGACCGAGCAGGTCAGACCCGTGGCGTCGAAGATGGATTTCTGGATCAGCCGGGCCAGCACGCGCCCGCCTTCGCGCTGACCACCGGGCACGTCGGTGAAGTCGATGTAGACCTCGTCCACGCCACGGTTCTCCATGAGCGGCGCGATCGACAGGATGATCTCTTTGAAGGCCCGCGAAAAGCGCCGGTACTCGGCAAAGTCCACGGGCAGAAGAATCGCCTGCGGGCACAGCCTGGCGGCCTTCATCATGCCCATGGCCGAGCCCACGCCGAACTGCCGGGCCGGATAGGTGGCCGTGGTGATCACGCCGCGCCCCGTGTAATCGCGCAGCAGCGGAAAGTCCGCCACCGGGATCTCGGACAGCGGCCGCCCCGCATGCCGCGCCAGCAGCTCCTCGTCAAAGCTGCGCCGCCCGCCGCCGATCACCACCGGCAGCCCCTTGAGCTGCGGGTAGCGCAGCAGCTCCACGGAGGCGTAGAACGCATCCATGTCCAGATGCGCTATGCGCCTGGGCCTGGACTCGGGGCTGGTGGGAAGATCGCTCACAGTGCCGATTTTGCCTGCGCCGGCAAGAACCGGCACCCATGCGTCAAACAAGCACACGGGCAACGGGATACAACAAGCAGCGCCAGCCCCCGTCCCTGCTGCTACCCCTTCCCGCCTGGAGAAGGGGAAGGCTCAAACCGCCTCAGGACGACACCTTGCCCTGCTTGATGTCTTCGAGCTCGTCAAAGCGCATGTCGGCATAGCTGATCCAGGTATTGCGCTTGACCAGCCAGTAACCCAGCCAGAACAGCAGGAACAGCGGAATGCCCAGATAGGTCGAGACCACGCCGCCCCAATCGATGCGATCTTCCAGGAAGGCCTGGTAGTTCTGGCCCAGCGTCACCACCAGACACAGCACAAAGGCAAAGATGGGGCCGAAGGGGAAGGCACCGGCCTTGTAGGGCAGCAGACCCACATCATGACCATGCATGACATAGCCGCGACGGAAGCGGTAGTGGCTGACGGCAATGCCCAGCCAGACGATGAACTCCGTCATGCCGGCCAGGTTCAGCAGCCAGATATAGACGGCCTGCGGGCTGTAGAGCGAGGAAAACAGGCACAGGCTGGCGACCAGCGTGCTGCCGATCAAGGCCACCAGCGGCACGCCGTTCTGGGTCAGCCGGGAGAAGATGCGCGGCGCATTGCCCTCGGTCGCCATGTTGTAGAGCATGCGCGTGGCCGCATACATGCCCGAGTTGCCGGCCGACAGCACCGAGGTCAGGATCACCGCATTCATCACCGTGGCCGCCGAAAGCAGACCCGCGTGCTGGAACACCAGCGTGAACGGGCTCACGGCGATATCGGCCACATCGGTGCGCAGCAGCTGCGGATCGGTATAGGGAATCAGAAAGCCGATGACGACAATCGCCAGCACATAGAACAGCAGGATGCGCCAGAACACCTGACGGATAGCACGCGGCACGTTTTCGCGCGGATTCTCGGATTCGCCCGCCGCCACGCCCACCAGCTCCGTGCCCTGGAAGGAATAGGCCACGATCATGGCCACGCCCACAAAGGTCGCGAAATTGCCGACGAATGGCGCATCGCCCGTGGTCCAGTTCTCGAAACCGGGCACATGGCCGTTGCTGATGATGCCGAACAGAATCAGCACGCCGGTGATCAGAAAGGCCACCACGGCCAGCACCTTGATCAGCGCGAACCAGTACTCGGCCTCGGCAAAGCCCCGCGCGGAAAACGCGTTCAGCCCCACCATCAGCAGCAGGAACAGGCCGCTCCAGAGGATGCCCGGCACATTGGGAAACCAGTAGGCCATGACCAGCTGCGAGGCCACCAGATCCACCGCCACCACCACGGCCCAGCTGAACCAGAAGTTCCAGCCCAGCGCAAAGCCGAAGCCGCGATCCACATAGCGCGAGGCATAGGTCGAGAAGGAACCGGCCACCGGCATGAAGGCGGCCAGCTCGCCCAGGCTGGTCATGATGTAGTAGACCATGATGCCGATGAGCAGATAGGTGAGCACGGCACCGCCCGGGCCGATCTGGGCGATGGCCGAGCCGGAGGCCACAAACAGGCCCGTGCCGATGGCGCCGCCAATGGCGATCATGCTCAGGTGGCGCTGCTTGAGCACCCGGTGCAAGCGGGGCTGGTTATCGTCACCATCGCCAGTCGGCGCGAGCTGCTGGCTTGAGTTGGGTTGGGACATAAATGTCTTGTTGTAATGGTTTGCGCCCATCCGGACAAAACACCCAACCATCCCGCAGGCGCTGCGACAGGCAACGCAAAAAGGCGACCATGACGGTCGCGGGCAACAAGGACAAAGGAACGAAGCCATGACAGCAGAACGCCATGGCGGATAGGCCAGTTGCATCCTGAATCGGCAGCCACCCCGGTCGGGCGCTTCAATGGCAAAGCGGTGATATCGCCGGGCCCATTGACAGGCAAAGACGATATTTTGCCCAAATCCACCGCCGACCATGGCCCGTCATGTCAATGCAGGGGTTGGCTCTGGGGCTGCTCAGCGGCACTTGACAGCGCCTGATGCTATGAATTCGGAAGCTTCTTGCGCATGAACACATTCACTTTCCTTATAAAAACACAAGAAAGTCATTAAAAACAAGCGCTAGCTGCTATCAAATAAAAGAAGCGCAGCACGGCCTGCCCCGGCGCAGAAGTCTAGAAAACCCGTATATCCAGGCGCCGCCATTCTTCCTACATTCGCCACAGGCTCTCAGCCCGGTGATGCCGAGAGAGACTGCAGCGCAAACTTGTCGCATGCAGCGCCGAAGGAGCAACCGCCCCGGAAACTCTCAGGCCAAAGGATCGGCATCGCTTTCACACACTCTGAAGAATGTCCGGACGTCATCGTCCGCCGGGCATACCGAAGGAGCAAGCGAGCAGCACCGCAAGGCCCTGCCTCGTGAATCTCTCAGGTCCAGAACAGAGGGGGCGTCCGCTGCGCATGTTGCGCACGGGCTCCACCCTTGACGAGTCTGGAACCTGAATCATGAAGACAATCGCCGTCATCGGCGGTGGCATCACTGGCGTGACCACCGCCTACGCCCTCGCACGCCGCGGATTTTCCGTCACCCTGTTCGAGAAGCAGCGCTATGCGGCCATGGAGACCTCGTTCGCCAATGGCGGCCAGCTCTCGGCCTCGAATGCCGAGGTCTGGACCCACTGGTCCACCATCGTCAAAGGCCTCAAGTGGATGCTCAAGAGCGATGCTCCGCTGCTGCTCAACCCCAAGCCCAGCTGGCACAAGATTTCCTGGTTCTGCCAGTTTCTCGCTGCCATCCCCCACTACCAGAAAAACACCGTGGAGACCGCCAGGCTGGCGATTGCGGCACGCGAGCACCTGTTCGAATGGGCGGCCGCCGAAGGCATTGACTTCGATCTGAAGCAAAAAGGCATCCTGCATATCTACCGCGACCGCGCCGGCTTCGAACATGCGGGCAAGGTCTCGCAACTGCTCGCCCTGGGCGGGCTGGAGCGCCGCGCCGTCACGCCCGATGAAATGAAGGCCATCGAGCCGACACTGTCAGGAACCTTCTATGGCGGCTACTTCACCGAGAGCGACTCCACCGGCGACATCCACAAGTTCACCAGCGGCCTTGCCGCCGCCTGCGAGCGACTGGGCGTGCAATGCCGCTACGGCCAGGAAATCGTGTCGGTGAACAGCAACGGCAAACAGGCCAGCGTGACCGTGCGCCAGGGTCTGGAGGCCGAGACCTCGACTTTCGACGCCATGGTGGTCTGCGCGGGCACGGCCAGCCGCGCGCTGGCCGCTCAGCTCGGCGACAGCGTCAACATCTATCCGGTCAAGGGCTATTCCATCACGGTCAATCTGCCGGACGAAGCCAGCCGCGCCGCAGCTCCCGTCGTGAGCCTGCTGGACGACGAGACCAAGCTGGTCACCAGCCGCCTCGGCGAAGAGCGCTTTCGCGTGGCCGGCACGGCGGAGTTCAACGGCTACAACAAGGACATCCGCGCCGACCGCA
Source organism: Comamonas sp. Tr-654 (assembly GCF_011752915.1). Lineage (NCBI taxonomy): Bacteria > Pseudomonadati > Pseudomonadota > Betaproteobacteria > Burkholderiales > Comamonadaceae > Comamonas > Comamonas sp. Tr-654. The sequence continues at coordinate 273,251 of NZ_VWWQ01000003.1, forward strand.
TCCGCCCTCTCATCGAATGGGTTCAGCAGTGCTTCCCGGGCGTCAGCACGCGCAGCGTGGTGCCCTGGGCGGGCCTGCGTCCCATGATGCCGGACATGCTGCCGCGCGTGGGTCCTGGCAACAAGCCCTGCGTTTTCTACAACACCGGCCACGGCCATCTGGGCTGGACCTTGTCGGCCGTCACCGCCGACATGGTCGGCGACCTCGTGCTGCAGTCCCTGGGCAGCGCCAGCAGGCAGTCACGTCCGGCCACGCTGACCACCGCCAGCGCCTGATAGCGGTTCAGGGCACTGCACCAACAAGCCAGGCACGGCATCGCGCATCGTCGCTGCAGAGAGCTATTTTTCAGGAGCTAATTGCGCCTTTTCATGCTTCATTTCAATGACTTTTCACCTTGAAAATGAACATTGGAAAGCGCAAGCAGCTCTTGAAATCAGAGCTGCAGACAGATCAGCACCAGTCCCAGCATCATCAGCGCCATGCCCAGCTTTTCGGTCAGCGACAGCTTCTCGCTGAACACCTTGCGCGAGACGATATAGCTGAACACCACCTCCACCATGCCCAGGGTGCGCACGGCAGCGGCCCCCTGCATGGCATAGGCGGTGAACCAGGCCAGCGAGGCCGCAGCGCCCATGCTGCCGGCCAGCAGCGAGATGCGCCAGGCCTTGAAGATGGGGCGCAGGCCTTGCTCATGGGTTCTGGCTATCCAGGCGCTCATGACGACGGACTGCATGGTCTGCGCGATCAGCACGCCCCAGGCCCCGGACAGCCAGGGCGAGCTCACGCCCAGCGTTGCGATCTCGACCGCGCCGCCGCGAAAGCCCACCGTGGCCAGCGCAAAGCAGGCGCCGCAGATCAGGCCGTAGACCGAGGATTTGCTGGTCCAGGCCGAGAGCGTGAACAGTTGCCCACGCGGCGGCAGCGACAGCATCAGCACGCCCACCGTGGCCAGCACCATGGCCAGCAGCGCCAGGCGGGTCGGCAACTCGTGCAGGAACATGGCGGCAAACAAGGCCACCTGCAGCACCTCGGTCTTGGACAGCGTGACCGCCACGGCAAAGTTGCGCTCCTTCATGGCCACCAGCAAGGCCGCCGTGGCCGCGACCTGAAAGAAGGCACCCAGCGCAATCCAGCCCAGATAGGCGGCGCTGAACTTCGGCAGCACCAGGGACGGATCGCCCAGCGCATACAGCGCCAGCAGATAGGCGGCGGCGAACGGCAGGCCGTAGAGAAAGCGCACCAGCGTGGCCGGCAGCGTACCGACCTGCGCCGTCAGCGAGCGCTGGGCCGTGTTGCGTACCGTCTGCGCCGCCGCCGCAAACAGCACCACGCCCACCCACAAATATTCCATTCCTATGCCCGACATGACACGCCTTCTCTCTCGTTAGCGCGCCAGCATAGCGCCGGCTGCCGGACGGCGCTGACGCGATTCGTGCAGTCCACCCGCTTGAGCCGAGGCGACGCGAAGCGCGAGAGGCAACTGTCCTGATAACGAGGTCTGTTTTCCCGCAAATAAACCCCATATCCAGACCATTGCTGCATCTTTAGCTACAATTTCAGCCGGGTGCCCGTCACACAAGGTGGCGATGGCAGGTGAATTTTCATGCGCAGGTCGGGCCGCCAGCGCACCGTCGTTTTGCAATGCAGACGGCACCATCAAGCATGGTGCATCTGTCAGCGGACGGCCTCAGACACCACCATTACATGGACCCACAAACACTTGTGCAGGCCCCTGCGCCCTCCGCATCTCAAAAGTCCCCCCGCATCCCCGCGCTGCAATCCGCGACCGAGCGCGTGCAGGCGCAAATCTCGCATTTGCTGCATATCGAATCCTTTGCCGGCATGGTGCTCATGCTGGCCGCCGCCGTCGCCCTGGTATGGGCCAACTCCGCTGCGGCGCCAGGCTACTTTGCGCTGTGGCATGCGCCTGTCGCGCTGACGCTGGGCCCGTGGAGCTTCAGCACCGATTTGCATTTCATCGTCAACGATGTGCTGATGACGGTGTTCTTCCTGGTCGTGGGCATGGAGATCCGTCGCGAGTTGCACAACGGCGCACTGGCCAGCCTGCGCCAGGCCAGTCTGCCGCTGATCGCAGCCATCGGCGGCGTGGCCGTGCCCGCACTTCTGTACATGGCCCTGGCGGGCAATGACAGGACGCTGCTCAACGGCTGGGCAATCCCGACGGCAACCGACATCGCGTTTGCCGTGGGCGTGCTGGCCTTGCTGGGCCGCAATATTCCGGGAGCGCTGCGTATCTTCCTGCTGGCCCTGGCCATCATCGACGACATCGTGGCCGTGCTCATCATCGCCTTCTTCTACTCGGGCGGGCTGCAGGCCATGGGCTTTGTGGTGGCTGCGGCCGGCGTGCTGCTGGTGCTGCTGTTCAACCGCATGGGCATTGCCGCCGCTCCTCTGTATGTGCTGCCCGGAGCCGTTCTCTGGTTCGGCCTGCTCAAGACCGGCGCACACCCCACCCTGGCAGGCGTGGTGCTGGGCCTGATGACGCCCGTGTTTACCCGCCCTGCCCCCATGCCGCTGCTGATCACCGCACAGACGGCCATGCGCAAGGCCGGCGAGCAGGTGCTCAGCGGGCGGCCGGATCCGCAACACCTGCTGCAGGAGCTGCGCACCGCCCAGTTCGCACAGCGCGACCTGCTGCCACCTGCGCTGCGCCTGCCCATGATTCTTCATCCCTGGGTGGCTTTCTGCATCATGCCCATCTTTGCGCTGGCCAATGCCGGCGTACAGTTCTCGGGCATAGACCTGAGCGCTGCTGCACCGCAGACCACGGCCATGGCCGTGCTGGTGGCCCTGGTACTGGGCAAGCCCCTGGGCGTCTTCATCTGCACCTGGCTGGCCGTCAGAAGCGGGCTGTGCAGCCTGCCCGAGGGCCTGAACTGGCGCGGCGTGCTGCTGGTGGGCCTGCTGGCCGGCATCGGCTTTACCATGTCCATCTTTGTCGGCGGTCTGGCCTTTGCGGATGCCTCCTTGCTGGGTGCAGCCAAGCTGGGCATTCTGGCCGGTTCGGCCATCGCCGCCTTGCTGGGATTGGGCTATGGCTTTGCCATGCGCAAGCGCCTGCAGCGCACATAAGCACTTCCCGATCACGATGCCCGGCCGGGCTCGGGGCTGACAAGCGCCCCTGATCAACAAGCTGCAGCCGCCAGACGCGATGAACGACTGGCGGCTGCAGTTCGTTAGGTGACTAGAATGCCTCCCCGCTCTGGCCCGCAACTCCGGACATCTGAATGCCTGCGCCATGAAGGGCGCCGACTGATGCTTCAGAAGTTCCAGGCCCGTAACCGGCGTGAATCAGCGAAGGCCCGATGGTCGGCGCTCTCGCCGTGCCGCTTCGCGGTACGCCCACGCTCTGCCGACTGCTGAACCGTGGGTCCGCCCGGGCATTCAGGGCAAGACATCAGGGCAGCCTGAAATCAGGGTCCGCCTTGCCGTTGCAGTCGGGGCACAGCTTATCTATCGCAAGAACATCAGAAGAAATGCACAAAAAATGGCTCACCTTTACTCCGCTGCCGCATTGTTGCTTGCCAGCACCTTGGCAATGGCTCAGCCAGCGGACCTGCTGCACAAAGCGCAAGCGGGAGATGCACAGGCACAGCTGGATCTTGGCCAGATATACGTGGAAGGCCGTGGCGTGGCGCAAAGCGACGAGAGAGCCGCTCATTGGTTTGGTCTTGCGGCAGCACAAGGCAATGCATTGAGCCAGAGTAATCTCGGCTTGATGTACGACCGGGGCCGTGGCGTGAAGCAAAGCGACCAGGAGGCCGTCAAGTGGTACCGCCTTTCGGCAGCGCAGGGAGAGGCCAACGGCCAGTTCAATCTGGGCGTGATGTATGAAGATGGGCGCGGCGTCGAGCAAAGCGATGAGGAGGCCGTCAAGTGGTATCGGCTCGCTGCAGCGCAAAACCTTCTCGATGCCCAGTACAACCTGGGTCTGATGTATGTCAGCGGCCGCGGCGTGGAACAAAGCGATCAGGAGGCCGCCAAATGGTTTGGCATAGCGGCTGCAAAAGGCCATGACTCGGGCCAGGTCAACCTCGCCGTGATGTACGCCACCGGTCGCGGCGTGCCGCGCAACGAGAAAGAGGCTGCCAGACTGCTGGGCCTGGCCGCAGAGCAAGGCAATGCGACCGCCCAGGTCAACCTCGGCACGATGTTCGAGGAAGGGCGTGGCGTCAGACGCAGCCTGTCTCAGGCCTATTTCTGGTATGCCCTGGCGGCAGCCCAAGACCTGGAAGACACGGTGCCGCTGCGCGATGCTGCGGCCCGCAAGCTCAAGCCCGCAGAGCGTGCTGCACAGGATTCAAGAATCGGCAGCTGGAAACCCAAGCCGCAAATTCGCTGAATCTGCACACTAGAAACCGCAACGTCCCATCAACAAGCAAGCCATGAAAAAGCCCTTGAGCCGTCTCTTTTGCGCAGCCGCCTTGCTGCTTTGCAGCACTTTGTCCATCGCACAATCGTCCGCCCTGCTGCAGGCAGCCGAGGGCGGCGATGCCCAGTCACAGTTCAAACTTGCAGCCGCCTACCTCACAGGCCGTGGCACACCCAAAAACGACGAGCAAGCAGCCAAGTGGTTCATGCTGGCAGCAAAGCAGGGCCACGCCGAAAGCCAGTCCAATATCGGCCTGATGTACGGCCGCGGGCGCGGCGTGCCGCAAAGCGATGAGGAAGCGGTCAAGTGGTATCGCCTGGCCGCGGAACAAGGCGACGCCGACGGTCTGTTCAACCTCGCGGTGATGTATGACGACGGCCGGGGCGTAGCCGAGAACCAGGAGGAGGCCGTCAGGCTGTACCGCCTTGCAGTGGCACAGAACCATGTATCGAGCCAAAGCAATCTCGGATACATGTACGACCATGGCCGTGGCGTGGCGCAAGACAGCAAGGAGGCCTTCAAGTGGTACATGACGGCGGCAGAACAGGGTGATGCCAATAGCCAGTTCAACGTGGGCTCCATGTATGCGCTGGGCCGCGGTGTTGAGCAAAGCTGGCCTCAGGCTTATTTCTGGGCGCTGTTGGCAGCCAAGGATGGCGAGAAGGATTCGGCCAAGCAGCAGGAAATCATCGCCAAGAAATTGAAACCGGCGCAACGGGCCAAGATCCAGCAGCAGGTGCAGGAATGGAAGCCCCGGACTGGCAACTCCTGACTTCTGGGCAGAGGTCGCGGCGGCTTGCAGCGCAGCAAGCCGCCAACAACGCCGATCAGATCACTGCAAACGGCTTGGGGTAGGTGCCAGGCAACAGAATCTCCTTGCCGACCTGGTCGATATGGGTATGACCGCAGAAGGCCATGGTCGTATCCAACTCCTTGTGGATGATCTGCAGCGCCTTGCTCACGCCGGCCTGGCCGTAGGCACCCAGACCGTAGAGAAAGCTGCGACCTATCATCGTGCCCTGCGCGCCCAGGGCCCGGGCCTTGAGCACGTCCTGCCCGCTGCGAATGCCGCCATCCATCCAGACTTCGATGTCCTTGCCCGCGGCCTCGGCAATCGACGGCAAGGCGGCAATCGAGGACGGCGCACCGTCGAGCTGACGGCCGCCATGGTTGCTGACCACCAGCGCGTCAGCACCGCTTTGTGCCGCCAGACGCGCGTCTTCGGCATCCATCACGCCCTTGAGAATGATCTTGCCGCCCCAGAGCTTCTTGATCCATTCCACGTCGTTCCAGTTCAGCGAGGGGTCGAACTGATCTGCAGTCCAGGACGACAGCGAGGACACATCACCCACGCCATCCACGTGGCCGACGATATTGCCGAAGCTGCGGCGCTTGGTACCCAGCATTCCAAGGCACCAGTGCGGCTTGGTCGCCAGATTGAGCAGATTGGCAAGCGTGGGCTTGGGCGGTGTGGACAGTCCGTTCTTGATGTCCTTGTGACGCTGGCCCAGGATCTGCAGATCCAGCGTCACCACCAGCGCCGAACAGTTGGCCGCCTTGGCGCGGTTGATCAGGCGTTCCATGAAGGCCTTGTCGCGCATCACATAGAGCTGGAACCAGAACGGATGGTGATCGGTGTGCTCGGCAATGTCCTCCAGCGAGCAGATGCTCATGGTGGATAAGGTGAACGGAATGCCGAATGCCTTCGCAGCCTTGGCACCGAGAATCTCGCCATCGGCATGCTGCATGCCGGTCAGACCCGTGGGCGCAATCGCCACCGGCATGGCGACCTCCTCGCCGATCATGGTGGTACGCGTGCTGCGCCCTTCCATGTTCACGGCCACACGCTGACGCAGCTTGATGGTCTGGAACTCGTCTTCGTTGGCCCGGTACGTACCCTGGGTGTAGGAGCCCGAGTCGGCGTAGTCATAAAACATGCGCGGCACACGGCGCTTGGCCACCACGCGCAGGTCTTCGATACAGGTAATTTTGGAGAGATCGCTCACGACTTCTAGCCTTGTAATGGGATTTGAGCCCGATGGTAGCCCTCATCGCCGCTATCGGCGTTGCGCTCTGGTTTGAAGTGATTTATGCCGCTTTTGAAATTTTCTTCAGCGAGGGCAAATCAAGGGCTAATGCTAGGTGTGCAAGCGTATTCGTCCAGCGACCATCCTTGTTATCACAACAAGCAGGAGAGAAGAGAGATGGTTTGGCAACAGGTCTACGACCCCCTATCGAATATGTGGCTGTCCACATTGCTTGCGGCCATTCCGGTCGTGGTGATGCTGGTGGGCCTGGGCTTTCTGCACATGAAGGCCCACCTGGCCGCAGGCGCAGGCCTGATTGCAGCGCTGCTGATTGCAGTCTTTGTCTACAACATGCCCGGCGAAATGGCGGGGCGTGCCGCCTTGTTCGGCGGCTTCACCGGCCTGCTGCCCATTGGCTGGATCGTGTTGAACATCATCTTCCTGCACCAGCTGACCGAGCAGAACGGCAGCTTCAAGGTGCTGCAGGACTCGCTTTCCGGAATCACCGAAGACCGCCGCATCCAGCTGCTGCTGATTGCCTTCTCCTTCGGCGCCTTCTTCGAAGGCGCTGCCGGCTTCGGCACGCCCGTGGCCGTGACGGCCGCCATCCTGATCGGCCTGGGCTTTTCGCCGCTGGCGGCATCCGGCCTGTCGCTGATCGCCAATACCGCTCCCGTGGCCTTTGGCGCCCTGGGCACTCCCGTCATCACGCTGGCCAAGGTCCATGGCTACGACCTGATGGAAGTGACCGCCATGATCGGCCGCCAGTTGCCCTTCTTCTCGGTGCTGGTGCCGTTCTGGCTGATCTGGGCCTTTGCCGGTCGCAAGGGCATGATGGAGATCTGGCCCGCGATTCTGGTCACCGGCCTGTCGTTTGCGATTCCTCAGTATCTGGTCTCCAACTTCATCGGACCCGAGTTGGTGGACATCATCGCGGCCATTGTTTCCATGGCCAGCCTGATCCTGTTCCTGCGCGTCTGGCAGCCCAAGAAGATCTGGACCTCGGCCTCGCTGCGCGGCAAGGATGTCAGCGCCTCCGAAGTCAAGCCACCCCAGCCCGTGGCCAAGCACAGCAAGAGCGAGCTGATCGCCGCCTGGACGCCCTGGATCATTCTCTCGGTGTTTGTCTTCATCTGGGGCCTGCCGCCGGTCAAGGCCTGGCTCAACAGCCTGTTTGCCCCCGCCTTCCCCATGACGGGCCTGCACAATCTGATCGAGAAAATGCCGCCCGTGGTGCCCCAGCCGACCAAGGAAGGCGCGGTCTACACGCTGAACCTGCTGTCGGCCACCGGAACCGCCATTCTGCTGTCGGCCATCGTCAGCGCCTTCGTCATGAAGTACAACCCGGTCACCATCGTGCGCACCTTCTTCAAGACCACCTGGCTGGTGCGCTACTCGCTGCTGACCATCGTGCTGATGCTGGCCCTGGGCACGCTAACACGCTACTCGGGTACCGATACCACCCTGGGCCTGGCCTTTGCCAATACCGGCGTGTTCTACCCCTTCTTCGGCACGCTGATGGGCTGGCTGGGCGTGGCGCTCACGGGCTCGGACACGGCGTCCAACGTGCTGTTTGGCGGCATGCAGAAGGTCGCCGCCGACCAACTGGGCCTGTCGCCCAACCTCATGGGTGCCGCCAACAGCTCGGGCGGCGTGATGGGCAAGATGATCGATGCGCAATCCATTGTTGTGGCTTCGACCGCCACACGCTGGTTCAACCGCGAGGGCGACATCCTGCGCTATGTGTTCTTCCACTCCATCGCCCTGGCCTGCCTGATGGGCCTGTTCGTCACCATGCAGGCCTATGTCTGGCCGTTCAAGCTGATGGTGAACTGAGTCCCCGAGCCGCTTCGCGGCTCACCTCGACGGAACGTCCCGGGGGAATCCGAGCAGGCCATCCAGGCCGCTCGGTATCTCCGGCCCGGGCTGAGGCGGTTTTCCGCCGCCCCCCTTTCTCTGCCCATCAAGTGGGCACCACAGCAGCCGCAGCGCCTTCGGGCCTGCGGCTTTTTGCGCTCTTCAAGAAAGATCTATGGAATACCAATTCACATATTGGTATTACCAATTAATTCCAAAAATCAAGGGAAAACCACTAATTTATGAATAAAACCTCATTTCTATAATCCATCCGACCCCAAAACGTCGAATATTGGTAATACCAATTTGATCGACCGAGCCGAAGCAGATTGCATGTCAGCGTCCGGCGCAGGGTGACACGGTTGTTCAAAGAATTGACGGGGAAGCTTCTGGACGCTCAGGAGGGTTGCCCTCCCCGCGCATATCCAGGAGATCAAGGCAATGCAAGAAATCTGGTCGCAGAACTACGACCCCGCAGGCAATGTGTGGGTGTCGGCGCTGGTGGCGCTGATACCCATCATCTTTTTCTTTCTCGCGCTGACCAAGCTGCGCCTCAAGGGCTATGTGGCGGGCACCATCACGGTGGCGCTGTCCCTGGCTGTGGCGCTGCTGTTCTATCGCATGCCGGTTGCCAATGCGCTGGCCGCAGGCGTCTACGGCTTCTTCTACGGCCTGTGGCCGATTGCCTGGATCATTGTCGCGGCGGTCTTTCTCTACAAGGTCTCGGTCAAGACAGGGCAGTTCGACATCATCCGCTCGTCGATTCTCTCGGTCACCGAAGACCAGCGCCTGCAGCTGATCCTGGTGGGCTTTTGCTTCGGTGCCTTCCTAGAGGGAGCCGCCGGTTTCGGCGCTCCCGTGGCCATCACGGCAGCGCTGCTGGTGGGCCTGGGTTTCCGGCCTCTGTATGCAGCGGGCCTGTGCCTGATCGGCAATACCGCTCCCGTGGCCTTCGGCGCCATGGGCATTCCCGTCATCGTGGCCGGTCAGGTCTCGGGCGTCGATGTCATGGCCATCAGCCAGATGGCCGGCCGCCAGCTGCCGTTCATGACCATCATCGTGCTGTTCTGGCTCATGGCCATCATGGACGGCTGGCGCGGCGTGAAGGAAACCTGGCCTGCGGTGCTGGTCGGCGGCGGCAGCTTTGCACTCGGACAGTTTCTGACGGCCAACTACATCGGCCCCGAACTGCCGGACATCACTTCGGCCATCTTCGCCCTGGTGACACTGACCACCTTTCTCAAGTTCTGGCAGCCCAAGCGCATCTTCCGCTTCGACACCGAGCCGGGCGCAGCCAAAATCCAGACGACGGCCCCAGCCAAGCTGACGACCGGCATGGTGATCAAGGCCTGGTCGCCCTTCATCATCCTCACCGCCATGGTGACCATCTGGAGCCTCAAGCCCTTCAAGGCGTTGTTCGCTTCGGGTGGCGCGCTGTCCGGCACGGTCTTCAGCATTCCCGTTCCCATGCTGCACAATCTGGTGCAGAAAATGGCGCCCGTCGTTGCCACGCCCACGCCTTATGGCGCGGTCTACTCCTTCAACTGGCTGTCGGCCACGGGGACCGCGATCCTGATCGCCGCCGTGCTCGCCATTCTTTTGCTGCGCCTCAAGCCAGCGACGGCGCTACAGACACTGGGCGAGACCTTCAAGGAGCTGGCACTGCCCATCTACTCCATCGGCATGGTGCTGGCCTTCGCCTTCATCGCCAACTATTCCGGCCTGTCCACCACGCTGGCCATGGCGCTGGCCCACACCGGCAAGGCTTTTGCATTCTTCTCGCCCTTCCTGGGCTGGGTCGGCGTGTTCCTCACGGGCTCCGATACCTCGGCCAATGCGCTGTTCGGCGCCCTTCAGGCCACAACAGCCGCCCAGCTGGGGCTGCCCGAGGTTCTGGCCGTGACGGCCAACACCACCGGCGGCGTGACCGGCAAGATGATCTCGCCCCAGTCCATCGCCATTGCCTGCGCGGCCGTGGGCCTGGCCGGCAAGGAATCGGACCTGTTCCGCTTTACCGTCAAGCACAGCCTGGCCTTCCTGGTGCTGATCGGCATCATCTGCACGCTGCAGGCTTATGTGTTTCCGTGGATGATTCCCACCACCTGAAACTCCTGCCAGACCCCATGCCCGCCATCCGCCTGTCCGACCGCGTTGCCCAGCAGTTGCTGGAGCTGATCCAGAGCACCCAGCTCCAGAGCGGTGCCAAGCTGCCGACCGAGCGGGCGCTGGCCGAGCAGCTGGGGGTCTCGCGCACGGCGCTGCGCGAGGCCATACAGAAGCTGGCCAGCCGCGGCGTGCTCGAAAGCCGCGTGGGGGCCGGCACCTTTGTCGGCTCGCGCCAGCCTCTGTGGCACGAGCAGGCCGTCGCACCGCTGGAGTCCCTGCTGCGCGACGACCCCCAATACCGCTACGACGTGCTGGAAGCACGCCAGGCCCTGGAACTCAGCACCGCCTGGTATGCGGCCCAGCGTGCCACCGACAAGGACAGGGACCGCATCCGCCGCTGCTTTGACGACATGCTGCGCCACCAGCAGGCACGCGATGCCGCCAGCGCGGCCCGCTCCGACGCCCAGTTCCATCTGGCGATTGCCGAAGCCTCGCACAATGCCGTGCTGGTACAGCTCATGGGCAGCCTCTTCGAGCTGGTGCTGGGCACCGTGGCCCAGAACCGGCGCCTGATGTTCGTGCATGATGATCTCTCGACGCTGGAGCATCTGACTGCGCAGCACCGCAATCTCATGCAGGCCATTGTCGACGGCGAGCCAGAGCAGGCCAGAAGCGCTATCGGCCAGCACCTGGCCTATGTTCACGAAAAGCTGTCCGAGTCGGATGCCGAGGCGGCCCGACGCAAGCGGCTGGATCGTTTCTCCTCTTCCTCCGCCATTTTTTCATGATCATCTCCTCCACTACCGACTACCGCGCGGCTGCGCAAAAGCGCCTGCCGCCCTTTCTGTTCCACTACCTCGACGGCGGCGCCTATGCCGAGAAGACGCTGGCGCGCAATGTCGACGACCTGGCCGACGTGGCCCTGCGCCAGCGCGTGCTCAAGGACATGAGCCAGCTCGATACCAGCATCGAGCTGTTCGGCGAGAAGTTCTCGATTCCCGTGGCGCTGGCTCCCGTGGGGCTGACCGGCATGTTCGCCCGCCGTGGCGAAGTGCAGGCCGCCGCGGCAGCCGACAAGAAGGGCATTCCCTTCACCATGTCCAGTGTCTCGGTCTGCCCCATCGAGGAAGTCGCGCCCAGACTGGGACGACCGATGTGGTTCCAGCTCTATGTGCTCAAGGACCGGGGCTTCATGAAGAACGCGCTGGAGCGCGCTCAGGCTGCGGGCGTCTCCACCCTGGTCTTCACCGTGGACATGCCCGTGCCCGGAGCCCGCTACCGCGATGCCCACTCGGGCATGAGCGGCCCCAACGCCGCCATGCGCCGCTATCTGCAGGCCGTGACCCATCCGCACTGGGCCCTGGACGTAGGCCTGATGGGCCGCCCGCACACGCTGGGCAATATCTCCACCTACAAGGGCCAGAACGTCTCGCTCGAAGACTATATGGGCTATCTGGGCGCGAACTTCGATCCCTCCATCTCGTGGTCGGACCTGGAGTGGATCCGTGACTTCTGGAAGGGTCCCATGCTCATCAAGGGTATTCTCGACCCCGAGGACGCCAGGGATGCCGTGCGTTTCGGGGCCGACGGCATCATCGTCTCCAACCACGGCGGGCGCCAGCTCGACGGCGTGCTCTCGTCGGCACGCGCCCTGCCTGCCATTGCCGATGCCGTCAAGGGCCAGATCAAGATCCTGGCCGACTCGGGCGTGCGCAACGGCCTGGACATCGTGCGCCTGCTGGCCCTGGGCGCAGACTGCACCATGATAGGCCGCGCCTTCGTCTATGCGCTGGCTGCAGAAGGCGAAGCCGGCGTGACCAACCTGCTGAACCTGCTCGAAAAGGAAATGCGCGTGGCCATGACGCTGACCAGCGTCAAGAACGTCTCAGAGATCACTGGCAATCTGCTGGTACGGGACTGATCCCGCACAGGCTCCGGCCCTGGGCCGGGCCTTGCGGGGATCAGCGCGCCGCGCCCCGCTGCCCCAGCCAGATCCCGCCCATGACCAGGGCCACGCCAGCCATCTGCACGGCCGTCAGCGTCTGGTCCAGGAATGCCCAGCCCAGCAAAATCGCCGTCAGCGGACTCAGAAAACCCAGCGGCGCCACCATGTCCGGCTCCAGCCGGGCAATGCCGCGAAACCACAGCACATAGGTCAGCGCCGCGCCCACCAGACCCAGCCAGGCCAGTCCAATCAGATGTCCCGGTGTGGGCGTGGGAAAGTCCGGTCCGGTCCATAGCGCCACTGGCAGCAGCAACAGTCCGCCGGCCGTGAGCTGCCAGGCGGTGAAGGTCAGCAGCGGCACGGGAGGACGCCACTTGCGCGTGAGCACCGTGCCGCAGGCCATGGAAACCGCTCCGGCCAGGCCCGCCGCAATCCCCGTCGCATCCAGCCTCACACCAGGCGTGAGCACCAGCAAGGCCACACCCGCTAGGCCGGCCAGGGCTCCCAGCACCGAGGCCGGCCGCAGCGCGCTGCCCAGCACCCAGGCCGCAAGAAACACCACCACCAGCGGCTGCACGGCCCCGACGGTGGCGGCCGCCCCTCCCGGCAGGCGGTAGGCCGAGACGAACAGCATGCTCCAGAACACCGAGAAGTTGAGCGCTCCCAGAATGAACACCCTCAGCCACCACACGCCCTGCGGCAGGCGCCGTGCAAATGCCAGCAACAACAGGCCTGCGGGCAGCGCGCGCAGCAAGGCCACGGTCATCGCGGGCACCTGCGGCAGCAGCTGCGTGGTGACGATGTAGCTGCTGCCCCAGATGGCGGGTGCCAGCGCCGTCAGCAGCAGATCTCGCGCCTGGGTCCGCCAGGACGTATGCGCAGATTGGCCGGCGCTCATACGAACTCCAGCACCTGATCCAGCGGCCGGCGTGGCTTCTGCGGCCAGTTGCCGGGCGCAGCACGGCCCACGGTGACGAGCATGACCGGCACTTCCTCGCTCGCCAGACCGAAGCTGGCTGCCACGCCTTCGGCATTGAAGCCGGTCATCGCACAGGACGCCAGGCCCAGTGCCTGCGCCGCGTGCATCAGTGTCATGGCGCCGAAGCTGGCCGAACGCAGGGCCTCGTCGCGCACCGCCTGCGCGCTGGCGTACTGCTGCTGCGCGGCCTGCAGCCATCCCTGCGCCATGGCGGCAGGCATGAAGCCCGCGTCCACGGAGGGCTGCAGCCGTTCGGCCAACGCCTCGGGGTCGGCCAGCACGCCGCAGACGATGAAGCAGACGGCCGCCTCCTGGACCTTGGCCTGGTCCTGCGCCACTGCGCGCAGCCTGGCCTTGGCCCCAGGCGTGCGCACGGCGATGAAGCGCCAGTTCTGAAGGTTGTAGGCCGTGGGTGCACGCGTGGCCAGCTGCACCAACCTTGATATGTCGGCATCCGCCAGATGGTGGGAAGTATCGAAGCGGTTAGCCGAGATGCGCTGCTCAATGAGGGTGAGTGTGGGATGAAGTGTCGTCATGGCACGACTGTAGATAATTCACCCTGAATTAATAATTGGCGATTATCAAAATAAACCATTCACCAACAGAGAAGAATCACATGGACCGACTGACCGCCTTGCAAGTCTTTCATCGCGTCGCGCAGCGAGGCAGCTTTGCCGAGGCGGGCCGCAGCCTGGGACTGTCACCGGCCGCGATCAGCAAGAACATCGCCGAGCTTGAGGCCCATGTGGGCACGCGCCTCATTCAGCGCACCACACGGCGCATGGCGCTGACGGAGGAAGGCCGCTTGTATCTCGAGCATGTCACGCGGGCACTCGATGCGCTGGCCGATGCCGACACGGCGCTATGCCCGTTCAAGGCTGCGCCCAGCGGCCTGCTCAAGGTCAGCGCGCCCATGACATTCACGCTGACGCAGATCTCTTGCGCCCTACCCGCCTTCCTGGAGCGCCACCCCGGGCTGCAGCTGGACCTGCACCTGGACGACAGGCGCGTCGATATCGTGCGCGAAGGCTTCGATCTGGCCATACGCGGCAGTGACCGGCTTGAGGATTCCTCGCTCATTGCGCGACCGCTGACAACCATGTCGCATGTGCTGTGCGCCGCGCCTGGCTATTTCGAGAAGCGCGGCCGCCCGCACACGCCTGCCGACCTCAACGGCCTGGAGCACATACGCTTCAGCCTCTCGGGCCATGCGGATGCCTGGGAATTTGAGCAAGGCGGGCGCATGGAGCGCGTGGCGGTCAATGCGCGCTACTCGGTGTCCTCAAGCCTGGCGGTGCGCGATGCATTGCGCGCGGGCTTTGGCGTCAGCCTGATCCCGCTGCCCTATGTCGAGGAAGACCTGCGCACGGGCCGGTTGCAGGCCGCCCTGGAAGACTGGAGCACGGTGAAGACCGCGCTCTATGCCATTTATCCGTCGCGCCAGCACATGACGCCCAAGCTGCGGGCGCTGCTGGACTTTCTGGTAGCCCAGTTCGATTCTGGCAACTGAGCGCCTGGCCGATTGACCGGCCAGCATTCAACGCCGGCGCTGGCTCTGGATCTGCTCCGGCCCAGCCACCAAGGCACCGGCGCCGCGCACTTCCAGCGCGATGCTGTCCAGCACCTTGCCTGAGGCATCGAGCAGCTCCAGCTTGTGGCGCCCTGGCCATGGCAGCCAGCCCAGCTGACTGCCACGCCCCAGCTCGCGCTGCACTTCCCGCATCACGGGTTGCACATTCTTGTCGGCAGTCGCGGGCGGGCCGTACTGCCGGGTTACCAGCCGCCAGCGCAAGCTGCCGTCACGCCAGTCCTGCTCGGCCGCCATGCCGGCCTGGCGCGCCACCAATTGCACGCGCTGGCTATCGGGCGGAATATCGGGGTCCAGCGCCAGAATCGTGCCATTGGCCGGGCGCGAGATACGCACAGCGGCCGCAGCCGCAGCGCTGCCGGACTTGCTTCCTTTTTGCCTGACCAGGCTTTTCTGCTCTGCACTGCCCGCCACGTGATCCATGGCAAACAGCGACTGCTGCGTGCCTTGCACAAACCATTCGCCACGCGCGCTTTCGATGGGCGTTCCGCCACCGGCCAGCGCGCCAAACTGCACTTGTTGCTGCAGCACGCCAGCGGGTGGCCGGGGTGCATGACTGGGCACATTGCGATGCAGAAAGCCCATGATATCGGCCCAGATGGGCGCTGCGCCACTGGTGCCGCTCACGGAGTGCATGGCTTCGCCACCGGCATTGCCGACCCAGACGCCCACGGTGTAGCGCTCGGACCAGCCTACGGCCCAGTTGTCGCGCATATCCTTGCTGGTGCCGGTTTTCACGGCCGTCCAGAAGCGCGTGGCCAGCACGCTGTCGGTCCCGAAGGTCGGGGCCCGCGCCATATTGTCGGAAAGAATGTCGCCGACGATGAAGGCGGCCCGCGCATCCAGTGCCTGCAGCGGCATCTCGTTGCCCGGCGCTGCATCGCCAGATCTGCGGCCGTCTGTCTGGGGCAGAGCCCAGCTCACGGGGCGGTATTGACCGCCATTGCCCAGCGCCCTGTAGGCATTGGTCAGATTGAGCAGCGCGACCTCGCTGCTGCCCAGCGCCAGGCTGAAGCCGTAGTAGCCCCCGCTTTCACGCAGCGGCAGGCCCAGCTTCTTGAGTTGCTCGAAAAAAGCATCGGGCGTGACCATGACCAGCGTACGCACCGCCGGCACATTGAGCGAGGACGCCAGCGCCGTGCGCGCCGACACCCAGCCCTTGAAGCGCCGGTCGTAGTTCTGCGGAATGTAGAGGCCGTTCTGCGTGGGAATGTGGGCCGACGAATCCTCGATCAGCGAGGCGGCGGTGATGCGTTTCTCGGCCATCGCCTGGGCATAGAGAAAGGGCTTGAGCGTGGAGCCGGGCTGGCGCAAAGCGGTGACGCCATCGACCTCGGATGCCTGGCTCAGCGTGCCCGAGGAACCCACCCAGGCCAGAATCTCGCCGCTGCGGTTGTCCAGCACCACGGCCGCACCATCTTCCACATTGCGGCCCTGCAGCTCGCGCAGATGCTGCTGCAGGCTGGTCACGGCAAAGCGCTGCAAGGCTGCGTTCAAAGTCGAGCGCACCTGCTCGTGCCCCCTGTTCTGCGGCAGCGCCAGCCAGCGCCGCGCAAAATGCGGCGCCACGCCCTCGCTGGCCAGCCATTGGCGCCGCTGCAGCACGCTGGAGGTATAGAGCTGCATGGCCGAGCAATCCTTGGCCGCCACATCGTCCGGTACCATCACCTGCAGCACGCCGCAGGCACGCTGGGCCACGCGCTCCACCGACGCATTGGGCGCACGCACCAGGGCCGCGGCAATGGCCGCCTCGCGTGCATCCAGCCCATGGGCTGCCTTGCCGTACAGGCTTTGGGACAGCGCATCGATGCCCACGATCTCGCCGCGAAACGGCACCATGTTCAGATAGGCCTCGAGAATCTGGTCCTTGCGCCAGCGCCTGTCCAGCACCTGGGCCGCCACGGCCTGCCCCACCTTCTGCACCACACTGCGCCCACCCGGCCCCTGACGCCAGTCGCCGTCTAGCAGACCTGCGAGCTGCATGGTGATGGTGCTCGCGCCGCGCGTGCGCGTGTTCCAGAGATTGCCCCAGGCGGCAGCGGTGACGGCAGCCCAGTCCACGCCGCTGTGCTCGTAGAAACGCCTGTCCTCGCTGAGCACCAGGGCCGTGCGCAGCGCCGGCGATACATCGGCCAATGCCACCCAGGGCCCGCGGCGCACCGTGCTGTCGGTGCGCAGGCGCTGCAGCAGCTCACCCTCGCGCGACAGCAGCAGGGTCTCCGAGGAGCGATGCTCGCTGCGCACCTCGTCGTAGCTGGGCACGGCATGGCTGCTGGCGGCAAGACCCAGCCACAAGGCGGCCGTCATGCCGACTGCCCGCCAGGACTGTTTCACTCTCGGGGGCTGGAAATACCGCTGCATGCCTTGTTCCATGTCGTTGTGCGCTGTTGGAAGTCAGCAGGCATTGTCCCAAAGATGGCCCGACAAACAGACTGCTCAGACAAGCGGCAACAAAAAAGCGGCTTCTACGAGCCGCTTTTTGCCGAAGTCACTGCATTTCGGAACGAGATTAAGTTCTCAGGCCGTGAACTTCTTGATCTTGAACGCCAGTATCACCATCAGCACGCCGAAGATCACGGCATAGGTCGCCAACACCCACAGCATGGCCATCATGCCCGCACCGGGCTGCATCAGCACGAAGATGCCGAACAGCACCGACAGCAGCCCGCCGAGCACCAGCAGCCATTCGCCCTGAATTTCCTTGCGCAAACGCAGCGCCGCGACGATCTGCAGCACACCGGTCATCAGAGCCCAGACACCGATATAGATGGTCAGCACCAATGCGGTGATCGCCGGGTTGATGACCGTGAGTACCCCCACAACCACACCCGTCAGCCCCCACAGCAGAACCAGCCACCAGTGACGCGACTGCTGACGGCTCTTGATGGCTGTGTAGATGCCCAGCAAGCCATCGACAAACACATAGGCACCGAACACCAGCACCAGTGCGGCCGCGGATGCTGCGGGCTGCATCCAGGTCAGCACCCCGAAGATGATGGCGGCAGCACCGCGCAGCAACAGCACCCACCAGCTACGGTGCAGCATGATGGACATGGACGGAATTTCTACAGGCATGAAGACTCCTCTCTTTCACGGTTCCACATCACTGCGACTTGCGCAGCAGCAGGTCTCTCGAATCCAGCTCCGACCCTAACAACAAGTTCAGCCCAGCGTCAACATCACCGGCTGGTGGTCGGACGCCTCTGTGGTGCTGTCCACACGCCAGGCCTGCACATGCTGGCACAGGCTGTCGCTGACCCACAGCAGATCGCAGGCTCCGGGCTCGGCGCCCCAGGTCCGGTCCACCAGCCTGAAGGTGGGCGGCTGCGGCTGGCCGGGGTGCAGCAGATCCCAGCTATTGCGCCACTGGCCGGCCTGCAGACAGTCTTGTTCACCGGCCGCCCACGGGGCTGACAGGACGGCATACTCGGGCTCGTGCGATTCGAAGTTGAAGTCCCCGCAAAGCACGGCATGGCGGGTATGCGGCTTGGTCTGGTAGGGAGAGCCGTCGCTGGCCGGCTGCGGCGGGGCATCGGCCAGTGCACAGGCCTGCATATGCAGGGCGCGCAGGGCACCGGCCTGGGCCATGCGCTGGCGCTTCGAAAAATACTCGAGGTGCGTGGTCATGATGCGTACCGGCCCCAATGCCGCGTCAGCGACTGTGACCACCGAGCACATGCGCTGCATGCAGCGCACATCGGCATCGGCCGGCATGGGCAGCGGATAGTGTTGCACCTGCAGCAGCGGCAGGCGTGTAGCGACCAGATTGCCAAAGCGCTGATGTCCCCCGGGCGTGAACTCGTCGACCGAGGCACCAAAGACAATCTGCCAGCCCGGCAACAGCGCCTGCAACTCGGCCGGCTGGTCGCCGGGCCGGCCCTGCAGATCGGGGTAGTTGACGGCGATCTCCTGCAGGCACAGCACATCCAGTCCGCCGGCCTGCTGGCCCATTTGCAGCGCGTGGCGCACGATGCGTTCCACACTGACCTGTCCATCCATGCCGCAACACCATTGCACATTCCAGCTCAGGATATTCATCTTGTCGCTTCTTTCCACATCGAAAATGACTGCAGCGCCTGCCTGCGCAGCGCTGGCAGCGGATATTTTCAGAGCAGCCGATCAGGCCTGGCTCTCACGCAGCTGGAACACATTGCCTTCGCTGTCCATGGCATTGCAGACCGCAAAGCCGGGGCCTTGCCAGCGCTCGTCGAACACCTGGCCGCCCAGCGCCTGCGCGACGCTTGCGGCCCCGGCGATCGCGGGTACGGTGACGAAGAACTTGAGCGCCACATCTGCACGGCGCTGCGGCGGCCTGCCGACCTGGACCTGCGCCGCAATCTCGGCAGGCAGGGCGTGAATCACCAGCTGCAAGGCTGCGGACTCCAGCACGATGATGTGCTCATCCTCATGCAGCCGCTGCATGTCCAGCACCTGTTCGTAAAAGCGCGCCAGGGCCTGGAAGTCCTTGGCATAGATCAGCACACCAGCAGCAGCGGGACCGGGCATCGTCAGCTCCTCAAAGAGTCCGACTGTATCCCGTTCACTTGATGCCTGCGCGCATGAAGCTCTGCACGAACTGGCGCTGGAAGATGAGGAAGGCAAGCAGCAGCGGCCCCGAAGTCATCAGCGTGGCAGCGCAGATGGTCGACCATTCCACGCCCGATTCCACGCTGGAGAAAACCTGCAGGCCCACGGTGAGCGGACGCGCCTGCACGCTGTTGGTGATGATCAGCGGCCAGAGAAAATTGTTCCAGTGAAAGCTCACCGAAACCAGCGCAAACGCGGTGTAGACCGGCCTGGCCAGCGGGACATAGACACGCCAGAGAATCTGCAGCGTGCTCGCACCTTCCACGCGCGCGGCCTCGTCCAGTTCGCGGGGTATGCCCTTAAAGGTCTGGCGCAGCAGGAAGATGGCAAAGGCCGAGGCGAAATACGGCAGCCCCATGCCCACCAGGGTATCGACCGCGCCCAGCCTGGACATGGTCTGATAGTTCGCCACCAGCAGAATGTCCGGCATGATCATCAGCTGCACCAGCACCAGCGCAAACGCCAACTTGCTGCCGCGAAAGCGCAAGCGCGCAAAGGCAAATGCGGCCAGCGTGGACAGCAGCAGCTGCACCGCCAGAATCATGGCCACCAGCAAGATGGTATTGAGGAAATAGCGCGCAAACGGCGCGGCTTCCCAGGCATGGCGGAAGTTCTGCAGCGTCCAGGGCGCGGAGAGATCCAGGCGCGTGGACGCATCGGACGGGTGAAACGCCGTCCAGACCGCATAGGCCAGCGGCAGCAGCCACAGCAGGGCCAACGTCCAGGCGGCCAGGGTGTCCAGCCATGAAGCGCCATAAAAGCTCAGGCCCCGGTCCGTCCCGGCGCTGCTGCGCGTTGATGGAAATGCAGCAGCGGTCATTGATAGTGCACCTTTTTGTCCAGCACGAAGAACTGGAACAGCGCCACGGCGGCCAGCACCACGACCAGCACCACAGTGATGGCCGCGGCATAGCCGGTATCCCAGAATTTGAAGCCCACCTCGTAGAGGTGATAGAGCAGCAGCGTGGAGGCATTGTCCGGCCCGCCGCGCGTGAGAATGAACACATGGTCCACCAGCCGGAAGGCATTGATCACGGCGTTGACCAGAATGAACAGCGTGGTCGGCATGAGCAGCGGCCACTGCACGCGGCGCAGGAAATACCAGCGCGATGCGCCTTCGATGGCCGCCGCCTCCTTGAGGCTGGGATTGAGCGTCTGCAGCGCGGCCAGATAGAAGATCATGAAGAAGCCTGCCTCCTTCCACACCGCCACCAGCGTGATGCAGGCCAGGGCCGTGGATGGATCTCCCAGCCAGTTGTGCGCGCCCAGGCCCAGTGCGCCGCGCACCTGCTCCAGCAGTCCGTACTGGGGCGTGTAGAAGAACAGCCAGATATTGGCCACGGCAATCATGGGCAGCACCGTGGGCGTGAAATACGCCATGCGCAGCAAGGCCCGCCCCGCGAGCTTCTCGTTGACCCACAGTGCCATCAGCAAGGCCAGTCCCATGGACAGCGGAATGGTGGCTGCGGCAAACCAGAGATTGTTGCGCACGGCCTGCCAGAACACGGGGTCGTCGACCATGAGCGCATAGTTTTCCAGTCCCACCCATTCACCGGGCTGGCCGCCACGCGCCGTGGCATGCAGGCTGTCGATCAGCGTAGAGAGGGCCGGCCAGTGCGTAAAGCCCAGCAGCAGCACCAGCGCCGGCATGAGCAGCAGCCAGGCATGCACGGCCTGCTGGCGTGCCGCGGCCTGCGCCAGCCTGCGGGCGGCCCTGGATGACAAGGGCGCCGCCATGGCGCCACTGCCGGTGTCAAGCGCCGGACTGCTCATTACTGGTAGCGACGCAGAATGCGGTCGGATTCCTTCTGCGCATCGTCCATGGCCTGGGCTGCGGTCTTGGTGCCGTTCAGGGCAGCCTGGATCGCATCGTTGAGCACCTTGGTCACGCGCTGGTTCTCATGGGTGGAATATTCGGCGACCGACACAGGCAGCTGATCACGCGCCACCAGGGCCTGGGGAAAGTCCTGGCCATACTTCTTGAGCGCAGGCGTCTCATAAGCCGCGGGCGAGACCGCCACATAGCCGCTGTCCATGCTCCACTGGGCGGCACGCTCGGGCTGGGTCACCCATTTGGCAAATTCGAACGCAGCCTGCTGCTGCTCCTTGGGCGCGTTCTTGAAGATGTAGAAATTGCCCCCGCCCGTCGGCGAGCCCTTGCGGACATTGCCGGCGATCTGGCCCACGCCGAAGTCGAACTTGGCATTGGCGCGGATATTGGTGAGATTGCCCGTGGTCGTCACGATGATGGCGGCCTTCTTTTCCATGAAGTCCCTGGGCGTCGTGCCCCACTCCACCACACCGGCCGGGTGCACGCCATCCTTGACCAGGCTCACCCAGAAGTTCAACGCTTCCACCACCTTGGGGTTGTTGAGCGTGACGCGGGTCCCGGACTCGTTGGCCAGCAGCACATCATTGGGCGTGGTCAGGGTCTGCAGCATCCAGTAGCCAAAGCCGGTGGACGGAATCTGGATGCCGTATTGCACGACCTTGCCGCTGGCGTCCTTCTTGGTCAGCTTGTGGGCCGCCTCCCTGAGCTCCTTCCAGTTCTGGGGTGCCTTGTCGGGGTTCAGGCCGGCCTCCTTGAAAGCTTCCTTGTTGTAGTACATCACCACGGTGGAGCGCTGAAAGGGCACGCCCCAGGTCTTGCCACCGGTCTGGCTGTTGGCCATGAAAGCCGGGTAGAAGCCCTTGAGCCAGGCCTTGTCGGCATCGGTCTTCACAAAGTCGTCGATGGGCGCGATCGCGCCCTCATCCATCAGCGTGAACATATCGGTGGACAGCAGCACCGAGGTCGCAGGCGCCTTGCCCGCCTTGTGTGCCGTCAGTGCCTTGACGATGGTTTCCTGATAGGTGCCCGCATAGATGGGCGTGAGCTTGTACTGCGGATGCGCCTTGTTGAAGTCCGCTGCGTAGCCATCAATCACCTTGGTGATGGGGCCGCCCACGGCCACGGGGTAATAGAAAGGCACTTCCAGCGGGGACTGTGCAAGAGCAGTGCCCGCCAGGCCAAGGCCGGCGGCAGCGGCGAACAGGCCGTGAACAAAGGTTTGACGACGCATGGGAATCTCTCCTCGGGATTTGCAGACAATCGAAAACGCTGGCGGCTCAGGCTGCGGCCAGCAAGGAGCGGGCGGATTCCACCGCCTGCCCGCACACATGAATGCGCCCGCCCTGCGCATCGAACCAGTGCGCAGCCTGCTGCGGCCAGCACAGGAACACGGCCTGCCCGGGCCGCAGGTCGGCATGGGCATGGCCGGGCACACGCGCCGTCAGCAGCTCGCTGCCCACCCGGCAGCGCAGCACCAGATCGGCGCCCAGATATTCAAAGCCCTGCACGGTGGCCGCAATGCGCTTGCCATCGCCCTCGACGGCGCCATCGGCATCGCGTGCCACGGCAATCACCTCGGGCCGCACGCCCAGCGCCTGCGGATAGGCGCCACCCGCCACCAGATCCGGGGCCACGACCACATCGCTGCCGGCAATCCGGTTGCCTTGCAGGGCCACGATGTTCATGGCGGGCGTGCCGATAAAGCGCGCAGCAAAGGTGGTGGCAGGTCGGGCATAGATGTCGCGCGGCTCGGCGGCCTGCTCCACCAGACCCTTGTTGAGCAGCACCACCTGATCGGCCATGCTCATGGCCTCGGCCTGATCGTGGGTCACATAGACCACCGTGAGACGCAGACGCTGCTGCAGCTCGCGCAGCTCGGCGCGCATTTCCTGGCGCAGCTGGGCATCGAGATTGGACAGCGGCTCGTCCATCAGGCAGACCCTGGCCTGCGCCACCAGCGCACGGCCCAGTGCCACACGCTGCTGCTGGCCGCCAGAGAGCTGGGCTGGCCGACGGTCCAGCAGCGCCGTCAGTCCCAGCAGCTCGGCCGTTTGCTCAAGACGCTGCCTGCGCTCAGCCTTGCCGACCTTGCGCACCTGCAGACCGAACTGGATGTTGTCGGCCACGCTCAGATGCGGGAACAGCGCATAGTTCTGGAACACCATGGCAATGCCGCGCTGCGCAGGCGGCAGATGGGTAACGTCGCGACCATCGATGCGCACCGACCCCGAGTTGGGCATGTCCAGCCCGGCAATCATGCGCAAAGTGGTGGATTTGCCGCAGCCCGAAGGACCGAGCAGGACGCAGAACGAGCCTGGCTCAATGCGCAGATTCACGGCATGCAGGGCCGTGGCGTCACCCCAGGATTTGGCGACGTTCTCCAGCTCGATCAAAGACATCGCGCCAGTCTAGAAAGACTGGATGACAGCCGCGTGTCAGCACGGACGTCATCAAAACAGGAGCTGCTTGCGCTCTCTATTTATTGATTTCAGATAGGAATACCTTTGAATTATCGTCTTCAAAGGCGAAAGCAGCTTCTGTATCCATAGCACCAGTGCATGAAAAAGCCCCGGCTGCTGGCGCAGACCGGGGCTTGGCGTAGGACCGAGAAACCGCAGAGGGCTTACTTGGGCATCACCACCTTGAGCTTGGCATTGGGAATCTCGCCAAACATCTCGGGCGCATACAGCGCTTCGGCACGCGTGGGTGGCAGGGCGAACTCACCGGCATTGTTCAGGCGCACGGTGTATTCGACCTTGGTCGTGCCTGCGGGCAGGTACTGGTAGTAGGCACGATAGGACTCGAAGCTGCGCTCCTCGTAGGCCAGCCAGCCTGCGCCCTCCTGCTTCTCGCCCTTGGACGCGATCTCCGAATCACGGCCCAGGCCGCCGCCCAGAATCGTCGCCCCTGTGGGAACGGGATCGGTGATCGCCACCCAGGTCATATCGGTCTTGGCCTGCACTTCCAGCGTCACGCGCAGCACATCGCCGCGTGTGTACTGGCCGCCACCAAACAGCCCCTTGTCGGCCTGCTCCACCGGAGTCACGGTCTTCTTGATGGTGTAGCCGGCGCTGAACGGCGCCTTGAGGGCTACGGCCGCTACGGACTGCACGGTCAGCCAGGGCTTGCCCGTGCCTTGCTGCGTCACGCTGAGCTGACCCTTGCCGGCCTTGGCCCAGGGCATGAACATGGTGTTGTTCATCAGGCCGCCGGCGCGCACGGGCTCGCCGAAGACGCTGTTGGAATGGGCCGTGCCCTGCGCATCCTCGGCAGTGGCGCGCCTGACATCGGCCCAGTTCACCTTGGCCTCGTTGCCGTTCATGCTGGCCACGGTGCTGCCGGCCACGGGCTCGGACTCGAACTTCTGAGAGAAGCGGCGCAGCGCCAAAGCTCCCCAGAGGTTGGCCGTGGTCGTGTTCCAGGCACCGGACTGCTGACGCGCTATGAAGCCGCTGACCAGACGCGGCATGTCTTCGGCCCATGCAGGGTCGTTGATGGTCGCCAGAATCAGGCGTGCCAGATTCACGTCCGGGCCCTGCATCAGCCACCACCAGCTGTCGTCCTGATCGGTCGAGAAGCCGGCACGCGTGCCGTTGTAGGTCAGGCGGGCGCGCAGAATCTGCATGGCCTGGGCCAGGCGCTCATCGCGCTGTGGCGCATCGCTCATGCGTTGCAGCAGCATCACCCAGTCGATGACCGTGTGCGTAGGCCACTGATTGGGTGTGGCATTGATGCTGTCAAGCATGCGCGGCGTGGCCTTGCCCGACAGTGCCAGCGCGGCAATCGCCGCCAGCTTACGCATTTCCAGATCCTTGCGCGGGCTCCAGAAGTTGCGCTGGATGCGGCCTTCCACAAACGCGATCAGACCGTCCTCCATTCGTGCGCGCTCTGCGGCCGGGATCACGAAGCGCTTGTCAACGCCCTGTGCCATGGCCGACAGGTTAAGCAGATGCGCGGTCAGCGTATCGCTGCCACGGCTGACCGATCCGTCCTGGGGCGGGAAGTAGTTGGCCAGGCCGTCACCGTCCAGATAGTTGGGCAGCTGGGCCATGGTGCTGCCCCACAGCTCGGCGTTGTTCATGCCGACGGCCTTGCTGGTGGTCTGCTCCAGGCAGGAGTAGGGATAGCGGGCCCACCAGTCGCGCACGCCGGGCAGACCTTCGGTCAGCTTGGGCACCAGCGACATCTGCAGGCCGCCACGGCCTGGCAGGGCATCGGCGGGCGGATTCACGGGCACGCTGTAGCTGCCGTTGACCTGCACCAGCGTGGCCTGCTGTACCGACAGCGGCACGGCGGGAACGATGCGCTGGCTGATCTTGAGCGCATCCTGCGCCGCATCGGCGCCGCCAGCAGTGTCGCGCGCGGAAATCTCCCAGATCAGCGCTTCGGCACGCGTGCCGGAGAGCTGGGCCGGAGCCTTCACATCCCAGGCCACTTCACGCGCCTCGCCAGCGGGAATTTCCACGGTCTGGGCCTTGAGCTCCAGCATGGTGGCGCGCGGCGTGACCTCCACCTTCATGGCCTTGGCCGATGTGTTGCGCAGCGTGACCTGGGCACGGAACTGATCGTCCTCGCGCACCAGCGGCGGCAGGCCGCTGATGATCTGCAGATCCTGCGTGGTGCGGATCGCCGCCTGGCCGGTGCCGAACAGGCTCACGCCCGCATCGGCCACGGCCACCACCTGGAAGGTGGTCAGGGCATCGTTGAGCGGCACCTCGATCAGGGCCATGCCGTTGCCGTCCAGCACCACATCAGGCTTCCACAGCAGCAGGGTGTCGAGCAGTTCGCGCGTGGGGCTGCGGCCACCGCCACCACCCGCAGGCACGGCCTTCTTGCCATAGTGGCGTCGACCAATCACCTCCATCTGGGCAGTGGCCGTCTGCACGCCCCATTCGCGGCGCGTCAGCATGGCATCAAGCAGATTCCAGCTGCTGTTGGGCATCAGCTCCAGCAAGGCCTGGTCCACGGCTGCCAGTGCCACATGGGCACCTGCAGCGGGCTTGCCATCGGGCAGCGTGGCCTTGATGGTGACCTTGGCCGTACCGCGCACCTTGTAGCTGGACTTGTCCGAGGACACCTTGACGTCCAGCGTATTGCTCTTCAGGCCCACGCGAATTTCGGACATGCCGAAACGGAAGGCAGGCTTGGAGAGATCCACCATGGAGGTCGGTGCGATGAATTCCTTGCCGTCATTCCAGAAGGCACGCCACCACTCCAGCGGCGACTTGAAGCCCCAGGTGAAGAAGCTGTACCAGGGCACTTCCATCAGGCGGCCGCGCAGCGCCAGCACGCTGACATAGGCGTTGGGACCCCAGTTGTCTTCGACCTTGACGTCCACCGTGGGGTTCTCGCCCGTCAGCTCCACCACCTGGGTGCTGACGATGCCTTCGCGCTCCACGGCCACCAGCGCCGTGGCGCGACGGAAGGGCATGCGCACCTGGAAGCGAGCGGTCTCGCCAGGCTCATAGCTCTTGCGCTCGGACAGCACGTCCATGCGGTCATGGTCTTCTCCACCGAACCAGAGCTCGCCCTGGCCCGTGACCCACACCGAGGTCGCGGCCTGGCTGCTGCGGCCGTCCTTGTCGGCAGCCTTGACGATCAGCTCCACCTCGCCGGGCTGGGACAGCTGGGCCTCGCATTGCACCAGGCCATGGCTGTCGCTGGTGCCCGAGCAGACGGTGCCCAGATTCTTGAGTGTGGTCTGGTTGTCGTAGCTGTAGAAGCCGCCCACCAGTCGCTTGCGGCTGGAGGTGGTGATGCGCGCCACGGCCTCGACCTTGACCGGCACTCCGGCCTGGGCCTTGCCCGCCGTATCCAGTGTCAGCGCCTGGAAGCGCAGCTTGCGATCCACCGAGATCCAGTTCTCGGAGCGCACGCCCGCCACCACGGCGGCAGGCCAGATGGTGCGCGTGCTGCGCAGGGTCTGCACCTCGCCGTTCGGGTCGGCATAGGTCGCTTCCATCAGCAGCTCGCGCGGCTCGCCGGACTTGGGCAGCTTGTCGATGCTGACCTTGCCCAGACCGTTCTTGTCCAGCGTCACGGGCAGCTTGTCGGCTACCACCTTGGTCTCGTCGGCCGCCGTGCTTTCCTCGTCGTCACTGCTGCCCATGTCCTGGGCGCTGCGCGGCGGGTTGAAGCTGAAGCCGTCCCAGTCCGCGAAATTGAGTGATTTGGAACGCAGCAGCGCCGAAACCTTGACCGGCAGGTTGGCGGCGGCACCGCCGGAGACATAGTTGATCTGCACCTCGGCAGGCACGCTGCTGACCGCATAGAGCTGATCCTTGCCGGCCGGCCCCACGCGACCTTCCATCACAGGGAGGCGGAACTCCTCGACACGGAAGATGCCGGTGCTGAAGCTGGAGCGGCGACCGCTGCCATTGGTATAGCCCAGCTCCACCGCATATTCGCCCAGCTTGGCGGCCTTGGAGATGGGAAACTCGCTGGTCGCGCTGCCGTTGGCATTCCAGCTCAGGGCCTGGGTGAAGCGCTGGCCGCTGCCCAGATGGGTGATGGTCAGGCGGTCGGGCTTGTCCTGGGTCTGCTCAAAGCCCTTGGAGTTCTTGCCTGGTCCGGTCAGGGCACGCAGAAAGTGCTTCATGGACACGGTTTCGCCAGCACGGAACAGCATGCGGTCAAACACCGTATGCGCGACTTCGTCGCGCTTGTTGCTGGAGCTGGTCGGCACATTGAAGCGCCAGGACTCTATGCCCTTGTTCCAGTTGCTCCAGACAAAAGCCAACTCTTCACCGGCATCGGTCTTGGCACGCGCACTCACGAAATAGGAGCTGCTGCGGTAGTAGCCGTCTTCGTTGCTGCAGGAGGGCGGATTGGGGTTGAGGCCGTTGAAGGTCACAATGCCTTGCGCGTCGCTCACGGCCGATGCGATGGCCTGGCCGTTGCAGTCCGAGACCTGCACCGTGGCGCCCGGCACCACCTTGCCCTTGTCCAGCGTCGTCACCCAGGCCACGGAGTTCTCGCGGCCCAGCTTGAAGTGCACGGCCAGATTGGTCACCAGCACCGAGGTGCGCACATACATGGTGCGGCCCTCGCCATAGCCCTCGTCGAGCAGCGACTGGCCCAGCATGGGCGAGGCAATCTCCACCACCTGGAAGCCCGGGTTCAGCGGAATGCCGACGACCTCGAAGGGACGCGGATCGTTCCTGGCGGCCTTGGGCAGCTCCAGCGTCTGGGTCTGGCTCTGGCCGTCCAGCAGCGACAGCATGCGGGTCTGCACCCAGTGCTTGTCGTCGTTGATGACCGGTGGCAGCACCTTCACATCGCGCGCAGCGCGCTTGCGCTCCACGCTATAGCTGTCATAGCGCTCGACCTTCTTGAGCCAGGCGATGATGTCGGCATCCGAGCCGCCTTTCTTGGTGCGCACCACGCTGGCGTCCAGCGATTTGCCCAGAAGCTGCGGCTCCACATTGCGCAGCGTCACGGGCAGCAGCGCCGGGCCCTTGGGGCCTTCCGCAAAACGCTCGACGATGCCGAAGGGCGCCGCGGCAAACTTCACCAGCGGCGGCATATTGCCCGTGGCCGTGGCCAGCGGGAACATATTGGCATTGCTCAGCGTGCGACCCGCGGCATCCTTGAACTGCGGCGGCAGCTCCACCACATACTTGGAGTTCGGCTGCATGGTGGCGGGGAAGGTCACGCTATCCACCAGCGAATCCTCGGCCAGCTTGTCGCCGTTCTGCTCGATGATCGGTGCCACTGCCGAGGCACCGCTCTTGAGTCGTATGCCCTCGATCAGCTTGCGTGGCACCGGCGCGCTGAAGGACAGGCGCATGGGGCGGATCGGCAGACAGGCGGCGTTGGCGTTCTCGCGCTCGCAGCTGAAGTCGGCGCTGAACGGCTGGCGCACCTGGTACTCGTAGCGCTGCTCGTCCTTGCTGGCCAGGCCGTTGGCCATGGCCACGCCCTTGCCATAGACCAGGGTCATCTTGCTGCCCGAGGTCAGGCGGCGGTTACAGGCCAGCACCGCATAGTTCTGCGGATTCTGGGCCGCATCCTTGTCCCAGTGGCGCTGCTTGAGCACGGCCTCGCGGTCCTTGCCCTCAATCAACTGCACGGGAATGCGCTCGCCCACGCCTTCGGAGGTACACCAGACACGCTGCTTGAGGCTGTCGACGGATGCTGCGCCCGTCAGGCGCAGCGCGAAATACTGCTGCTCGTCCACCTCTTCATAGGTGTCGGGCGCGATGCGGGCCACCTGCGGGCCGCCGGTCTGGAACTGATAGCTGGCCGCGCCCGTCAGGGCTCCGCCCGAGACGCTCTTGAACTGCGGGTTGAGCTGGGCCGTGCAGCGCACGCCTGCGGGCAGGTTCTGGGCAAAGTCGAAGACCCATTCCTTTTCGCTGTTCCAGCGCCCCGTGCCCTTGGCGGCCTGGGCATTGCTGCACTGCAGATTGACCGGAGCCTCTGCCTTGGGGTCGCCAAAGCGCACGGCAGGCGCATCGAACTGCACCACCACCTGCCCCACTTTGCTCACATCGCCTTGCGGGCTGAACTGGCGCACCCCGACGGCGTGTGCCGCCGTGGCCGCCAGACCCCATAACAGGCCTGCCTTCAGCAGCCCGCGCCAAAGCGGCGCGACCTGCTCCCTCTTCCTTCCCTCTGCGTAAGGCACAGTCATACAGTCACTTCCTTTTGGGGCAGGCATGTTGCCGGCCCTGGCTGTTTGAATCTGAAGTCTGGAATCAGCGACGCAGCAGTGCGGGGCGGCAGAATGCAAAAAGCCCTGCCTCACAGGTGAAGCAGGGCCTTGAGCATGTGCTGCACGCGCGAAACTACTGCGGCTGGAAACCGCTGCGCTGAATGATACCGGCCCAGACCTTGGAATAAGCGGCCTCGCGCTCCCCCAACTGGCGGGGATTCATGTATCCAACTGTAAGACCCAGAGCCGTCAGCTGCGCGTAGACGTCACGCTGCTTGAGCACATTGCCTACCGCTGCAGAGAAGCGCTCGACAAAGGCCTGGGGCACGCCCCGGGGTGCAAAAATGCCGTAGTAAGGCATGTCTTCAAAGCCCTTGATGCCCTGCTCCAGCAAGGTCGGCACCTCGGGCATGGAAGCCTGGCGCTTGGCACCGAGCACGCCGATCACGCGCAGCTTGCCGGCCTTCTGGTTCTCCATGAAGTCGGGCACCGAGGCAATGCCGGCCGGAATCTGATTGCCCAGCATATCGGCCAACAGCGGAGCGCTGCCGCGATACGGTGCAGCCACCAGGTCGAGCTTGTAGTGGTCGGCCAGGATCTTGACCAGAAATTCGGGGGTCGATGCCGGCGCCGGAATGCCGATGGTGCCATTCTTGGCACTGCCCTTGGCCCAGGCCGCGTACTCGGCCAGATTCCTCACCGGCGTGTTGCTGGAGACGGCCAGCGCATTCACGAAAGTGGCGACCCCGGCCACGGGGATGAAGTCCTGCTGTGGATCAAAACCGGGCTTTTTCACGACCTTGGGCAGGATGGAGATGGTGTGGTCATGCGTGAGAAACAGCGTATGGCCATCGGCAGGCGAGGCCTTGAGCAACTGCGCTGCAATCTGGCCACCAGCGCCGGGGCGATTCTCCACCAGCACCGTCACGCCGCCCAGCTCGTCCTTGAGCTTGTCGGCCAGCAGGCGCGCAATCGCGTCCGAGCCACCGCCGGGCGGAAAGCCCACCAGAATGCGGATGGGCTGGCCCGACGAGGCCCAGGCCAGCGGGCCCAGAGCCGATGCTGCAACCGCTCCCGCACCGGCTTTCAGCAATTGACGACGAGATTGCGTCATGTGTTTTCTCCTTATCTCTTTTGCAGACTAACCAAAACAAAAGCGCCCGGCAAAGGGCGCTTTCAAGGCGTCAACGTTACGCCACAGTGCCGGGGCCCATCAGGCCAGGCGAGCCTGATGCTTGGCCAGTTGCGCACGCACCTGAGCCGGGGCCGTACCGCCCAGCGTGTTGCGGGCGTTGAGCGAGCCTTCCAGGCTCAGGGCCTCGAACACATCAGCCTCGATGTTGGGATTGAAGGCCTGCAGCTCGGCCAGTGGCAGCTCGGTCAGGTCCACGCCTTTCATGGTGGCCAGCTTCACGGCGTGAGCCACCGTTTCGTGGGCGTCGCGGAAGGGCAGACCCTTCTTGACCAGATAGTCGGCCAGGTCGGTGGCCGTGGCATAGCCCTTCAGGGCAGCAGCGCGCATGTTCTCGGCATTCACCGTGATGCCGCCTTCCTTGACGCCGCTGGCGGGGTTGAGCTGGCCGCCGATCATCTCGGCGAAGATGCGCAGCGTGTCCTTCAAGGTGTCCACCGTGTCGAACAGCGGCTCCTTGTCTTCCTGGTTGTCCTTGTTATAGGCCAGGGGCTGGCCCTTCATCAGCGTGATCAGGCCCATCAGGTGGCCGACCACGCGGCCGGTCTTGCCGCGTGCCAGTTCGGGCACATCGGGGTTCTTCTTCTGGGGCATGATGGACGAGCCGGTGGTGAAGCGGTCGGCGATCTTGATGAAGCCGAAGTTCTGGCTCATCCAGATGATCAGCTCTTCCGACAGACGGCTCACGTGCACCATGCACAGCGAGGCGGCAGCGGTGAACTCGATGGCGAAGTCGCGGTCGGACACGCCGTCCAGCGAGTTCTGGCTCACGCCTTCCATGCCCAGGGTCTTGGCCACGCGCTCGCGGTCCAGCGGGTAGGTGGTGCCGGCCAGGGCGGCAGAGCCCAAGGGCAGCACGTTGACGCGCTTGCGCACGTCCAGCATGCGCTCGGCGTCGCGCTTGAACATTTCCACATAGGCCAGCATATGGTGGCCGAAGCTCACGGGCTGAGCCACCTGCAGATGGGTGAAGCCGGGCAGGATCACGTCCACGTTCTTGGCGGCCACGTCGACCAGCGAGCGCTGCAGCTCCTTGAGCAGGCCTTCGATCAGGTCGATCTCGCTGCGCAGCCACAGGCGCACGTCGGTGGCCACCTGGTCGTTGCGGCTGCGGCCGGTGTGCAGGCGCTTGCCGGCATCACCGACCAGCTGGGTCAGGCGCGCTTCGATATTCAGGTGCACGTCTTCCAGATCCAGCTTCCACTCGAAAGTGCCGGCCTCGATTTCGGCCGTGATCTGCGCCATGCCCTTCTGGATGGAGGCGAAATCTTCGGCCGCAATGATCTTCTGGGCCGACAGCATTTCGGCATGCGCCAGAGAACCCTGGATGTCGGCCTGCCACATGCGCTTGTCAAAGAACACGCTGGAGGTGTAGCGCTTGACCAGGTCGCTCATGGGTTCGGAGAACAGGGCAGACCAGGCTTCGGCCTTGGAATCGAGCTGGTTGTGCGAAGGAGCAGATGTAGACATGTGAGGGCAACAATCCCGTAAAACCACAGGCCGCCCAATGCAGAAGTTTGGCGTGACGGCTGTGCAAAGCAGAAACAGGGATTTTATCGGCCTGACCCGGCCCCGGCGCCACAGCGTCCCAGAGCCATTGCCGGCCACTGCGACAAAGCGCTGTTCGCGCCCCACACACTCACGATTCAATAGCACCCTGCGATTGATAGACAAGGCCTGCAAGCCGTATCCCGCCAAGCTGGCAAATCCGGCTGCAGCCACCCGGTTTCTGGCCTTCGCGGACAATCACGCTGTCTTTGCTTACCTTCCCTTCACGGCCGCTGCCCAGGCGGTCGATGCGCCGCCCGGCATGCAATCCCGCTCTTCCCTGATTTCCGGCCTCGGTTTTGCGCTGGCCGCCTGCGCGCTCTGGGGCGCGATTTTTCTCGTGCCGGCCATGCTGCCGGAGTTCTCGCCGCTGCAGATCACCTTTGGCCGCTTCGTGCTCTACGGCGTGGTGGCCTTATGCGTTTTTCTGCCCCGGGCCACCAGGCTGCTGCCCAGGCTGCAAGCGGCCGATATCCGGCATCTAGTCTGGCTGGCCCTGACGGGCAATGTGGTGTACTTTGCCCTGGTCGCCACCGCCGTGCAATGGATAGGCATGGCCGTGACCTCGCTGATCGTGGGCCTGGTTCCCGTCACCGTGCCGCTGCTGGGCCGCAACACCCATGGCGCGCTTCCGCTGCGCCGCATGCTGGCACCCATGGCGCTGATTCTGGCCGGCATCGTGCTTGTCAACGCCCATGCGCTGACCACGGGGCCCGCAGGCAACCAGGGGCGCTATCTGCTGGGCGTGCTGATGGCCGTGCTGGCCATGCTCTGCTGGAGCCGCTATGCGCTGGACAACACCCGCTACCTGGCACAAAGCCGCTTCAACGGCACGGAGTGGTCCACGCTCTGGGGTCTGGTCGTCGGGCTGATCAGCGCCTTGCTCTGGGTTCTGCTATGGCTGATATCGCCTGAGGCCAGCGGTGCCGGCAGCCCCGACATTCCGGCCCAGCGCTGG
This sequence comes from Comamonas sp. Tr-654, assembly GCF_011752915.1. Lineage (NCBI taxonomy): Bacteria > Pseudomonadati > Pseudomonadota > Betaproteobacteria > Burkholderiales > Comamonadaceae > Comamonas > Comamonas sp. Tr-654. Next base: position 306,918 of record NZ_VWWQ01000003.1, read on the forward strand.
CAGCTGTTCTGGCTGTTGAATCTGGCCGTGGCCATCCTCTCGTCCTGGCTGGGCAACTGGATGTGGAATGCCGCCAGCCAGCGCCTGCCCATCACCTTCGTGGGCCAGTTGCTGGTGTTCGAGACCCTGTTTGCCCTGGCCTACCACTTCCTCTATGAACAGCGCCTGCCCCTGCTCGTCGAGCTGGCCCCCATGCTGCTGATTCTTGCGGGCGTGGTCTGGTCGCTCAGACGCTATCAGGCCGCCAGCCGGGCGGCGGCCTCGGTTTGAGTCAGCACAAAGCTGATGCATCGAACCGACAGATGCCGTGCGAATTGCCGCTGCAGCGCAGCTGCTGGCCAATAATCGCAGGACTCGCGCCAATTCGGACCGGGCATGCTGCTCTGTCGGCAGGAATGCCCTTGGTGCATTTTCAGCCCGCTCCAGGCTGCGTCCCAAACACCGCCCTGCTCCAGACCACCCGTGCCCATCTCACCGCTCATCGCTGCCACAGCAACCTCGGCCCGCCCGGTCCTGGTGTTCGACGCCTGCAATGCCGGCGTGGTGCTGCGCGCCGTGCTGTTTGTACAGGTGGTGGTGGGCACGGCGGCCATCTATGGTGCGGACTCGCTCTGGGAGTGGTTTGCCAGCGCGGCTCTGCTCACCGGGGCCTGCCTGCCAGGCACCCTGGTCTGGCTGATCGCCGCCTGCAGCCTCAAGCACCAGTTGCAGCGTCTGGACACGCGCGGCCAATATCTGGCCGGCGTGCTGCTGGGCGCGCTCGCAGGGCTTTATGCCTGCGGCATGCTGTTCTTCATCGGCATAGCCAAAGCACCCTGGCTGGCCAGTGCTGTCACAGGCGGCCTGCTCGCCGCGCTGCTCGTGACGGCGCTGGTGCTGCGCGCGCGCGGCAACACACCGGCGCAGACTCAGGCCCGTCTCACCGAGCTGCAGTCACGCATCAGACCGCACTTTCTGTTCAACACGCTCAACAGCGCGATTGCGCTGGTGCGCGCCGAGCCGGCCAAGGCCGAAGCCTTGCTCGAGGATCTCAGCGATCTGTTTCGCTATGCGTTGGCCGAACCCCATCTGACCACCACGCTGGCCCAGGAAATAGAGCTGGCCCAGCGCTATCTGTCCATAGAGCAGGTTCGCTTTGGCGAGCGCCTGCAGATGCAGTGGCAGCTCGATGAAAGCGTGCATGGCGCGCTGCTGCCGCCGCTGCTGCTGCAGCCGCTAGTGGAGAACGCCATCCGCCATGGAGTGGAGCCCAATGCGCGCGGCGGCAAGCTGCAGGTACGCACCGAAAGGCGCGGCAACGAGGCGCTGATCCAGATTATCAACACCTTGCCGCCGGCCAGTGCCGAGCATCAAAGCAGCGGCCATGGCATGGCCCTGGACAACGTCAGGGCCAGGCTGTCGCTGCTGCACGACCTGCAAGGCAGTTTCAGCGCCAAGGTGCGCGACGGGCTGTACGTGGTGCGCCTGAGCGTGCCTTTGCAGCAGACCGAGCCAAAACCGGGAGAATCCCGCTATGCACATTCTGATCGTTGATGACGAAGCTCTGGCTCGCGCCAGACTGCGCACTCTGCTCGGCGACTGCGCACATGGCCCCCACCATATTCAGGAAGCCGCCGATGCCGACCAGGCCCTGCAGATGCTGCAGGCCGCACAGCCCGCCCCCATCCAGCTGGTGCTGCTGGACATCCACATGCCCGGCCACAACGGGCTGCAGCTGGCAGCGTCCCTGGCGGAATTGGCCAACCCGCCCGCCATCGTGTTCGTGACGGCGCATGCCAGCCATGCGGTACAGGCTTTCGAGCTGGATGCCGTGGACTATCTGACCAAGCCCGTACGCCTGGAACGCCTGCAGCAATCGCTGCAGAAGGCAGAACGTGCGCTGAGCACGCGCAGCGTCGTGGACAGCGGCCCTGTGCTTTTGATTCAGGAGCGCGGCGGCACGCTGCGGCTGCCGTTGTCCGAAGTGCGTTTTCTCAAGGCCGAGCAGAAATACATCACCGTGCGCACCGTGCAGCGCAACTACATCCTCGACGGAGCGCTGGCCGATCTCGAAACTCGCCATGGCGAGCATCTGCTGCGCATACACCGCAACGCCCTGGTGCTGCGTGCGGCCTTGCGCGGCCTCGAAAAATATGACGACCCGCAGGAAGGCGAAGGCTGGGGCCTGCGCCTGCAGGGCGTGAGCGAGCTGCTTCCGGTCTCGCGCCGCCAGCTGGCGGCGGTCAAGACCGAACTGAAAGATATTTCCTGAATAAAAAAACCGGCTGAAAGCCGGTTTTTTTATCGACTGCAGTTGCAATCAATGCTCGTGCTTGTGCGCAGCTTCATGGGCAGGCGCGGGGGCGGGCTCGTGCGAATGCCCGACCTCGGCACCATGATCGTGGTCATGCTCGTGTCCATGGTTGTGCGCCGCACCGCTCATCACCGTCACGATGACGATGCCCAGCAGCAGCCAGAAGACCTGGGCTGCGGTTTCCTTGGCGCTCAGGCGCTTTTGCAGTTGGGGAATTAGGTCGGCCAGCGCCACATAGATGAAGCTGCTCGACGCAACGACCAGGAAATACGGCAGCAGCTCGTGCAGCTGTCCGATCAGGAAATAGCCAGCCACCCCGCCCAGGGTGGTCACGGCTCCCGCCATGGACACCTTGATCAGCGCCACGCGGCGATTGCTGCTGGACTGGCGCAGCACCACGATATCGCCCATGTGGTGAGGCACCTCGTGCGCCAGCACCGACAGGGCAGCAATCAGGCCCAGGCGGATATCGGCCATGAAGGCCGATGCAATCAGCACGCCATCGCCAAAGCAATGCACGCTGTCGCCCGTCAGAATGGCCCAGCCGCCCTTGCCATGGCTGTGACCATGCGCGTGCTCGCCATGGTCATGGTGAGCGTGACCATGCTGATGGTCGTGGCCATGACTGTGAGCATGGTGCACGGCAACAGGCTGGTGGGCGTCGCCATGCGAATGCTCATGGCCGTGGTGCCAGAGCTCGGCCTTGGACAGCAGAAAGAAAAACACCAGCCCGATCAGCAGCACCACGAACAGATCATGGGATTTGCCGTGGCTCTCGAACGCTTCGGGCAGCAAATGCATGAAGGCTGTGGCGAGCAAGGCCCCCGCAGCCAGGCTCAGCAGACGCTGGGGCATCAGCCCTGGCGTGCGCCCCCCTCCCAGACTCATCAACAACGCGGCCACCCAGACACTGCCGATACCAGCAGCCAGGGTGGCCAGAATAATTGCTACCAATGTCATAGCTTTATATGGCTTAACCGCAACCTTTTACAGGCGAATCTTGAGGATTTTCGCAGAATGCGCCGCCCAACGCGGCCCGCTTGCGACTATCCCCATACCGTCAGCCCCGGATGCGCATGACATGCATGGCACGCCGGGACTTCTTTCACCTTAGCAAAGCTGTCAAGCCCCCCCGGGCCGAAAATTTCAGCGTATGTGACATCAAGCCACGCCATGCTGGTTGAACCAGGTCAGCATGCGGGTCCAGCCCTCCTGTGCGGCCTGCTCGCGGTAGCTGGGGCGATAGTCGGCATGGAAGGCATGGGGCGCCTCAGGGAAGATCACGAACTCCGAGGCCCTGGCCGCCGCAGAGCCGGTCTTGAGCGCTGCCTTCATGGCTTCGACCGACTCCAGCGGAATGCCCGTGTCCTTGCCGCCGTACAGGCCCAGCACCGGCGCCTTGAGCTGTCCCACCAGATCCAGCGGATAGCTGGGCTGCAGATCGTTCTTGTTGCCCTGCAGACGCCCGTACCAGGCCACGCCGGCCTTGAGCGGGGCATGCGCGGCATACAGCCAGGTGATGCGCCCGCCCCAGCAAAAGCCGGTGATCGCCAGCTTCTTGATGTCGCCGCCCTGGGTGCCTGCCCATTGCACGGCAGCGTCCAGATCGCCCATGGCCTGGGCATCGGGCACCTTGGCGATCACCTCGCTCATGAGCTTGGCCATCTCGGCATAGGCCATGGGATCGCCCTGGCGCACGAACAGGTCGGGCGCTATCGCCAGATAGCCAGCACGAGCCAGGCGGCGGCAGGTGTCGGCAATGTATTCGTGTACGCCGAAGATTTCGGAGATCACCAGCACCACGGGCAGATTCTGCTTGCCCGCAGGCATGGCCCGGTAGGCCGGCAGCTTGAAGCCTTTGACATCGATGCTGACCTCACCCGCCGTCAAGCCGTCGACCGGGGTCTTGATGGCCGTCTGTGCCATGACCGGGCCAGCGGCGCAGGCATAGCCCACGCCCAGGCCGGCCCCCAGGGCTGCGCGCAAGGCCGTGCGGCGGCTGGGCTGGGAATCGGCGCGAGCGCCGAGCAGCCCCTGCATATCCTGAGCGATGTCTTCGTACTTCATGGATCCTCCTTGGGTTGATGGAATTTCAGAACGTGTTGACGATCTCAAGCCGTCCGAGCCATGCAGTCTAAGGCCAGTGCGTTGCAGGCACCTCAGCCCAGCCAGCGCAGCAGCGCCGCAGCCACGGCCCCCAGAATCACCACCAGCAAGAATGGTGCCCGCAGCCACAGGGCCAGCGCCGCCACCAGCAAGGCGCCCAGGCGCGCATCCAGGCTGATGCGCGTGCCGCTGGCCAGGGTGTTCATCACCGTCAGCGAAGCCAGCAATGCCACCGTCAGACAGGCCGCGATCTGGGCCATGCGCGGGCTGCGCATCCAGCGCTCGGGCAGGCTGTAGCCCAGCAGCTTGGTTACAAAGGCCAGCGCGCAGGCCAGCAAAATCCATTGCCACAGGGACAGCGTCATTGCTCGGCCTCCGAAGGGCGCACCCAGCCCCAGAAGGCGCCCAGGGCCGCGGCCAGCAGAATCGGCACGCCTGCGGGCACCCAGGGTATGGCCAGGGCCGTGACCAGCCCGCAGCCCAGCGCCAGCGCCACCGGCTCGCGCGCGTTCAGGCGCGGCCAGAGCAGGCCGAGAAAGGCCGCCACAGCAGCCCCGTCGAGACCGAAGCGGCGCGTGTCGCCCAGCGCATTGCCCATCAGCGCGCCCAGCAAGGTGAACAGATTCCAGAGCAGGAACACGCCCGCCCCGGCGACCCAAAAGCCGCGCCGCTGCTCGGCCAGCTCTTCCTGCCCCGATGCCGTGGCTGCGGATTCGTCGATCGTCCAGTGCGCCGCCAGCCAGCGCTGCAGCCCCTGGACGCCCAGCAGACGACTCATCTGCATGCCGTAGATGGCATTGCGCACGCCCAGCAGTGAGGCCGCGCTCACGGCCGCCATGCCGCTGCCGCCGCCCGCCACCACGCCGATGAAGGCGAACTGCGAACCGCCCGTGAACATCAGCGCGCTCAGCGCCATGGTCTGCCAGAGGTTGAGGCCGGCCGCCACGGACAGCGCGCCGAAGGAGATGCCGTACAGCCCCGTCGCCACCGAAATCGACAGCCCCATGCGCACGGCGGGCGTCATTGCAAAGCCTTTGAACAAGATATTTCCTGGATCAAGCTAGAACAATTCAGGAGCTGGAAGCGCTTGTAAACAAAGCACTTCAGGTCGAAAACAACCTGAAGTGCTTTTTCAGAAAGCGCAAGCAGCTCTCTTTTTTTAAGGAGCTACCTCGGCAAAACCTTGGCGCCCCCGGGACGAAAGCGTATCAGTGCGCCTTTGGGTGAAAGCTCAATGCGCTTTTTCCCAGCTGCTGCCAAAGCCGATCTCGGCCAGCAGCGGCACGGACAGATCGGCCACGCCGGCCATGATGCCCGGTATCTCGGCCTGCACCCAGTCCCTGGCGGCTTCGGGCAGCTCGAACACCAGTTCGTCGTGCACCTGCATGATGACCAGCACCTCGGGCTTTTCCGCATCCAGCCTGGCCTGCACGGCCACCATGGCCTTCTTGATCAGATCGGCCGCCGTGCCCTGCATGGGGGCATTGATGGCCGCGCGCTCGGCCGCTTTCTTGCGCGGGCCGTTGCCGCCGTTGATCTCGGGCAGCACCAGGCGGCGACCGAACACGGTCTCCACATAGCCCTGGGCGTGGGCCAGCTCCACGGTCTGGTCCATATAGCGCTTCACGCCAGGATAGCGCTGGAAGTATTTGTCGATATAAGCGGCCGCAGCCTTGGTTTCGATGCCCAGATTCTTGGCCAGGCCGAAGCTGCTCATGCCGTAGATCAGGCCGAAGTTGATCACCTTGGCATAGCGGCGCTGCTCGCTGCTGACCTCGTCCACACTCACGCCGAAGACTTCGGCGGCCGTGGCGCGGTGCACGTCCAGGCCGTTCTTGAAGGCGCTCAGCAAGGCTTCGTCGCCCGACAGATGGGCCATGATGCGCAGCTCGATCTGCGAATAGTCGGCGCTGGCAATCAGCTTGCCCTCTGGGGCCACAAAGGCTTCGCGCACGCGGCGGCCTTCGGGCGTGCGCACGGGAATGTTCTGCAGATTGGGGTCGTTGCTGGACAGACGCCCCGTCACCGCCACGGCCTGGGCGTAATGGGTGTGCACGCGGCCGTCGCTGGGCAAGGCCATCTGGGCCAGCTTGTCGGTGTACGTGCCCTTGAGCTTGGACAGCGAGCGGTGCTCGAGCAGCTTGGCAGGCAGCGGATAGTCCTCGGCCAGCTTTTCCAGCACTTCCTCGTCCGTGCTGCGCGCGCCGGTGGCGGTCTTCTTCACGACGGGCATGCCCAGCTTATCGAAGAAGATCTCGCCCAGCTGCTTGGGCGAGGACAGATTGAAGGGCTGGCCCGCAATCTCGTAAGCCTCTTCCTCAAGCTTCAGGATGCGTGCGCCCAGATCATTGCTCTGGCGTGCCAGTTCACCCGCGTCGATGCTCACGCCATTGCGCTCGATGCGAAACAGCGCTTCGCTGGTCTGCATTTCCAGCTCGTAGATATGCAGCAGCCCGGCATGGGCCTGGATGCGCGGCCACAAGGTGTTGTGCACGTCCAGCGTCTGGTCGGAGTCCTCGCAGCTGTACGCGGCGGCCTTGTCCACGGGCACCTGGGCAAACGGAATCTGGCTCTTGCCCTTGCCGCACAGGTCTTCGTAGCTGATGCCGCTGCGATTCACATGGCGCAGCGCCAGGCTGGTCAGATTGTGCGGGCGGTCGGCTTCGAGCACATAGGACTGCAGCATGGTGTCGTGCGCATAGCCGCGCACGGTGATGCCGTGGTTGGCAAACACATGCTGGTCATATTTGACATGCTGGCCCAGCTTCTTCTTGCCGGCGTCTTCCAGCCAGGGCTTGAGCCTAGCCAGCACCCTGTCCATATCGAGCTGCTCGGGCACGTCCATGCCCTCATGGCGCAGCGGAATATAGGCGGCCTCACCCACGGCCACGCTGAAGGAGATACCGACGACGCGAGCCACCATCTCATCCAGCGAATCGGTCTCGGTATCCAGCGCCGTCAGCTCGGCAGCGCTTATCTTGGCCAGCCATTCGTCGAGCTGCGCCTCGCTCAGAATCGTGGTGTAGAGCACCTCGCGCTGCTGGGCGGCCACGGCGACCTCCGTCGCCGCCGCGTCATCGGCATCGAACAGGCCGCCCTGGGCGCTGTCGACCTTGGCTGCCTTGCCTGGCTTGGCCGTCTTGGCGTCGGGAGCTGCAGCGCCCAGCGTGCGCACCAGGCCCTTGAAGCCGTATTTCTCGTAGAAGGGAGCAAGCGCTGCGCTATCGGGCTCGGCCAGCGTGATGGCATCGAGCTGCGGCAGGCCGCTGATGTAGGCGGACAGATCGCAATCGGTCTTCATGGTCACCAGTTGGCGGCTCAGCGCCAGCTGACCGCTGGCAATCGCATCGCGCAGGTTCTGGCCCGCGACGCCCTTGATGCCTGCCGCGTTGGCAATCAGATTGTCCAGCGAGCCGAACTCCTCCAGCCACTTGGCGGCGGTCTTGGGCCCGACCTTGGTCACGCCGGGCACGTTGTCCACGGTGTCGCCCACCAGGGCCTGGTAGTCGATCATCAGCGCCGGCGGCACGCCGAACTCGGCCGTCACACCGGCCACGTCGCGCTTCTTGCCGTTCATGGTGTCGATGATGGTCACATGCTCGCCCACCAGCTGGCTCAAGTCCTTGTCGCCGCTGGAGACGATCACGTTGATGCCCTGGGCCGCCGCGGCCTGCGCCAAGGTCGCAATCACATCGTCGGCTTCCACGCCGGGCACGGCCACCACTTTCCAGCCCAGCAACTGAACCACCTCGTGGATGGGCTCGATCTGGCTGCGCAAATCATCGGGCATGGGCGAGCGCGTGGCCTTGTACTCGGTGTACATCTCGTCGCGAAAGGTCGGGCCCGAGGCATCGAACACGCAGACGGCGTAATCGGCCTGCACATCCTTCCTCAGCGCCTGCATCATGTTCACCATGCCGCGGATAGCGCCCGTGGCCGGGCTGGCCGGGTCGCCGGGAATCGCCCGCAGATCGGGCATGGCATGGTAGGCGCGGTAGAGGTAGCTGGAGCCGTCCACCAGCACCAGGGTCTTGGAATTGCTCATACCCCGGATTGTGCACGCGTGCCCGGCTCCTGCGGTCTGCCGCCCAAAGACAGGTTGCGCCTGGTGGGACAATTCGAAGTCGCCCTACAATCTATGCATCATGCGCGCTGCACCACTTTTCATCATCCTGAGCCTGGCTGCCGGATCCGTTCTGGCCCAGTCCCCCACCCCTGCTCCGGCCAATGCCGTGGTCGCTCCTGCGCCCCAGGGTCAGCAGGACAATGCGGCGCCGACCGGCAAGCACAACCAGCGGATCGAACATATCCGCGTGGAGGATGCCGGCAGCCGTGTGGATGAAACCCGCGTGGGCGGCCAGACCCAGAGCATCACCGTGCAACCCAAGGTAGGCTCCATGCCCGAGTACGAGGTGCAGTCCAACGACGGCGCCCGCTCAGCCCGCAACCGCGACAGCAACAGCGGCGACACCACAGGTACGCGCGTCTGGAATTTCCTCAAGTTCTAAAGCGCGGCGCGCTTTTCCCCCATTCATGACAGGGCAGTGCTTCAGAGCACTGCCCTGTTGCATATAGACACCTTCTCCCTGCTAGTTCGGTCGGTCGCCCCAGACCGGCGTATTCACCATGGCTGTTTTCACCGAAGTTTCCGATAAAGATGCGCGCGACCTGCTGCGCCGCATGTCCCTGGGCTCGTTCAAGGAATTGCGCGGCATTCAAGGCGGCATCGAAAACACCAACTACTTTCTGACGACCGACCAGGGTGAGTGGGTGCTGACACTGTTCGAGCGCCTGAGCGCCGAACAGCTGCCGTTCTATCTGTACCTGATGAAGCATCTGGCACGGGCCGGCATTCCTGTGCCGGACCCGCAAAGCGAGACTCGCAGCGGCGACATCCTGCTCAAGGTCTGCGGCAAGCCTGCGTCCATCGTCAATCGCCTGGCCGGCAAGAGCCAGCTGGCCCCGGCGGCCGTGCACTGCGCGGCCGTGGGCGACATGCTGGCGCGCATGCATCTGGCCGGTCAGGACTACGACCGCCAGCAACCCAATCTGCGTGGCCTGCCCTGGTGGAATGAGACCGTGCCCGTGGTCCTGCCGCATCTGGGCGAGGAAACCGCCGCCATGCTCCGCGCCGAGCTGGCCTACCAGAACCATGTCGCCGCCTCGGCCAGCTATGCGGCCCTGCCGCGCGGCCCCGTCCATGCCGATCTGTTCCGCGACAACGTGATGTTCGACGGCGACCGTCTCACCGGTTTCTTCGACTTCTATTTCGCGGGCGTGGACACCTGGCTCTTCGATCTGGCGGTCTGCCTCAACGATTGGTGTATCGATCACGCAACAGGTGCCCATGATGCCGAGCGCGCCAAGGCCATGCTTGCGGCCTACCAGGCCGTGCGCCCGCTGGCCGCAGCCGAGCGCGAACTGCTCAACGCCCAGCTGCGTGCCGGCGCCCTGCGTTTCTGGATCTCCCGCCTCTGGGACTTCCATCTGCCGCGTGAAGCCGCCCTGCTGCAGCCCCACGACCCCACCCACTTCGAGCGCGTGCTGAGCCAGCGCATCGCCCATCCGTTGACGCTGGACTGAGCGCCAGTCCGGCGCCAAGAAGCGCGGTGCCCCGGGGCTTTTGATGGCCCCGCCCAGCCGTCTCGGGTACAGTGCAACAGCGACTTTTGCACGCTCTCGCAAAAGTATTTCAGCCTCTTCCATGAAACTTCAAATCGTTCCACCCGGCACCGGTCTGCAATGGGTGCTGCAGGGCCTGCGCACTTTCAGAAGCCAGCCTCTGGCCCTGGCCGCCCTATTCTTTCTGGGCATGGCCAGCATGTCGCTGATCTCGGCCCTGCCGCTGATCGGCCCCGTCATCGCGCTGGCACTGCTACCCTGCATCTCGCTGAGCATGATGGTCGCGGCCTCCGAAGCCGCCCACGGTCGCAAGCCCACACCGGCGCTGCTGCTGGTGTCCTTTCGCTCCGGCAGCCAGCACCTGCACTCCATGCTGATCCTGGGCGGCCTCTATGCCGCCGGCTTTCTGCTCATCATCGGTGCCTCCAGCCTGGTCGATGGCGGCACCTTTGCCAGCGTCTACCTGGGCCAGACACCCATGACCCGCGAGCTCGCCGAGGAGCCCGAGTTCCAGTCCGCCATGTGGCTGAGCATGTTTCTCTACCTGCCGCTGTCGCTGGCCTTCTGGCATGCACCGGCGCTCATTCACTGGCATGGCATCAGCCCCGTCAAATCGCTGTTCTTCAGCTTTGTCGGCTGCATTCGCAATATCGGTGCCTATCTGGTGTTCGGTGTCTGCTGGATCGGCGTGTTCATCGTCTCCGGCATGGCCCTGGCCATCGTCACCGGCATTCTGGCCATGCTCATCGGCAGCATTGCCGGGGGTCTGATGGTGGCAACGGCCCTGATGCTGGCTGCCATCTTTTTTACCTCCATCGTGTTTACCTTCCGTGACAGCTTCAGCCCTCCCGACGCCGAGCAGACGCTGATCGACAACGCCCCGCCCGCGCCGGATTTGTAAGCGCCGGCGGCAGACCGCAGCAGCCCCGCCCTCCCAGGTCGGGGCTTTTTTTATGGGCCTCACGCCGGTCCGCCCCCGACAGCGGCGCAAACCATCATTCATGCCGATGTCATCAAGCAGCCACGCCGCTGTCATATTCGTTTCCTAGGATTCGCAGGACTGACCAAGGCATGCACCTCATGTCCTGGCATTCATCCAATTCAGCGCGGCCCCAAGTCCGCACTTCACCCCACACTGCGAAACTCTCATGGCACAAAATCTGCTCAGCCGTCGTAAGGCCCTGCAACTCTTTTCCGGCGCTCCCCTACTCCCCCTGGGTTCGGTCGTGTCCGCATCCAGCCTGCTGGCCGCATGTGGTGGTGGCGATGACGACACCCCGACAACGCCCACAACGCCTCCCGTTACCAAGAACTACGTCTCGGCCAGCTTCACCGCCATGGCTGCACCTAGCCTGAGCAGCCCTACAGGCATGGCAACAATGGCCGTGGGCTCCACCTTGACTGTCAACTTCGACGACAAGAGCCAACAGGCCTACACTTTGGGTTATGCCACTTTCTTCAACACAGGCGACAGTGTGGAAAAGACTGGCGGCGGCAAGATCGTCGCTGGCGGCTATTTTGACGCCAATGGCAACCCCATTACAACGGTGAAAGCTGCTGATGGGTCGGCAGCAACACTGGATGGTTACAGCAAGGCAAATGCGCCTACCGAGTGGACCAAAGCAGGCCAAGTTTTCTCCGATTGCGTTGACGGCTCCTCTCTGCTGAGCCTATCTGGCGCTCCCGCCAACACCGTCTATGCAGTTGTGCAATTTGAATACAACTCCAACGCATACGGCAAGCTGCCTTCGCCCATCGCAGTATTGGCCCTGAATCAAGATAGCAGCACAGGCAAGCTCACGCTCAAGAGCTATCACAACGTCAACACCTTCGCAAACGAATCCCACGGTCTATGGATTCCTTGCGGCGGGAGCCTGTCTCCCTGGGGCACTCACCTCTCGAGCGAGGAGTATCATCCTGACGCCTTTGATCAGGGTGACAACCAATCGCTCTCGACGCTCAAGGCCTTCAGCCAAAACGCCTTTGGCAATCCCGATGCCAACCCTTACTGGTATGGTCATTTGCCAGAAGTCACGGTTAAGGCCGATGGCACCGCAGACTTCCGCAAGTACTTCAATCTGGGCCGCTACTCTCGTGAACTGGTGCAGGTGTTCCCGGATCAAAAGACCGTTCTGGGCGGAGACGACTCTAACAATGGTGGCCTGTTCCTGTTCATCGCAGATAAAGCAGGCGACCTGTCCTCGGGTACCTTGTACGTCGCGAAATATACGACGGCACTGAATGAAACCAGTGCGGGCAAGATTCAGTGGATCAAGCTGGGCAAAGCAACCAGTGATGAAATCAAGACACTGATCAACACCAGCGCCCTGACCACAGTTACGACCAACGGCAGCATCAAGGAAAACGGCATTTTTGCTTCGACAACAAGCAACCCCAGCGATGCCAGCTTCACGGAAATCAAACTCAACGGCAAGAGCGCCTGGGTCAAGCTCAAAGCAGGTCAGGAAAAAGCGGCAGCCTTCTTGGAAACACACCGCTACGCGGCGCTCAAAGGAGGCAGCCTGGTGTTCAACAAGCTCGAAGGCACAACCGTCAACGCCAAAGACAAGATGGCCTACTCGGCTGTTTCCGGCAGCACTAGCTCCTTGGTTGCCGGCAGCACGCACAACAAGGAACTGCCTTTGAACGCAGCAGCAGGTGCAACTCCCGTGGCCAGCCTTGCCGGGTTTGCATCGAGCACCGCCGGCTATGTGCTGCAACACAAACTGGGTGGCGGCCAAAAGGACGATACCGGAGCATCCATGGACAGCGAATGGGTGCCAACAGAAACCAGCTTGCTGATTGCTGGCGAACAGCTGGCCGCGCCCGACGCCATCGGCAACACTGATGCGCAAGACAAGATTTCTCAGCCTGACAACTTGAAGTACTCCGAAAAGCTGCGCACATTGTTTATCGGCGAGGACAGCGGCCAGCACGTGAACAATTACATGTGGGGATACAACGTGGACACCAAATCGTTGGCTCGCGTGCTGTCTTGCCCTGCTGGCGCAGAGTCCACCGGTCTTCACGGTGTGGAAGACCTCAACGGCTGGACCTATATTCTCAGCAGCTTCCAGCATGCGGGTGAATACACCAGCAAAACCGTGCAAGCTGTCAAGGATGCGGTAGATACCGAAATCAACAAGAACTACAAGAACAAAGTCGCAGCATCGGTCGGTTACATCACAGCCACACCTTCGCAAATCAAGCTCAGCGCCAAGTAAGCACCGCACCCGGGCCTCAACAAAAAAGCCGCGCCTTGCAAAAGGCCGCGGCTTTTTTCTGTGCCAGGGACTTGGGGAAACTCAATCCACAATCGTCAGCTTGGCAATCGCCAGCGCCAGCCACTTGGTGCCATGGCGACCGAAGCTGACCTGGGCACGCGCATCGTCACCCGTGCCCTCCACCGCCAGCACCTTGCCCTCGCCGAACTTGTTGTGAAACACCGCGATACCGGCCTTGATGCCATGCGCAGGCTCGGCCTTTTGCTGTGGCACAGGCGGGCTGGCAAAGACTTCGGTCTGCTTGCCGTCCCAGCTCGAGCCCGAGCCGTATTGACCTCCAGCCCTTGATCCCCAGGCACCACCGGCGCCTGAAGAGGGCGCAAAACTGCCAAAGCCGCTTTGCCTGGGAGTGATCCACTTGAGCGCTTCTTCGGGCAGCTCATCAAAGAAGCGGCTCTTGACGTTGTAGCGCGTCTGGCCATGCAGCATGCGCGTCTGCGAATGGCTCAGATACAGACGCTTGCGCGCACGCGTGATGGCCACATAGGCCAGGCGCCGCTCCTCCTCCAGACCGCCACGATCCATCATGGCGTTCTCGTGCGGGAACAGGCCTTCCTCGACACCGCCAATGAACACGGCATCGAACTCCAGGCCCTTGCTGGCATGCACGGTCATCAGTTGCACGGCATCCTGGCCGGCCTGGGCCTGGTTGTCGCCGGCTTCCAGCGCCGCATGGACGAGGAAGGCCTGCAGCGGCGACAGCGTCTCGCCAGTGTCGGCATTGACCAGAGAGGCTGCCGTACCGGCCGGCGCCCTGAGCGCCTCGTCCAGCAGCGGCTGATTCGGGTCCAGCCCCTGGCTGACGAGCGACTGGCTCAGCTGCGGCGCATTCTGCTGCTCGTCCAGCGGCATGGCCACGGCATCGCGGCCAAAGCCTTCCTGGGTCACAAAGCTCTCGGCAGCCGTGACCAGTTCCTGCAAGTTCTCGATGCGGTCCGCGCCTTCCTTCTCGTTACGGTAATGCTCGATCAGGCCGCTTTGCTCGTCCACGGTCTCGATGATTTCACGCAGCGTGCGCCCTTGCGTCTGCTCGCGCAGCACATCGATCTGGGCCACAAAGCCCTGCAGCTTGGTGCCTGCCGCGCCGCCCACGGCGGTGACGGCGTCACTCAGCGAAGTGCCACTGCTGCGCGCCGTGTCCTGCAGGACTTCGATGGTGCGCGCGCCAATGCCGCGCGCGGGGAAGTTCACCACGCGCAGGAAACTGGTGTCGTCGTGCGGATTCTCCAGCAGGCGCAGATAGGCCAGGGCGTGCTTGATTTCGGCACGCTCGAAAAAGCGCAGGCCACCATACACACGGTACGGAATTTTGGAATTGAACAGCGCCGACTCGATCACCCGGCTTTGCGCATTGCTGCGGTAGAGCACGGCAATTTCCTGGCGCGTGAAGCCATCGTTTCTGACCAGTTGCTTGATCTCGTCGACCATCCACGCAGCCTCGGCCAGATCGCTGGGCGCTTCGTAGATGCGCACCGGCTCGCCCGGACCCTGGCTGGTGCGCAGGTTCTTGCCCAGGCGGTTGCTGTTGTGGCTGATCAGCGCATTGGCGCAATCAAGGATGTTGCTGAAGGAGCGGTAGTTCTGCTCCAGCTTGATCTGGTTTTTGACGTCGAACTCGCGGATGAAGTCGGCCATATTGCCCACGCGCGCTCCGCGAAAGGCATAGATGCTCTGGTCGTCGTCACCCACGGCAATCACGCTGGCAGCCGACTCGTAGCGCCCGCCCACATCGTCGCCCGCCAGCTGCTTGAGCCACTGGTACTGCAGCTTGTTGGTGTCCTGGAACTCGTCCACCAGGATGTGCTGAAAGCGGCGCTGATAGTGGTGGCGCAGATGGGCATCGTCACGCAGCAGCTCGTAGCTGCGCAGCATCAGCTCGCCGAAATCGACCACGCCTTCGCGCTGGCATTGCTCTTCGTAGAGCTGGTACAGCTCCACTTTCTTGCGAGTGTCGGGGTCGGTCGCCACCACATCGCCAGGGCGCATGCCCTCTTCCTTGCAGCCCGCAATGAAGTACATCAGCTGCTTGGGCGGAAAGCGCTCGTCATCCACATTGAACTGCTTGCACAGACGCTTGATGGCCGAGAGCTGGTCTTGCGTATCCAGAATCTGAAACGCCTGCGGCAGCTTGGCCGCCTGGTAGTGGGCGCGCAGCAGTCGGTTGCACAAGCCGTGGAACGTGCCGATCCACATGCCGCGCACGTTGTAGGGCAGCATGGCCGACAGGCGCGTGAGCATCTCCTTGGCAGCCTTGTTGGTGAAGGTCACGGCCATGATGGAGCCGGGCGTGGCCTGCCCGGTCTGCAGCAGCCAGGCGATGCGCGTGGTCAGCACACGCGTCTTGCCCGAGCCGGCACCCGCCAGAATCAGCGCATGGCCCGCAGGCAGGGTCACTGCGGCGAGTTGCTCATCGTTGAGGCCGGTCAGCAGGGGCGAGTGAGAGGCGAGGTTGGCGCCGGAGTTTGCACCGTCTGGCGCGGAGTCAAGCAGGTCGATCGGGAACATAGCCCCCATTGTAGAAATGCTGGCGACTCCCTGCGACTTGCTGCTGCTTTCATGGCTTCATGCTCCTGAAAGAAAAGCAGCCTGCGCTTGATAAATATGGATTTCAGATACTTTCATACCTGAAATTCATGGATATCAATCGCAAGCAGCTATCAGTTCATTCAAGCCACGGCACTCACACTCAGTGTCCACCCGCACCGGGCTCGACCGTGCGGCTCGGCCTCGGTGCCAGCCAGATCGCGCAGGCCGCGAGCACAAAGCCGCCCGCGATGATGAACATGATCTGATTGGTGGCCAGCATCACGCTCTGGCTGGTGATGAGCTGATCGAGCGCCGACAGCGCCGCATCGGGACTCATCCCCGACTGCTGCAGCCCGTGCAGCACCTCGCCGCCGGCATCGCTCAAACCCACCAGATCCGCATGCTTGCGCGTCGTGCCGTTCTCCCAGGCCGTGTTGACCACGGAGACCGCCGCCGCGCCAGACAGGGTGCGCAGAAAGTTCATCAGGCCGGCCGCGTTGTCCATCTCCTGCGGCTCCACGCTGGCCAGCGCCAGCCCTGTGGTCGGTATGAAGAAGAACGGCAGACCCAGCCCCATGAACATCAGCGGCATGGCGATGTCCCAGTAGCCCATGTCCGTGGTCGCAAACGCGCGCCAGCAGGTGATCACCCCCATCCAGAACACGCCGCCAAAGATCAGCCGGCGCGGATCCACCCGGGCCGCTAGCCCGGCGGCGGCCGGCGCCACGATCAGCGCGAACAGCCCCGTCCAGGCCGTGACCAGACCCGCCAGCGTGGCCGTGTAGCCCATGAAGCTCTGCAGCCACAGCGGCGTGAGCACATTGACGGCGAAGAAGGCCGCAAACGCCAGACTGATGGTCAGCACGGCCATGGAAAAGCCGCGGTGCCTGAAGACGCGCAGATCCACGATCGGGTGCTCGGCATGCAGCTCCCAGATCATGAAGGCCGCAAAGCCCACCGCGGCCACAGCAGCCAGCGCCACGATCATGGGCGAGGCAAACCAGTCCAGGTTCTTGCCTTCGTCCAGCATCAGCTGCAGCGAACCCACCCAGACGATGAGCAGAATCAGGCCCACGGTGTCTATGGGGTTCTTGAGCAGCGGCTGCTCGTAGCGCCTGACCAGATGCCAGACCGCAAACGCGCAGACCAGGGCCACCGGGATGTTGATCAGAAAGATCCAGTGCCAGGTGTACTCGTCGCAGATCCAGCCGCCCACGATGGGGCCCAGCACGGGGGCGATCAGCGTGGTCATGGACCACAGGCCGATGGCCGCAGGCGCCATGCGCGGCGGGAAGATGCGCAGCAGCAGCGACTGGGACAGCGGCATCAGCGGGCCGCCGGCCAGACCCTGCAAGATACGCGCAAAGACCAGCATGCCCAGCGAATTGGCCAGGCCGCACAGCAGCGATGCCAGACCGAACAAGCCCATGGCCGTTGCAAACACGCGCACCGCGCCAAAGCGCGCCGCCAGCCAGCCGGTCAGCGGCACGGTGATGGCCTCGGCCACCGCGTAGCTGGTAATGACCCAGGTGCCCTGGCTGGTAGTCGCGCCCAGATTGCCGGCGATGCTGGGGACGGAGACATTGGCCACCGTCATGTCCAGCACGGCCATGAAATTGGCTGCGGCCAGCACCAGGGCCGCCAGCCACAGCGTGCCGCCCGTCAGCGGCACCATGCCGGCGGCCATGGGCACGGCAGGCGCATCGGCCGCTGCGGCCGCACTTGCGTTGTGATCGCTCATGAGGCACTCACTGCGCGGCCGTGGTCGCCACGCCGGCTGCGTCGGCAGGGCCGCTGCGGGTGTCCACCGTCACCTGCATGGACAGGCCCACGCGCAGCGGGTTCCTGGCCAGCTCGGCGGCATCGAGCTGAATGCGCACGGGCAGGCGCTGCACGACTTTGATCCAGTTGCCCGTGGCGTTCTGCGCGGGAATGGCCGCAAACGCCGAACCGGAGCCGCCGCTGAAGCCCACCACAGTGCCGCTGTACTTCACATCGCTGCCGTACAGATCGGACTGCAGCTGCACGCGCTGGCCCACACGCACCTTGCCCAGCTGGCCCTCCTTGAAGTTGGCATCCACATAGATCCGCTGCACCGGTACCACCGTCATCAAGGGCGCACCAGCCTGCACGCGCTGCCCGATCTGCACGCTGCGCTTGGCCACCACGCCATCGACGGGAGCGCGCACCGTGCTGCGATCCAGATCGACCTGAGCCTGATCGCGACGCGCCTGCGCCAGTTGCACCTCGGGATTGGTCTGGGCATCTGCACCCTCGATCAAGGTGGCGTTGACCTGCTTGGCGCCAATGGCGGCTTCGCGGTTGGCCCTGGCCTGGGCCTGCGCGGCCACGGCCGATGCGAGCTGCGCCTTGGCTGCGGCAAAAGCGTTCTGCGCCTGCGTCAGTTCCTCGCCCGAGACCGAACCGCTCTTGGCCAAGGCCTGGCGGCGCTGCAAATCGATGGTGGCACGCTCCATATCGGCCTCGGCCGCCAGCAGTTGCGCGGCGGCGCGCTTTTCATCGGCCTCGCGGGCCGTCACCTGGGCCTTGAGGCCGCCATCATTGGCCACATAGCCCTTGACGCGGCGTGTGGCGCGGGCCAGCTCGGCCTCGGCCTGGGCCAATGCCAGCCTGGCGTCCGTGGGATCGATGCGCACCAGCACATCGCCTTGCTTGACGGCCTGGGTGTCCCTGACCAGCACTTCCAGCACCGTGCCGCCTATGGACGGCGTGACCTGAGCCACCTCTGCCGCCGCATAGGCGTTGTCGGTGGAGACGAAGTGGGAGGCATGCAGCCACCAATAGGCGCCGGCGGCCGCACCGGCAAGCAGCACCACGCCTGCCAGCCCCGCCAGCAGCCGGTTGCGGCGCTGTTCGCGCACGGCAGGATTCGCGCTCACGGAAGAAGCGTTTTCAGTCATACAAAAACCTTGGAAATATTCATGGGAGTCACGCAAACAAGACCGCAATCACGGCCAGCCTGCTGAGGCAGTCGTCTTGCCCGAACCTGCTTTGCGTAAGTCGTGATTCAGTTCTGGAAAGTGGCTCAGGCCTCTGGCGCGGTCGCATCAGAGGCGCCGGCGGACTCGCTCCAGCCACCGCCCAGCGCGCGGTACAGACCGATATCAAGCGTCAGGGCGCGCGACTGCACGTCGACCAGCTGGCGCACGCTGGCAAGCAGCTGGTCTTCCGCCGACAGCACATCGAGATAGCGCGCAAGCCCGCCCTCATAGCGGTTGCGCGCCACACGATGCGCCTCGGTCGCGGCCGTCACGGCCTGCTGCATGGCCGCCAGTTGCTGCTGCAGCGCCCGCTGGCTGACGGCGTTGTCCGCCACCTCCTGCAAGGCCCGGTTCAGCGTGCTGCGGTACTGGGCCACGGCCTCGTCATAACGGGCACGCGCGGCACCCAGTTGCGAGCGCAAGCGGCCGCCATTGAAGATCGGCAGGCTGATGGCCGGGCCCACGCTGGCGATGCTGGAGCCGCTTCGGGTCAGCATGTCCAGGCCCAGCGACTGCACGCCGACAAAGGCACTGAGGTTCACATCGGGGTAGAACTCGGCCTGCTGCGATGCCACGCGCGACTCCAGCGCCTGAGCCTGCAGACGGGCGGCCACCACATCGGGGCGACGGCCCAGCAGATGCGCCGGCAACTGCTGCGGCAAGGCCCATTGCTGCTGCCACGGTGATTGCAGGCGGCCGGCATCGAGCACGATGGCCGCACCACGATCGGGAGCGGCTCCCATCAGCGCAGCAATGCTGTTGCGCTGCAAGGCGACCTGTTCCTGCATCTGTGCCAGTTCGGCCTGCGCAGCGGCCAGACGCGCCCTGGCGCTGTGCACGCTGCCCTGGTTTTCGAGCCCGTTGGCGTAGCGCTGCTCAAACAACTCGGCCGTGGTCCGGCGCACCTGCACCGATTGCTCAAGCGTCTGCACATTGGCGGCCAGGCGCAGCAGCTGTGCGTAGGCCAGGGCCACATTGCTGGACAGCAAGAGACGCGCCTGGGCTGCATCGGCCTCGCGTGCTGCCAGCTCGCCGGCAGCGGCGGCCACGGCGGCGCGCTGCTTGCCCCACAGATCCAGCGACCAGCCCAGGTCCAGGGTGGCGCGACCATAGTCATTCATGCCGCGCGGCGCGAAGGCCTCTGGCGTCAGATGGTTGTAGCTGAGCTTGTCCTCGCTGACCGAGACGCGGGCGGAAAGCTGCGGCGCAGAGGCCGCTTCGCTCACACCCAGCATGGCCCTGGCCTGCTGCACGCGGGCTGCAGCAGCAGCCATATCGGGAGCGCCCTCCAGGGCCTGGGCGATCAGCTGATCGAGCTGTGCATCGCCATAGCGCTGCCACCATTGCTGGGTGGGCCAGTCCATGGGCGGGGCATGGTTTGCAGCCTGCAGAGTCTCGGGCACGGGCTGCGCCAATACGGCCTTGCCTCCCCATTCGGGAACCTGGGCACAGGCTGCCAGTAGCGCAGGCAAGCCCAGAACCCACCAGCCATGGCGCCCACGCCGAGGGCTCTGCGGCGCGGCGGCTATGCATTGAGTCATGAAATACTTTAATAATGAACTGTACGGTACAGTATATGTTTTCAGCATTCGAGATCGCAAGCGCTACACTGAAAGACATCACAACCGCCCCAGGACATTTCGCCCCATGCGCACCAAAACGGAAGAAAAGCGACAGGCAATCATTGACGTTGCAGCGGCCACCTTTGGCGAACTGGGCTTCGAGCGCACTTCCATGTCCGAGATCTGCACGCGGCTGGGCGGCTCCAAGGCCACGCTCTACAACTACTTTCCGTCCAAGGAGGCGCTGTTTCTGGAGGTGATGTTTCAGGCCTCTGAAGCCGACTTCCAGAACACTATGCTGGCGCTGCAGGCCAGCAATGACGATGCGGCGCAGACGCTGCGCAACTTCGGCCAGCGTTTCCTGGGCCTGCTGTATTCGCCGGAGGTGATGGCCGTGCGCCGCCTGCTGGTCTGCGAAGGCGGGCGCGCCAATATCGGCCAGCGCTGCTGGGACATGGGGCCAGCGCGTGGCAACGTCGCCATCAATGCCTTTTTGCAACAGGGCATAGAGCGCCGCCTGCTGCGCGATGCCGACACCGAGGTCATGCGCCATCATCTGCTGGCGCTGCTGGAGGCCGAGTTGCTGCCTCGCTTCATGTTCCAGCACCTGCCTGCCCCTTCTGCGCAGGAGATTGCCCTGTGCACCGAGCGCGCTGTGGATGCCTTCATGCGGGTCTACGGCACACCGGGTCACACACAGGGCAAAAGTGACGCTATAAGAAAATCCTTATAACCCTCATAACGATGTCGGAACATACGATTTGCGCCGACGCCGTATAGAATCAATCACCGGGCCCAAGTTTTTTGAGGTCCGGTTTTTTTTGCCTGCTGCATGCCAGCACTGCCGAAAACCGGGCTCCAAGCCAAGCGCCTATCCTTGAAAATTGAGGTGGGTGAGATTCCCGCCGTGACCTTTTCCGGAGCTTGGAACCATGGAAATCTTCGACTACGACAACATTCTTCTGCTGCCCCGCATGTGCCGCGTGGAAAGCCGTTCGGAATGTGACACCAGCGTCGTGCTGGGCAACCGCAGCTTCAAGCTGCCCGTGGTGCCCGCCAACATGAAGACGGTGGTGGACGAGAAGATCTGCACTTATCTGGCACAAAACGGTTTCTTCTATGTGATGCACCGTTTTGACATCGACAACGTGGCCTTCACCAAGGACATGCAGTCCAAGGGACTGTTTGCCTCCATCTCTTTGGGCGTCAAGCAGCCCGACTACGAAACGGTGGACCGTTTCGTGGCCGACGGCATCTGCCCCGAATACATCACCATCGACATTGCCCACGGCCATGCCGAGAGCGTGAAGAACATGATTGCCTACATCAAGGCCAAGATCCCCGCGGCTTTCGTGATTGCCGGCAACGTCGCCACGCCCGAAGCCGTGATCGACCTGGAAAACTGGGGTGCGGACGCCACCAAAGTCGGCGTGGGCCCCGGCAAGGTTTGCATCACCAAGCTCAAGACCGGCTTCGGCACAGGCGGCTGGCAGCTGTCGGCGCTCAAGTGGTGCGCCCGCGTGGCGACCAAGCCCATCATTGCCGACGGCGGCATCCGCAGCCACGGCGACATTGCCAAGAGCATCCGTTTCGGTGCCACCATGGTGATGATCGGCTCGCTGTTCGCGGGCCATGAAGAGTCGCCCGGCAAGACCGTGGAAGTGGATGGCCAGTTGTTCAAGGAATACTACGGCTCGGCCTCCGACTTCAACAAGGGCGAGTACAAGCATGTGGAAGGCAAGCGCATTCTCGAGCCCGTCAAGGGCCCGCTGATGAACACGCTGATCGAGATGCAGCAGGACGTGCAGTCCTCCATCAGCTACGCAGGCGGCACCAAGCTCATGGACATCCGCAAGGTCAACTACGTCATCCTCGGCGGCGACAACGCCGGCGAGCATCTGCTGATGTAGGCCGCCAGGCGCGACTCACCAGCGCGAAGGTGAACCTCCAAAAAAAGCATCAAGGGCAGCTCAGGCTGCCTTTGTTGTTTGTGGCCTTGCATTTTCCGCACCCCCCACACACAGCTGATCTGTGGTCATGACCGCGATTGCGGGCTGTCTCAGGGCTTAGCATGTCGTCATTCACAAGAACGTGCTGACGTTCCATAACTCCAGGGAAACAACGCCATGAACACACTGAAGATCGCCGTTCTGGGCACGGGCATGATGGGCCTGCCCATGGCCCGCCGCCTGGCCCAGGCCGGCCACGAGGTCCACGCCTGGAACCGCACCCGCGCCAAGGCCGAGCCGCTGGCTGCCGATGGCGTGAGCATCCACGACAGCGCGGCAGATGCCGTGCGCGGGGTGGACTTTGCCGTGAGCCTGCTGGAGAGCGGCGCCATCGTGGGCGAAGTGCTGTTCGACCTGGGCGTGGCCGAAGCCATGCCCAAGGGCTCGTTATTCATCGACATGGCCTCCATCCAGCCACGCGAGGCGCGTGAACATGCCGGCAAGCTTGCCGCGCTGGGCCTGCGCCATCTGGATGCTCCCGTCTCGGGCGGCACGCTGGGCGCAGAAGCCGGCACCCTGGCCATCATGGCCGGCGGCGAGGCTGCGGATTTCGAACAGGCCCTGCCCGTCTTTGCTGCGCTGGGCCGTGCCACCCATGTGGGTCCGCATGGCGCAGGCCAGCTCGCAAAACTGGCCAACCAGATGATCGTGGGCATCACCATCGGTGCCGTGGCCGAAGCCCTGCTGCTGGCCGAACGCGGCGGTGCCGACCCGGCCAAGGTGCGTGAAGCCATCTCCGGCGGCTTTGCCGACAGCCGCATCCTGCAAGTGCATGGCGAACGCATGGTCAAGCACGACTTTGCACCGCGCGGACGCATGACGGTACAGCTCAAGGACATGCGCAACGCCACCGCCACGGCCGAGGAAATCGGCTTTGACGCACCCATCACCGGCCTGCTGGAACAGCTCTATGCCGAGGGCGTGAAAAATGGCCTGGGCGACCTGGACCAGTCGGGCCTGTTCGTGGAATTGCAACGCCGCAACGCACTGGATTAAAAAAACCCACGGGTTTTCCTGCAAGCCCTCCAGAATTAGCGCATAATTGCGGTCTCGCTTGCAGCGCAGGCGTTGTGTGGGGCTCTTAGCTCAGCTGGTAGAGCAGCGGACTCTTAATCCGTTGGTCGAGTGTTCGAATCACTCAGGGCCCACCAAATTTCTTCAGTCTGATTCTTCAGATTGATCCTCCGGATTTACTCCGGCGGGCTCTTAGCTCAGTTGGTAGAGCAGCGGACTCTTAATCCGTTGGTCGAGTGTTCGAATCACTCAGGGCCCACCAAAATTTTCTTCGGTCTGATTCTTCAGATTGATCCTCCGGTTTATCCGGCGGGCTCTTAGCTCAGTTGGTAGAGCAGCGGACTCTTAATCCGTTGGTCGAGTGTTCGAATCACTCAGGGCCCACCAAAATTCAAAAGCCAAAGTTTTCAGAAACTTTGGCTTTTTTCTTGGCCGCGCCCGAGCGCCGCCGAATCTGCAAAAGCATGGGCGCCGACATCGGAGTCGCGCCATATCAGGCATCATGCAGATATCCCCGGGCAGTATTTGCCCACCCAAGACTCACTATGCAAAACGACCTCTCCACGTTCTGGCGCGGACCGCGTTGGACTCTGGCCATGCTGCTTGCCATCCTCGGCATGCTTGGCCCGTTCTCGGTTGACACCTATATTCCCGCCTTCTCGGGCATTGCCAAGGCATTGGGTGCAACTCCCGTAGAAATGCAGCAGACCCTGTCTGCCTACCTGCTGGGTTTTGCCTTCATGAACCTGTTTCATGGCGCCCTGGCCGACAGCTTCGGACGCCGCCCCGTCATCCTCTGGGGACTGGTGATGTTCACCATCGCCTCGGCCGGCTGCGCACTGTCGCAGAACATCACCCAGCTGGTGATCTTCCGCACGCTGCAGGGCCTGTCCACCGGCGCCGGCATCGTGGTCTCGCGCGCCATCGTGCGCGACATCTTTCCGCCGACCCAGGCCCAGGGCGTGATGGCGCAGATCACCATCTTCTTCGGCGTTGCGCCGGCACTGGCTCCAGTGATCGGCGGCTGGCTGTTCGTGCACCTGAGCTGGCAGGCCGTATTCTGGTTCCTGACCATCGTGGGCGTGCTGCTCTGGCTCATCAACGTCAAGTTTCTGCCCGAATCGCTGCCGCCACAAAAACGCCAGCCCTTCCAGTTCAGACCGCTGATGCAAGGCTATGGCATCTTGCTCACCGATCCGCGCTTTCTGCTGCTGGCCCTGGCCAGCGGCATTCCATTCAACGGCATGTTTCTCTATCTGCTGTCGGCCCCGGCTTTTCTGGGCGATATCCTGCAGCTGGCGCCCACGCAGTTCTTCTGGTTCTTCATCGCCACCATCGGCGGCATCATGGCCGGCAGCTGGACCAGCGGCCGCCTGGCCGGACGCATCCCGCCCAAGCGCCAGATCCGCCACGGCTTTCTGGTGATGTGCGTGACCTCCATCATCAATCTGGTGGCCAACCTGATCTGGCCTGCCCATGTGAGCTGGGCCTTGATTCCCATCAGCCTGTTCGCCTACGGCTGGGCGCTGATGGTGCCCGTGGTGACGCTGCTGGTGCTGGACATCCACCCTGCGCGGCGCGGCCTGGCCTCTTCGCTGCAGGCCGTGGTGGGCTCGGTGGCCAACGGCTTTGTGGCCGGCGTGATTGCGCCGCTGGTCATGCATTCGGCCGCACTGCTGGCCACGGGCTCGATTCTGATGATGCTGATCGGCCTGGTTGCCTGGATCTATCTTCACCACCACTGGCCGGACATCGGCCGCCATGCCTCCGAGCATTAAAAAAGGAGCAGCTACCGCACGTGATTCATAGACTTCAGATTGAAAAGTATCTGAACTCATTGAATGACATACGCTAGCAGCTCACTTTTCAAGAATGATCCCAGTCCTGTACGGGCAACAAAAAGCCGGCTTCAAGAGCCGGCTTTTTTCATGCTTCGGGCCGCAGCCCGAATCAGCGATCAACGCTCGTCGCGACGCGGTGCGCGGGGCTTGCGCTCGAAGCTGCGCTCGCCGCCACGTTCGCCATGGGGCTGGTAAGGCTTGCCGGCACCCTGACCAAAGGCAGGACGACGATCGCCGCCACCGAAGCCGCGCGATTCGCCACCACGGAAGCCGCCTTCGCGGGGAGCACCGGCATGACCGCCTTCACGGCCGCCACCAAAACTCTTGCGGCCGAAATCGCCGCCTTCACGGCGCTGGCCGCCACCGAAGCCGCCGCCACGCGATTCGCCGCCGCCGAAGCCGCGCGATTCACCACCGCGGAAGCCGCCGCGCTGCTCGCCACGATCGCCGCCGCCGAAGCTGCCGCGGTCATCACGACGCTCGAAGCTGCGCTCCTGGCGTTGTTCGCCACCGAAGCCGGGACGACCGCCGCCGAAGCCACGATCACCACCACGGTCGCCGCCGCGATCGGCAAAGCGATCACCGCGAGGTGCACCAAAACCGGCGCGATCGCCACCGAAGCGGTCACCGCCACGGTCGCCACCGAAACCACCGCGATCATTGCCACGGCCGCCGCCGAAGCTGCCGAAGCCGGACTTGCGGCCATAGCCATCGCCATCGCGACGACCACCGAAGCCACCGCGACCACCGGCGCCGCCGCCACGGCGACCGTCACGCTCGCCGGAGGCGGGGAAACGCTGTTGGGGTTCCATGCCGGGAATGGTCTCGGCCTTGAACTGCTGGCGGGTATAGCCTTCGATATCGAACACGCGGCGACGGTCGCGGAATTCCGCAAACGTCACGGCCACGCCCTCGCGGCCGGCACGACCGGTACGGCCGATACGGTGGGTATAGTCCTCGGCCTTCATGGGCAGGCCGTAGTTGAAGACGTGGGTGATGGTGGGCACGTCGATACCGCGTGCAGCCACATCGGTGGCCACCAGGATCTGCACCTGACCGTTGCGCAGCGCCATCAGGCGGCGATTGCGCAGGCCCTGGCTCAGAGCACCGTGCAGGGCCACGGCAGAGAAGCCGTCCTGCTGCAGGTCGTTGGCCAGACCGTCACATTCCACCTGGGTGGACGCAAACACGATGGCCTGATTGATGCTGCTGTCACGCAGCCAGTGGTCGAGCAGCTTGCGCTTGTGCTGCATGTTGTCGGCCCAGAACAGCGCCTGCTTGATGTTGGCGTGCTTTTCCTGAGGCGTATCAACAGTCACCTTCTTCACGCCGGAGCCGTTGTCGTGCATCACGCGCATGGCCAGTTGCTGCACACGAGGTGCAAATGTGGCGCTGAACATCATGGTCTGCTTGCGCTGGGCAGTCATCTGATTGACTTCAGCCAGGTCGTCGGAGAAGCCCAGATCCAGCATGCGGTCGGCTTCGTCGACCACCAGGAACTGCACCTTGTCCAGCTTGATCTGCATGGAACGCTGCAGGTCCAGCAGACGGCCGGGAGTGGCCACCACCAGATCGGCGTTCTGCAGCTTGGCGATCTGCAGCTGGTAAGGAATGCCGCCCACCACGTTGGCAATGCGGATGCCGCGGCAGTGCTTGACCAGTTCGATGGCGTCATGCGCCACCTGCTGGGCCAGCTCACGCGTGGGGCACAGCACCAGGGCGCCAGGTACGGCAGCCTTGAAGTTGCGGGAGTTGGTAGGGTCCTTGCGCTTGTTGCGCTTGGGCAGAGGCTCGCCCTTGGCGGTGGCTTCTGCGCACAGACGCTCGAACTCGGCCTTGGCTTCGGCATCGGCTTGAGCGCGTTGCTGAATCAGGGTGTGCAGCACGGGCAGCAGGAAGGCGGCGGTCTTGCCCGAGCCGGTCTGGCTGGACACCATCAGGTCGATGAAACCGCTGGCATCAGCGGCTTCGCCCATGGCCAGAGGGATAGCCTTTTGCTGCACTTGTGTGGGCTGGGTGTAGCCCAGGTCGGCCACAGCCTGAACCAGCTCTGGAGCCAGACCCAGTTCAACGAAGCCATTAGGGACTTCTTCAGCAGCAGTTTCTTCTGCAGTGTTTTCTTCAGCAGCGTCTTCTGCGTCCATGTCAGCCAGCATGGCGTCCAGACGGGAATCGATTTCAGGCGAAGACAAAGCAATATCAGCAGCGGCCACTTGGCCCTGCTCCAGGGAGTTTTCTGTCATGAATAGCTCACGCAAAAAGCGACGCAGTCAGCGTGCTGCTCGCTTCTTTGACGGTTGGTTATCAACATCCACCGTCAGACTTTGACTGGCCCGTTCGCAAAACGGGGCAGATGGGCGTTATGGCTTGTCGTGTCGGCTGTATGCAGGCCGTTGCACGCAAGTAAGAACCCGGTGTGTGATGGAGATGCGCAAAAATTACCCATTGATCGGGTAAGCAGTGCATTGTCGCATGCACCGGGTTTTCCCGCAAGTGGCAGGGCTATACGACCCCGCCACCGAGCCATCAGACGCTGAGCAGCTGGCGGCGGTAATGCAGCAGCTCATCGATAGACTCGTGCACATCGGCCAGGGCCGTGTGGCGCTGCGCCTTCTTGAAGGAGGTATAGGCCTCGGGCTTCCAGCGCTTGGCCAGTTCCTTGAGCGTGCTCACATCGATATTGCGATAGTGAAAGAAATTGTTGAGCTTGGGCATGTAGCGCTCCATGAAGCGCCGGTCCTGGCCAATGCTGTTGCCGCACAGCGGCGTCTTGCCCTTGGGCACGTATTTGCCCAGAAAGGCAATCAGCGCGGCCTCCGCCTCGGCTTCACTGATGGTCGAAGCCTTGACCTTGTCGATCAGACCGCTTTTGCCATGCGTGCCCTTGTTCCAGGCATCCATGCCGCCCAGCAGCTCGTCGGACTGATGGATGGCAAATACCGGGCCTTCGACGCGAATCTGCAGATCGGAGCTGCTGACCACCACTGCAATCTCGATGATGCGGTCGCGGTCGGGGTTCAGCCCCGTCATTTCGCAGTCCAGCCACACCATATTGAGATCGGATTTGGGCAGAACCGGTGGGGTAGCGGCCACGGGTGCGGCGCTGACGGAATTCGTACAGGAAGCTTCAGACATGGCGCAAATTGTCGCCTACACTGCCAATACATGGCTTCCAAACTAGATTTCACATTGGCACTTTCGCTGCTGTTTGCGACGGCCGTGGCCCTGCAATGGCTGCTGCGCGTGTGGCTTGTTTCGCGCCAGGTGCGCCATGTGGCCACCCATCGCGGCGCCGTGCCGCCGGCATTCGCCCATCGCATCAGCCTGTCCGCCCACCAGAAGGCGGCCGACTACACGCTGGCCAAGGCCAAGGTGTCGCTGATCGACATCACGCTGTCGGCCGCCGTTCTGCTGTGCTGGACGCTGCTGAGCGGGCTGGACTGGCTCAACCGCTGGCTGCTTGAGTCCATGGGCCCCGGCCTGTGGCAGCAACTGGCGCTGCTGACCAGCTTTGCCGTGATCTCGGCGCTGATCGAGCTGCCTTTGTCGCTCTATCAGACCTTCAGACTGGAGCAGCGCTTCGGCTTCAACCAGATGACGCCAGCTCTGTGGCTGGGGGATCTGCTCAAGTCGACGCTGGTGGCTGCCATCATCGGCCTGCCGCTGGCGGCCTTGATTCTCTGGCTGATGGGATCGACCGGGCCGCTGTGGTGGCTCTGGGCCTGGGGCGCCTGGACGGCCTTCAATCTGCTGCTGATGTGGATTTTCCCCAGCTTTATCGCACCGCTGTTCAACAAGTTCGAACCGCTGGCCGATGAAAGCCTCAAGAGCCGCGTGACCCGGCTGATGGAGCGCTGCGGCTTTGCGGCCAAAGGACTGTTCGTGATGGACGGAAGCCGGCGCTCAGCGCATGCCAACGCCTATTTCACGGGCTTCGGCAATTCCAAGCGCGTGGTCTTCTTTGACACCCTGCTCAGGCAGCTCAGCCCCGGCGAAGTCGAAGCCGTGCTGGCGCACGAGCTGGGCCACTTCAAGCACAAGCACATCAGCAAGCGCATGGTCCTGATGTTTGGCGTCTCGCTGCTGGGCTTTGCGCTGCTGGGCTGGCTCAGCCAGCAAATGTGGTTCTACACCGGACTCGGAGTCTCGGTGCTGCTGGGGCCGGAGATGGGCATCGCGGCCGACAACAATGCCCTGGCCCTGCTGCTGTTCATGCTGGCGGTGCCGGTGTTCAGCTTCTTCGTCACACCGCTGATGTCCGCCATGTCGCGCCGCGACGAATTCGAGGCCGATGCCTATGCCATGCAGCAGGCCGATGGCGCTGAGCTGGCTTCGGCACTGCTCAAGCTTTACGAGGACAATGCGTCCACACTCACGCCAGACCCTTGGTATGTGAGCTTTTACTATTCACATCCTCCTGCCGTGGATCGCCTGGCGCGCATGCCGGCTCCCGCAGGCAGCTTGTAACACCATAACGGTTTCAGACATGAGCACACCCACACTGCAACAGAAAGACTGGTCCCAGCTCAAGCGCAGCGCTTTGAGCACAGAGCAAGTGCAGGAGCAGCTGGCAGCCCTCGAAGGCTGGGAGCTGTCTGCCGGCCCTGCGGCCATCGGCAAGACCTTCCGTTTCGTGAACTTCTACGAAACCATGGCCTTTGTGAACGCACTGGCCCTGATTGCCCATCAGCAGGACCACCACCCCGATCTGGAAGTCGGCTACAACCGCTGCAAGGTCAGCCTCAACACCCATGATGTGGGCGGCATCTCCGAGACCGACATCGATTGCGCGCGCCGCATCGAAGCACTGCTGAAGCCAGCCTGATCTCTATGGCAAAACAAGGACGGCGCCCAGGCGCCCAAGCAGCAGGCGGCACCCAGACAGGCTTGGTGGTTGCCAGTTATGGCCGCCACTGCGTGGTCGAGACCCCGGACGGCGAGCGCCGCATCTGCCATCCGCGCGGCAAGAAGAGCCAGGCCGTGGTGGGCGACCATGTGCAATGGCTGGCTCCCCCACCCGGCCAGGGCGATGAAGGCACGATCGAGAAAATCGTGGAGCGCCGCAACGTCTTCTACCGCCAGGATGACATTCGCACCAAGACTTTTGCAGCCAACCTGGACCAGCTCCTGATTCTGATAGCCGCCGAGCCGGTATTCAGCGAAGTGCAGCTCGCCCGTGCGCTGATCGCCGCCGAGGCCGCGCACATCAAGCCCATCATTGCGCTCAACAAGATGGACCTGGAAGAGCCATTCCTGCGCGCCTGGCAGCGGCTGGAGCCCTACCGGACCATGCGCGATGCAGCGGATGCGCCGCCGCACTACATGGTGCTGCCGCTGTCGCTGGAAGATGCCGACGACGAGGATCGCGACGCTATCATCGGTCTGCTGCAAGGCAAGACAACCCTGGTTCTCGGTCCTTCGGGCGTAGGCAAGAGCACCTTGATCAACTTGCTGCTGCCCGATGCCAAGGTGGCGACCAACGAAATTTCGCAGGCGCTGAACACTGGCAAGCACACCACGACCAGCACCACCCTGTACTGGGTGGACGAGGCACGCACCACCGCCATCATTGACTCACCTGGATTTCAGGAATTTGGCCTGTACCACATCGCCCCCACGCAGCTGGCCGCCTGCATGCCCGACATCGGTGCGCTGGCGGACCAGTGCAAGTTCTACAACTGCACCCATCTGCATGAGCCGGGCTGCGCCGTCATGGCCCAGGTAGAAGCACAGGACAGCCCCCACGCCATCCATGCCAACCGCTACCGGATCTATGGCGAGCTGTTCGATGAACTGAGTCAGGAACCACGCTACTGAGCGCAATGCCGCGCTAGCTATTCAGTGTCTGCCACGCCGCCATCCCAAGCCCGATGAGCGCCCGCCGCCTGGCTTGGCTGCCGGCCATAACCCGGTGTTCACGTCATGAAGCCCAGAATTTTTCAGCCCAGCCTGCACGCCGCCCTCGCCTTAGCGCTGTCTGCGGGCATGGGCCTGACCTGGGCCCAGGGCACGGACTCTGCCCCCAGCTGGGAGGACGAGCCACCCACGCTGTCTCACTGGATCGAAGAAGGCTACAAGGCCGAGCTGAGCCGGCAGCCATGGCGCGCAGCGCAGCGCTATTGCGCGGCAGCACGCTATGGCAGCCTAGAGGCCCAATATCGGCTGGGCCGGCTGCTGTTGCTGGGGCGAGGCCTGACTCCCGACCCAGCCACGGGCACGACGCTGCTGGCTCTGGCCGCCCAGCGCGGCCACGAGAAAGCCCGCTTGCTGCTGGCCGGCAAGCTGCCCGGCGACCGACTGCCCGACTGCCTGACCCAGGGCGATGCGCCCCCACAGGAGTTTCTGGAGGCCAGCCAGGAGGCCGTCCCCCATGAGGTGGTGGCCAGCTATGTGAGCAGTCTGCCCAGGGAGAAGCGGCGCATGGCCGAACTCGTGCAACGCCTCGCGCCCCGCTTCTCGATCGATCCGCGGCTGGCACTGGCCATCGTGCGCTCGGAGTCGAATTTCGAGGCGCAGGCGCTATCGCCGCGCAACGCCCAGGGCCTGATGCAGCTCATTCCCGAGACGGCCGAGCGCTTTGGTGTGCGCGATGCCTGGAATCCCGAGCAGAACGTGCGCGGCGGCCTGGCCTATCTGCGCTGGCTGCTGGAGCGCTTCGAGGGCGATGTGGCACTGGTATCGGCCGCCTACAATGCAGGCGAGAAAACCGTGCAGCAATATGGCGGAGTGCCTCCTTATGCGGAGACCCGTGAATATGTGCGGCGCATACTGAGCTTTTATCGCGCCAAGCGCCACGAGCGCCCTGCCCACTGATCGATCGACATCCCGACGGCAGGCTTTTCACCGCCGAAGGCCAGGCCCGAAGACTCAGCCGAGCAGGCGTGCAAAGGTCAGCAACGCCAGCAGCAGTAACCAGACCACCACCGAGCGCCAGACCAGCCCCACCACGCTGCGCAGATGGGCCATTTCCGGCTCCCGTCCAGGCGTGACATCGCTGCCCTCCGGCCACTGCGCGTCATCGCCCTCTTCGCCATAGGCCGAATCGCGGCGGCGCAAGGCCTCGCCCCCCAGACGTACATTGATGGCACCCGCGGTCGCCGCCAAAATCACGCCGTCGTTGTCATTGGGAAAGCGCTGGGCATAGACGCGCCAGTTGTCTATGGCTTCCTCGAAGCTGCCCACCATGGCAAAGGAAAGCGCCGTCAGCCGCGCCGGCAGCCAGTCGATCACATACCAGGCCTTGGCGGCAGCCCAGTGCAAGCGCTCGCTGGTCGGCGCACGCAACCCCTCTGCCCCTTTGCGCGACCAGGCCCGGGACAAATACTCGGCCATGCGGTAGAGGATGGCCCCCAGCGGCCCCAGCCCCAGGGCCGAGAGAATCGAAAACCAGAACAGCACGCCAAACACATGGCGGTGCGCGGCCAGCACCGAGTACTCGATGACATGACGCACCACTTCGCTGCGCGGTACCTCGCTGGCATCGACCTGCTGCCAGTCGGCCAGGGCCTGGCGGGCAGCGAACTCATCACCCGCATCGAGTGCATCCCGAATCCGCGTGAAGTGGTGGCTGAACTGGCGGAAACCCAGCGTGACATAGAGCACGGCGACGTTCCACAGCATCGCGGCAGGCCAGCCTATGAACTCCATCAGCGCCCAGAATATGCCCAGCACGATAAGGCTGGGCAGCAGCACGGCCATGGCCCAGGCCAGCCAGCCGTGATGGGGTCGGCCGGCATCGAAGTTGCTGCGCACGGTCACGGTCCAGGCTCGGTAACCGGCCTGCACCAGGTTGGACCGGGCCAGCGGGCGCGCCTGCTCCAGCAGCAGCGCGATCAGGATGGCAAAAAAGCTCATTGCTTCATCATAGCGGTGCTGTTTGTCAGCTTGTTACAACTGCCCTTTCAAGCGGCCAAAAAACGGTAAAGATTGCGCAACATGCCCGCGGTTGCTCCCCAGATGTAGCGTTGCTGCTCACCATCCTGGTAGGGCATGGCAAACCATTCTCGATCCACGCCCTGCCACTGCATCGCATGACGCTCGTGATGCGCGGGATTGAGCAGATAGGACAGCGGAACCTCGAACAGATCAGCCACCTCTCCGGGATTGGGAAAGTAGCTGGCCTGAGGGTGGACCAAAGCCACCACAGGGGTGATGTGAAACGCCGTGCCCGTCACATAAAGGGGCAGGCGCCCGAGCACCTCGACATTCCTGGGGGCCAGTCCGACCTCCTCGTGCGCCTCGCGCAATGCCGTGGCCTCGGCCGAGACATCCTGGGGATCACGTTTGCCGCCAGGAAAAGCCACCTGACCCGAGTGGGTGGACAGTCTGGCCGAGCGCACGGTCAGCAATACCGTGGGCTGCTCGCGCATGACGATAGGCACGAGCACGGCTGCATCGGAAGGCTGCCTGGCCGTGATGCGCTTTTCCTGCATGGCCTCGGGCAGCCATTGTGGCGGCTGGGCAAAGCGCGTGCGCAGAGCCTGCGGCGTCTGCGCATCCAGCGGAACGGCCGGCAACTGGCTATCGATACCCAGCAGGCGCGCCTGGCGCGGATCAACAATGCCCAACACGGGGAGCGGAGAATTATCAGATGCAGGCATGTAGGTGTTCAGCCAAAACCAAAAGCAAGAATCACGAAGCCAAGGCAGACATAAAAAAAAGCCGCCACAGCGAACTGTAGCGGCTTTTACGGAATCGCTTCCGATACGCGTATTACTCGGCTGCAGCAGCAGTCTTGTTAACGCGCTGGGGCAGCTTTTCCTTGATACGAGCAGACTTGCCGCTGCGCTCACGCAGGTAGTACAGCTTGGCACGACGCACATCACCGCGACGCTTGACTTCGATCTTGGCGATCAGGGGAGAGTAGGTCTGGAACGTACGTTCCACGCCTTCACCGCTGGAGATCTTGCGCACTGTGAAGCCGCTGTTCAGGCCGCGATTACGCTTGGCAATCACCACGCCTTCGTAAGCCTGCACGCGCTTACGGCTACCTTCCACCACGTTCACGCTCACGATGACGGTGTCACCGGGG
This sequence comes from Comamonas sp. Tr-654, assembly GCF_011752915.1. Lineage (NCBI taxonomy): Bacteria > Pseudomonadati > Pseudomonadota > Betaproteobacteria > Burkholderiales > Comamonadaceae > Comamonas > Comamonas sp. Tr-654. The sequence goes on from NZ_VWWQ01000003.1 coordinate 341,208, forward strand.
GCGAATTCGGGGATGGTCTTGTTCAGGCGAGCGATTTCTTCTTGCTCGAGGGTCTGGATCAGATTCATGATTTAGTCCACCTTGATCTTGTCCGCGCCAGAATTGGCAAGCACCGGGATTGGTGCTATTGCTGCATTACGAGAACCGCTGAAAGCGGCTCCGCCATTCCTTGCAGCGGCCGGATAGAGGATCAAAGAGCCTGAGATTATAGCTTGGACGCTGTTTTTGCCAAAAACCCTTCATCCTTGGCATTGAGCAGCCCCTGCTGGCGGGCCTGCTCTATCAACTCAGGCCTATGTTCGGCCGTTATGCGCAGACGCTGATCACGGCGCCAGCGCTCGATATTGGCATGATGCCCGGAGAGCAGCTCCGCCGGCACTTCCTGGCCATTCCAGACTTCGGGACGGGTGTAGTGAGGGCAGTCCAGCAAGCCGTCCAGCGCAGGATTGAAGCTGTCCTGCTGAAAGCTGCCTTCATCGTTGAGCACACCGGGCTGCAGACGCGCCAGAGAGTCCAGCAGCACCATGGCCGCCAGCTCGCCACCGGAAAGCACAAAGTCGCCCAGACTGATTTGATGGCTGACATGGGCATCGATGAAGCGCTGGTCGATGCCCTCGTAGCGACCGCAGAGCAGCACCGCGCCACGGCTTTCAGCCCAGTCGGCCACCACCGCATGCCTGAGGGTGGTGCCTATGGGAGAGAACAGCACCACAGGAGCCGGCTCGGCCTGCTCTCGCGCATCAGCCTCGACGCGGGCTGCGCGAATCGCCTCCAGGCAATGCTGCAGCGGCTCTGCCATCATCACCATGCCGGGGCCGCCACCAAACGGACGGTCATCCACGCGGCGGTAATTGCCCTCGGCCCAATCACGCGGATTCCACAGATGCACCGCCACCTGACCCGAGCTGTAGGCACGGCGTGTCACCCCGCTTTCAAGAAACGGCGCGAACAGTTCAGGGAACAGTGTAATGATGTCAAAACGCATGATCTAAAAGCGCTTACAGCTACAAAATCAATAGCTATTGCGCATTCCAATTCAATAGTCGGGCTGCCAGTCGGCCACGATTTTCTTGCCGGCCAGATCCACCGAGTCCACATAGGCATCGACAAAGGGAATCAGGCGCTCCTGCTCCTTGCCATCCTGCTCATAGCCCAGAACCAGCACGGTCTGCGGGCCGGTGGCCATCAAGTCCTTGACCACGCCCAGCGCCACGCCTTCGCGGTTTACCACCTGCAGGCCCATCAGGTCCACCCAGTAGAACTCGCCATCATCGGTCTTGGGGAAATGCTCACGCGCCACAAAGATGCGGGCACCGCGCAGGGCCTCGGCGGCGTTGCGGTCGGCGACCTCCTGCGAGGTGGCCACGATGGTGTCGGCATGGAAACGGGCCTGCTTGACGGGCAGAACCACGGTGCCCACGAAATGCTTGGCTCCTTTTTCCGCCGGCTGCAAAAACCAGTCTTTTGCAGCAAACAGGGCCTCGGGGGCGCTGCTGAAGGCATGAACCTTGAACCAGCCCTTGATGCCCCAGGCATCGGCAATGCGACCGACTTCAATGGCATCAGCAGGCAAGCTCGTGGCTTGAAGAACAGGCATGTGGCTCATGGGATCAGCAGAAAAATTGCAGAAATTCAATAAAAAACGGGTCCCGTCAGGCAAGCCAACGGAACCCGCTTTGGTAAAGGTGCCTAGAGAGCAACCGCCTAAATTAGGCAGCAACCTTCTTTGCAGCTTCCTTGATCAGGCGTTCAGCCGTATCGGAAGTTTGAGCACCAACGCTCTTCCAGTAGTTCACGCGGTCCAGAGCCAGACGCAGGCCTTCTTCGGCGCCACGAGCGCTAGGGTTGTAGAAACCCAGACGTTCGATGAAAGCACCGTCGCGACGCACGCGCTTGTCAGCTGCAACGATGTTGTAGAAAGGACGAGCCTTAGAGCCGCCGCGGGAGAGACGAATAACAACCATGATGTTTCCTTCGGGTGGTTACAGCCAGTGCCATCAAAAATTTGACCAGCTGCGCAGGTTTTCTTACAGCGTTTGAGACACGCGACATGACCACCCGGCCAGCGACACGCCGTAAAACCTGAAATTATATCGAGTTCTGCCGAAGCTGCCTATAGCTGCGGCAAATGGGCGTAATCCTCACTGAAGCTTCCCGGCATGTGAAGCGCAATTGCCCTGAGCCGCCCATGTCGTCTGCAGGGAATAATGGATGCGTTGCTTCGTTTTCTGCCTGCCCACCAGACATGAACCCATTTGTCTCCACCTCCGCCATGCCTGCTCGCCCCAAGAACAAGACGATTGCTGCCTGGCTGGCCTTGATCGGCGGTCCGCTGGGGCTGCACCGCTTTTACCTGCACGGACTTGGGGACTGGCTTGGCTGGCTGCTGCCCATTCCCACGGCGCTCGGCATCTACGGCATCGAGCGCGTGCAGCAGCTGGGGCAGGACGACAGGCTGAGCTGGCTGCTGATCCCCCTGCTCGGCTTCACCATTGCGGGCTGCGCCCTGCGCGCCATTCTCTACGGCCTGATGGAGCAGGGAAACTGGAACCGACTCTTCAATCCCTCGATAGAGGCCGACGCGCCTGCGGGACGCACCCAATGGGCCACGATTTTTGCGGTAAGCCTGTCCCTGATGCTGGGGGCCACCGTGCTGATGGCCAGTATTGCCTACAGCTTCCAGCATTACTTCGAATATCAGGTCGAAGAGGCACGCAAGATTTCGCAATAGGCCCAGCGTCTCGAGCACTGCGAAGCTGATTCGATCGCGCCGCTTTTGTAAGCAAAAGTCTAATTTTTCGCCTCCGGGCCCCAAAGCACCGCCTGCACATTCCACAGAACCCACAATGCCGATCTGAGGAACATCTTGCAATGACTGCATCACAGCGGTTTCGCAATGCGGCGGCTTTGCTGCGCCAGCCTGAAGAGGTCTTATGTCTGCAACTAACGAAAAGTCTGCCAGATCCGACATGCACGGGCAAAGCGCCTTTTCCGCCGCCACCAGCCTGGTGGGCGTGTACGGAGAGCAGCTTTTCCGCATTCTCGAGCAGACCAGCAGCGGCTATGTGCTGCTGGATGCCCAGAACCGGGCTCAGCGCTGGAATGATGGTTATCTGCAGCTGTTTCCCTGGCTGGGGCCCACCCTCAAGGTAGGCACATCTCTGCAAACCGCTCTGCAGACGGCCGCAAGCGCAGCCCCGGCAAGCTCTGCCCCGGTTCTGAGCCATATCGCCCAGAGCCATCAAGCACTGATTGCGCGCCAGCAGGCCAATGCCCAGTTTCAGCTGCCCAACGGGCGCAGGCTCAATCTGTCGGCTCATGCGCTGTCGGCCAATTACACCGTGCTGGCCTGCAAGGAGCTGCTGCCTCATGCCAGCGAGGCTGAAAGCCTTTCCTTCTTCGATGTGCTGACCAACCTGCCCAACCGACGCCTGCTGCTGGACCGGCTGTCCCAGGCCATGATCCAGTCCGAGCGCACGGGCTGGCGCGGGGCCTTGCTGACCATAGATATGGAGCCGGTGACGGACTCGCCCGCCTGCACGGGAGACAGTCAGGCCGGCCTGGCGCAGAACATCGCACAGCGCCTGCTCGGCTGCGTGCGCTCCTGCGATACCGTGGCCAGGCTGGACGCTGCGCACTTCGTCATCATGGTCTCGGATCTCTCTCCGGATATTGAGATGAGCACGGTACTGGTGGAACGTCTGGGAGAGCGTCTGCAGGCAAGTCTGAACGGCAGCTACCCGCTCGGCAACAAAAGCGCGATGCTGGAGGCCAATATCGGTGCCACTTTGTTCGGCCCGCACTCTCGCTCCGCCACCGAGTTGCTGCAGCAGGCAGAGATCGCCATGTACCGCCTGCGCGACGAGGAAGCCCGGGGCCTGCACTTCTTCAGCCCCGAGCAGCGCATTCTGGCCAATGATCGCCAGCGCCTTGAGCAGGAGCTGCGCGAAGCCCTACGTTTGGGCCAGTTCGAGCTGCATTACCAGGCCCAATACTCCGCCAGCGGCGACGTCAACGGCCTGGAAGCCCTGCTGCGCTGGCGCCACCCCAGGCGAGGACTGGTACCACCGAGCATCTTCCTGTCTGTGGGCGAGGAAACCGACATCATCGTTCCGCTGGGCCGCTGGAGCATTCAAGCCGCCTGCGAGCAATTGGCCAAATGGAAAGCCGATCCACAACTGGGCAAGCTGCCCATCTGCGTCAACATCAGCGCCAAGCAACTCAGGCAAGCCGATCTGGCCGAGCAGGTGCAGGACATCATCAGCCAGACAGGGGCCGACCCGGCCTTGCTGCTGCTGGAGCTTTCCACCCAAGCGCTGAGCCCCTCGCACACGGACATCATTCCGACCCTCACCCGTCTTCGCACCATGGGGCTGCGGCTGTCACTCGATGACTTTGGCGACAGTTCCCATATGCAGCAAGCACTGCAGCAGCTTCCCCTGAACCAGCTCAAACTCTCGCACTCTCTGGTCCAGCGCCTGGGCCCCAACAATGCCGCCGAAGCTGCCGTGCAGGCGGCCATCGTGCTGGCCGCCCGCCATCAGATGACGATAGTCGGCGCAGGAGTGGAGACCCTGGAGCAGCGTGCCCTGCTGGCGCAATATGGCTGCGAGCATTTCATGGGCTATCTGCTCAGCCCTCCGGCACCGGTCGGCCAGCTCAGGTCGCTGCTGCAGCGCCAGGTCGCATCCAGCCTGCAGGAAACCGTGGCCTGAGCCTATGTTTCAGTCATGAAAAAAGGCTTCGCATTGCGAAGCCTTTTTGCCGTCAATCCCTTGATTGAAAAGCGTCAACAGCTATCAATCAAGGAGTGCACAAGCTCAATACAGCTGCAGGCTGACCCAGTAGGCAATGGATGCCACAAAGGCGCTAGCAGGGATCGTCAGAATCCATGCCCAGACGATATTGCCTGCCACGCCCCAGCGCACGGCACTCGCGCGCTGCGTGGAACCCACGCCCACGATGGCACCGGTAATGGTGTGCGTGGTCGAGACGGGAACCCCCAGGAAAGTGGCAAAGAACAGTGTCAGTGCGCCACCGGATTCGGCGCAGAAGCCACCGACGGGCTTGAGCTTGGTGATCTTCTGACCCATGGTCTTGACGATGCGCCAGCCGCCAAACATGGTGCCCAGACCGATAGCCAGATAGCAGCTCACGATGGTCCACAAGGGAGGCTCGGCATCACCGGCATTGGCATAACCCGTGGCAATCAGCAGCAGCCAGATGATGCCGATGGTCTTTTGCGCATCGTTACCACCGTGACCCAGGCTGTAGGCACCGGCAGACACCAGTTGCAGACGGCGGAACCACTTGTCCACGCGATTCGGGCTGGCCCGGCGGAAAATCCATGCCACCAGCACCATCATCAGCGAACCCAGCAGAAAGCCCAGCACGGGAGAGACGAAGATGAAGGCCACGGTCTTCCAGATACCGCTGGCAATCAGCGCGCCCGCACCGGCCTTGGCAATCACAGCACCCACGATGCCGCCAATCAGGGCATGCGAGGAGCTGCTGGGAATGCCGTAGACCCAGGTGATGACGTTCCAGGTGATGGCACCCACCAGAGCACCGAACACGACATGCGTGTCAACAATGCCCGGCTGAACAATACCCTTGCCCACGGTTGCCGCCACACTGAGGTGGAAGACGAAAACCGCCACAACGTTGAAGAACGCGGCAAATGCCACGGCCTGAGTAGGCTTGAGAACCCCCGTGGAAACCACGGTGGCAATCGAATTGGCAGCGTCGTGAAAGCCGTTCATGAAATCGAACAGCAAGGCGAGCACCACCAGCAAAATCACAACCCAGAGGGCTGCCTGTACCGGCTCCATGATCGGGCTCCAGCGAGAATCAGGAATTCTCGAGGACGATGCCCTCGATCAGGTTCGCCACGTCTTCGCAGCGGTCCGTGATGGTTTCCAGCAGCTCATAGATCGCCTTGAGCTTGATCACCTCACGCACATCGGGCTCTTCACGGAACAGCTTGCTCATGGCCGCACGCATCACGCGGTCGGCATCGCCTTCCAAGCGGTCAATCTCGTCGCAGGTCTTGCTGGCGGCATCCACGATCGTGGGATCCGAGAGGCGGTCCAGCAGCTTGACGGCATCACGCACACGTTCGCAGCAGCGCACGCACAGATCGGTCAGACGTGTGATTTCGTCTGTCATGTGACGCACGTCATACAGGGCCATGGTCTCGGCCGAGTCCTGAATCAGGTCGGCAACGTCGTCCATGGTGTTGATCAGCGAGTGGATATGCTCGCGATCCAGGGGCGTGATGAAGGTCTTGTGCAGCAGCTTGGTGACGTCATGGGTCACACGGTCGGCTGCGCGCTCGGCGTTGTCCACATCGGCGTTGTATTTTTCGCGCAGATGGGGATCGTTGTAATTTGCAACGAGTTGCGAGAAAGCATGAGCTGCTTCAACGATGCGGTCCGCATGTTGATTGAACATCTCGAAAAAATTGCCTTCGCGCGGCAATAGCTTGCCAAACAGCATGAATGCTCCTTACCGGGGAAAAGAAACCAGGCGACTCACTGCAAAAAAAGTGCATGGTTCCCGGCTTAAACGGGGCGCAGTTTACTCTTGAGTCATTGCGCGTTTCAGCGCGTCTTCAAGACACCCCTTCAGGCACCACGAAAAATAAAATACAAGCTCTGCACCATGCTAGGAACAGTCACCAAGCCTGTGATTCCTCCAGACAGCAGCGGAGAGCAGGAATCTACCGTTCAATGCGCCGGCTGCTAGAGGAGGTCAACCTGCAACGCGAAAACGTTCTAAATACTTCTTTTCGTAATATACAAATTCTATTAAATGACAAAAAAGAATTAAAAGGAACTCAAAAGAAATGAACAAAACAATCAATGAGCCATGAGAATCGTCATTTTTTTGTCATTTTTTTGTCATTTTCATGAATCTCAGGGGAATTAGGGTTCACCCTTGGCTGCTGCAGCAGCATCAGGACTGGCTAGCGCACAGTGATCGAAAGCGCCAGCCTCCTTGTCGAGACTTACTCGCCCAGGTAGGCCGCTCGCACACGCGGATCGCTCAGCAAGGTCTGGCCCGGCCCCGTCATGGTGATGATGCCGGACTCCATGACATAGCCTCGATCGGCCAGCGCCAGCGCGCGACTGGCGTTCTGCTCCACCAGCACCATGGTCACCCCCAGCGCATAGACATCGCTGACCACCTCGAAGATCTTGTCCACCATGATGGGTGACAAGCCCATGGACGGCTCGTCCAGCAGCAGTACCTTGGGCTGGCTCATGAGCGCGCGAGCCATGGCCAGCATCTGCTGCTCGCCCCCGGACATGGTGCCCGCCAGTTGATCCTTGCGCTCCTTCAGCCGCGGAAAGATGCCGAACATGCGCTCGATATCCGCCTGTATGCCGGCCTTGTCCTTGCGCGTGTAGGCACCCATGAGCAGATTTTCGGTAATCGTCATGCGGGCAAACACGCCGCGCCCCTCGGGCACCATGACCAGTCCTTCAGCCACCAGATCCCAGGCACCCTTGCCCTTGATGCTTTGGCCCAGGTAGAGAATTTCCCCATCGGCAATCGGCAGCCCTCGTGTGACAGCCTTCATGGTCGTGGTTTTGCCCGCGCCGTTGGAACCGATCAGCGACACCAGCTCACCCTGATGCACCTGAAAGTCCACGCCCTTGACAGCCTGAATACCGCCATAGCCCACCTTCAGGCCCTTCACCTGCAGCAATACCGGGGCCGTGGATTTGGAGGCCTGCGCCTGTTCCAGCACTTGATCCTGCATCTTCAATGGCCTCCCGTGCCAAGATAGGCTTCAATCACTTTTTCATCCTTCTGCACTTCGGCAGGCGTGCCTTCGGCAATCGGCTTGCCATAGTCCAGCACCGTCACCCGGTCGCACAGGCCCATGACCAGCTTCACATCGTGCTCAATCAACAAGATGGTGCGGTGGTCGTTGCGAATCCGGTCGATCAGCTCACGCAGCTGCACCTTCTCGGTTGCGTTCATGCCGGCAGCCGGCTCATCCAGCGCGATCAGTTGCGGGTCTGTCGCTAGAGCACGGGCAATCTCCAGGCGACGCTGGTCTCCATAGGACAAGGTACGCGCCTTGAAGTCCGCATACTTGCCGATGCCGACATAGTCGAGCAGTTCACGCGAGCGGGCCCGAATTGCGGCTTCCTCGGCCTTGAAACCCTTGGTGCGGAACACCGCCCCGAGCAGACCCGAATGCGTGCGCACATGGCGCCCGACCATGACGTTTTCCAGCGCCGTCATCTCGGCGAACAGACGGATGTTCTGGAAGGTCCGGGCAATGCCGGCCCTGGCCACCTTGTGCACCGCCGTCGGCTCATAGGGCTTTCCGGCCAACTCGAACTTGCCGGTGTCGGGCGTATAGAGGCCGGTGATCACGTTGAAAAACGTGGTCTTGCCCGCGCCATTGGGGCCGATCAGGCCATAGACCTGGCCTCTCTCAATCTTCATGCTCACGCCGGACAGCGCCTGCAACCCGCCAAAGCGCTTGGAGATGTCCGAGACATGAAGGACTGCGGAAGTCGTGCTCTCTGCCATATCAGTTCACATTCCTTGTCTGTGCAGTCATCAGGACTGGCGGTCCAGGCTCTTGGCATGCTCGGGCGTGGGCCAGAGGCCTCGCGGGCGCATCAGCATGATGACGATCATGGCCAGGGCAATCAGCAACTGGCGCAGGATGGAAGCATCGAGACGTCCATCGGTCATCTGCTGCAGCGGCCCGGCCACATAGCGCAGCACCTCGGGCAGGGCCGAGAGCAGCACCGCCCCCAGAATCACGCCGGGAATATGGCCCAGACCGCCAAGCACGACCATGGCCACGATCATCACGGACTCCATGAGGCTGAAGGACTCGGGTGAGACAAAGCCCTGGAAGGCAGCAAACATCGAGCCGGCCACGCCGCCAAACGAAGCGCCCATGCCGAAGGCCAGCAGCTTCATATTGCGCACATTGATGCCCATGGCCTTGGCGGCGATTTCATCCTCCCTGATCGCCATCCAGGCACGGCCTATGCGCGAATCCTGCAAGCGGTAGCAGATCACGATGGCGGCCAGCACCAGCACCAGAAACAGGTAATAGTACAGCGTGACGGAGGAGATGTCGTAGCCGAAGATCTCATGTCGCTTGGCCAGGTCGAAGCCGAAGATCTTGACCGAATCGATCTGGCCAATGCCCTTGGGGCCGTTGGTGATGTTGACGGGCTGATCCAGGTTGTTCAGGAAGATGCGGATGATCTCGCCGAAGCCCAGTGTCACGATGGCCAGATAGTCCCCACGCAGCCGCAGCACCGGCAGTCCCAGCAACACCCCCGTACAGGCGGCCAGCAGCATACCCAGCGGAATCACCAGCCAGATCGAGGTATGCAGCCCGTTGGGAAACATGGCCACAAAACCTTCGAAGGTCTCGGCCAGATGCGGCGATGCCATGAGCGCAAACATATAGGCGCCCACAGCATAGAAAGCCACATAGCCCAGATCCAGCAGGCCGGCGTAACCGACCACGATGTTCAGGCCCAGCGCCAGCATCACGTAGAGCAGGGCCAGATCGGCGATACGCACCCAGGCATTGCCGAAATACTGCAGGATCAGCGGCAGCACCAGCAGGCCGATGCCGCCCAGGATCCAGTGGAGTGTCTTGTTGTTCTTCATGGGCGCTCCCTCAGGCACGGTCCGCCACACGCTCACCCAGCAGGCCCGAAGGGCGCAGCGTCAGGATGATGATGAGCACGATGAAGGCAAAGATGTCGGTGTACTGGCTGCCCAGCACACCGCCCGTCAGATCGCCGATATAGCCGGACCCGATGGACTCGATCAGCCCCAGCAGCAGGCCGCCCACCACGGCTCCGGCCAGATTGCCGATGCCGCCGAACACGGCTGCCGTAAAGGCCTTGAGACCCGGCAGGAAACCCATGGTGTGATGAGCCGTGCCGTAGTTGGAGGCATACATGATGCCGGCAATCGCGGCCAGCACGGCACCGATGATGAAGGTGGCAGAAATCACCATATCGGGCTTGACGCCCATCAGCGCCGCCACACGCGGGTTCTCGGCCGTGGCCCGCATGGCGCGCCCCAACTTGGTGTAGTTGACCAGGTACATCAGCGTGGCCAGTGCTATCGCCGTGACCGCCAGCACCAGAATTTGCGTGGGCGTGATCACCGCTGTGCCTATCTCATAAGGCGTGGACGACAGCAGCGTGGGATAAGCCTTGTAATTGGGCTTCCAGATGATCATGGCCAGGGTCTGCAGCAGGATCGAGACACCGATGGCCGTTATCAGCGGCGCCAGTCGCGGGCTGTTGCGCAGCGGCCGGTAGGCCACCTTCTCGATCACGAAGTTCAGCGATGCAGCCACCACGCAGGCGATGATGGCGGCGATCAAGAGCATGAGCCAGCCCGGCAGATAAGGCATGGCCTCCTGCATCAGGCCTATGCAGCTCCAGCTGGTCAAAGCCCCCACCATCAGCACCTCGCCATGCGCGAAGTTGATCAGCTGAATGATGCCGTACACCATGGTGTAGCCCAGGGCTATCAAGGCGTACATGCTGCCTAACACCAGACCATTGATGATCTGCTGCAGCAAGATATCCATAAGCGCGCTCCCCTTCCCTCGATCCAAGACGGAGACACTGCGAGCCTCTCATCCCGAACGACGGAGCAAGCGATGCCAAGGTTCCTCTTCTGCAGTCCGCCGCTTTGTGGGCTGCTTGCCGCAAAAGAGTGAATCGATTCTAGGGAGCTGTTTTCAGGACTCAGAACCGGGGTTTCCCGTGCGCAGGCCCAAAATGCTGCAACGCAATAATTTCATCGATAGCGCAAGCCCAATAAATACAGGCACTTAGTCACGACTTGCCACCCGAACTAGCGAAAAACCCTAGAAATGCCGCAAAAAATGCAGCATTCAACTAGTGCCAGTTGTGCAACACCTGGGCAACTCGCGCTTTACAAGTCCGCCTGCTCATCATCTACCGCACGAGCGGCGTCGTTGAGCGCCTTGAGCTCGGCCAGCTTCTGGCCGATCTTGATCTCCAGCCCCCGCGCCACGGGCTGGTAGAAGCCGGGGTCTTCCATGCCTTCAGGCAAATAGCGCTCGCCCGCCGCAAAGCCGCCCTCCTCGCTGTGGGCATAGCGGTAATCCCGGCCATAGTCCAGCTGCTTCATCAGCTTGGTGGGGGCATTGCGCAGATGCAGCGGCACAGGCCTTGTGGTGTCGCCCTTCACAAAGGCCTTGGCCTTGTTGTATGCCATATAGCCCGCATTGCTCTTGGGTGCCACGGCAAGGTAGATCACGGCCTGGGCCAGGGCCAGTTCACCCTCGGGACTGCCCAGGCGTTCATAGGTCGCAGCGGCATCGTTGCACATCTGCATGGCGCGCGGGTCGGCAAGTCCTATGTCTTCCCAGGCCATGCGCACGATGCGGCGCGCCAGATAGCGCGGATCGGCCCCGCCGTCCAGCATGCGGCAAAACCAGTACAGCGCAGCATCGGGGTCCGAGCCGCGCACGGATTTGTGCAGTGCGCTGATGGTGTCGTAGAACTGCTCGCCACCCTTGTCATAGCGGCGCATGCGCTCGCCCAGCACCTTGAGCAGCCATCCATCGGTAATGCTTTCCACCCCCGCCTGCTCGGCCGTGATGGACAAGGTCTCCAGCGTGTTCAGCAAGCGGCGTGCATCGCCGTCAGCGTAGGCAATCAAGCGATCCAGCGCTTCATCTTCGATAGTGGGAACCGCCTTGATGGCCTGTGCTTTGGCCACAATCTGCTTCAAATCGTCCGTCGTCAGACTTTGCAGCACATAGACAGCCGCCCGCGACAGCAGGGCCGAGTTGACCTCGAACGAAGGGTTCTCCGTGGTCGCGCCGATGAAGGTGAACAGTCCGCTTTCCACATGGGGCAGAAAAGCGTCCTGCTGGCTTTTGTTGAAGCGGTGCACCTCGTCCACGAACACAATGGTGCGCTGCTGCAGCAGGCCGCTTCGCGCGGCCTGCGCCTGCTCCACGGCCTCGCGGATGTCCTTGACGCCGCCCAGCACGGCGCTGATGGAGATGAACTGCGCATCAAAGGCATCGGCCATGAGCCGGGCAATCGTGGTCTTGCCCACGCCGGGCGGCCCCCAGAGTATGCAGCTGTGCGGGCGGCCCGACTCGAAGGCCAGGCGTAGCGGCATGCCCTCCCCCAGCACATGTTGCTGGCCAATGACTTCGGCCAGCGTGCGCGGCCGCAGGCGCTCGGCCAGGGGCTGATGAGGAATGGCTGAAGATGAGGGGTTGTTGTGCGTAACCATGGCCCCTCAAGTATCCAACGCTACGGCCGCCTGTGCAGCCAAATGGGTCGGGACTGCTTTACGCAGCGGATTGCAGCAGACGGCAAGCACGCTTAACCCCAGCACTACTATCAGAATTTTTCATAAGAGAAAATAGCGTTTTAACGGATTAAATCTCTCCATTAACGAGGCCACCCCTCGCCCCATGGAGGTACTGCCCCCATCCGGCCTGCCAAAAACCAGGCCAGCCAGGCCCGGCAGCACGCTTAGATTCATTGCTGGCCGCCTCATCTGCGCCGCGCAATGCCTGTGCCTGATAGGGCTACCGCCATCAGCCAGAAATCAATCGAAAGCATCCGCAACTTTCCTTGGTTCCACATTGCTCCGGGGCGTGCCAGCGCTGCACGCCTAAGCCTACGCGTATGAAAAAACTCAAGACCTGGGACATTTTTGCCCTCGGTTTCATGACCTTTGCCCTGTTCCTCGGGGCAGGCAACATCATCTTCCCGCCCATGGTGGGCCTGGCCGCCGGTGAAAACCTGTTCGGAGCCTCGATCGGCTTTCTGCTGACCGGCGTCGGTCTGCCCCTGCTCGGAGTGATCGCCCTGGCCCGTGTGGGCGGCGGTCTGGACACCCTGACCAGCCCCATAGGCCGCATTGCCGGCCTGGTACTGGCCGTGGCCATCTATCTGACCATAGGCCCTCTGTTTGCGACGCCACGCACGGCCACCGTGTCCTTCGAGATGGGCCTGGCCCCCTTTGTCGGAAACACGCCTGCCATGCTGCTGGCCTTCACCATCGCCTATTTCGTGGCCGTGGCGCTGCTGTCGCTGTTTCCCGGCAAGCTCATGGACAACGTGGGCAAGATCATCACACCCGTGCTGATCCTGGCGCTGGCCGTGCTCGGCGGCTCTGCCGTGCTGGCTCCCGTGGATGGCTACAGCGTCAGCACCGAGGCCTATGCCACTCAGGCAGCAGCCTTCTCCGAAGGCTTTCTGCAGGGCTATCAGACCATGGACGCGCTGGCCTCGCTGATCTTCGGCATCGTCATCGTCAACGCGATCAAGGCCGCCGGCGTGAGCGACAGCAGACTTCATACGCGCTACTGCATCTATGCCGGCATCATTGCCGCGACCTGCCTGGGTCTGGTCTATGTCTCGCTGATGTATCTGGGCGCCACCAACAGCCAGCTGGCCGCCAACGCCTCCACCGGCGTGCAGATCCTCACGGCCTTTGTGCAGCAGACCTTCGGCCCCGCAGGTCTGTGGCTGCTGGCCACCGTCATCATGCTGGCCTGCCTGACCACCGGCGTGGGCCTGATTACGGCCTGCAGCAGCTTCTTCAGCGAGCTGACCGGCATCTCCTATCGCACCATGGTCATCGGCCTGTCGATCTTCAGCACTGCCGTGGCCAACCAGGGCCTGGCCCAACTGATTGCCGTGGCCGTACCTGTGCTCGTGGGCCTGTATCCCGTGGCCATCGCCCTGATCGCCCTAAGCCTGCTGCACCGCTGGAGCCAGCCGGCGCGCGTCTACATCCCCGTGATGGGCACCTCCCTGATATTTGGCCTGTTTGATGCTGCCAAGGCAGCCAAGCTCGACTTCCTGGTGCCCGCCTGGCTGGACATGCTGCCCGGCTCCGCCCTGGGCATGGGCTGGGTCACCCCGGTGGTCTGCGTGCTGGTGCTGGCAGGCCTGCTGGATTTCGCCCTCGGCAACAAGCGGGCTGCCGCAAATGCCACGCGCGCCTGATTTCAAGCTGGCAGATAGCTTCCAAAAAACATAGCTATCTGCGCTTTACCTACAAGGGATTGACCCTTATTTCACATAAAAAAGGCCTGCGGACACAATCCGCAGGCCTTTTTACTGATACGTGCCGCGCTTTCACTGCTTGAGCACATCGGCCCCCTTGGGCACCGTGAAGTGGAAGGTCGATGCCGGCAGCGAAGCCTGGGTCTGCAAGCCCTTGAACTGCATCAGCGAACGCTGGCCAAAGCTATCCTCGATATCCAGCGCTGCCAGCTTGCCTTCGGGTGTGAAGCCTATGCGCACGCTCTTGAGCTGACCGCCTTTCTGCCTGGGATTGGCCAGCACCCATTCCAGACCATCGGCATCAGGCTGGTTGCCCAGCTCGAAATCGGCCTTCAAGGCCTTGAGGTCGGTGGCCGATGTCAGGATGGCCGCCGGTGTGCTGCCCAGCACCTGAGCCTGAGCGCGCTCCGTCACCTGGTTCAGGTCGGCGTCGTACAGCCAAAGCGTCTTGCCGTCGGCCACGATGAGCTGCTCGAAAGGCTTGGTGTAGTTGAAGCGGAACTTGCCGGGCCGCTGGAATTCGAAGCTGCCGCTGGAGACCTTGGTACGCGCTTCCTGCCCGGACTTGGGCGGCGAGGTCACGGACTGGGTGAAGTCGGCCTTGCCAGCCTGGGCGTTCTTCATGAAGGACTCAAGGCTTTTCAGGCCATCAGCCATTGCAGCACTTGCGCTGCCCGCTATCAAAATTGCAGTCAAAAGACGTTTCATGACTCTCCTTCTTGTGCGCGGCTCACTCGCTGCGAGCCGGAACTAGAACATCGCGCTGCCCACTGGATGTGAGCGAGCTGACCAGGCCGGCCTTTTCCATCTGCTCGAGCAGATTGGCCGAGCGGTTGTAGCCGATGCGCAGCTTGCGCTGGACATAGGAAATGCTGGCCTTGCGATCCTTCAGCACGATTTCGACGGCCTGATCGTACAGCTCGTCCTTTTCGCCACCGCCCTCGCCATCGTCATCACCGCCCTCCCCATCGACAGAGCCGCCCTCCAGGATGCCTTCGATGTAGTCGGGATCGCCCTGTTCCTTGAGATAGCTGACCACACGGTGCACCTCGTCGTCGGAGACAAAAGCGCCATGCACGCGAATCGGCAGACCGGTGCCGCTGGCCATGTACAGCATGTCGCCCATGCCCAGCAGGGTTTCGGCGCCCATCTGGTCCAGCACGGTGCGGCTGTCGATCTTGCTGGAGACCTGGAAGGCAATACGCGTAGGAATATTGGCCTTGATCAGGCCGGTGATCACGTCCACGCTGGGGCGCTGGGTCGCAAGAATCAGATGAATGCCGGCCGCACGCGCCTTTTGCGCAAGGCGGGCGATGAGCTCTTCGATCTTCTTGCCCACCACCATCATCAGATCGGCCAGCTCGTCGATCACGATGACGATGTGCGGCAGGCGCTGCAGCGGCTCGGGCTCCTCGGGCGTCAGGCTGAAGGGGTTGGGAATCGACTCCTCGCGCGCCTTGGCCTCGTCGATCTTGCTGTTGTAGCCGGCCAGATTGCGCACACCGAGCTTGCTCATGAGCTTGTAGCGGCGCTCCATCTCAGCCACGCACCAGTTCAGGCCGTTGGCCGCCTGCTTCATGTCGGTGACCACGGGACACAGCAGATGGGGAATGCCTTCATAGACTGACATTTCCAGCATCTTGGGGTCGATCATGAGCAGACGCACATCGCGCGCCTCTGCCTTGTAGAGCAGAGACAGAATCATGGCGTTGATACCCACGGACTTGCCCGAGCCGGTCGTGCCGGCGACCAGCACGTGGGGCATCTTGGCCAAATCGGCGACCACGGGGTTGCCCACGATATCCTTGCCCAGTCCCATGGTCAGCAGGCTCTTGGCGTCATGATAGACCTGCGAGCCCAGCACCTCGGACAAACGGATCGACTGGCGCTTGGCATTGGGCAGCTCCAGCGCCATATAGTTCTTGCCGGGAATGGTCTCGATCACGCGGATCGACACCAGGGACAGCGAACGCGCCAGATCCTTGGCCAGATTGACGATCTGCGAGCCCTTGACGCCCGTGGCGGGTTCGATCTCGTAGCGCGTGATCACAGGGCCGGGCATGGCCGCAACCACACGCACTTCCACGCCAAAGTCCTTGAGGCGCTTTTCAATCAGCCGGCTGGTCATCTCGAGCGTCTCGGCAGACACCAGCTCCTGGCGCTGCTGGGCCTGGTCCAGCAGATCCACCTGAGGCAGCTTGCTGTCGGGATGATCGGTGAACAACGGCTTCTGGCGCTCCTTGACCACCCGGGCGCTGGGCTGGCTGGCCTCCTGCAGCACGGGCTCGATGATCTGCACCGGCTGATGCACCGGTGCCGTGATCGCGCCCTCGGTTCGGTCAAACACCACTTCCTCGCGCTCGCGAGCGGCTTTCTTGCCCGCCGAGACATCCTTGGCAATTTCGCGGCGCTCACGCCCGAACTGCACCATGCCGTCCAGGCGCGCGCCCAGGCCCTCGGCCAGCTTGCCCCAGGAGAAGCCGAACACCATGGCGGCGCCCAGCACGAACAGGCAGATGCCGATCAGGCCCGAGCCGGCAAAGCCCAGCCACTTGAGGGCGTTGAAGCCCATCATGTAACCAAACACGCCGCCAGCGGGGCCGGGCAGCAGATTCTCGAAACGGTACAGGCGCGTCCATTCCAGCGCGCAGCTGGCAATCATCAAAATGGCCAGACCGCCCCAGAACAGAAAGCGGCGACGCCATAGCGGCATCAGCGCCAGAGGACTGCCATCCTTGTTCACCCCGCCACGCATCCAGCGCACCAGCGATGTCACCCAGGTCTGCACGGCGGCCAGCACCAGCCACCAGATGGACATGCCGAAGCCGAAGTAGCAGGCATCGGCCAGCCAGGCGCCCACACGGCCCATCCAGTTATGCACAAACGGCCTCTGCCCGGCGCCCGAAGTGGACCAGGCTGCGTCTTGCGGCGAGTAGGTGAACATGGCCATGAGCCAGAACACCAGTGCCAGCAGGCCGATCAACAGCAAAACCTCCTGGCTGAAGCGAATCACTCCATAGCGCGGAGCGGCAGCGCGGGATTTTGATTTGCTGGAAGAAGACGCGTTCGAAGCGTTCAATGTATATGTCATACGCAGGCGCAAGCTTACCTTAGGCCCTTATCCAAGCGGTACATTCGGCCAAGACGATCGCTCAGCGTAATGCAAGCACATGCAACAAAACAGCCATACGGCAGCCCGATTCGCTTCATCACTATCATTTTTAACAATTCCGGTGATTAAAAACCGCTGCACGCGCAGACCTTGATCCGGAGCGATACTCCCACATCTTTCCAATGTTTTCATGACCGCGCGCCGGTTGTCGGCCTGCTTTTTCCAGAGTTCCGCTCCATGTCCTCTACCAAACACGCACAAGTTCTCATCCTGGGCTCCGGCCCTGCCGGCTACACCGCCGCCGTCTACGCCGCCCGTGCCAATCTCAAGCCTCTGCTGATCACCGGCATGGCACAGGGCGGCCAGCTGATGACCACCACCGAAGTGGACAACTGGCCTGCCGACGTCATGGGCGTGCAAGGCCCCGAACTGATGCAGCGGTTTCAGGAACATGCCGAGCGCTTCAAGACCGAAATCGTTTTCGACCACATCAACCAGGTCGACTTCTCCAAGCGTCCCTTCACCCTGACCGGCGACAGCGGCGTCTACACCTGCGACTCGCTGATCATTGCCACCGGCGCCTCGGCCAAGTACCTGGGCCTGCCTTCCGAGGAAGCTTTCATGGGCCGCGGCGTCTCCGCCTGCGCCACCTGCGACGGCTTCTTCTATCGCGAGCAGCCTGTCTGCGTGATCGGCGGCGGCAACACGGCCGTGGAAGAGGCCCTGTATCTGTCCAACATCGCCAGCAAGGTCACCCTGGTGCACCGCCGCGACAAGTTCAAGGCCGAGCCCATCCTCGTGGACAAGCTGATGGACAAAGTCAAGGAAGGCAAGATCGAGCTCAAGACCTACTTCACCCTGGATGAAGTGCTGGGCGACCAGAGCGGCGTGACCGGCATCCGTATCAAGAGCACGCAGGACGGCCACACGGAAGAGGTCAAGCTTCAAGGCGCCTTCATCGCCATCGGCCACCACCCCAACACCGACATCTTCCAGGGTCAGCTGGAGCTGGAAAACGGCTACATCGTCACTCAGGGCGGCCTCAAGGGCTTTGCCACGCAGACCAGCGTGCCCGGCGTATTCGCCGCCGGCGACTGCCAGGACCATGTCTACCGCCAGGCCATCACCAGCGCCGGCACCGGCTGCATGGCAGCCCTGGACGCCCAGCGCTTCCTGGAACAGGAATCCTGATAGCGCCAGGACGCCTCGGCGTCTGAGCGGCTGTTAGCGCATGTTCGGCGCAAAAGCCCTTGGGTTTGGCCAGTTTTGGCCGGCACCAGGGGCTTTTTTGCGAGAACGCTATAATCGCAGACTTTGCTGAATTCCAGGTTCGCGCTTTACCGTGCTTCGGGACTTCCGCAATCGGGCTACCGCCACCCATTACAAACTGGCGAGGTGAGGTTGTCGGCACCTCCTGCTCCTGCAGGATTCCAGAGCCGGCGGCCGATTCAACTATCGGAGTGTCCCAATGGCACGCGTATGTGAAGTTACGGGCAAGAAGCCCATGGTGGGCAACAATGTTTCCCACGCCAACAACAAGACCAAGCGTCGTTTCCTCCCCAACCTGCAATACCGCCGCTTCTGGGTGGAGAGCGAAAACCGTTGGGTGCGCCTGCGCGTTTCCAGCGCTGCTCTGCGCCTGATCGACAAGAACGGTATCGACTCCGTGCTCGCAGACATGCGCGCTCGTGGCCAAGCTTAATTTCCTGAAGGAGAAACACCATGGCTGCTAAAGGCGGACGCGAAAAGATCAAGCTGGCTTCCACTGCTGGTACCGGTCACTTCTACACAACGACCAAGAACAAGAAGACGATGCCTGAAAAGATGTCGATCATCAAGTTCGACCCCAAGGCTCGCAAGCACGTCGAGTACAAGGAAACCAAGCTGAAGTAATTCAGCCTGCTTCTTGAAAAACCGCCTCACGCAAGTGCAGGCGGTTTTTTTACGCCTTCGCCATGCCTGTCCCAGTGCGAGGACCAGCGCCGCGAGCATCCCTATACTGGGCACTTTGCAACGAGCAGGGATGGATCACATGAATCACAGGACGCTGAGCACATTGCTTTTTTCGCTTGCCGTGTCGCCAGCCGTCTTCGGCCAGACATTCATCTGCCCCACGGGACCCGGCCCCGGCCAGCGCCAGGTCGGCATGACCGGCGGCTCTCCGGGTCTGGCCTCCGTGCCCGTCTGCGAACAATTCAGCAGCTCCGCGCCTTCCGCCCCCCAGCGCGCCGAGCCTTCCCCTGCCGATGCCCTGGGCGGCCTGGCACGCGGCCAGCTGGAGCTGCTGCGCGAAGGTCAGGAACTGATCAAGGAAGGACAGAGAATTGCACAAGACCCGCAGTACCAGAAGCTGCGCAAGGGCTACTGGATGTTCTCGCATGACGAGAAGAACCCGCGCTCGGGTCTTGGATGTGCGGCGATTTTTGGCAGCATGTCCGGCGCCGTTCAGCTTTCCGGCCCCACAGCCAAGCACAATGGTGCCCTGCTGACCTTTCTTGGCATGGACATTCCACAGCCCGCCAGCCCGCGCAAGATCCAAACCACGCTGACCCAGAACCAGGACCGCCCCCAGCAGGTCGGTGCCATCAACTACACCATGTCCGGTGGCAAATGGGGAGCCATCGTCTACGCACTGGGCGGACCCGAGGCGCTGGTCAAGGAACTGGGCGAGGAGGAGGAATCCCGCTTCAAGGTCTCCGTGGAAGGCAAGGAGGTCATCAGCACCTTCTACAAGGAGGGCAGCAAGGCCCGAGACTTCCTGAGCAAGTGCATGGCCGGTCAGCCGACGAAATAAAGGACCTTGCCCAGCGCTAGCAGCGCGGATTCTGTCCCAGCTGCCGGCACGCCATCGCGCCCAGATCCTGCATCGCCCTCTCCATGAGTTCGTCGACCGGATGGGTGCAGGCCAGACGCATGCAGTGCTCATACCGGCCGGAATTGGAGAACATGCTGCCCGGTGCAATGCGTATGCCGCGCGCCAATGCGACTGTGAACAAGTCCGAGGTGGACATCTGCGCGGGAAACTCCAGCCACAGGCACAGGCCGCCGCCTGGCAGGCTCATGCGCGTGCCCAGCGGGAAATGGCGTATCACCAATCTGGCCATGGCCTCGCGCTGGCGCTTGAGTTGCTGCCTGAGCTTTTCCAGACTGCGCTGATGGGTGGGTGAGCCCAGCACCTCGGCCACGACCAGCTGCCCCAACGTCTGAGTATTGCGGCTTTGCGCAAATTTCAGCATCTGGATACGGCCATGCCATTGGCCGCCATTCATCCAACCCTGACGCAGGCCCGGCGCCAGGCTTTTGTTGAAGGCCTGGCAATAGATCACATGCCCGGAGACGCTGTCCCAGGCCTTGAGCGGCTTCACCGGCAGCCCTTCGACAAACAGACCGTAGGAGTCGTCCTCGATCAGCGCCGCTCCATGGGCTGCACACAGGGCCACGAGTCTGGCCTTGTTCTCGTCCGGCATGCGTGCACCCAGGGGCATCTGCAGATCCGGCACCACCACCACGGCCTTCAGGCGCGGCTGGGTCTGAAAGGCCAGCTCCAGCGCCTCGATGGACATGCCGGTGCGTGGGCTGCAAGGAATCTCCAGCGTTTTCAGCTGCAGGGATTCCACCACCTGCAGCAGGCCGTAATAGGTCGGCGATTCGACAGCCACCATATCGCCGGGCGACGCCACGGCAGCCAGCGCCAGGCTCACCGCTTCGGAATTGCCGGTGGTTGCCAGCACATCGGCAGGCGCCACACGGATACCGGAGGCCAGCGCCCGTCTGGCCATGGCCTGCTGAAACAGCGGGTGGTTGCCCTGATTGGCCAGCAGAGAGCGCCCCTGCGAGAGCAGGGTCGGATGCTCGCGCAGCAGCCGGGTGACGGTCTTGTTCAGATAGTGATGATCGAACAAAGAGGCAGGCGGCGTGCAGCCACCGATATCCATATAGACCTCGGCCTGACGGCCGCGCTCGAGCAACAGCGAAATATGCTCGTTAATGCCCACAAAATGCGCGTGTGCGCCGGGAGCCAGTGGCTGGCTCAGGTCCGGCTCGCTGGTCAGAGGGATATCACCCGCCCTCATCGCGCACACGAAGTAGCCCACGCGGGGCCGGGCCTCCAGGCAGCCCTGCGCTTCCAGAAAGCGCAGCACCTGCAAGGCCGTCGAGAGGCTGATGTCATGCCGCGCCATCAGCTCGCGCACCGACGGCATGCGCTCCCCGGGCTTCAGGCTCCCCAGCTCTATGGCTGCGCTGTAGTGCGCGGCCAGCCGTTGATACAGCGGCAGCAGCGCATCGCTTGCCGCCTCATCGACAGGCTGTGATTCGGAGATGGTGGAAGTCAGCATGATGACAAAAACGCAGGGCCGGGCAGGCATCATGCCAGCAAGACCTGTTCTGCAACAGATACAGATTGTCAGCAAACAGGGTAGAACAGATACACCAGAATCCGCGCTGCTACGCCTGCACAAAACGCTTGCTGTGCCTGTTCTGCCAAGCCTCGCTTCCCTACGCTTGAGGGCCTGAATCACAGACCTCTAGCCACCATGTCACAGCCGGATCTCACCCCGAAAGCACATAGTCTCAACAGCGGACAAGCTGCATCGCTGCTGTTTGAACCAGGCAGCGAACTGTTCTGCCAGCAAGGGCCGCTGCGTCTGGCCATAGGGCCGCTGAGCTTTACCGACAATCACTTCGGCCAGCTCATGGTGCTGCAGACCGGGCAAAGCTGGCGTTGCCCCAGCCGCACCTGGGTGCAGCTGAGCACGCCGGCGGGCGCGGCCTGGATTCAGTATCCAGCGGCCCGGATACAGCAAAGCCGCCCCCACCCGAACAGGGCAGCCAGGCGGCTTGAAGAGGGAAAAGGCCTGAGCTTCACGCTTGCCAGAATCTGGCAGCAGCTAGGCAGGCTCGGCCTCAGACGTGGGCAGCGCGCAGCTTGACGGAGAAATCCTTGAGTGCCGCAATGCCGCTGGCTTCGGCGCGCTGGCACCAGGCCTGCAGCTGGCCGGTCAGTTGCTCGCGGCTCAGGCTGGTGTTGAGCCATAGCTGACGCAGCTCTTCACGCATGACCAGCATCTGGTCAATCACCGGGTGCGCAGCGCGCGCCTGCGCCAGCTGGCCCTGGGCACGCTCGGGCACCTTGTCGGCATCGCGGTGCAGCCAGCGTTGCACGCCCTTGAGCAGGGAAACATCCGACTTCTGTGCCTGCTTCTGCTTGAGCAGATCCAGCTCGTGCTGAACCGCCGTGCGCACGCCGCGCGCATAACGGGCCATGACCTCGTAGCGATTGGCAATGATGGCTTCCAGCGTCAGCTCGTCTGCCACGGGCTTGACGGCGCCCATGCGCAGGCGCGGCGGGGTCTTCTTGACCTTGGCCCAGCCCAGCTTCTGCATGAGGCTGATATAGGCCCAGCCGATGTCGAACTCGTAGGGCTTGACGGAGAACTTGGCCGAAGTGGGGAAGGTATGGTGGTTGTTGTGCAGTTCTTCGCCGCCGATGATGAGTCCCCAGGGCACCAGATTGGTGGAGGCATCCGTCGCCTCATAGTTGCGATAGCCCCAGAAATGCCCCACGCCGTTGACCACGCCCGCAGCCCAGAATGGAATCCAGACCATCTGTACGGCCCAGATCGACAGGCCGATCGCGCCGAACAGCGCCACATTGAGGATGAGCATCAGCGAAGGGCCCATCACCGAATGGCGATAGATATTGCGCTCCATCCAGTCGTCGGGCGTGCCGTGACCGTATTTCTTGAGCGTTTCCTCGTTCTTGGCCTCGGCGCGGTAGAGCTCGGCTCCTTCGCGCATCACCTTGGCCAGACCGCGCGTCTGCGGGCTGTGCGGGTCATCCGCGGTCTCGCACTTAGCGTGGTGCTTGCGGTGGATGGCCACCCACTCCTTGGTCACCATGCCCGTGCCCAGCCAGAGCCAGAACCGGAAGAAATGCGAGGGAATAGGCCCCAGGTCCAGCGCCCGATGAGCCTGGCTGCGGTGCAGAAAGATCGTGACACCCGCAATCGTGAAATGGGTGGTGATCAGCGTATAGAGCAGCAGCTGCCACCACGACAGATCCCACAGGCCATTGGCCATCCAATCCACGGCGGCATTCCAGATCGAGGCTATATCCAGCGACATAAATAACAAAGCCTTTGGCAAAAAACCGCGCTCACCCGATAAGCACGGTCGTGCCATTTTAGGCGAGACGCCGGCCGATCTGCTGCCGATTTCCCGGCAGCAGATACCGGATTTGCACCGAAGTTACGCCTTTTTCACCCAAACAGCGGCGAAAAACCCGTCAGTCTCGTGCTGGTGCGGCCACAGGCGCAGATAGCGCCTGCCTTCGTCACCGCCGCTGCAGAGCTTGTCGCCGTCGGCAATCTTGAGCTGCTCCAGCACCTCGCCCGCGTCCAGCGGCACGAACTCGGGGTGAGCGGCGCTGAAGGCTTCGGCAATGGCTTCGTTTTCCTGCGGCAGGATGGAGCAGGTGGCATAAATCAGACGGCCGCCGGCCTTGACCAGACGGGCGCTGCTTTCCAGGATGGCTGCCTGTTTCTGCGTCAGCTCCTGCACGGCCTTGACGCTCTGGCGCCACTTGAGGTCGGGGTTGCGGCGCAACGTACCCAGGCCCGAGCAGGGAGCGTCGACCAGCACGCGGTCGATCTTGCCGGCCAGGCGCTTGACGCGCTCGTCGCGCTCGTGGGCAATCGCGGCAGGGTGCACATTGGACAGACCCGAGCGCGCCAGACGCGGCTTGAGCGCATCGAGGCGATGACCCGAAACGTCGAAGGCATACAGACGACCGGTATTGCGCATGGACGCGCCAATCGCCAGGGTCTTGCCGCCGGCACCGGCGCAAAAGTCCACCACCATTTCGCCGCGCTTGGCGTCCAGCATCAGGGCCAGCAGCTGCGAGCCTTCGTCCTGCACCTCGATGGCACCGCGGTTGAAGGCATCGAGCTTGGCCAGCGCGGGCTTGCCGTCCACACGCAGACCTATGGGCGAGAACGGTGTGGGCTCGGCCTTGATGCCGGCTTTTTCCAGTTCCTTGCGCAGATCGGAGCGCTTGTCGTTGAGCGTGTTGACGCGCAGATCCAGCGGAGCGGCCTGCTCCATGCTGGCAGCCAGTGTCCAGAACTCGTCGCCCAGCTGGGCCTTGAGCGGCTCGACCAGCCATTCGGGCAGATTGTGGCGGTGTGCCTCCATCAGCTCCTCGGGCTTGACGCCGTCGCAGGCAGCCAGCCACTTGAGTTCCTGGGGCGTCAGCGCGGCTTTGATAAAGGTCTCGCTGTCCTGGCCGTCCTTGTTCTTGACCTTGCCTTCCTTCTTGGCCTGCTCGCGCAGCACGGCAGCAAAGCCCAGAATGGCCAGCCGGCGCTCGCGTGCGCCGCTGCCCGAATGCGCGAGCGCTTCGAACAGCAGCTTCTTGCGCAGCACGGTGTAAGTGGTTTCGGCCAGGGTGGCGCGTTCGCGCGGGCCCAGATAGCGGTTTTCGCGGAAAAAGCGGGACACCACGGCATCGGCCGGGTGTTCAAATGTCAGGGCGCGCTTGACGAGTTCAGAGCAAGCGTCGAGAAGGGCTTTGGGATGCATGGGCGCAATTGTCCCACTCTCGCCCTGGCCCTGGCTGGCACCAGAAATCTATGACGCTGGGCCAATCAAAGCGATTCATAGTAAAAACGGGCTCCAGCCCTTTTCCTTCAAGCGCTGACAGCTCATCTTTTTAAAGCATCATGTCCGTCCACGATCTGCCTGCACTCATCACCACCGAACCCGGTCTCTACGAACACTACAAAGGCATGCGCTATGAAGTCATAGCCACCGTGCGCCACAGCGAAACGCTGGAGCCCATGACGCTTTACCGCGCGCTCTATGGCGAGCATGGCCTGTGGGTGCGCCCCGCGGCGATGTTCAACGAGACGGTGGTGATCGATGGCGTGGAGCAGCCACGCTTTCGCCGCCTGCCTGTCGAGCCGCAAAAATCAAGCTGAAATCAGGCTCAATCGCTTACCTGAAAAGCGATAGCAGCTATCAAATCTGAATCATCCTTTGATCAGATTGAGCACGGCCTGGGGATAGATGATGTGCTCCTGCTCCAGCACGCGCGCGGCCAGTAACTCGGCCGTATCCCCCTGCAACACGGGCACCACGGCCTGCTCCAGGATGGGGCCCACGTCGAGTTCGGCCGTCACGCGATGCACGGTGCAGCCCGCAAACTTGCAGCCCGCATCAATCGCACGCTGATGGGTGTGCAAACCGGTGAAGGCAGGCAGCAGCGAGGGATGGATATTGATCAGCCGGCCTTCGTAGCGGGACACAAAACCCGGCGTGAGAATGCGCATGAAACCGGCCAGCACCACCAGATCGGGCGCATGGCGATCGATGACCTGTGCCAGCTCGGCATCAAAGGCCTCGCGGCTGTCGAACTGCTTGTGATCCAGAACCTCGGTGGCGATGCCATTGTCCCGCGCGAACACCAGGCCTTGAGCCTCGGCCTTGTTGCTCACCACGGCGCTCACACGGGCGTTGTACTGCTTTGCCCAGTTCTGCTGCTGGGATGCACGCACAATGGCAGCCATGTTCGAGCCGCCGCCCGAGATGAGGATCACGATGTTTTTCATGGGCGGCGATTGTCGCATTGACGGACAAACCCTATCGGGTTTGCACCAGTTCCTGTGCGCTGCCCTAAGACTTTCGAGGAGATCCCATGCCGTTTGACCCACGCAACACCCCTTTGAGCGCCATCGAAGCCCGCGTTCTGGCCACGCTGATGGAAAAGGCCCGCACCGTACCCGATAGCTATCCGCTTACGCTCAACAGCCTGGTCACGGGCTGCAACCAGAAATCCAGCCGCGACCCGGTGATGGAGGTCAGCGAGGGTGAAGCCCAGGAGGCACTGGACAGCCTGCGACTCAAGACCCTTTCGGTGCAAATCAGCAGCGTGCGCTCCACGCGCTGGGAGCACAACTTCCCGCGCGGCATTGGCGTGCCCGACCAGTCCGCCGTGCTGCTGGCCCTGCTGATGCTGCGCGGCCCCCAGACCGCTGGCGAGCTGCGCATCAACTCCGAGCGCTGGCACCGCTTTGCCGACATTTCCTCGGTCGAAGCCTTTCTTGACGAACTGCGTGAGCGCAGCGAGGAAAAAGGCGGTCCGCTGGTCGTGCAGCTGCCGCGCGGCCCCGGTGCCCGTGAACAGCGCTGGGCCCACCTGCTTTGCGGCCCGGTGGATGTCAACGCTCTGGCAAGCACCGGCAGCGCCAGCACAGGCGGCAATGCATCGGCCCTGCAGCAGCGTGTGGATGCGCTCGAAACCGAAGTTGCCCAGCTGCGCGCCACCGTGCAGATGCTGTGCGAATCGCTAGGTGTGAAACCGCCTGCTGCCCCGGCTGAATAAATCCAGACAGAAACTGATAGCTGCCAGCGTTTATCCAATAAGCGCTGGCAGCCTGTTTCATGACAAACGAACCGCCAGTGCCAAAAACTGGCGCACGCCAAGCAAGGGAAAGCAGGCAGGCGCAGCCTGCTCAGGGGATGCTTATCCCTGGGGTTTCCCACCATTTGTCGCAACCCGGACAGCCAGAAAAAGAACGTGCGTGCTACAAATCTCCAGCATTTGCAGGAGACAACGCATGGACTTGGCATTCACCCCTGAAGAACAGGCTTTTCGCGAAGAGATC
This sequence comes from Comamonas sp. Tr-654, assembly GCF_011752915.1. Lineage (NCBI taxonomy): Bacteria > Pseudomonadati > Pseudomonadota > Betaproteobacteria > Burkholderiales > Comamonadaceae > Comamonas > Comamonas sp. Tr-654. The sequence goes on from NZ_VWWQ01000003.1 coordinate 368,069, forward strand.
CGCAGCTGGGTGCGGGCAAATCTGCCCGAGGACATTGCGCACAAGGTGCGCAACGATCTGCACCTGACGCGTGACGACATGCAGCGCTGGGCCAAGATTCTGGGCAAAAAAGGCTGGCTCGGCTACGGCTGGCCCAAGGAATTTGGCGGCCCCGGCTGGAGCGCCGTACAAAAGCACCTGTTCGAGGAAGAATGCGCACTCGCCGGCACGCCGCGCATCGTGCCCTTCGGCCCCGTGATGGTGGCGCCCGTGATCATGGCCTATGGCACGCCGGAGCAGCATCGGCGCTTTCTGCCAGGCATCGCCAGTGGCGAAGTCTGGTGGAGCCAGGGCTATTCCGAACCGGGCTCGGGCTCGGACCTCGCCAGCGTCAAGACCCGAGCCGAACGCGTGGGCGACAAATACATCGTCAACGGCCAGAAGACCTGGACCACGCTGGGCCAGTACGGCGAGTGGATCTTCTGCCTGGTGCGCACCAGCAACGAGGGCAAGCCCCAAACCGGCATCAGCTTCCTGCTGGTCGACATGAAGTCGCCCGGTGTGACCGTGCGCCCCATCAAGCTGCTGGACGGCTCGCACGAGGTCAACGAGGTCTTTTTCGACAATGTGGAAGTGCCTGCTGACCAGCTGATCGGCGAGGAAAACAAGGGCTGGACCTATGCCAAGCACCTGCTCAGCCACGAGCGCACGAATATCGCCGATGTGAACCGTGCCAAGCGCGAGCTGGAGCGCCTCAAGCGCATCGCCAAGACCGAAAGCGTCTGGGAAGACCAGCGCTTCCGTGACCAGATCGCCTTGCTGGAGATCGATGTGATCGCGCTGGAAATGCTGGTGCTGCGCGTGCTGTCGGCCATGAAATCGGGCAAGAACCCGCTGGACATCGCCGGCCTGCTCAAGATCAAGGGCAGCGAGATTCAGCAGCGCTACTCCGAGCTGATGATGCTCGCCGCCGGCCCTTATGCCCTGCCCTATATCCAGGAAGCCATGGAAGCCGGCTACCAGGGCGAGTTTCCTGGCGACGTTCTGGGCAATGCGCCGTTGGCCGCAACCTACTTCAATATGCGCAAGACCACCATCTATGGCGGCTCCAACGAGGTGCAGCGAAACATCGTTGCTCAGACGGTTCTTGGCTAGCCAAGAACCGGCTTCGCTTTGCGAAACAGGACTACTCCCCCGTGCCCCCTCCGGGAGGGGGTTCTAGATTGAGCTTCGCTGGGCTGGTTTGGCGCTTCGCGCCAATTGCGGCCTGGTGGCAGGAGACAAATATGGATTTCGATTTTTCCGACGACCAGCAGCAATTGCGCGATGCCGTGGCCCGCTGGGTGGACAAGGGCTATACCTTCGAGCGACGCCAGAGCATTGCCAAGCAGGGCGGCTTCTCGCGCGAGGTCTGGAACGAGCTGGCCGAGCTGGGCCTGACGGCCCTCACAGTGCCCGAGCAATATGGCGGCCTGGGCCAAGGCGCGGTCGATGTAATGGTGGTCATGGAGGAGCTGGGCCGCGGTCTGGTGATGGAGCCGCTGACCCAGGCTTTCGTGGCCTCTGCCCTGCTCGGCCAGTTTGGTGACGAGGCCGTCAAGCAAGCCTGGCTGCCCCGTATCGCCAGCGGTGAAAAACTGGTGGTGCTCGCATCGCAGGAGCGCAAGGCGCGCTACCAGATTGATGTTTGCGCTGCAAAAGCCTCCAAATCCGCCGATGGCTATACGGTAGATGCTACGAAAAACATTGTTCCTGCAGGCGACCAGGCCGACGCCTTCATCGTGCCGGCACAGCTCGACGGCAAGATTGCGCTCTTCCTCGTCGAGAACGGCCGCGAGGGCGTGAGCAGCAAACCCTATGCCACCCAGGACGAAGGGCGCGCGGCCGACCTGGTCTGCCATGCCGCATCGGCCACCCTGATCACCACCAACGGCGTGGCCGCACTCACCCTGGCGCAGGATGTGGCCAATGCTGCGCTTTGCGCCGAAGGTGTGGGCGTGATGGAGCAGACGCTCAAGCTCACCACCGAGTACATGAACCAGCGCAAGCAGTTCGGCGTGGTGATCTCCAGCTTCCAGGCCCTGCGCCACCGCGTGGCCGACATGAAGATGCAGCTGGAGCTGGCACGCTCCATGAGCTACTACGGCACGCTCAAGCTGGTAGCGCCAGCCGAGGAGCGCCATGTCGCCATCGCCCGCGCCAAGGTGCAGCTGGGTCAGTCCATGCGCTATGTGGGCCAGCAGGCCGTGCAGCTGCATGGCGGCATCGGTGTGACAGACGAGTATGTGGGCAGCCACTACTTCAAACGCCTGACCCAGATGGAGATGACGGGTGGCGACACCTTGCACCACCTGGGCACGGTATCGGCCCATATGCAGGACAGCGCCGGCGTCTTTGCCTGAAAGCCTGCATCAACACTCATCAAAATTACGGCAACTGCATTCAACCTAAAACTAAAAGTCAACAGCACGCTTCGGCGTGCTGTTTTGCTTCCTGCATGCGCTATGGACCCTGCCGCTCTTCCTATGATTCTTGCGCCATTCACAAGAGTCAAAGGAGACATGCATGAGCAAGCAAGACAGCGAAAAGTATCTGCTGGAGTCCATCCGCCTGGCCATGGGCAATGTCAAGGGCCGCGAATCCGCGACCTGGCCCTTCGGTGCCGTGCTGGTGCGTGACGGCAAGATCCTGGCGCGCGCCGTCAACCAGGTTGATGATCTGTGCGATCCCACGGCCCACGCCGAGATGCAGGCCCTGCGCATTGCCGCCAAGGCCCTGGGCAGCACGGATCTGTCCGGCGCTGTCATGTATGCCAGCGGCTACCCCTGCGCCATGTGCCACACCGCCATGCTGCTGGCCGGCGTGAAGCAGGTGTATTTCGCCTACTCCAACGAAGACGGCGAGCCCTACGACCTGTCGGCTGCGCGCGGCTATGAGGAGCTGGCCCGCCCCGAAGGCAGGCGCGAACTGCTCGTCATCGGCCACCGCGTGCGCGATGCCGGCGAAGACCTCTACGAGGCCTGGCAAAAGGCCGTGGACGAGGATCGCGCCACGGTCTAGGCGGCATTGGCGCCAGGCGCTATCAGAAACAAAGCCCTGAGTGATGAGTTCAGGGCTTTTGCATTGTGGAGAGCCTCAGGTCAGCAGATAGTCCACCGGCTTGAGCGGTGCCGGAACCTGGGGATCGCCCAGAGACTGGCTGAGGCTGATCTCTATGCTGCGGCAGATGCTGTCCAGCGCCAGATCGTTGCTTTCCATGCCGAACGGCTCCTCCAGCTCGTCGCCCAGAACATCGAGACCGTAGAAGGTATAGGCCACGATGGCCACGACAAATGGCGTCATGAAGCCCGTGATGTCCACCAGGCCGAACGGCAGCAAAAAGCAGTACAGATGGGCCGTACGGTGCAGCAGCAAGGTGTAGGAAAACGGAATCGGCGTGTTGCGGATGCGCTCGCAGGAGGCTGCAGCCGTCGTGAAGCCATTGAGGGTGCGGTCCAGCTCCACGGCCAGGCAGGGGTCTATGCGCCTGTCGCGCACGCACTGCCCCAGATCCTGACCCATGGCCAGCATCAGCGCATCGGTGCGCTGATTCAATGGCAGCAGTTGCAGGCGCTGCCACTCGGCATGGGTCAGCCACTGCTGGGCAGCCACATCGTCCTTGAGGCAGCGCAGCTGCGCCCGCAGCACATGAGAAAAAGCCACGGCCCGGTGCACCATGCGCACCCGTACATCGTTGGCCCGCTGGCGCGGGTCTACGGGGTGGTCGAGTTCAATCAGGCTCAGGCACTGGCGCGCCAGCGTGCGTGCATAGATCACGATCTCGCCCCAGAGCTTGCGGCCCTCCCAGTAGCGCGCATACGCGGTGTTGTTGCGAAAGCCCAGAAAAATCGCCAGCGGCAGACCGATCAGGGTGAATGGAATCGGCGTGATGGGGATCTTGGTGTGAAACAGCGTGCCATGCGCCACGGTGACGATGATGGCCAGCACGATATTGACGGCGAGCACGCCTTTGATGCGTTGCAGCACCGAGCCCCGGACAATCCACAGCAGCTTGAAGCCCGACGGGCGATCTCTGACGATCATGAAAACGAGAAATGAGGTCTAAACCCGAATTCAATCACAAGCATGCGGGGATTTCAGCCAGCGCAGAGAACTCCCACTGCGGCAGTAGGCAGCCCGCCCCGTGCCAGCGCAATCCGTGCGGACCGATACACGGGTCACGCTCTCCGACATCCGGCGCCAACCGGCCTGAAAACACCGCAAGTGCGGGAAAGCCCCGCATTGCGGGCTTGGGCAGCCGTACGGGCGCTCAGGCGGCCTGCAGGCTGCCAGCACTCACGCGTTGCGACAGGCGCAGACGGCTGATGAAGCCGATCTGGCGCAGGGCTTCAACGAACTCCTGCTCGGTGTCGCGCTCGGCGCGCGAGGCCAGCTCGGCGAACAGGCCAACGCGCGTGTAGTGGCGCACGCAGGCGATGAAGGGAAAGCCATGGCGCGTGCGGTAGGCCTGGTTCAGCTCGGCCAGGCGCTCGCCCTGTTCCTGCGCCAGATCCCCCAGGCCTGCGCTTTGCTGCTCCTGCTGGGAGTCAACGGTCAGCGTGCCGGAGCGCACGGCACTTACCGACAGCTCGGGGTGGCCACAGAGAAAGCGCAGGGTTTGCTCGCGCGGGCTGCCATGCACGGCGGCCAGCATGGCCTGGTGCAGAGCGTCCAGGCTGACGAAGGGGCGCTGCTGTGCAGCCGCCTCGGCCACCCAGGGGGCGTATTCGAAAACCTCGCCGAGTGCGGCCGCAAAGGCCGCCTGCGTCATGGTGTTGAGCTCGTCGAGCGTGGGGATGGAGGGGGTAGTGGTGCTGGTCATGAAGCCAGTGTAGGAAGCGCATTTGCCGCCTCACAGTGCTGGCTTGTTATAGCCCGTATAGCAGCCGGCTACGTCGATGTCGTCAGCACCTGCGAGGCCTGATTGAGCAGTGCGCGCAGCCAGATATGGGAGGCATCCCGGTGCCGGGACGAATGCCAGAGCTGGTAGAAGCGCATGACGCGGTTGCCCATGGGCAGAGGCACCATGGCCAGCGGCAGCCGCCTTGCGTGGTAGGCCGCGAAATGGCGGCTGGTGGTCAGCAGCAGGTCGGTGCCCACCAGCAGGTCCGGCGCCATAGAGAAATGCGAGCACTGCACGCGGCCGTCACGGCTCACGCGCATGGTGCCCAGACTGCTCTCCACCACACCGCGCTGATCGGGCGAGTAAGGCGTGAACACCACATGCGCGGCCTGCAGATAGTGCTCGGCCGTGAGCCGGCCCGGCCCGGCCAGAGGATGCTTCTCGTCGAGCAGGCAGACCACCTCGTCCTCGAGCAGCGTGGACATGTGCAAATGCTCGGGCGGACTCGGCCAGTTGCCGATGACGATATCCACCTCGCCACTTTGCAGGGCCTGCTCGTAGTCGAAGTTCTGGCCCAGCGGCAGCAGGACCAGTCTCGCGCCCGGCGCCTGCGCACGCATGAGCTGGACCACGCGCGCCATGAAGGGCGGCGCCAGATAGTCGGGCATGGCGATGGTGAAGCGCAGCTGGGTGGTCTCGGCCACAAATTCCTTGCCGACGCTCAGCAGACCGTCGATCAACCCCAGCGCCGCACGTGCCTGCTCCACCGCCTGAAGCGCGCGCGCCGTCGGCACCATGCGGTTCTTGTCCCGCACCAGCAGCGGGTCGTTGAAGATGGCCCGCAAGCGCCGCAGCGCCGCGCTGATGGCCGGCTGAGACTGATTCAGGCGTATTGCCGCGCGCGACACGCTTTTCTCGCTGATCAAGGTGCACAGCACGCGCAGCAAATAGGTATCGAACGGTTCTTCGCTGCGAGACACGTGTTTTCCCTAGAGATATGCATTTTGCTATGCGGCTCATAGCAGGCGCTTAGTTTCGCATATCGCCACAAGTCGCGACCATGCAAGTGTCCGCAAACCCAACAACAAATTTCCGAGACAAGGACTTGCCATGAGTGCTCATCATGTGCCGATCAGCGGCACCGCTGCTTCCGTCGATCAGGTCGACGCCACCTATTCCAAGATTTCCTGGCGCCTGCTGCCCTTTCTGGGCGTGCTGTGGGTGCTGGCCTGGCTGGACCGCGTCAATATCGGCTTCGCCAAGCTGCAGATGCTCGACGACCTGAAGTTCAGCGAAGCCGTCTACGGCCTGGGTGCCGGCATCTTCTTCATCGGTTACTTCCTGTTTGAAGTGCCGTCCAACATGCTGCTGCAGAAGATAGGCGCCAAGAAGACGGTGATGCGCATCACCATAGGCTGGGGCCTGATCTGCATCTTGCAGGCCTGGGTGACGTCACCGACCCAGTTCTACATCCTGCGCTTTCTGATGGGCGTGTTCGAGGCCGGCTTCTACCCCGGCATCATCCTCTACCTGACCTTCTGGTATCCGTCCAAGCGCCGCGCCAAGGCCTTCGGCACCTTCATGTCGGCCTCGGCCATCGCCGGCGTCATCGGCGGCCCGCTGGCTGGCGGCATCATGACCTGGGCCGCAGGCGCGCACGGCATGCACGGCTGGCAGTGGCTGTTCATCATCGAAGGCATTCCCTCGGTTCTGGCCGGCATCTTTGCCTACTTCTACATGACCGACCGTCCCGAGCAAGCCAAATGGCTCACCGACACGGACCGCGCCGTCGTGCGCCAGCAGCTCGAGATCGACCAGAAGGCCCAGGGCGAGCGCCACAGCGACTGGCGCACCCTGTTCGGCAACCCCATGGTGTGGCTGCTGATCGCCGTGTTCTTCTGCCTGCTGTGCGCCAACTCCACGCTGACCTTCTGGATTCCCACCGTGATTCGCGAAGCCGGCTTCACATCCACCATGCAGGTGGGCTGGATCGCCGGTGCAGCCTATCTGCTCGGCGCGGCCGGCATGATCATCAACGGCCGCCATTCCGACCACCGTGGTGAGGTGCGCTGGCACTTTGCGGGCTCGGTCCTGCTGGGCGCCGCGGGCATGCTGGCCCTGGCCGTCACCATGGGCATGGACAGCATCCCCGTTGTGGTGGCACTGACGGCCATGGTTCTGGCACTGGTGGGCACCATGAGCGCGATTCCCGTCTTCTGGCAGATGCCCAATATGCTGCTCAGCGGCGGCGCAGCCGCCGTGGGCGTGGCGCTGATCAATTCGGTGGCCAATCTGGCCGGCTTCGGCGCCCCTTATCTGATGGGCGTAATCAAGGCCTCTACCGGCAAGGTCGCTCCGGGCCTGTACCTGGTGGCCATCGTGGAAGCCCTGGCAGCGGTTCTCGCCATCGCCTTCGTCGCCCGCATCCAGCGCCGCAAGAACGCCTGAAGGAGTCATCCCGCATGCATTCCACACACACATCAACCCCGTCGCGCCGGCAGTTTGCACTCTCGGGCCTGGCGCTCGGCGCCTCGGCCCTGACGGGCACACACGGCGCACTGGCCGCCGACAAGGCCCCGGTAGCGCCCGCCCAGGCCACCGGCCCCATCGTGCTGCATGGCGTCAGCCCGCGCCTGACCATGCATGCCGTGGACACCTTCCATGGTTCTGCGGCCACGGGCTTGCGCATCGACTTCTCGCGCTTCGACGGCGAGACCTATGTGCCGATACACAGCTTTGTCGTGAATGCCAACGGCCGTGCCGACGAACCGCTACTGATCGACGACAGCTACCGCAGCGGCCGCTACGAAATGCTGCTGCATGTGGACGAGTACTTTGCGGCCAAGGACGCCAGGCTGCCACGCCCGGCCTTTCTGTCCAAGGTTCCGGTGCGCTTCCAGATCGTGAACACCGCAGAGCGCATCCACCTGCCCATTCAGTTCGGCCCCTGGAGCTACACCTATTCGCGCGGCAGCTGAGGCCGCGACACCGCTCTATCGCAACCCACCGAAAGAACACCATGGCAGGCATCAGCACCCATGTACTCAACCTCACCAGCGGACGTCCCATCGCTGGCATGCGGGTGGAACTCTACGACGTAGCGCAGACCCCGGCGCAGCGCCTGAGCAGCACCCGCACCAATGCCGACGGCCGCACCGAAGCCCCCATGCTGCCCGCCGCCGCGGCCCGTACCGGGGACTTCGAGCTGCGCTTTTACACGGGCGAGCACTTCAAGGAGCCCACGGCGCTGTCGGAAGAAGTGCTGGTGCGCTTTTCCATCTTCGACGCGGCCCAGCACTACCACGTGCCCATGCTGTGCTCGCCGTGGTTCTTCAACACCTACCGCGGCAGCTGATTTTTACCAAGGAGAACAACTCTATGAAGAACGAAAACGAAAGCGGCAAATACCTGCTTGAATCCATCCGCCTGGCCATGGGCAATGTCAAGGGCCGCGAATCCGCGACCTGGCCCTTCGGCGCCGTGCTGGTCAGGGACGGCCAGGTGCTGGCCCGCGCCGTCAACCAGGTGGATGAGCTCTGCGACCCTTCGGCCCACGCCGAGATGCAGGCCCTGCGCATAGGGGCCAAGGCCCAGGGCAGCACCGATCTGTCGGGAGCCGTCATGTATGCCAGCGGCTACCCCTGCTCCATGTGCTACACGGCCATGCTGCTGGCCGGCGTGAAGCAGGTCTACTTCGCCTACTCCAACGAAGACGGCGAGCCCTACGACCTGTCGGCCGCGCGTGGCTATGTGGAACTGGCCAAGCCCGAAGACCAGCGCGAGATGGCCCTGATCGGCCAGCGCGTGCGCGACACGGGCGAAGACCTCTACGAGGCCTGGCAAAAGGCCGTTGCCACCACCGCCTGATCTACTGCCTGCGTCCTCTCTTCACAGCCCCGCGCGTTCCAGCCCGGGGCTTTTTTGCTTTTCAGCTGCGCCAGCGCGATCCACGCGGCACATGGGCCACAAGAAACTCCATCTGGTCGGCCAGAATGCGGCGGTTTCTCAGGATGAAATCCTCCCACAGCGTGGGCGTGTAGGGCGTGTAGAGCAGAGGCATGCGGGCCTGCTCCGGTGTTCTGGCCCCCTTGCGGTGGTTGCAGGCGCGGCAGGCCGTGACCAGATTCATCCAGCTATGCTGCCCGCCGGTGCTCACGGGGACAATGTGCTCGCGTGTGAGATCGCCCTCGTGGAATTGCCGCCCGCAATAGGCGCAGACACAGCGGTCACGTGCAAAAAGTTTGCCGTTCGTCAGCCCCGGCAGCAACTCGTGCGGGTTGATGTTCGGCATGCCCTTGGTGCCGATGATGGAGTTGATGTGAATGACTGACTGCTTGCCCGTCACCGCATTGTGGCCACCACGAAAGCAGGCGATTTCGACACCGGCTTCCCAGCGCACCTCTTCTGCTGCGTAATGCAGCGCCGCCTGCTCCAGCGTTACCCAGGACTGCGGCAGCCCCTGGGCTGTCAGCTTCAAGACTTTCACAACCAGCCTCCATACAGTCAAACTTGGACCACGGAAAACGGACAAGCGTCTTGGCGCTTTTGGGCACACTCATGCAGCCTCCACGGCTGCCTGATTTGAAGCAATATACTCTGAAACTATGTCAAATTGACGGCTTGTGTCGCATGCATCGGCGCCAGTTGCTATAAAGAACGAAGCAGTCCATGAAGATTTTCCGCGGTATCAATCATCCCGGCCTGGCCCCGGCCTGCGCTGTGACAATCGGCAATTTCGATGGTGTACACCGGGGACATCAAGCCATGCTGGGCCTGCTCAAGGCCGAGGCAGCCCAACGCGGCATCCCCAGCTGCGCCATGACCTTCGAGCCGCACCCGCGCGACTACTTTGCCAAGAAGCTGGGCAAGCCTGAGATGGCCCCGGCCCGCGTGGGCACACTACGCGACAAGCTCAGCCAGCTCGAGGTCTGCGGCGTCGATCAAGTCGTGATCCTGCCCTTCAACCAGGCTCTGGCCAGTCAGAGCCCCGAAGACTTCATTCAAGATGTGCTGATCTCTGGCCTGGGCGCCAAATACGTGCTGGTGGGCGACGACTTCCGCTTCGGTGCCAAGCGCGCTGGCGATTACGCCATGCTGGACAACGCCGGCCAGGCCCTGGGCTTTGATGTGGCGCGCATGAACAGCTATGAAGTCCATGGCCTGCGCGTCTCCAGCACGGCCGTGCGCGAGGCGCTGGCGGCCGGCGACATGCTTCAGGCCGCCAAGCTGTTGGGCCACCCCTACCGCATCTCGGGCCATGTGGTGCACGGTCGCAAGTTGGGCCGCAAGCTGGCCGAATCCATAGACGGAGCCGAGGACGGCTTTCGCACGCTGAATCTGCGCTTCGACCACTGGAAGCCTGCCGCCAGCGGCATTTTTGCCGTGCTGGTGCATGGTCTGACGGACAAGCCGCTGCAGGGCGTGGCCAACCTGGGCGTGCGCCCCTCGCTGGACCCCAACGACATCAACGGCGGACGGGTGCTGCTGGAGACCCACTGTTTCGATTGGCCCGCCCAACTGGGTGGAGAAGGTGCCTACGGTAAAATCATCCGCGTGGAACTTCTGCACAAACTGCACGACGAGCTGAAGTATGACAGTCTCGATGCCCTGACGGTCGGCATCGCCAAGGACTGCGATGACGCGCGCGCGTTTTTCGCCTCGGCCCACATACCGTCCCATACCTCGTCGCACACAGAGACTCGTCGCCAGACCACGCGCGACCGAATTTGACGCTCGCTGCTCGCACGTCCCAGGCGCAGCAGCGCACTGGCGCTCACCTCACCATTCACGCCCAGGCAGAACTGCCCGGGCATTGCATTGCTTTCAAGGTTTCCCATGTCTGATTCGAAGTCCAACAAGCCCGAAGCGTCCGCCTACCGCGCCACGCTGAACATGCCCGACACCCCCTTCCCCATGCGCGGCGACCTGCCCAAGCGCGAGCCTGCCTGGGCCAAGGAATGGGACGACAAGGGCATCTACAAGAAGCTGCGCGACGCCCGCAGCGGCGCGCCCAAGTTCATCCTGCACGATGGCCCTCCATACGCCAACGGCAAGCTGCACATCGGCCATGCGGTGAACAAGATCCTCAAGGACATGATCGTCAAGAGCCGCCAGCTCGAAGGCTTCGACGCGCTCTATGCACCGGGATGGGACTGCCACGGCCTGCCCATCGAGAACGCCATCGAGAAGCTGCATGGCCGCAATCTGCCGCGCGACGAGATGCAGGCCAAGAGCCGCGCCTTTGCCGCCGAGCAGATCGAGCAGCAGATGGTGGACTTCAAGCGCCTGGGCGTGCTCGGCGACTGGGATCATCCCTACAAGACCATGAGCTACGCCAACGAGGCCGCCGAGCTGCGCGCCTTGAAGAAGGTGATGGAGCGTGGCTTTGTCTACCGCGGCCTCAAGCCCGTTTACTGGTGCTTTGACTGCGCCTCCTCGCTGGCCGAGTTCGAGATCGAATACGCCGACAAGCAGAGCCAGACCCTGGACGTGATGTTCCCCGCTGCCGAGCCTGCCAAACTGGCCGCAGCATTCGGCCTGGACAAGCTCGACAAGGAAGCCTTCATCGTCATCTGGACGACCACGGCCTGGACCATCCCCGCCAACCAGGCGCTGAACGTCAACCCCGACCTGGAATACAGCCTGGTGGACACCGAGCGCGGTCTGCTGATCGTGGCCTCCGCCCTGGTCGAGAAATGCCTGGACCGCTGGAAGCTGGAAGGCAGCGTGGTCGCCACCGCCAAGGGCGAAAAGCTCGACCACATGCCCTTCAAGCACCCGCTGGCCCATGTGGACAAGGGCTTTGACCGCATCTCGCCCGTGTACCTGGCCGAATACGCCACCGCCGATGACGGTACCGGTATCGTGCACTCGGCCCCTGCCTATGGCGTGGACGACTTCAACAGCTGCATGTCCAACGGCATGGACTACAAGCAGATCCTGAACCCCGTGCAGGGCAACGGCGTGTACGCGGCCGACCTGCCCATGTTTGGCGGCCAGCATATCTGGAAGGCCGTACCCGTCATCCTCGACGCCCTGAAGGTCGCGGGCCGCCTGATGGACACCACCACCATCAGCCACAGCTACCCGCACTGCTGGCGCCACAAGACGCCCGTCATCTACCGCGCTGCCGCCCAGTGGTTCATCCGCATGGACGAAGGCGAAGGCGTGTTCACCGATCCCGCGCAAAAGCCCGAGAAGACCCTGCGCCAGATCGCGCTGGACGCCATCGAGCAGACCAACTTCTACCCGCAAAACGGTCAGGACCGCCTGCGCGCCATGATCGCCGGCCGTCCCGACTGGTGCATCTCGCGTCAGCGCAGCTGGGGCGTGCCCATCCCCTTCTTCCTGCATGTGGACACGGGCGCCCTGCACCCGCGCACCATGGAGATCATCGACCAGGCGGCTGCCATGATCGAGCAGGGCGGCATCGAGGCCTGGAGCCGCGTAAGCACCGAAGATATCCTCGGTGCCGAGGAAGCCCAAAGCTACACCAAGAGCACCGATATTCTGGAAGTCTGGTTCGACTCGGGCTCCACCTTCTGGCATGTGCTGCGCGGCACCCATCCCGAGCACCACCACGACAAGGGCCCCGAGGCCGACCTGTACCTGGAAGGCCACGACCAGCACCGCGGCTGGTTCCACAGCTCGCTGCTGCTGGCATCGGCCATCTTCGGCCGCGCGCCCTACCGCGGCCTGCTGACCCACGGCTTCACCGTGGACGGCCAGGGCAAGAAAATGTCCAAGTCGCTGGGCAACACCGTGGCCCCGCAGGATGTGTCCAGCAAGATGGGCGCGGAAATCATCCGCCTGTGGGTGGCCTCGACCGACTACTCGGGCGACCTGGGCATCGACGACAAGATCCTGGCCCGCGTGGTGGACGCCTATCGCCGCATCCGCAACACGCTGCGCTTCCTGCTGGCCAACACCAGCGACTTCGATGCGAGCAAGGACGCCGTGGCCTATGGCGAGATGCTGGAGATCGACCAGTTCGCGCTGGCCCGCTCGGCCCAGCTGCAGCAGGAAATTCTGGCCCACTACAAGGTCTACGAGTTCCACCCTGTAGTCGCCAAGATCCAGCTGTTCTGCTCCGAAGACCTGGGCGGCTTCTACCTGGACGTGCTCAAGGACCGCCTTTACACCAGCGCCCCCAAGAGCCTGGCACGCCGCTCGGCTCAGACCGCGCTCTACCAGATCACCCAGGCGCTGCTGCGCTGGATGTCGCCCTTCCTGTCCTTCACGGCCGAGGAAGCCTGGAAGATCGTGGGTCACAGCGAATCCATCTTCCTGGAGAAGTTCACCGAGCTGCCCGCCGGCGACGAAGGCCTGCTGGCCAAGTGGACGCGCCTGTGCGAGATCCGCAACCTGGTCAACAAGGACATCGAAGTGGTGCGTACCACCGGCGCCGTGGGCTCGTCCCTGCAGGCCGAAGTCACGCTCACGGCCGAGCCCGAAGACCTGGCCCTGCTGCAAAGCCTCAAGGACGATCTGAAGTTCGTCTTCATCACCTCGGCAGCGACTGCCGTGGCCGGCGATGCCCTGACCACCACCGTGAAGGCCAGCGAGCACGCCAAGTGCGAGCGCTGCTGGCATTACCGTGCAGACGTGGGCGTGAACCCCGAGCATCCCTCGATCTGCGGCCGCTGCGACAGCAATCTGCACGGCACGGGCGAAGTCCGCACCAAGGCTTGATCCGTCAAAAGTGAGCTGCCAGCGCTTGCTGGCAGCCATTTTCAGCATTGATTTATGCTGAAATCCTTTTGAATCAAGCGCTAACCGCTATCAAAAAACATTAGCAAAGAGCTGCCATGAGCAACACCCAGACCTCCTCCGCAGGCCTTGGCCGTATCTGGCCCTGGCTGCTGTGGGCGCTTGTCATCATCGGCGTGGATCAGATCACCAAGCAGATGATTCTGAGCCACTACCAGTATGGGGACTGGACTCCCATCACCAGCTTCTTCAACATCGTGCGCGCGCACAACACGGGCGCTGCCTTCTCCTTCCTCGCAGGCGGCAGCGGCTGGCAGCGCTGGCTGTTCGTGGCCATCGGCGTGATTGCCACCGTGCTCATCGTCTGGCAGTTGCGCAAGCACCCCGGCGAGAAGATGTTCTGCCTGTCGCTGTCCAGCATTCTGGGCGGGGCCATTGGCAATGTGGTGGACCGCCTGCAGCACGGCTATGTGGTGGACTTTCTGGACTTCTACTGGGGCAGCAGCCATTTCCCGGCCTTCAACGTGGCCGACATGGGCATCACGCTGGGCGCCATCCTGCTGATACTCGACGAGCTGCTGCGTGCAAGGCGCGCCAAGGCCCGGGCCTCCTAGGCACCGCTACTACCCATGGGCAAAGTCCGCTGTTTCTGAAGCAGACAGCGGGCTTTTTCATTGCATCGTGCCCGGCCCGGATGCCGCCGACGCATAGACAGGCTCATCGGCCCAGATCAGCCTGTCGTCCTTCCAGTAGCGCACGCTGATGGGCGTGGTGATGAAACAGTCATCAAACACCCAGTCCGCCAGCAGCAGACCGTTCAAGCGCCTGGGAAACAGGTTTTTGTCGAAGCTGCGGGGCTGCTCGCCGGCACTCAACTGCACCATGTTTCCGGGCTCGCAGCGCACCGTCTGACGGCCCGGGGCCGAGAATTCGTAGGGCCGATCCAGCTCCAGCAGCACCTGGTGGTAGACGCTCAGGGCGTTGACCCAGATATCGCCCAGTTGCACGGGATGGGGAAAGCGTATCTCCTTCAGCCCCTGCAGATCGAGCTGCCCGCGCCGCTTTGCTGCGCCCTGGGGCGCTTCGCGCTGGATATGGCTGCCCGCGGGCAGGACGATGTCGCCCCAGACCACGGGCCGCTCCAGCGTGATATGCGTCAGCCGTTTCTGCGCCGTCCTCTGCCGCTCCTGCCGATGATCGACCCAGGCAATCTGCGCCAGCCCCACCAGCGTGGCAATGGGCAGTATGGACAGCCATACGGCCAGCTCCCACTGCCAGATGCGCAGCGGCGGCCTGGGCCTGCCGCAGCGCACATGCCACAGCCGCCAGCCCCACCACAGCAGCAAGCCTACGGCTACCAGCGCCGCCAGCAGCGTCAAAAGAAAGCCCACAGCAGCAGCGTCGGGCAGTGAAGGAATCATGAAACCACCTTTTGATAGCAGCATAGGCAATGCAGACTTCAAAAGATTTCGGTTTTTTCCTATTTCGCATCCGTAGAAACGATGTTTTTAATATTTCGTTTTTGTTCTATTGTTTTCCTTATTCCGCACTTATTTGTGCGATAAGAGCGAGGCATCCAGGCAGAACCACCTCACTCAGCGGTATATTAGGTCGCTCCTTCGCGGGCAGAACATGAAGCATTTATTGAATCTTTTAGCAGCCATTGCCCTGTTGATCTGGGGCTCTCAGATGGTTCGCACCGGCGTTCTGCAGGTCTTCGGCGCCAACCTGCGCAATATTCTTGCCCGCAGCATGAGCAACCGTTTCTCTGCAGCGCTCTCGGGCATGGGCGTCACGGCTCTGGTGCAGTCGAGCACCGCCACCTCGCTGATGACCTCGTCCTTCGTCGGCCAGGGTCTGATCACCCTGCCCTCGGCCCTGGCCGTGATGCGCGGCGCCGATGTCGGCACGGCCCTGATGGCCGTGCTGTTCTCCACCGACCTCTCTTGGCTGTCGCCGCTGTTCATTTTTGTCGGCGTGGTGCTCTATATCTCGCGCAAGGATTCCAAGCCCGGGCGTATCGGCCGCGTGCTCATCGGCCTGGGCCTGATGCTGCTGGCTCTGCGCCTGGTGGTGGAAGCCACCGAGCCCTTGCTGCAGGCCCCGGCCGTGCGCACCCTGCTGGCCTCGGTCAGCAGCGATCTGTTCATGGAGTTGCTGCTGGGCGCGGTACTGGCCGTGCTGGCCTATTCCAGCCTGGCCGTGGTGCTGCTGATTGCGGCCATGGCCAGCTCGGGTGCCATTCCTCTGGATGTGGCGCTGGGCCTGACCCTGGGCGCCAACCTGGGCAGCGGCCTGGTCGCGGCGCTCACCACCGCCAAGTCGGCGGTGGAAGAACGTCAGGTCACCGTGGGCAATCTGCTGTTCAAGATCATGGGCGTAGCCATCGTTGCGCCCTTCATCGGACTGTGGACGCAGTACGCCCAGCCCTATCTGGCCAACGCCGGCCAGAACGTGGTGATGTTCCACCTGGCCTTCAACATCTTCAACAGCCTGTGCTTCATCGGCCTGACCCAACTCGTGGCCCGCTGGGTGACCGCCATGCTGCCCAAGCCCGAGGAGGAAAGCGCGGCCAAGCTGCTGCGCCCTCGCCACCTGGATCCCTCAGCCCTGTCCACGCCTTCGCTGGCCATCACCTGCGCCGTGCGCGAATCGTTGCACCAGGCCGACGTCGTGGAGTCCATGCTGATCGGCCTGCAGAAGGTCGCCGAGACCGACGATGCCAAGCTCTCCGTGGAAGTGCGCCACCTGGAATCCACGGTGGACGATCTGTACTCGGCCATCAAGTACTACATGACCAAGATCTCACGCGCCGAACTCGACGAGCGCGAAGGTCAGCGCTGGACGGAAATCATCAGCTTCACCATCAATATGGAGCAGATCGGCGACATCATCGAGCGCGTGCTGCTGGATCTGGAAGACAAGAAGATCAAGAAGGGGCGCCAGTTCTCGGCCGCCGGCAAGCTGGAGATTCACGAGCTGACCCAGCATCTGCTGGACAATCTGCGCCTGGCCATGAGCGTCTTTCTCAACGGCAATGTGCGCGAAGCGCAAAAACTGCTCGAGGAAAAAGCGCGCTTTCGCGATCTGGAGCTGGCCTACTCGGCCACCCACCTGGAGCGTCTGTCGCAGCACACGGTATCGAGCATAGAGACCAGCTCTCTGCATATCGACATGATCAGCGACCTCAAGCGCATCAACTCCCTGCTGTGCTCAGTGGCCTATCCGATTCTCGAGCAGGCCGGAGCCCTGGCACCCAGCCGGCTCAAGCCCACCGCCGTGGAGAGCCCGCGCTAGCGGCCTTGCCGTCCTACCAGTCCATGTAGGCGGCAAGCACCAGGGAGGCCTCCGGCGTGAAACAGCCCTGCAGCATCCAGCTCTGGACCTCGGCCAGATCCAGCCGCTCGAAACGCTGCACCTCGCCGTCCTGGTTCAAGGGCTGCAGCGCATCGGGCACCAGGGCCGAGAACCAGTCTATGCGCTCGACCATATAGCCCTGCCCCTCGGCTTCGTCGCTGGGCCTTGCAAACACCACCTGGCCACCATGCCTGAGCTGGCCCAGCTCGGCCACCCGCAGACCCGCCTCTTCCCAGGTCTCACGCGCCAACGCCTCGGCCAGACTGTCTGCTGCCGAGACCATGCCACCCATCAAGGTGTCCCACATGCCGGGGTTGTTGGCCTTGTCTTCTGCGCGCTGCTGCACCCAGAGCGCGCCGTCCGCGCAGACGCCCACCAGATGCACGGCCCAGGTGGCAATGCCCAGCGGCCGCACGGCACCACGCTCGACGGTCGCCAGTTGCCGTCCCTGCGCATTGCAGACCGCCAGTTGCTCGTTGCGCCACGCTCCAGCAAGGCCGGCACTGCGCATGGCCAGGGCCAGCCGGTTCAGATTCTCGGTCGCCCCGCCCTCGCCCTTCAGCAGCCATTGCCCGGCCAGCAGCCTCAGCGTTATTCCGTGCGCAGCCAGCAGATCGGCCCCCAGCTTTCGCGCAAAGTCTTCCTCGATACTACCGATCTGTTGATCGTCAATGCACAGCGGCTGGCGCGGACGCAGAGGCGGCCTGCTGGCCATGACATGTTGTGCCTGCAGCCATTGCTGCTGGAGCGGCGTGGTTTGCTGCTTCATGAAAAATCTCCCAAGCCTGCATTGTGCTCAGCTTCGCAAAACGGGAAGGCTTGCATCACTATTGAGGGTCGCCGGTTTGCCGCCAACTGCCGCCGCCACACGGTGTGACAGGCCCAAAGACCAACGGTCGCACGTTACAGTGGCAACCAATGAATTCCCCCCTGAAACCAGCCACAGTGGCCATGCTCAGCCTGGCTCCGGCACTGTGGGCCGGCAATGCCATCGTGGGCCGACTTGCTCACGACCTGATCTCGCCTTTCGCGCTCAACTTCCTGCGCTGGTGCATCGCCTTTGTGCTGCTGCTGCCGCTGGCGTGGCGGGTGCTGCGCAAGAACAGTCCAATCTGGCCTCTGTGGCGGCAATACATGATGCTGGGACTGCTGGGCATAGGCTGCTACAACGCCTTGCTGTATCTGGCGCTCAAGACCTCGACCCCGCTGAATGTGACGCTGGTGAGCTCCAGCATGCCGGTGTGGATGCTGGCCATAGGCCGGCTGTGCTGGGGCATTCGCGTCAGCCGCCGGCAGATGGGCGGGGCTTTGCTCTCGGTGCTGGGCGTGGCGGTGGTGATGTCGCGCGGCGACTGGCAGACGCTGCTCGATCTGCACTTTGTGCCCGGCGACCTATTCATGGTGCTGGCCACCATCGCCTGGGCCTTCTACACCTGGCTGCTGTCGCGCAGCAGCGGCCCACAGGAGGTGAAGTCGCACTGGGCCAGCTTCTTGCTCGCTCAGATCGTTTTCGGCCTGCTCTGGTCCGGCCTCTTCACGGGCGGCGAAGCCCTGCTGGGTGAGTTCCGCCTGGTTCCAGGTTGGCCGCTGCTGGGCAGCCTGCTGTTCATCGCCGTGGGCCCGGCCATTCTGGCCTACCGTTTCTGGGGCTTGGGCGTGCAGCGCTCCACGCCCGCCATTGCAGGCTTCTTCGGCAATCTGATTCCGCTGTTCACAGCCCTGCTGTCGATTCCCGTGCTCGGCGAAACCCCGCACCTCTACCACGCGCTTGCGTTTGCGCTGATCGTGACCGGCATCGTCGTGTCGTCCCGCAAATAGACCGCCGCCCCAGAAAAAAGCCCCGCAATGCGGGGCTTTGTCGTTTCGGTCGTCGATCAACGATCAGTAAGTGCCGGGGTACAGACCGCCGTCGGGCAGGATGTTCTGGCCCGTCATATAGCCAGCCTGGCGGCTGCACAGGAAGGCACAGATGGCGCCGAATTCTTCGGCCGTGCCAAAGCGCTTGGCAGGAATCTGTGCGGCCTGGGCCTGACGCACGGCATCCAGGTCCTGACCGGTCTTGTTGGCCGCTGCCTGATGAGTGGCCACCAGACGATCGGTGTCGAACTTGCCGGGCAGGATACTGTTGATGGTCACGCCCTTGGCAGCAATGCCCGAGCGCGCCAGGCCGGCCACAAAGCCCGTCAGGCCGCTGCGCGCGCCGTTGGACAGTCCCAGGATGTCGATGGGCGCCTTGACCGCGCTGGAGGTGATGTTGACGATGCGGCCGAAGCCACGCGCGGCCATACCGTCCACCGTGGCCTTGATCAGCTCGATGGGGGTCAGCATATTCGCGTCCACGGCCTTGATCCAGGCCTCACGGTCCCAGGTGCGGAAGTCGCCAGGAGGCGGGCCGCCGGCGTTGGTCACGACGATGTCGTAGTCCTTGCCCGGGCCGCCGGCGGCTTCGAACACTGCCGTGCGACCTTCTGGCGTGGTGATGTCTGCAGCGACACCGATGACCTTGATCTGAGGAGCAATGGCTTGCAGCTTCTGCACTGCCAGCTGCAATGTCTCGGCGCTTCTGGCATTGATGACCAGATTCACACCCTCTTCGGCCAGGGCCTTGGCGCAGCCAAAACCCAAACCTTTGCTGGCGCCGCAGACCAGAGCCCAGCGCCCGGAGATACCAAAGTCCATGTCAGTGTCCTTTCACACAGTTTCCAAGCCGGGCAAGCTGCCCGACACTATCAAAATCCATAGCTGCCAGCGCTTTATGGGCAAGCACCAACAGTCAATTCAACGTTCAATGACTGCGACCATGAAACAGCTTGTGATGCAGCCTGCGCAGCGACCACCAGACACCCAGTGCCACGACTGGAATGGCCATGGCCGCCGTCGACTCCGGCGACCAGGGCCAGCCCAGTTTCTGCCCGCCCTTGGCCAGATAGCTGATCAGGCCAGTGATGTAGTAAGTGATGGCCGCGACCGACAGACCTTCCACCGTGGATTGCAGCTTGAGCTGCGTGCCCTGGCGGTCGTTCATGGTGCCCAGCAGTTGCTGGCTGCTTTGCTGCTGCTCGATCTCGACGCGCGTGCGCAGCAGACTGCTGACGCGCGAGACTCGCTCGGACAGCGCATTCTGGCGGCGTGTCGCCCATTCGCAGGTCGCGCGCGCAGGCGTGAGGCGCCGATCCATGAATTCGCGAATGGTCTGTATGCCATCCACCCGCGTCTCCTGAATTTCCTGAATGCGCCTGTCCACCAGTTCGAAATAGGCGGAGCTGGCCGAAAAGCGCGAATGCGTGGCCGCATACTCGCTCTCCACCTGGCCGGCCAGCCGGGTCAGTCGGTCCAGCAGCGCCGGTTCCGTGTCGCGGTCTGCCGCGCGAATGGAGTTCGCCAGCTCGGCCAGCTCACGCTCGGCCGTGGCCAGCACGGCGGCAGCCTTGCGCGCGGCCGGCAGGCCCAGCAGCGCCGCCATGCGATAGGTCTCGATCTCCAGCACGCGCTGCACCAGACGGCCCAGGCGACGCGGCGAAAGATCGGCGCCCGCCAGCAGCAGCATGCGCGAGAAGCCGTCGGGATGAATCGCAAAGTCGGTGTAGATGGAGCCTGCGCCGCCGGAGACGCGTGAGCCAACCAGGGTGTCGGCATGCAGCATGTGGCGCATCAGATAGTGCGGGTCCACATCCTGCTCGTTCAGTGCCCACAGGTGCAGGCTGCTCAGGCACTGCCCCGGCAGGGCGGCCAGCCAGTCGCGAGGCACGGCATCGATGGCGGTCTCGGGCTCGCGCACATCGGCCACGCCGGCCTGCGCCATGGGCGTGGTGAAGGTCCAGGCCACAAACTCGGTGTGCTGCTCCCAGCGCAGGCGAAACGCGCCCAGGTCGATCAGCACATGGGTGGTTGCCGCATCGGGCAGGGGACGGTGGTGGTTGCGCAGCAGGGCCGCCACATGTTCGCGGCTGGCCTCGCGCTGTGCCGCATCGGTGAGCATCACGATATGCGTGATGGCCAGAGGGGCCTGCATGATTTCCGCAGGACGCGCGTGAATTTCGTTGTGCAGCAAGACCCGCTGGGGGTGCTGCGCGGGCAATAGAGACAAGGCCATGCAATCTTTCGAATAACTGCAGCTATTTTGCCGCCCTAATCCATGGCCCCCGAAACAAAGGTCCTCATATCAAAAAAGCGGCCCTTGCGGGCCGCTTTTGCGCTTGGTTCAGCAATCAGGCAAGACCATCAGTCTTCCACGAAAGCTTCTTCACGCTTGTTCTTCACTGCAGGCATCAGCACCACGACCAGCAGCACCAGGGCAGCGGCCAGCAGGCAGGCAGAGATGGGGCGGGTCACGAAGACCGACCAGTCACCACGCGACAGCAGCAGGGCACGGCGCAGGTTTTCTTCCATCATCGGGCCCAGGATGAAGCCCAGCAGCAGAGGAGCAGGTTCGGTACCCAGCTTGTGGAACACATAGCCGATGAAACCGAAGATACCCACCATCCACACGTCCCAGGCGTTGTTGTTGGTACCGTACACGCCGATAGCACAGAACAACACGATGGACGGGAACAGCCAGCGGTAAGGCACTGTCAGCAGCTTGATCCAGACGCCGATCAGCGGCAGGTTCAAGATGATCAGCATCAGGTTACCAATCCACATGGAGGCGATCAGACCCCAGAACAGTTCGGGGTTGCTGGTCATCACCTGAGGACCGGGCTGGATGTTGTGAATCGTCATGGCACCCACCATCAGCGCCATCACGGCGTTGGGGGGAATACCCAGGGTCAGCAGAGGAATGAACGATGTCTGCGAACCGGCGTTGTTGGCCGACTCGGGAGCGCACACGCCACGGATATTGCCTTGACCGAAAGGAACTTCGCCGGGCTTCAGCTTGGTCTTCTTTTCGATAGTGTAGGCAGCAAAGGCCGACAGCATGGCACCGCCACCAGGCAAGATACCCAGGGCCGAACCCAGGGCCGTGCCGCGCAGCATGGCAGGAATCATGCGCTTGAAGTCTTCGCCCGTGGGCATCAGACCGGTCACCTTGGCGGCGAACACTTCGCGCTCGTCTTCAGGCTTGGACAGGTTGGCAATGATTTCACCGTAACCGAACACACCCATGGCGATCACGACGAAGTCGATACCGTCGGTCAGCTCAGGAATATCGAAGCTGTAACGGGCAACGCCGGAGTTCACGTCGGTACCGACCATACCCAGCAGCAGACCCAGCACGATCATCGCGATCGCCTTGAGCAGCGAACCGGAAGCCAGCACCACAGCACCGATCAGACCCAGGGTCATCAGCGAGAAGTACTCGGCAGGGCCGAACTTGAAAGCGACTTCGGTCAGGGGAGGTGCGAAGGCAGCCAGAATCACGGTACCCACGCAGCCTGCGAAGAAGGAGCCGATACCGGCTGCCGCCAACGCGGGCCCCGCCCGGCCTTTTCGGGCCATCTGGTAACCGTCGATCACGGTCACCACAGAGGACGATTCACCTGGCAGGTTCACCAGAATGGCGGTGGTGGAACCACCGTACTGGGCGCCGTAGTAAATACCGGCCAGCATGATCAGCGCCGCCACGGGAGGCAGTGCATAAGTTGCTGGCAGCAACATGGCGATGGTCGCCACAGGGCCAATGCCGGGCAGCACGCCGATCAGCGTACCGAGCAGACAGCCCACAAAGCAGTAGATCAGGTTCTGGAACGTGAAAGCCACGCCAAAACCCGTCGACAAGTTCTGAATCAGATCCATGGACGATGCTCCTGATTAGCCAGCGATGAAGCTAGGCCACACGGGGAACTGCAGATTCAGCGCCCACACGAAAGCGAAATAGCTGCCGACCGCCAAAATGGTGGCCAGGATGGCTGTTTCCTTGAGGTTGAAGGTCTGACCGGCCATGCTGGCGATAAAGACCAAAGCGTAGATCGCAATGATCAGACCGAACTGGGGGATGCCCACAGCCGGTATGCCCACCAACAGAATGCCGAAGGCAAAGTTGGCAGCCAGCACGAAGAACACCGGCTTCCAGGCCCACTTACCGATCTTGTCACCACCTTCGGGGCCCTTGGTCAGGCCGCCGACACAGATGGCTGCACCCAGGATGGCCATAAGCACACCCAGGATCAGAGGGAAGTAACCTGGACCCATACGGGCGCCGGTGCCAATGGTGTAGTTGGACGCGCCGATCGCAAATGCGAGACCGACGGCCAAGAACATCAGACCGGAGAAAAAGTCTTTTTGGCTCTTGATTTTCACAAAACGTCTCCTTACGGAAATCACGACTTGGCGATTCTCGTGTCATAGATATGCCAAATTGATGTGGATTCCACCTACAAAGGGCATACCCTAATGCTGACGTTTTGCACCCATCTACTGTGGGCAAACCCGCTACCTGCCGGCCTTGCCTGACGGCCCTTGCGGGACAGCAAGCACTTGCAGCCTGGCCCTCAGATTTCGCTCATCAACGGCGTACAGGCCAGCACCTCTGGCAAGGTGGTCAGGCCTTCGGCGACCCGCAAGGCCCCTGCCAGACGCAGGGGACGCATTCCGTCCTGCACGGCCTGGCGACGCAGGACGTCCATCGACGGGGCATCGTGAATCTGCTTCTTGAGGGTCTCGGTGACCATCAGCAGCTCGTAAAGCCCCATGCGACCGCGATAGCCTGTCATGCGGCAGTCCTCGCAACCCACGGGCTTGTAGGGCTGGTAGCTGCCGGTCAGCTTCCAGGGCCTGACCGATTCGGCCAGATCCTCGGGCTTGGCATCTTCATCGCGCACCTTGCAGCTGGGGCACAGCGTGCGCACCAGGCGCTGGGCCAGCACGCCCAGCAAGGTGGCATTGATCAGATACGAGGGCACGCCCAGCTCCATCAGGCGGCTGACGGCACTGGGCGCATCGTTGGTGTGCAGCGTGGAGAACACCAGATGACCGGTCAGCGCGGCCTGCACCGCCATCTCGGCCGTGGCCAGATCGCGGATCTCGCCCACCATGATGATGTCCGGGTCCTGGCGCATCAGCGCGCGCAAGCCTTCGGTGAAGCCGAAGTCGAGCTGGGGCTGAACCTGGGTCTGGTTGAAGCTGGGCTCGATCATTTCGATGGGGTCTTCCACCGTGCTGACATTGACCTCCTCGGTCGCCACCCGCTTGAGCGTGGAATACAACGTGGTGGTCTTGCCCGAGCCCGTGGGACCGGTGACAAGGATGATGCCGTGCGGACGCTTGACCAGATCTTCCCAGCGCTGGGCATCATGGGCGCTGAAGCCCAGGGCATCCAGATTCTTGACCGTGTTCTCGGGATCGAAGATGCGCATCACCATCTTCTCGCCAAAGGCCGTGGGCAAGGTGGACAAGCGCATTTCCACTTCTTCGCCGCGCGGATTGCGCGTCTTGATGCGCCCGTCCAGCGGGCGGCGCTTTTCGACTACGTCCATGCGACCCAGCAGCTTGACACGCGCCACCATCGCATTCAGCACCCCCATGGGCATCTGATAGACCGGATGCAGCACACCGTCGATGCGAAAGCGGATCACGCCCTGCTCACGCCTTGGCTCCAGGTGGATGTCGCTGGCGCGCTGGTCGAAGGCATACTGCCACAGCCAGTCCACCACGCGCACCACGCCCTGGTCGTTGGCGTCGAGCTGCTTGTTGCTCTTGCCCAGCTCCACCAGCTGCTCGAAGCTCGCGCCGCCGGTCGCACCGCCGGCCTTCTCGGCAGCACGCACGGATTTGGCCAACGCAAAGAATTCCGCCGTATAGCGCTTGATATCCTGCGGATTGGCCACCACGCAGCGAACGCTGCGGTGCGCCTGCCGCTCGACCTCGCTCACCCAGTCCTTGATGAAGGGCTCGGCCGTGGCAATCACTACCTCCTTGGCCGTGACCTGCACGGGCAGCACCTTGTGGCGTTCGGCGTAGCTGGCGCTCATGATCTCACCAACTCGGCCTACATCCACGCGCAACGGGTCGATACGCAGATAGGCCAGGCCGCTGCGCTGGGCCAGGTACTGGGTCAGGGTTTCCAGATCCAGCGGTTGGTGCGTCAGGGCGCCGACAACACCCACATTGGCCAGACGCACCAGCGGCAGTTGCGCACTCTCGGCGGCCGAGCAGCGCGCCACCGTGCGCCCTGCCTCCTGCGCCGTGATCACACCGTCTTCCTGCAGCCATTGCACCAACGTGCGCCAGTCCAGAGGCCCCTGGTACTGGGCTGGCTTGACGGATCGGGGCAGGAGGGATTCAGTCAATGACATGGGCGGCTGCAGCAACAAAACTGCCTTGACTGTACCGCCATCGGCCCATGCTGCCGATCAGGACGTTGCATAACAGGCCGACGAAGGCCTTTTATCCCTTTTGTCTGATGCAGCTCAGGCGTATTCGTCCACCAGACCGCCCAGCCCACCCTGACCCGGATTGCTGCGACTTCTGCTCTGCACCGCCTCGTCCTGCTTTGACTGAACGGTTTCGGTGCCACGCTGAGCAACCTGTTGGGCTTGCTGCGCCTGCTGGTTCTGCAGGGCCTCAATCTGGGCCTGCAGCATCTGGATCTTGGCCTGCAGCAGTTGCGTCTGCTGCTTCTTGGTCTTGGCATCCGCGTCGCTGTTGGCGACTTCCTTGAGCTCGTTGGTTGCATCCTTGATCTGCTTTTGCAGCTGCTGGATACGCGATGCCGCGCCGGCCCCCGAAGAGGCTGAGCTGGCAGAACTGGAGGAGATGGCACTGATCGTCATGACCATATCATCGGCAGAAAACCGCCATCCTCAAGGCCGACACCAGGAATTTACTCAGGCTTTGCAATCAACCGGCTGCGCCGCGGCTGATGCGATCGACCTTGGCTCTGACCGTCTTGCTGCCGGCCTCGGCATCGCGGGCCGGCACAAACACCTTGGCCCAGCGTGTGGTGTTCAGATCCCAGCGCGCCTGCACCTGGTCACAGGCCAGATCCAGCTCGGCGCCCTGCAGCACACGCGGCCTGCGCTGCGCCAGCACCACGGTATTGCCCTCGCGCGTGGGGCGGAAGGCCCAGAGCGCGTCCTCACCAAAAGCCTGGGCCATCTGATCCAGGCTTTTGTCAAAGCTTGAGGAGCGGCCAAACAGATTGACGGTCATGACGCCGTCCTCGGTCAGCAGATTGCGGCAATCGGCATAGAACTCGGCACTGTCGAGCACGGGAGCCGCCGCTTCGTGGTCGTACAGATCGACGGCCAGTGCATCGACCGTGCCCTGCCATTCGGGCTTCTTGATTTCCTGGGCCGCATCGGCCAGTACCACCTGCAGCGTGCTGCTGTCGGGTGGTAGCTTGAACCAGCTGCGGCACACGGCCAGCACCTGAGGATTGAGCTCCACCGCCGTGGTCTTCATGCGCAGCTTCTTGTGACAGAACTTGGTGATGGCGGCGGCTCCCAACCCCAATTGCATGGCGTGCATTCGGGGCACTTCGGCTGGCTCGGTAAACAGCAGCCAGCCCATCATGCGCTGCACATATTCCAGGTCGATATCAAAAGGGTCGCGAATGCGCATGGAGCCCTGCACCCAGGGCGTTCCCAGATGCAGATAGCGGATATCGCCATCGTCGGAGACGCTGACTTCGGGCAGCTCCTGCGCGCTGCCCAGATTCTTGTCCTGCGCGGATTTGGCACCGCCACGGGTTTTACGGATCACTTTTCACACCAATCTTCAAAGCAGGCCATGGGCCGCCAGCGCATGGTGCCAGGCCTGCAGTTTTTTATCGAAAGACCAGCTGGCATTGGCCGGACTGGTCGAAGGCAGCTTGAGGGCCGTCAGCCCCAGCGCCTCGGTCTGGCGAGCATGCTTGTAGCTCTCGCCGCCGTTGTGCAATGCCAGCTGCAGATCCGGGCAGCGCTGGCGCAACCCGGCAAAGTCGTTGACCTGGGCACAGCGGATGGAGCTGTCCAGACTGCCCTCGCGCTCGCAACTCGCATACACGTCCCACAGGCCCAGACCACGCTCCAGCAGCCACTCGCAGCGGCCCACGTAGTCGGCGCGCGGCGGCTGCGCATGCTGAGGCCACAAGGCCTGCAGCAAAGGCCAGAACTGGTTTTGCGGATGGGCGTAGTACTGCGCCAGCTGCAGCGATTTCAGGCCCGGAAAACTGCCCAGCACCAGGGCCCGCGTGCGCACATCGGCCACCGCCGCCAGCCCCTGCCAGCGCGTGCCTGTCTCTGTCACGGTGGCAGAAGAATCCTCGGTCATGCCCTATTGTCGCCCAGCCATGCTTGGCATGACCCTTGGACTGATATTCGAAAAGATGAGCAGCTTCCACTTGACCTGCAACGGCCAGATGCTGTTTTACCTAAAAGAATGCCGGCAGGCCTGAGAGCGCTGCGCGTGCATTGGCCGTGCTGGCCTGTGCCAGCTGTTCAATGTCCATGCCGCGCAGCTGCGCAATCTCCGCCGCAATGCGCGGCAGCTCGGCCGAGCTGTTGCGCCCCTGAGGCTGGCCGGCCGCGCGCTGCTCGGCCGTGGTGTAGAGCCAGTGCGGCGGGATATCGGGCGCATCGGTCTCCAGCACCAGGGCCTGAAGCGGCAGGCTGGCTGCAAGCTCGCGCAGCTTGAGTGCACGCTCATAGGTGATGGCGCCGCCAAAGCCAAGCTTGAAGCCCAGGTCGATAAAGGCCTGTGCCTGCTGTGCGCTGCCGTTGAACGCATGAGCTATGCCACCCGCAACCCGGTGCTGGCGCAAGGTCTTGAGCAGACGATCGCTGCTCTTGCGCACATGCAGGATGACGGGCAGCTCGAACTCGCGAGCCAGCCGGATCTGCTGCTCGTAAAACCAGATCTGGCGCTGCTCATCCAGTCCGGGGACAAAAAAGTCGAGGCCAATTTCGCCCACCGCCACCAGATGCGGGTCGCCGCGCTGCTGGCTCAGCAGCTCGCGCAGCGCCGCGACATCGGACTCCTGGGCGCCGGGCGTGTAGAGCGGATGAATGCCCAGCGCATAGCTGTCCCCATGGCGATGTGCAAGCGCAATCACGTCCTGCCAGTGGCTGCGCTGCACGGCGGGAATGACCAGATGCGTGACGCCTGCGGCCTGCGCAGCGGCGCGCACGGCATCTCTGTCAGGCGCGAATTCGGGTGCATCGAGGTGGCAATGGGTATCTATCCAGGTGGGCATCTGCGCATCATGCATCGGCCGGGCTGTCTGCGCATGGCAGCATCGGCAGATGACACGTCAAGTGACTACAGACAGTTTCCAGCCTTGTCCTACGGTACACACATTGAAACAAATAAAACATTAAGCAACTTCACCCACTGCCCTGCGCTACCGGCCAAAGGAGCAAGTTATGACGGGACTTCTGCAAAGCACGCTCTGGCAACGCCTGAGTCAAAGTCATCAGCGCGCCGACATGCAGGGCAAGCTGGCTGCACTGGATCAGGTTCAGGCCGTGATCGAGTTCGATCTGCAAGGTCATGTGCTGACGGCCAATGAGAACTTTCTGCGCACCATGGGCTACAGCGCCGAGCAGATCGTGGGCCAGCATCACCGCATGTTTGTGGACGAGGAGACCCGGGCCTCTGCCGAGTACGCCCAGTTCTGGCAGCGCCTGGCGGCAGGCCTGCATGACAGCGGCCGCTACCGTCGCATCAACAGCCAGGGCGAGGATGTGTGGCTGCAGGCCAGCTACAACCCGATCTTTGACAGCCAGGGTCAGCCGCGCAAAGTCATCAAGTACGCCACCGACATCACCGAACAGCAGCAGCATGAAGACGATGCCCGCGGCCAGCTCGAAGCCATTGCCAAGGTACAGGCCATCATCGAGTTCGATCTGAACGGCAACATCCTGACAGCCAACGATCTGTTTCTGCAGACCATGGGCTACTCCCTTGCCGAAGTCGTGGGCAGACACCACAGCATGTTTGTCCAGCCGCACGAGCGTCAATCCTCGGCCTACCAGCATTTCTGGCACAAGCTGGCCCTGGGTCATCACGATGCAGGCCAGTATCTGCGCATAGGCAAGGCCGGTCGTCAGGTCTGGATCGAAGCCAGCTACAACCCCATACTCGACGCCGAAGGCCGCCCCTTCAAGGTCGTCAAGTTCGCCACCAACATCACACGCCGCGTGACCGCGGCGCAAACCCTGCGCGCCACGGTGGAAGGGCTGACCGAGAGTGCCAACCATGCACGCCAGGCCAACGAGCTGGCCCAGGACGCCTGCAGCGTGGCCGAAGCCGGAGGCCGCACCGTGCAGGATGTGGTGAGCACCATGGAATCCATCAGCGCCAGCTCGCGCAAGATCAGCGACATCATCGGCATGATGGACTCCATCGCCTTCCAGACCAATCTGCTGGCACTCAACGCCGCCGTGGAAGCGGCCCGCGCCGGTGACCAGGGACGCGGCTTTGCCGTGGTGGCCAATGAGGTGCGCCAACTGGCCCAGCACAGCGCCGAGGCCGCCAAGGAGATCAAGCAGCTGATCCAGACCTCGGTGACCCAGGTCACCCAGGGGGTGACCCAGGTGCGCGAAGCCGGCACCACCATGGCCGAGATCGTGAACTCCTCGCGCCAGGTCACGCAGATCATGGGCGAGGTGGTGCAGACCTCGCTGGCCCAATCCGCCAGGCTGCGCGAGGTCACCGACGATCTGACGGCGCAGGATGTTTCGGCAAAGCCCGGCTCGGCCAGGCAGCGCCCTGCCGTGCCGCTACAGGCCTCGGCGCGTGAGCAAGCCACAATTGCTATCAAAAATGCAGCCGTCAGCGCTTACTGATCAATCGTTTCAGGCGTATTTTCCATAAAAAAGCCCGTATCACTGCAGCTGCAGTGATACGGGCCTTGCCGCCGCTTGGCGACGCTCAGGCCAGTTGCCCGCGCCCCAGTCTGACCATGCGGTCGCAGCGCGCCGCCAGTCCTTCGTCATGGGTGACCATCACAAACGCCGTGCCATGGCTGCGCGCCAGCTCCAGCATCAGCGCAAACACCGTATCGGCCGTACCGCGATCGAGGTTTCCCGTGGGCTCGTCGGCCAGCACACAGGCCGGGCGCGTGACCAGCGCACGTGCAATGGCCACGCGCTGACGCTCGCCGCCCGACAGCTCGGCCGGGCGATGCGCCATGCGCTCGCCCAGACCAACGGCGCGCAGCATCTCGGCTGCACGATCCATGCAATCCTCCTTGGCGTCGCGTCGGATGCGCAGCGGCATGGCCACATTCTCCTGGGCCGAGAACTCGGCCAGCAGGTGATGGAACTGGTAGATAAAGCCCAGATGCCGGTTGCGCAGCGCGCCCTGCTTTTGCGGGCTGAGCTGATGCAGAGGCTGGCCCATGAGGCTTACGCTGCCCGTGGTTGGCGCATCCAGCCCGCCCAGCAAGTGCAGCAAGGTGGACTTGCCCGAGCCCGAGGCGCCGACGATGGCCAGTGTCTCGCCCGCCTGAACCTGCAGGTCCACACCTTGCAACACGGTCACATCCAGCTTGCCTTCGGCAAAGCGCTTGGTCAGGCCGCGTGCCTCCAGCACGCTCTGGTCCATCACAACATCATTCATAACGCAGTGCCTCCGCAGGGTTTACGCGGCTGGCACGCCAGCTGGGGTAAATCGTGGCCACAAAAGAAAGAATCAGGGAAATCACAGCGATCGGCACGATGTCCGTGGACTGCGGCTCGCTGGGCATCTTGCTGATCAGGTAGATGTCCTTGGGCAGGAAGTTGGCATGCAGCGCATGCTCAATGGCAGGCACGATGACGTCGATATTGAAGGCAATCGCCAGCCCCAGCGCCAGACCGGCCAAAGTACCGATGACGCCGACCATGGCGCCCTGCACCATGAAGATGCCCATGATGGACGAGGGCGAGGCTCCCAGGGTGCGCAGGATGGCAATGTCGGCACGCTTGTCCTGCACGCTCATCACCAGCGTGGACACCAGATTGAAAGCCGCAACGGCCACGATCAGGGTCAGGATGATGAACATCATGCGTTTTTCAAGCTGAACGGCGGCAAACCAGGTCTTGTTCTGCTGCGTCCAGTCACGGATGAACAAACGGTCCGTCAGTGTGTCCGCCAGTTCATGCGCCACGCGCGGCGCCTCGTGCAAGTCCTTGAGCTTGAGGCGAATGCCGGTCGGCCCTTCCAGGCGGAAGATGCGCTGGGCATCCTCGTAATGCATCATCACCAGCGCCGAGTCATATTCGTAGTGGCCGGAATCGAAGGTGCCGGCCACCGTCATCTGCTTCATGCGCGGCAGCACGCCGGCCGGCGTGACCTGTCCGCTGGGAGCGATCAGCGTGATCACATCGCCCTCGCTGACACCGAGACTGCGCGCCAACTCGATGCCGAGTACCACCTTGAACTCGCCAGGCACCAGACGCTTGAGCACCTCGCCGCTGGTGGCCGCCAGATCGGTCACCTCGCCCTCACGCGCCGGATCGATACCGCGCACCAAAGCGCCTTTCATATCCTCGCCGCGTGCCAGCAATGCCTGGGCCGCCACAAAAGGCGCGGCACCCACCACATCGGGGTTGGCTCTGGCCTCGCGCATGGTGCGCTCCACATCGGGCAGGGGTGCACCCTGCGGGGCGTAGATTTCCACATGGGAGACGACGCTGAGCATGCGATCCCGCACTTCCTTCTGGAAGCCGTTCATCACGCTCAGCACAATGATCAGCGCCGCCACGCCCAGCGCAATGCCAAGCATGGAGACACCCGAGATAAAGGAGATGAAGCCATTGCGGCGTGTGGCGCGCCCTGCACGGGTATAGCGCCAGCCCACGGCCAGTTCGTAGGGAAATTGCATGTTGCCAGCATTGTGGCATTGCCGGCAATGCCCTGCCGACAGCGCCAGCCTTATGCGATCTGACTGCCCACCGCCCCTTTACCGAGGCGGCCTGCTGCGCCCTATGCGCGGCAGATCCGCATACTGATCCTGCTGCTCCAGCGTCACCGCATGGGCCTGGAGCTTTGCAAGCAGGCCGTCGAACAAGGCCAGTTCCTCATCGCTGAGAACGGACACGATATCGGCATGAATCTTGACCATCTCGGGCAGTATCAGACCGTACATGCGCCGCCCCTCCTCGGTCAGATAGATGGCCACGCGCCTGCGGTCTCCATCCAGAGGCTTGCGCAGCACCCAGCCTTTTTCCTCCAGGCCGCTGAGCGCCCGCGAAGTGCGCGCCCTGTCCAGTTGTGCCTTCTGCGCCAGCTCGGATGACAGCAAGCCCTCCTCGGTCGCCAGCGTCGCCATCACGCCCCATTCGCGGCGTGTGAGGCCGAAGCGGGCCTCGCACATGCGCATGGCCATGCCGCCCGCCACACCGAAGAAGCGGCTGATGCGAAACAGCAGCATCTGCTGAATGGAGGTGGGTTGTCGGGTATTCACGGAGATGAGTTGATTAGATCAATTGTGGCCGCCACTTCTACAGTGGGCGCTCCCAATACAGAGACAAAGGAAATGCCGGGATTTTCGCAAATGCCAGCACCTTCCTCAGACAAGAGAGTGATTCCATGGCTCGCCTGATTGCACCCCACCGCCTTCTTCAAACCAGCCTGGCTCTGCTGCTGGGCTGCACGGCATTCGCCTCCCAGGCCCAGCCTGCCGATGGCGCCGCCGCCTCTGCCTGGCCCGGCAAGCCGGTTCGACTGATCGCCTCCTTCGCACCCGGAGGGGCGGTGGATATATTGGCGCGCGGCGTAGGGGAAGTACTCCAACGCGAGACCAAGCAGCCGTTCGTGGTGGAAAACCGCACCGGCGCCGGCGGCAACATAGGAGCCGATTACGTCGCCAAGGCTGCCGCCGACGGATACACCATGCTGATCGGCCTGGACACCAGTCTCACGGTCAACCCGCTGATCTTCAAAAGCATGCCGTTCAAGAATGGCGACCTGCGTCCCGTCATGGTGTTTGCCTCGCAAGGCATGCTGATGGCCGTCAGCCCCAAAACCAATATCAAGACGCTGGAGCAGTTCATCGCCCGCGGCAAGGACAAGGGCCTGACGCTGGGGTCCGCCGGCTATGGAACCCCCGGCCATCTGGCTTCCAGCATCCTGACTTACGCCACCGGAGCCAAGGTCAACCACGTGCCCTACAAAGGCAATGCACCAGCCACGCTGGCGATGCTCTCGGGCGAGGTGGACGGCGGCGTCATCAGCTCCACCGCCATGCTGCCCCATGTGAGCTCCGCAAAGATCACCGCGCTGGCGGTGACCACGGCCCAGCGCAACCCCTTGCTGCCGGAAGTCCCCTCGGTGGCCGAACTGGGACACAAGGAGCTGCAGCAGGAAGTGCTTTTCGCCGCCTGGGTGCCCAGCAGCACACCTGAGCCGCTGGTGCAGAAAATCCAGGCCCTCTTCGAGAAGGCCATGAAGGACGGCACGCTGCGCGAGCGCATGCGTGTCAACGACATGGTCTACGAAGGACTGACAGGCGATGCAGCCACCAAGCGCATTCAGGCCCTGGCCGACCGCTACCGGGTGCTGGCCCAGGCCACCGGCATGAAGATGGAATGAGCGCTTGCGCCAGCCATCCGCCCCATGACAACGCCCCGTATTCCATGACTCGTCCCAACATCATCTTTATCGTCGCCGACGATCTCGGCTATGCCGACCTGGGCTGCTACGGCGGCCGCGATGCCGACTTCGGCCCGGTCTCACCGGTGCTCGACCGCCTGGCCGCCAACGGCCTCAGGCTCACCCAGGGCTATGCCAATTCCCCCGTGTGCTCGCCCACGCGTTTTGCCTTGGCCACGGCCCGCTATCAATACCGCTTGCGCGGTGCGGCCGAGGAGCCCATCAACAGCAAGACGCGCGGCACCCCGCTGGGCGCCAGGCTGGGTCTGCCGCCCGAAATCCCCACAGTCGCCTCGCTGCTCAAGGGAGCGGGCTACCGCACGGCACTGATAGGCAAATGGCATCTGGGCTACCCTCCCCACTTCGGCCCGCTGCGCTCGGGCTACGAGGAATACTTCGGCCCCATGTCGGGCGGCGTGGACTACTTCACCCATCTGAGCAGCTCGGGCCAGCATGATCTGTGGGTGGGCGAAGAGGAGCACCACGACGAAGGCTATCTGACCGACCTGCTGTCCCAGCGCAGCGTGGACTTCGTCAACCGCATGAGCGAGGGCGATGCCCCCTTCTTCCTGAGCCTGCACTACACGGCGCCGCACTGGCCCTGGGAAACCCGTGATGACCGCGAGACCGCCGAGCAGCTGGGAGCGGGCATCACGCATCTGGCGGGAGGCAATATTCACCAGTACCGCCGCATGATTCATCACATGGATGAGGGCATAGGCTGGATCGTCGAAGCCCTGCGCAAGAACGGCCAGCTCGACAACACGCTGATCGTCTTCACCAGCGACAACGGCGGCGAGCGCTTCTCGGACAGCTGGCCTCTCGTGGGCGGCAAGATGGACCTGACCGAAGGCGGCATCCGCGTGCCCTGGATCGCCCACTGGCCTGCCGTGATCGATGCCCATCGCAGCAGCACCCAGCCATGCATGACCATGGACTGGTCGGCCACAGTGCTGGATGCAGCCGGTGTGAGCGCCGATCCAGACTACCCGCTGGATGGCGTCTCCCTGCTGCCCGTGCTGCGCAGCGACGGTGCGGAGTTTGCCCGGCCGCTGTACTGGCGCATGCTCTACCGCAACCAGCGTGCGCTGCGCGAAGGCGACTGGAAATACCTGCGCGTGGAAGACAACGAATACCTGTTCAATCTGGCACAGGACGAGCGCGAGCGTGCCAATCTGGCCGGCCAGCAGCCCGAGCGCCTGCAAGCCATGCGCCAGCGCTGGGATGACTGGAATGCTTGCATGCCCGCCATCGCCGACGATGCGAGCTACAGCCTGGTCTACACCCTGAAAAATATGCCCGCGAGGTGACAAAGCCCCCCGCACCATGCCCAGGCGGCGGCCATGCCCGACAATAGCGCCCATGTCTTTGACCGCGCCTTTGCTGCCTGCCGCCCAAGCCCTGGGCACAGGCGCCTCTGAAATCATTGTTGCCTATGCCAGCGGCCCTGCCGACATTCCCCAGGCATGGGACGGTTTGCAACTCCCTCACCTGCAGGCCTTGCTGGCAACGCTGAAGCCGACCTCGCTGGTGCAGGGCGACGAGATGGACTTCTCTCCTCCGCATGAGCGCGCCCTGGCCCGTGGCATGCAACTTCCCGATACGCCCGGGCTGATTCCCTGGGCTGCGCTGGCGGCTGGAGACAGCAGCCAGGCCTGTGCCTTCATCACGCCCTGCCACTGGCATATCACGCCGGACCAGGTCCATCAGACCGACCCGGCCGGCGCGCCACTGGACGAAGACGAATCCCGCCAGTTGCTGGCGCTGATCGCCCCCTGGTTCAGCGACGACGGCATCACGCTGGAATATCTGCGAGCCGACCTCTGGCTGGCACGAGGTACGGCCTTCAAGGGTCTGGCCACCGCCTCGATGGACCGCGCGCTGGGCCGCGACGTGCGCCCCTGGATGCCCGATCCTATTCAGGGAGCCATCATTCAGCGTCTGCAGACCGAGCTGCAGATGCTGCTCTACACCCATGTCTTCAACGACCGGCGCGCCGAACGCGGCCTGCCGCCCATCAACTCTTTCTGGGTGCATGGCACGGGAGACCTTGCCAGCCTGCCTGCGGCGAACTCCCGGACCGTGTGCGTGGATGACCTACGCCACACTGCGCTGCAAGGCAATGTGCAAGGCTGGCAAAAAACCTGGCAGGCGCTGGACAGCAGCCTGATCGCCGAGCTGCAGCAGCGGGCTGCCCGCGGAGAACCGGTCAAGCTCACGCTCTGCGGCGAGCGCAATGCCGTGCAATGGCAAAGCCAGCCACGCAGCCTGATGGACAGGATCAAGAGTGTTTTGGGCACGAAACGCTTGCCTGATCTACGGGAAATGCTATGAAGATAATTCCCAGATCCATCCCCAACGACAGTGTCTCTGTACTGCTGCAGGCCAAGATTCATCCCTTGCTGGCCCAGCTCTATGCAGCACGAGGCGTCTGCTCGGCCGACGAGCTGGACGATGCGCCGGCCCTGCTGCTGCCACCCTCGGGCCTGCGCGGCATCGATGCTGCCGTACAACTGCTGGCCGATGCCATAGCCGCGCAAAAGCGCCTGTGCATCGTCGCCGACTACGACTGCGATGGCGCAACCGCCTGCGCCGTGGGCCTGCGCGGCCTGCGCATGCTGGGCGCGGCCCATGCCGACTACCTCGTGCCCGACCGCGTGGTCGACGGCTACGGCCTGACCGCCCCCATCTCGCGGCGTGTCAAGGAGACCGGAGCCGACATGCTGATCACCGTGGACAACGGCATTGCCAGCGTGGAAGGCGTGGCCGTGGCCAAGGAGCTGGGCATGTCGGTCGTGGTGACCGACCACCATCTGCCGGGCGACCACCTGCCGCCAGCGGACGCCATCGTCAACCCCAACCAGCCTGGCTGCGAGTTTGCAAGCAAATCCATGGCCGGCGTGGGCGTCATGTTCTATGTGCTGCTGGCCCTGCGCACCGAGCTACGCAACCGCGGCCGCTTTGATCGCCACAACCAGCCCAGGCTGGAGCAATTGCTGCCACTGGTTGCGCTGGGCACGGTGGCTGATGTGGTCAAGCTCGACGCCAATAATCGGCGCCTGGTAGCACTGGGCCTCAAGCAGATTCGCAAAGGCAGCATGCAGCCCGGCATACGCGCGCTGTTCGAGGCATCGGGCCGCCGCTTCGACATGGCCTCCACCATCGACTTCGGCTTTGCCCTGGGACCGCGCATCAACGCGGCCGGACGGCTTGCCGACATGACCATAGGCATCGAGTGCCTGACTACGGAAGATGCGGGCCGCGCCGACAATCTGGCACGCATGCTGGACAGCATCAACCGCGAGCGTCGCGAGATTGAGGTCAGCATGCGCGAGCACGCCCTGCTCATGGCCGAAGGCCTGTGCGAGGACGGCATGACACCGCCACCGGCCATCAGCGTGTTCGACCCCGACTTTCACGAAGGCGTGGTCGGTGTGGTGGCCTCACGCATCAAGGACAAACTGCACCGGCCCACGTTTGTCTTTGCCGCCAGTGGCGCTCCGGGTAAGGAGCATGAGCTCAAGGGCTCGGGACGCTCCATTCCAGGCTTTCATCTGCGCGATGCGCTGGACCTCGTCAGCAAGCGCCACCCCGGTCTGATACTGCGTTTTGGCGGCCACGCCATGGCAGCAGGCTGCACCATCGAGGAAGCGCACTTTGACGAGTTCGAGCAGGCTTTTGCCCAGGTCGCCAGGGAGTGGCTGGATGCGGCCACACTGACACGCAGGCTGGAGACCGACGGGCCGCTGTCGCCCCAATGGCTGGACACCGGCCTGATCGAACAAATGCAGCTGGCCGTCTGGGGTCAGGGCTTTGCCGCGCCGACTTTCAGCGAAGAGCTGGAAATCACCTCGCAGCGCCTGGTCGGCGAAAAGCATCTGAAGCTGGAGCTGCTGCACCATGGCTCCAAGATCGACGGCATCTGGTTCAACCACACCGACCCGCTGCCCGCGCGCACCACCCTGGCCTATCGCCTGGACATCAACGAATGGCGCGGCGAACGCAAGGTGCAGTTTCTCGTGGAAGCTGCGCAGGACTTCGAGGGCGGTGCCGGCAACATGGGCTTCTGATCTTCGCCCCAGCCAGAGAA
Organism: Comamonas sp. Tr-654; assembly: GCF_011752915.1. Taxonomy (NCBI): domain Bacteria; kingdom Pseudomonadati; phylum Pseudomonadota; class Betaproteobacteria; order Burkholderiales; family Comamonadaceae; genus Comamonas; species Comamonas sp. Tr-654. Next base: position 405,583 of record NZ_VWWQ01000003.1, read on the forward strand.
GCCGTCACCGGGAACGCGGCGCCTGTACTCTGCGCGCCGAGTCCGCTACTTAGAACTGCTCCCAGCTCTCGTCGTCCAGAGCGCTTGCGACCGACCGGGCCTTGGGCCTGGTCTCCGTCAGCCTGGGAAGGGCTGCGACGCGCTGAGAAGCGGGCCTGATCAACTTGATCGTCGCTGGCACTTTCACGAGCGATACGGGTGCGGCCGCGAAAGCCTCGGTATCGCCCCAGCTTGAAGGCAGACAACACTTCCGCAAGGCAGGATCTGGCGGCAAGAATGAGAAAGCCCGCTGCGTCCTCTCAGTAATGGTTGGCCGATGGATTCATTACACACCTTGAAGCAGGTGATGAAGTTCTTAAAGGGCATCCATCAGTTAGAAAGCCAATCCTTGTTACGCCTTCCATCCCTTCTCTCGCTAGAAGAGTCGTATTAATTCGAAGAATAAAAATGTTTAGTTACAATTTATGTTTGCAATATATCTGAAGAAGAGAGGGAGAAAAATGAGATCAAACTTGTGGGTTTACTTGATTACAAGTGCAGCAATCTCTGCGAATTTAATGGGCTGCGCAGCAACAGAGCAGTCAAGAGCTCTCGAAACGGCTAAGCCAGCTTCTGCAACGGTAGCATTTCAAGGGGTGCGCAGCCCTATCTCCGTGGGGAAATTTGATAACCGCTCCACTTTCCAACGTGGCATGTTTTCGGATGGCGTGGATCGCCTCGGTGGACAAGCTCGAACCATTCTGGTCGGCCACCTGCAACAAAGTGGTCGCTTCAGTGTTCTAGACCGAGACAACATGTCTGAAACGCGCCAGGAAGCGGGTTTCAACAAGCAAGCACAGTCGATCAAGGGCGCTTCGTATGTAGTGACTGGCGACGTTACAGAATTTGGCCGAAAGGTAACAGGTGACCGCCAGCTCTTTGGCGTCCTTGGCCGTGGAAAAGAGCAGGTAGCGTACGCCAAAGTCAGCATAAATGTTGTCAAAGTGCAAACTTCTGAGGTCGTTTATGCCGTTCAAGGTGCTGGTGAATACAGTCTCTCAAACCGAGAAATTGTGGGCTTTGGTAGCACTGCCGGATATGACTCCACCCTCAACGGGAAAGTTCTGGATCTAGCCATTCGCGAAGCCGTAGACAAGCTTGCAGCCGGTATTGATGGCGGTGCCTGGAGGCCAGAGCAATGAGAAGCACCGTGCTCGCGCCCTGCATAGCCATCATCTGCATCTTTGCAAGCGGTTGTGCCACCAAGCCACAACCCTTGTACTCCTGGAATGAGTACCAGCCCCAGGTTTATGAGTACCTCAAGAATGACGGGAGTAATGCCCCCGAAGACCAGTTACTCAAGCTAGAAGAGGCGCAAGAAAAAGTTCGCGCATCCGGAAGAGCCTTGCCTCCAGGATTTCGAGCACATATGGCTCTGCTTTACTCAAAATCTGGTAATCAAGAAAAAACCATTGAGCAACTGACTGCCGAAAAGCAGAATTTTCCTGAATCCATTGCTTTTATGGATTTATTGCTCAACACCTTTACAGGCAAAAAGAACTGATATGCAACCAGGTATCTTTTTCAGAGTTCTCGGCCTTGCCGCCGCCGTTGCGCTAACAGGCTGCGCAACAAATGCACCGTATGACTACTCTGCCTTGAGAAATGCAAAGCCTGCATCTATTCTGGTCCTTCCTCCTGTCAATCACTCTCCAGAAGTTAACGCGCCTGCCGGCGTTCTCTCACAGATCTCTCTGCCCATGGCAGAAGCGGGCTACTACGTCCTACCAGTGGCTGTGACAGATGAGATGTTCAGGCAAAACGGCATAGTCAGCGCTGAGGATGCACAAGAACTTCCTGTCTCGAAACTGCAGAAGATCTTTGGCGCTGACGCGGCTCTTTACTTGGAGATCAAAAGCTATGGCACCAGCTACGCCGTCATCAGCAGCTCGACCACTGTCACTCTAGAAGCCAAGCTGGTAGATCTGCGCACAGGCACTCAACTATGGGATGGTAGGGCTACCGCCTCCAGCGCAGAAGGGCAAAACTCCGGAGGAGGGCTCGCAGGAATGCTGATTACGGCATTGCTCAACCAGATCGTGGACACTGTTAGCGATCGCAGCGTACAAATTTCAGCCATTGCAAGCCAGCGTCTGATCTCACCAGCTATGCCACGCGGCCTGCTTGCAGGTCCCCGGTCTCCTAGCTACGTCAAGTAGGCATCAGCCATAGAAACATGGGCCCTTCTCGGGCCCATGTTTATTTAGAACGTTTCCCAGTCCCCATCGTCGGAGTCCGCAGCGGACTTGGCCTTGCTGGCGCTCAGTGCCGAGGGAGTCGGGCCTGCAGGCGCTTTCTTGATCGCAGGCCGAGCTGCAGCGGCGGTCTGTTTCACCGGTGCCATGGCCGGCATGGCGCGGCTGGCCGGGCGCTGGGGGGCAGCCGCCTTGGCATAGCCGGCTTCATGGCCGAGCTTGAAGGCGGACACGACTTCGGCCAGGCGACGCGCCTGCTCCTGCATGGACAGCGCCGCCGCACTGGACTCCTCCACCAGCGCCGCGTTCTGCTGCGTCATCTGGTCCAGATTGCTCACCGCCTGATTGACCTGGTTGATGCCGTCGCGCTGCTCGGTGGACGAGGCCGTGATCTCGCCGATCAGGTCGCTGACGCGGCGCACGCTGGCCACGATCTCGCTCATGCTCTGGCCCGCCAGCTCTACCTGCTGCGAGCCTGACTGCACATTGTCCACGCTGGTGGTGATGAGCTGCTTGATCTCCTTGGCGGCTTCGGCACTGCGCTGCGCCAGGCTGCGCACCTCGCCAGCTACGACGGCAAAGCCACGCCCCTGCTCACCAGCACGTGCCGCTTCCACGGCTGCATTCAGGGCCAGGATATTGGTCTGGAAGGCAATGGAGTCGATCACGCCGATGATGTCGGCGATCTTGCGGCTGCTGTCGGTGATCTGGCCCATGCTCTGCACCACCTGCTGCACCACCCGACCGCCTTGCTCGGCGGCCTGGGCGGCGGTCGAGGCCAGTTGATTGGCCTGACGCGCCGTGTCGGCAGACTGGGTGACGGTGGCCGTCAGTTCTTCCATGCTGGCTGCGGTTTCCTCGAGATTGGCCGCCGTCTGCTCGGTGCGTGCCGACAGATCCTGGTTGCCCGTGGCAATCTGGCCCGAGGCCGAAGAGACGGATTCCACTCCCGAGCGCACCTGACCGACCACGGAGCGCAGGCGCTCGGCCATGGCGTTCAGGGACTTGAGCAGGCGACCCAGCTCGTCATGACGGTCATTGCGCACGGTGGCCGTCAAATCGCCGGCAGCGATGGAGTCAGCCAGAGTTACAGCCTCATTCAACGGAGCGATGATCGAGCGCAGGATCAGAGCCGCCATCGCCAGACCGAGCAGAACGATCAGGCCGCAGACCAGACCGATAGCCACATAGGCCTGAGACTGGCGTGCTTCGCCATCGGCAATCGCACGCTGGCTGCGTTGCTCCTGCAACTGCACAAACTTGCGCTGCGCATCCACGTAGACCTTGGCGTTGGGACGCAGCTGCTTTTCAACCAGATCGAAGGCCGCCGCAAAGTCATTGTCCTTGCGCGCGGCCTGGACTGCGGCATTGCTCTCCAGCGTCGCACGCCTGAGCTCGGCGACTTCATCCAGCACCTTGCGCGATTCCTCGTCGGTGACCAGTTCATTGAGCTTTTTCTGCAGCTCGGTGATATTCGCAATCCCGTCGCTCATCAGCTTGCGCTGCTGCTCCACCAGGTTCTCTTCGGAAGAGATGGCAGCAACGATGGAGCGATCCACGCTTTGCTCGGTCAGATGGCGCCATTCGCTGGCAATATTGGCGGCCGTTCGGGTACGTGTGGCCTCCTTGGAGATGCTCACATAGACGCGATCCAGATAGATCAGACTGCCTGCCGACACCAGCAGCAAGCCTGCCAGCAAGCCGATCACCAAAGCCCACAGCTTTTGTGACACCGAGAACTGATTCAATTTCATTTTTTATCCATCTCAATAAATCAAGCAATACCGTGGCAGCCGTAACGCTTTCTGAGTCTCACAAGCGCTGCAGGCAATCCTTCTTCGGCATACGGGCGGCATATTTGAGCTTTGTTACAAGCAGCCGCCGCAAGCATGCTTGCGCGATGACCCAGGTCATGATTGCCTGCAGCGGCCTACAATGAAGCCGTGCCAAAAACCTATCTCAACGCCGATCTGCACTGTCACTCCGTCGTCTCCGACGGCACCTTGACGCCCGAGCAACTGGCTCTGCGTGCTGCGGAGCGGGGAGTGGAGCTCTGGGCGTTGACCGACCACGACGAGGTCGGCGGCCAGCATCGTGCGGCCGCCGCCGCCAGATCAGCGGGGCTGGACTATCTGACAGGCACGGAAATTTCCGTCAGTTTCTCGGGCCGCGGCGTGCACATCGTGGGTCTGGGCTTTGACGCCGACGATGCCGCGCTGAAGCAAGGCCTCTACGACACGCGCCATGGCCGTGGCCCACGCGCCCGCGAAATGGCCAGGCAGCTGGAACTGGCCGGCATTCCGGGTGCCTATGAAGGCGCGCTGCGCCACGCAGGCAACCCCGAGCTGATCTCGCGCACCCACTTTGCCCGCTTTCTCGTGGAGACCGGGGTCTGCGCTGACACCTATGAGGTCTTCAAACGCTATCTGACCGAAGGCAAGCCTGGCTATGTTGCCCATGTCTGGGCGAATCTGCACGACGCCGTGCGCTGGATCGTGGATGCCGGCGGCGTGGCCGTGATTGCGCATCCGGCGCGTTACGACCTGAGCCACAACGAGGAATATGCGCTGTTTTCCAAGTTCAAGGAACTCGGCGGCCAGGGCGTGGAAGTTGTCACGGGCAGCCACCGCCCGCATGAATATGCAAGCTACGCCGATCTGGCTGTGGAATTCGGCCTGGCCGCCTCGCGCGGCAGCGACTTTCACAGCCCCGATGAATCGCAGACAGACCTGGGACAGCTGCCCTATCTGCCCAGCCAGCTCACACCCGTCTGGGAGCTGCTGGAGGACCGCATACAGCGCGCATAAAAAACAGAGAGAAGCCGCATGACCACCGTTTTTGAAGTCTATCCAGAGAACCCGCAGCCCCGCATCATCAAGCAGGCAGCGGACATGCTGCGCAAGGGCGCCATTCTTGCCGTGCCCACCGACTCAAGCTATGCCCTGGTCTGCCATCTGGACGACAAGAACGCCGTCGATCGCATGCGCCGCATACGGCAGATCAACGACAAGCACCACCTGACGCTGCTGTGCCGCGATCTGTCCGAGCTGGCCAACTATGCCCGCGTGGACAACCGCCAGTACCGCCTGCTCAAGCTGGCCACGCCAGGCCCCTACACTTTTATTCTTGAAGCCAGCAAGGAAGTGCCCAAGCGCCTGAGCCACCCCTCGCGCAAGACCATAGGCCTGCGCGTGCCGGATCGCAAGGGGCTGCAGCTGCTGCTGGAAGAGCTGGGCGAGCCCTTGCTGGCCACCACCTTGATCGCGCCTGGCGGGACCGAGCCGCTCAATGATGCCGACTCCATCCTGGAGCGCTTTCCGCATGAGCTGGACGCAGTGGTCGACTCCGGAGCCTGCCCGCAGCAACCCACCACGGTGCTGGACCTCACGCCCATGGCCTCGAACAATCCGCCCGTCGTGGTGCGCCAGGGCATGGGCAACCTCAAGGACATCGGCCTGCAGCCCGAATAAGCACCGCCTCATGCAGAAAAGGCTGCCACCGCAAGACTTTGTTCAGCGTCACTGGCCCTGGCTCATCGGCTTTCTGTGTGTCTACTCGGTAATGGTGATGCTGCTGTTCTGGCAGGCGTCTCTGTCATGGCTGATCTATGCCCTCGCCACCCTCTGGACGGCGTGGGCGATCCTGGCCTATGGCAAAGGCCAGTCATTCCATGTATCTCCAGGACTGTCGGCGCGCTCGGATGATTCCATGCTGCGCCGCAGAACCCTGCTGGCAATGGCCATCTGCCTGCACTGCGGCTTTACGGCTCTGGCCGTCTACGGCCATCTGCGCGCGTTGTCCTGAATCAGAACTCTTCGTAGGCCAGCTCAGGTGCACGAGTTGGCTGAACCTGAGCCGCTGCAGCCCGGCGCGGCGCCGGCATGGCAGCAGGCGCCAGACCCGGTGCCTCATCATCATCGAGCTTGAAGGCGCCCACGGCCTGCTGCAGATCCTGCGTGCGCGCATTGAGCGCCGCTGCGGCCTGCGTGGCCTGCATGACCAGGGCTGCGTTTTCCTGATTGGTGCTGTCCATATGGGCCACGGCCGTGTTCACATGGGCAATGCCCTCGCTCTGCTGCTGCAGCGCGCCCGAGATTTCACCCAGCAGCCCGGTGACCTGGCCCACGGACTGCATGATTTCCTTCATGGTGGTGCCGGCCTGGCCCACCAGGCCCGAGCCGCTTTCAACCTGGGTCACGCTGGCAGTGATCAGTTCCTTGATCTGCTTAGCCGCCTCGGCACTGCGCTGCGCCAGCGAGCGCACCTCGCTGGCCACCACGGCGAAGCCACGTCCCTGCTCGCCCGCACGGGCCGCTTCCACGGCCGCATTGAGCGCCAGGATATTGGTCTGGAAGGCAATGCCTTCAATCACCTGAATGATGTCCACAATCTTGCGCGAGCTGCTGCTGATGGCGTCCATGGTGTGAACCACCTGATCCACCACATCACCGCCGCGCCCGGCCGTGGCCGAGGCCGTCACGGCCAGAGAACTGGCCGAATGGGCACGCTCGGCGTTCTGGCGCACGGTGACGGTGAGCTGCTCCATGCTGGCAGCGGTTTCGGTCAGCGCGCTGACCTGCTGCTCGGTACGGCTGGAGAGGTTGGTGTTGCCGGCATCGATCTCGTAGGCCGACACGGCCAGCGAGTCGGTGGACTGCTTGATACGGCCCACCAGCTCGGTCAGCGTGTCTTCCATGGTGCTCAGCGCCGTCAGCAAACGTCCGAACTCGCCTTCGGCATTGGAAGAGAACTCCTTGCTCAGATCCCCTGCGGCCACGGTCTCGGCAATCAGGATGGCCTCCTGCAAGGGTGCCACGATGCGGCGGCGCAGGCTGACCCAGGACCAGGCGCAGGAAATGCAGACCCAGCCCCCCAGTGCCAGCAGCCACCAGCGCGAGCGCTCCACCTCGGCCATCAGGCTCTGTGACTGCTGCACCGTCAGCGAGCCCGCCTTGAGCACCTCCAGCACATCGGACATTGCTGACCAGGCAATTCCCATCAAAGCCAGCACAAAAACACTGATGCTGACAAATGCGATTACCAGTCGCTTGCTTACCGTCATATCGATCCCCTTGCCCTGTCCTGCCGAACGCCGTGTTGTGTATTGATGTCGTCAAACCGCACAAACCTGCTCCGACGTGCAAGCCGTGCCCGGGAATTTGCGCGAGTTGCATTTTGCTACATCTGGCTTACCACACAACTTATGTGCAACCCGTATTTCTGCAAGCACCCACGGCTTGTCCCGGCACAACACAGCAGCCTGACGCGACGTCTGAGACAATCAGCGCGTGGAACCCACCGAACTCATACAAACCGTCCTGATCTACGCACTGCCCGTGCTGTTCGCCATCACCATTCATGAGGCGGCGCACGGCTATGCTGCGCGTCACTTTGGCGACAACACCGCAGCCATGATGGGGCGCATCACGCTCAACCCCATCAAGCATATCGACCCCATCGGCACCATCTTGATGCCGCTGCTGCTGTATTTCGCGACCTCGGGCGCGTTTCTTTTCGGCTACGCCAAGCCCGTACCCGTGCGCTTCGACCATCTACGTCACCCGAAGCGCGACATGATCTGGGTCGCGCTGGCCGGCCCGGCCTCCAATTTCGTGCAGGCCGTGTTCTGGGGCCTGCTGCTGATCGTGCTGGTAGGCACAGGTCTGCAGGAGCGCTTTTTCCTCGAGATGTGCCGCGCCGGCATCCTGGTCAACCTGGTGATGTGGGCCTTCAACCTGTTTCCGCTGCCGCCTTTGGACGGCGGCCGCATCCTGGTCGGTCTGCTGCCCTGGAAGCAGGCGCAAGTGCTGGCACGCGTCGAGCCCTATGGCTTCTTCATCGTCATGGCATTGGTGATCGCCGGCGTGGTCGGCAGCTTCTGGCTGCGCCCGCTGATGAGCCTGGGCTACTCGGCCATCGATCTGATCCTCTACCCCTTCATGGCCTTGCTGCGCTGAACCCAGCGCCTGGTCTGCTACTGATATCTGTTGTTGATCCCTATGAGCACCACCCGTTTTCTGACCGGCATCACCCCCAGCGGTACCCCGCACCTGGGCAACTACGCAGGCATGATGCGCCCGGCCATCGACGCCAGCCGCGACAAGAATGTGGAGAACTTCTACTTTCTGGCCGACTACCACGCCCTCATCAAGTGCCAGGACCCCGAGCGCGTGCAGCGTTCGACCATCGAGATTGCCGCCAGCTGGCTGGCTGCGGGCCTGGACCCCAAGCATGTGACCTTCTACCGCCAGTCGGACATCCCCGAGATTCCGGAGCTGACCTGGTTTCTGACCTGCGTGACCGGCAAGGGCCTGCTCAACCGCGCCCATGCCTACAAGGCGGCGGTGGACAAGAACAATGCATCCGGCACCGAACCTGACGACGGCGTGACCGCCGGTCTCTTCATGTACCCCGTGCTCATGGGTGCCGACATCCTGATCTTCAATGCCAACAAGGTCCCCGTGGGCCGCGACCAGGTCCAGCATCTGGAGATGGCGCGCGATATGGCGTCCAGCTTCAACCACATCTACGGCAGCGAGTACTTCACCCTGCCCGAAGCCGTGGTGGAAGAGTCTGTAGCCACCCTGCCCGGCCTTGACGGTCGCAAGATGAGCAAGAGCTACAACAACACGATTCCGCTGTTCGCACCGCGCGAGCAGCTCAGGAAGCTCATCAACAGCATCACCACCGACTCGCGCGCTCCCGGCGAAGCCAAGGAAGTCGAAGGCTCGGCCCTCTTTCAGATCTACCAGGGCTTTGCCAGCGAAGAGGAAAGTGCCGCACTGCGCCAGCAATATGCCGAGGGCATTGCCTGGGGCGATGCCAAGCAGATCCTGTTCGAGCGCATCGACCGCGAAATCGCCCCCATGCGCGAGCGCTACGAGTACCTGATTGCCCATCCCGCCGAGCTGGAAGAGATTCTCCAGGCCGGCGCGGTCAAGGCTCGCAAACTGGCGACTCCTTTGCTGCAACAGCTGCGCGCCGCCGTGGGCATCCGCAATCTGGCGCAGGCCAGCAAGGCCAAAGCCAAGGCAGCCAAGACGGCACTGCCCCAGTTCAAGCAGTACCGCGAGACGGACGGCCAGTTCTACTTCAAGCTGGTGGCTGCCGACGGCCAGTTGCTACTGCAAAGCCTTGGCTTTGCAGCACCCAAGGAAGCGGGCCAAAGCATTGCCCAGCTGCAACGCGAAGGCGCGACGGCGCTGGCCGGCCTGAAGCCGCGCCTGCAGACGCTGGCCGACGTCAGCGACGACCAGGTGATCCAGGCGCTGGAACAACTGCGTGAGGCCGCCGAGCAATAGCTCCTCACCCCCTATGGGACGCTGCCTCGGCACTCATGAGGCAGCGCGGATTTAATCCTTCGCACTAAAGGAACGACCGATGCGCATTGCTGCCCTGGATGACGATCCACTACAACTGGAACTGTTGCAACAAGTCGCGACGGAAGCTGGGCACAGCTGTCACTCTTACCTCAAGGGAGCCGCCCTTCAGCAGGCCCTGCGTCGTGAAAGCTTCGATCTGCTGCTTGTCGACTGGGAACTGCCCGATAGCAGCGGGCCGGACATCGTGCGCTGGGTCCGCGAGCAGATCAGCAAGGAAGTGCCGATCATCTTCGTGACCCACCGCAGCGAAGAGGCCGACATTGTCGAAGGCCTGGCCAGCGGCGCCGATGACTTCATGATCAAGCCCATCCGCGCGGGCGAGCTGCGCGCACGCATCGCCGCCCTGCTGCGCCGCGCCTATCCGCTGACGGCACAAAGCGTGCTGGACTTCGGCCCCTACCGCTTTCTCACCGCTACCAACGGCATAGAGATGGAGGGCAAGCCCGTGGAAGTCACGCACCGTGAATACACGCTCGCGCTGACGCTGTTTCAGAACCAGGGCCGACTGCTCTCGCGCGATCATCTGCGCGAGGTCGTCTGGGGCCATAACGCCGAGGTTCAGTCGCGCTCGCTGGACACCCATGTCTCGCGCCTGCGCAATCTGCTGAATCTACGTGCTGGCCAGCCCTATGCCATCTCGGCCGTTTATGGCTATGGTTACCGCCTCGATGCCCCCGAAACTGCGGAGCCTGCAACCCCGGCTGCCTGAGTTTGAGCAGCCCCTACGCCTCTGATCTTCCAATGCCTGATTTACGTCCAACCCTTCGCTCTACCCGCACCCCTTTGCCCATGCTGGGCGCTGGCATGCTCTGGGTCGTATTCGGGGGGATGACGGCGACAGGTGTCGCCCATGCCCAGATCACGCCGCGCGGCAACGATGCCATGGCCCACCGCGTGGTGAGCGGAGATACGCTGGAGGAGCTGGCGGCCCGCTATCTGGGCGACCACAAGCGCTGGACGGCGCTGCAAAGCCATAACAAGGTGCAGGACCCGCTGCGTCTGCGCCCCGGCTCGGTGCTGGAAATTCCCACCCGCCTGCTGCGCGCGGCGATGGCCTCGGTGGAGTTTGTGCAGGGCGATGTGCAAAGCACGCGCTCGCTCGACCATCTCGCCGACTCGACCAAAGCGCCGGCCCAGCCCGTGCGAAAAGGCCAGCTGCTGCAGGAAGGCGATTCGCTCCAGGTTCCCGCCAATGCCTTTGTCTCCGTGCGCCTGGCCGATGGCTCTCTGGTGCGCGTGCAGTCCGAATCCGATGTCGAGCTGCGCCAGATGCGCCGCAAAGGCCGTGCCGGCAACCTGCAGTCCGTGATTGATCTGCGCGAGGGCGCTATCGAGGCCAACGTGCCCAAGCAAGCCAATGGCGAGCGCCGTTTCGAGGTACGTACCCAGGCAGCATCGACCAGCGTGCGCGGCACCCGGTTTCTGGTCTGGAGCGACGAACAGGGCCGCACGGCTGCTGCGGTCGACGAAGGCTCGGTTGCCGTGCATACGGGCCAGCCCTCTGCACTGCTCAAGCCCGGTCAAGGCCTGTCCGTGTCCGCCGACGGCCAGCTCGGCAAGCCCACGACCATGCTGGCGGCTCCCGATATTGCGGCCTGGCCCGCCTTGATCGAAGACGCCAGCTGGGTCAGCCTGCCCCTGCCCACCATGGCAGGTGCCGTGCGCTATCAGGTGCTGCTGGCCCAGGACAAGGATTTGACGCAAATCGTACGCGGCGGCCTGTTCACCCGGTCACCGGCACGCCTAACGGGTGTGGAAGACGGCAGCTATATTGCCACGATTCGCGCCATCGATGCCAACGGCATTCCCGGCAAACCCAGCCTGCAGGCGCTGCGCGTGAAGGCTCATCCGGTGCCCCCGCTCTATGAGTCGCCAGCGCCCGACGCCACCGTCGGACAGGGTCAGCACGGCCTGAAGTGCACCCAGGTGGCCGAAGCCTCAGCCTACCGTATCCAGGTCATCGCTGCGAACGGCAGCTTTGCCCAGCCCCTGATCGACGCCAGCGAGCTCAAGGACTGCGCCCTGCCCGCCGAGGCGCTGGCCAAGCTGCCCATTGGTGAATATCTGTGGCGCGTGGGCAGCATCCGCACGCTGGGCAACGGCCAGCCGGATGCGGGCCCCTTCGCCGCCCCGCAAAAGATGAAACTGGCCCTGGCACCACAATCGCCCGAGCTGCAGATCGGCGGCGCGCCCGGCGAGGGCAGCAGCCATATTCACTGGGCTGGCGAAGAGGGCCAACGCTACCGCATCGTGGTGGCTAGCGACACCAGTTTTGCCGCGCCCCTGGTCGATACCTGGGTGACCCAGCCGCAGTGGAGCACGCAGGAGCTGGCCGCCGGCACCTACTATCTGCAGATGCAGGTCGAGGATGCCAACGGTCTGCGCAGCAACCTCTCTGCCGCGCGCCAGTTCCAGACCGGCAACTGGGTGACCTCGTCCGAAGGACAGACACTGACTTCCGGCGATGGCCTGCGTCTGATGCGCCAGTAAAAACAATAGCTGCCAGCGCTTGAATTTCATGAAATTACATAGGATTCATACCTTAAATTCATGTTTGGCATGCGCTAGAAGCTACGGTTTTATGAGCATCAACCCGGGCCATCCACATGGTTGAAGCTCCCAGCCCGCGCAAAAGCCGCTTGCAGAATCTGCGCCTGAGCTGGCTGCTGCTCAGCGCCTTCCTGCTCGGCCTGACCTGGTGGCTCAGCGGCCCAGGCCAGCTGCCACGCATCAACGGCATTCTTCAGGACACCTCGGTCTGGCTGCACCAGCGTCCGGCCTCGCCCGAAGTCGTCATCGTGGCCATCGACGATGACAGCATCGACAGCATAGGCCGCTGGCCCTGGCGCCGCGCGCTGCACGCGGCCTTGCTGGATCGCATCGCGCAGGGCCAGCCTCGCGCCATCGGCATGGATGTGGTCTTCAGCGAGGAGGACCTGGACTACCCTGGCGACGACCTGCTGCTGCAGCAAGCACTGAAAAAAAGCGGCAATGTGGTGTTGCCCGTCACACGCGCCGCGCAAAACGGTGCCACCGCTCCGCTCAAGGGTCTTGCCGGCGAAGCAGCCGCACTGGGCCACACCCAGATGCCGATGGATGCCGACGGGGTGGTGCGGCGCTTTTACGCACAGGAAGGCACATCGTCCCAGCCCTGGTGGCATATGGCACAGAGCCTGCATTGCGTGGGCCAAACCGGCCGCCCCTGCCCGCCACCGGCCCAGCCGCCAGCCGGCTTGGCGGCCACCGACTCCTGGCAAAAGCTGCAGCCCCGCTTCATCGCCTTTGCCAAAGCAGCGCAGGACCGTCAGAAAAGCACTGGCTCGCCATTCACCACCTACTCCTATATCGACGTGCTGCGCGGCAATATTCCTGCCGCTGCTTTTCGCGGCAAATATGTGCTCATCGGAGCGACCGCTGCCGGCCTCGGCGAAAAGTTCACGGCGCCCAACGGCCTGAATGCACGCCTGATCTCCAATGTGGAAATGCTGGGCCATGTGCTCAACGGCATATTGCAGGGCACACATCTGGAGCCGGCGTCTGCCCTGCTCAACCGCAGCCTCAATCTGCTGCCCGTGATGCTGGGCCTTCTGGCCCTTGCCTGGTTCGGCCCTTCTGGCGGGCTGATTTCCAGCATCCTGCTGGCCTTGCTCAGTCTGCTGATTGCCGGCCTGGCACCGCGCTGGGGCCATATCCAGACAGAGCCCGCCGCAGCGCTGCTGAGCCTGGCGCTTGCCTACCCGCTGTGGAGCTGGCTGCGCCTGCGCGCCGCAACACGCTTTCTGGCGCTGGAGCTGCGCGATCTGCAGGACCAGGGGCTGCCGACTGCCAGCCACAGTGCACTCAAGGGAGATGCCCTGGATCAGCGCATCTCGGCCGTGGAGCAGGCCTCGCGCCAGCTGCGCTCCCTGCATCACTTCGTGAGCGAAAGCCTGCGCCAGCTGCCATCCGCCACCTTTGTCTGCGGCCGCAACGGACTGGTGCTGCTGGCCAATACCGCAGCCCACCACTATGTCGAAAGCCTGGGCCGCAACCTGCAGCAAGGCGACGACCTGATCTTGCTGCTGGCTGAACTCCGCCACGCCGCCAGTGACGAGGAACACGCTGCCAGAGCGCCCAACGCCAACGCCCCCCTTCTGACCCGCAGCGCCATGCAAAATGCCACGCTGCCGCGTCAAAGCGAGGGGCGCGACTCACAGGGTCGCCACCTGATGCTGCTGAGCCAGACCTTCGAGGCACCGCCCACCTCGGGCTGGCTCATCACCCTGGTCGATATCAGCGACCTGCGCAGCGCACAGGCCCAGCGCGACCAGGCCATGCAGTTCATCTCCCACGATATCCGCGCACCCATTGGCTCCATCATCACCTTGCTGGAGATGCAGCGCACGGGCAAGCGCATCGAGTCGGAGGAGGCCCTCTTCGCCCGCATAGAGGGCTACGCCCAGTCGTCCCTGCAACTGGCTGACGACTTTGTGCATCTGGCCAGAGCCCAGCGGCAGCAATACCGCAGCGAGATTGTGGACCTGGGCCTGCTGGCGGATCAGGCCGTCTCGGACTGCTGGACCCAGGCCAGCCAGCAGAACATGCAACTGGCGTTCGAGCTGCCGGATACCGAAGCCTGCGTGCACGGCGACCCCGGTCTGCTGCACCGCGCGGTCATCAACTTGCTGACCAACGCCATCAAGTACGGCAAGCCGCAGGATGCGGATACCGGCGCGGTGATCGATATCCGTATCGTCGAGCAGGGCAGCTACTGGGGCATTGCCGTGCGCGATCACGGCCCCGGCATGGATGAGGAGTCACTAGCCAGACTCAGCCAGCCCTTTGAACGTCTGCAGCAGCACCAGCGCATGGACGGCGTAGGCCTGGGCTTGGCCTTCACACGCACCGTGGCACAGCGCCATGGCGGCAGTCTGCAGATCAGCAGCCAGCCTGGCCAGGGCAGCACCTTCAGCCTGCTGATCCCCAAGGCCTGAGGGCATCTGAAAACCGGGCAACCCCAGATCCGGAAACGAAAAAGCCTCAGAACTTTGCAGTTCTGAGGCTTGACGTTTTGTGGTGCGGCTGGCAGGAATCGAACCCACGACCCCTTGGTTCGTAGCCAAGTACTCTATCCAGCTGAGCTACAGCCGCAACAGGGTTGTATTCTAGCAGAGCAGAAACAGCCGCCAGATCAAATCTGGCAAATTTTCCGCGTTTGGCCAAAGAAAAAGCCTGCCATCGATGAAGACAGCAGGCTTTCGTGCAGCTTGGTAGGGCGTGGCGGACTTGAACCGACGACCAAAGGATTATGAGTCCTCTGCTCTAACCAACTGAGCTAACGCCCCAACACTGACAACAGCCGTGGCTGCCACCAGAAAAACTTCGCCATTGTAGGGCCTAACGCTTGTGACTCAGAGCATTGCTCACCAGTTTGGATGTGATATCGACAATCTGGATCATCTTGTCGTAGTGCATACGCGTAGGGCCGATCACCCCCAGAGTGCCTACCACCTTGCCGTCAAGTTCATAGGGGGCGCTCACTACGGAGAGATCTTCAAACGGTACGGTCTGGCTCTCGCCACCGATATAGATGCGCACGCCATCGGCCTGATTGGAGAAGTCCAGCAGCCTGAGAATCTGCGTTTTCTGCTCGAACAGGTCGAAAGCACGGCGCAGATTGCCCATGTCGCTGGAAAAATCACTCACCGACAGCAGATTGCGTTCGCCGGCGATCACCACATCCTCACGATCATGGTGGCTCATGACTTCGGCGCCGACATTCACCGCCGCCTGCATGAGGCTGGCAACCTGGCCCCGCAATTGCTCCACCTCGGTTTGCAGCCGCGCACGCACCTCCTCCATTGTCAAACCGGCGTAATGGTGATTGAGGAAATTCGAGGCTTCTATCAGTTGCGAGGACTCGTAATCCACATCCGTGAAGATCACGCGGTTTTGCACATCGCCTTCGGGCGAGACGATGATGACCAGAAAGCGCCGCTCCGACAGGCGCACGAACTCGATATGCTTGAAGACGGAGCTGCGACGCGGCACCATGACCACGCCCACGAACTGGGAGAGGTTGGACAGCAGGTTGGCCGCATTGGCGATCACCTTCTGCGGCTGTTCGGGCATCAGGCCGGGCGTTACAAGATCGGAGCGATCCACTGTCAGCATGGTGTCGACAAACAGGCGGTATCCCCTGGCTGTCGGCACGCGGCCTGCCGATGTGTGAGGGCTGATGATCAGGCCCATCTCTTCCAGGTCGGCCATCACGTTGCGTATGGTGGCAGGCGACAATTCAAGCCCGGATGCACGTGAAAGAGTGCGCGAGCCGACTGGTTGACCGTCAGCGATGTAACGCTCGATCAGCGCTTTGAGCAATAACTTGGCACGTTCGTCGAGCATGATTTCATTTTAATGATGTAATTTCCCAGATGACATCCACGTTCCACCATATTGCCCTGATCGGCAAGTACCACACACCGGCAGCAGGGGTTCCCTCCGATGCGGCCAGCGAAGCACTGCAACGGATTGCCGGTTATGTGCGCAGCATGGGTTGTGAGGTGATTCTGGATACCCAGTCAGCCATCTATGCGGGCCTGCCCGATTACCCGAGCATGGACGTGGATGGCCTGGGCAAGCATTGCGACCTCGGCCTGGTAGTGGGCGGTGACGGCACCATGCTGGGCGTGTGCCGCCATCTGGCGCGCTATGGCACACCGCTGGTTGGCATCAACCAGGGCCGCCTCGGGTTTGTCACCGACATTGCTCTGGATGAATTTGAAGCCTCCATCACGCCCATCCTCCAGGGCGAGTACGAGGAAGACGAACGCACGCTGATGAATGCTCGTGTCATGCGCGACGGCCAGTGCGTGTTTGAAGCCCAGGCCATGAATGACGTGGTGGTCAACCGTGGCTCAACCTCGGGCATGGTGGAGTTGCGCATCGAGGTCGGCGGCAGCTTTGTCTCCAACCAGCGCGCCGACGGATTGATCGTGGCCACCCCCACGGGCTCCACTGCCTATGCGCTCTCGGCCGGCGGCCCCATGCTGCACCCCTCGATTCCAGCCTGGGTGATGGTGCCCATCGCGCCGCACAACCTCTCCAACCGCCCCATCGTGCTCTCGGACGCACAGGAGGTGACTATCGAGGTGGTGGGCGGCCGTGGCGATGCCAGCGCGAACTTTGACATGCAGTCCCTGAAATCACTGCAGCATGGCGACCGCATCCTGGTGACCCGCGCCGATCACAGCGTGCACTTTCTGCACCCCAAGGGCTGGAACTACTTCGACACCCTGCGCAAAAAGCTGGGCTGGAACGAGGGAGGCGTCTGACCATGGCCTTGAAGCGCATCGTCCTGCGGGACTTTGTGATTGTCCAGTCACTCGACCTGGACTGGCAGACCGGCTTCACGGTGCTGACCGGCGAAACCGGCGCCGGTAAATCCATCATGCTCGACGCCCTGCAGTTGGTGCTGGGCGCACGCGCCGATGCGCAGGTGGTACGCGAAGGCTGCCCCCAGGCCGATATCTGCGCCGAGTTCGACTGCCCCCCCCACATTCACGAATGGCTGGAAGAGTCGGGGTTTGCGCAGGAGCAGGATTTGCTGCTGCGCCGCGTCATAGACAGCCTGGGCCGCAGCCGCGCCTGGATCAATGGCTCGCCCGCCACGGCCACACAGCTGCGCCACCTGGGCGATCAGCTGATCGACATTCATGGCCAGCATGCTTGGCAAAGCTTGACCCGGCCGGACGCGGCACGCGCCATGCTGGATACCTACGGCGGTATTGAAACCGCCCAGCTCAAGTCGCTGTGGCAAGACTGGCGCCAGAGCCATCAGGCTCTGGAGCAGGCTCTCTCGGCCCAGGACAATCTGCAGCGCGAACGCGAGCGACTGCAATGGCAGATATCCGAGCTGGACAAGCTGTCGCCGCGCGCCGAAGAATGGGATGAGCTCAACGCCCAGCACACGCGCCTGTCGCACGCGCAGACCTTGATGGACTCGGCCCAGTCATGCCTCCAGCTGCTGGAAGATGACGATGCAGGAGCGGCCACCCCATTGGGCAGAGCCCACCACCTGCTGCAGGACCAGGAGCATCTGGAGCCCGAGTTTCAGAGCATTGCCGACGTGCTCGGCTCCTGTGTGGCCCAGTTGCACGATGCCCGCCACTCGCTGCAAGCCTATCTGCGCCGCGCCGATCTGGACCCCGAGCTGCTGGCCGATCTCGACGAACGCCTGTCGCTGTGGATGCAGTTGGCTCGCCGCTACAAGCGCACGCCCGAAGAGTTACCCGCTCTGCTCGAAGGCTGGAAGCAGGAGCTGCACCAACTGGATGCCGCCGTCGATGTCGAGGGTCTACGCGCCAGAGAGCAGGCTGCCCAGCTCAAATATCAGGCCGAGGCGCGCAAAATTTCGCAGCAGCGCACCCTGGCTGCTCCACGCCTGTCACGCGCCATCACCCAGTCCATGCAAAGCCTGGGCATGAAGGGGGGCCGTTTCGAAGTGCAGCTGGAGCATGCCGAAGCCGCCAGCCCTGCCGGCACGGACGGGATCACCTTTCTCGTGGCCGGCCATACCGGCGCCACGCCCAAACCCGTGGCCAAGGTGGCATCAGGCGGCGAGCTGTCGCGCATCTCGCTGGCCATTGCCGTAACCACCAGCGAGCTGGGCCAGGCCGGAACCTTGATCTTTGACGAGGTGGACTCCGGCGTGGGCGGAGCCGTGGCCGAAACCGTGGGCCGCCTCATGCACTCTCTGGGCGGGTCGCGCCAGGTGCTGGCCGTCACCCACCTGCCCCAGGTCGCTGCCTACGCAGACCAGCATTACCGGGTGACCAAGCGCCCCAAGTCCAACACCACCATCAGCAGCGTGGACCCGCTGGCGGGCGAAGAACGCGAGATGGAAATGGCCCGCATGCTGGGCGGCGAGCACCTGTCCGAAGCAACCATGGCCCATGCCAGAGAAATGCTGGCCATGGCAAGATTACCTGCAAAGCAGGCCGCCAACAGCGCCCTGCGTTCATCGGCCACCCCGGCCCGAAGTGCCAAGGCCAGCACGGCAGCCCGCAAGAGCGGCAAAGTCAGAGGAGTTTGAAATCATGTCCATGGAGATTGTTCTGATCAGCGGCATGTCCGGATCGGGCAAATCCGTTGCGCTGCACGCGCTGGAAGATGCTGGCTACTACTGCGTCGACAACCTGCCCCCGGAATTGCTGCAGTCCTTTGTGGAGCTCAAGCTCAACCATCAGGACGAGAAAGTGGCCATTGCCATGGATGCACGCAGCGCCAAGGGCCTGCCCCAGCTGCCCGATCAGTTGCATCGCCTGAAAAAGCAGGGGCTGATGCCGCGCATGATTTTTCTCGACGCCGACAGCAGCACGCTGATCAGGCGCTTTTCGGAAACCCGCAGGCGTCACCCCCTGTCCCCCGGCTCCCTGACCAACGAGCGCCAGGCACTGGAGCTCGATATCGAAAAGGAGCGGGAGCTGCTGGGCCTGCTGCGCGACCGCTCCATCGTCATCGACACCGGTGACCTCAAGTCGGCGCAGCTGCAAAGCTATATCAAGCAGATCATCGAAGCACCGGCAGGACAGATGACGCTGATGTTCCAGTCCTTTGGATTCAAGCACAGCATGCCCATCGACTCGGACTATGTATTTGACGTGCGCATGCTGCCCAACCCCTTCTACGACAAGGAACTGCGTGCCTTGACGGGCCTGGACAAGCCGGTTTCCGACTATCTGGGCGCCCTGCCCGAGGTGCAGCAGATGCAGCTGGACATACAGCAGTTCCTCGAACGCTGGCTGCCGCTGCTGGCCAGAGACCATCGCAGTTACGTCACCGTGGGCATAGGCTGCACGGGCGGGCAGCATCGCTCGGTCTTTCTCGTCGAAGCTCTTGCCCGGCACTTCGAGAAGCAGTGGCCCACCGTGCGCCGCCACCGCTCACTGGATTTCCGCGACAAGTTCATCCAGGTCTCTCAACAGTTCCTGGCCCCGGAAGCCGTCCACCCGATCAGCTGACCCGCATGCTCAGCCCTCAGACGCCAGCCATGCATGTGCTGCTGCTCGAAGACGACCCGGCCATTGCACGAACGGTTTGCTACGCACTGGAGCGCGAGGGCATTGCCGTCACCCACAGCCTGCTGATCGCCGATGCGCGCCAGCAATGGAGCAGGACAGCGTTTGACGTGCTTCTCATGGACGTTGGCCTGCCCGACGGCAACGGCCTGGACTGGTGCCGCGAGCTACGCTCTGCCGGCTCGATTGTTCCGGTACTGGTGCTCAGCGCCAGAGGCGAGGAGATGGACAAGGTTCTGGGCCTGGAACTGGGCGCGGACGACTATCTGACCAAGCCCTTCAGCCCGCGCGAACTGCTGGCGCGCACCCGCGCCCTGCTGCGCCGCTCCAGGCAATTTCAGCCTGCAGCGCCCGCCCAGCTTGCGAAGGCTCTTCAAATAGATGAGCAAGGCCAACGGGCTCTGATCCACAGCAAGGCGCTGGATCTGACCAGGCGCGAGTATCAGCTGCTGCAGAGCCTGGTCAACGCAGCGGGCCGCATACTGAGCCGCGACGCCTTGCTGGAGCAAATCTGGGGCCTGGACAGCGAGAGCACGGACCGCACGGTGGACACCCATATCAAGACCCTGCGCGCCAAACTGCGCGAGCGCTTGCCCGATCAGGAGCTCATCGTCACCCACCGCGGTCTGGGCTACAGCCTGAACCAGCCCGGATAGCCGGTATGCGTCTGGGCCTGCGTCTCTTCTTTGCCTTCTTCCTGATCAACGGCCTGGCCGCCTTTTTTGTGCTGCGCGTCTTCATGGTGGAGATCAAGCCCAGCGTGCGCAAGGTGACCGAGGACACGCTGGTGGAGACCGCCTATGCACTGGCCACCCTGGCCAGTGCCGACATGGAAAAAGGCCTGCTGCAAGCAGGCGCGGACAGCTCCTTTGCCACCCAACTGCAGGGCTACACGCAAAAGCCGATACAGGCCTGGATCTGGGACACACGCAAGACCACGCTGGATCTGCGCATCACCGTCACCGACGCCCGGGGCATGGTGCTGTTCGACTCTCAGGGCAAGGACCAGGGCGCCGACTACTCGCGCTGGCGTGATGTCTATCTGACGTTGCGCGGCGAGTATGGCGCGCGCACCACGCGCGCCGTCAAGGAGGACGAATCCAGCAGCGTCATGTATGTCTCGGCGCCCATCATGGTGGACGGCCAGATTGCCGGGGTGCTGACCGCCTCCAAGCCCTCCAGCTCGGTACAGAAAATCGTCGACAGCGCGGAGCAGAAAATTCTGCGCGGCGGCCTGCTGTTTGTGCTGCTGTCCGCCGCCGTGGGCTGTGCCGTGACTTGGTGGTTTGTGCTTCACGTGCGCCGGCTGCGCAACTATGCGCAGCATGTACAGGCCCCCACGCTCAACGAGTCTGCCCACCCCGCACAGACCTCGGCTCCTGCGGCCATACCCGACATGCCCGGCGAGCTGGGCGAGCTGGCCCAAGCCATGGACAATATGCGCAAGCGCCTGGAAGGGCGCGACTATATCGAGGGCTATGTACGCGCCCTGACCCACGAACTCAAAAGCCCGGTGGCCGCCATACGCGGCGCGGGCGAGTTGCTGCAGGAAGAGCTGCCGCCCCAGGACCGGGCCATGTTCGCCAGACAGGTGGTGGACCAGAGCCTGCGCCTGCAGAACCTGATCGACCAGTTGCTCCAGCTCAGCCGTCTCGAACAGCGTCAGCAACTGGACACCAGCCATGGCTGCAGCCTGATGGAATGTGCCCGGCAAGCCATGAACTCGCTGCAAAGCCACGCCGAGCAACGCGGCATGGCCATGCGCCTGAGCGGCGTGGACAGCAGCGGCCCCTGGGAGGCAGGCCTGGTCATTCTGGCCATCAGCAATCTGCTGCAGAACGCCCTGGATTTCTCTACAGAGAACAGCGTGATCGAGCTCGAGCTGGCCCCGCATCGCATCACCGTCAGCGATCAGGGCCCAGGCGTGGCCGAGCCCTTGCTGGCCCGCCTGGGCGAGCGCTTCTTCACGACGCCCAGACCCAACGGAGAGCGCAGCGGCACCGGGCTGGGCCTGTCCATCGTCACCCGCATCATGCATCTACATGGCGGCAGCATGCAGGTCCACAATCGTCACCCCGGCCTTGCCGTGACGCTGGATTTCGCACCCGAAAGCTAGGCGGCCAGAGCTTTCGGGCAGGACTTCACACCCGCTTCACAGACTTCATTGCGTCCACACAGTCGCTGCCGACACTGGTCCTGAAATCCCTCATTCAGGAGCACGCATGAAAAACCGACTGCTGTTCAAGACAGTCTCACTGCTGATCGTTCTGGCCTTGCTCATGGCCGGTCTGTCCATGATTCAGGATGTGGTCAAAGACCGCATCCGCAACCGCGACTACGCCGTGCAAAGCGTGGTCTCCAGCCTGGCCGGCACGCAGACGCTGATCGGCCCGGCCCTGGTGCAGAACTGCACGGAAACCACCAGCACGACCAATGGCAAAAAAGTGGAATACAGCACACGGGAATTCCAGCGCATGCTGCTGCCCGACACGCTCAACCACGACGCCAATGCCAAGATGGAGGAGCGCTCGCGCGGCCTGCATCACATCAACACCTATGTGCTGCACGACCAGATATCGGCCGGTTTTGCCAATGCCGCGCAGTATGCGGAGCTGCCCAAGCCCAGCGAGCCCAACGCCGTGGTGCGCTGCAAGAAGGTCCTTGTGGCATTTGCGCTCAGCGACCCGCGCGGCATCCGCAGCGCGACGCTGCAGGCCAACGGCCAGGATCTGGCGGTCGAATCCGGCACGCCACTGGAGCGCTACGGCAAAGGCATTCAGGCAGAGATTGACGCCAGCCTGCTGAAAAAGGGCGAAGCCCTGAACCTGGACATCAAGCTGCAGTTGCTGGGCACGGAGCAGCTCGCCTTCAGCCCCATCGCCACGGAAAGCAAGGTCACGCTGACTGCCGACTGGCCTCATCCCTCGTTTGGCGGCAGCTTTCTACCCAGCCGACGCGAAGTGACGGACAGCGGCTTTACCGCCAGCTGGGAGCTGTCCTCGCTGGCCACCTCTGCCAGCACGGCCTTCACCCGCCAGCAACGTCTTTGCAGCCCCGGCTACTGGGGCAGCTCGGAAACCTACGCCGCCTCTGCAGCCCGTGGCCATGACGACAGCGGCCCCTGCCTCGAAACCATGGACACGGAGTTCGTCAACCCGGTCAATGTCTACTCGCTGAGCGAGCGCGCCACCAAGTACGGCATTCTTTTTGTGATCCTGACCTTTGTCGCGGTCGGCCTGTTCGAAGTCATGAAAAAGCTGCGCGTTCACCCCGTGCAGTACCTGCTGGTCGGCTCAGCCTTGTGCAGCTTCTTCCTGTTGCTCATCAGCCTGTCCGAACACCTGGGCTTTGCCACGGCCTATGCGATTGCGGCCAGCTCCTGCGTGGCTCTGCTGGCTTTCTATGCCAGCCATATTCTGGGCAGCATCAAACGCGGCCTGCCGTTCGCGATTGCCATCTCGGCCCTGTACGGCCTGCTGTATGTGCTGCTGCAGCTGGAACAGACCGCTCTGGTCGTCGGCTCCATCGCCCTGTTCGGCGTGCTGGCCCTGGTCATGATCTGCACCCGCCATGTGGACTGGTACGCCTTTGGACGCAGCGAGAGCGAAGTGCCGAACAAGTCTTCGAAGCAGGAGGAGATCGCATGAGCCAGTCACGACACACCCCGCAGGCTCAGGCCTTGCTGAACGTTTCGTCGCGCCATCTACTCGGCGAGCCTTGCCAGGTCAGCGTGCAGCAATACCAGCAACTCTGGCTGAGCGCACAGAGTCAAGGCGACCGCAGGGCGCAGCAAGTCCTGCGCCAGCAGGTGGTAGCCGCCGGCCGGCAATTGCAGGCGCAGCGCAACAACCCGCAGGCCAGGGCCCTGTGGCTGGCCTTGATGGGGCTGCGCTGCTCCATGCTGATGCCCAGACTGCGCTTCTGAAATCTGCAGCCATGAAAAAAGGTGACGCCGGCCGTCACCTTTTTTCATTCATGCGGCAGGCGCTCAGGCCAGCTCGGCGTCGAGCAGCTTGCGGATCGGGGCCGGCAGACCCAGCTCGGCCCAGGCCGCTGCATCCGCCCAGCAGGATTCATCGGCCTCTGACGCCAGGGCGGTATGCGCCTGATCGACGGGCACCAGAACCGGATGCAGGTGCAGATCCTTGTGGGTCAGTACATGCAGAAAGCCTGGAAGATCCTGCCAGCTCCGGGTCCCGTCCCGAGACCAGGCGGCCTGCGCATAGCTTTGCAGTGCCGCATAGTCTTCAAAGACCGGCGGGCTGTAAAGCCCGGCCCAGATACCGGCTTGCGGACGCTTTTGCAGCCATACGCGGCGCTGCGTATCCACCGCCAGCAACAGCCACCAGGACTCGGAGCTGCGCTTGATCTTGCGTGTGCGCACAGGATAGTTCTCCGGGTTGCCGGCGCGGGCCGCCCGGCATTCGGAATGCAAGGGGCACACCAGGCAAGTGGGCTTGCGCGATGTGCAGACGCTGGCGCCCAGATCCATCATCCCCTGGGTGTAGCGCGGCATGGCTTCGTGCAGATTCTCGGTGGGGCACAGTTGCTGGGCATATTCCCACAGCTGCTTTTCATTTCTGGACTGTGCCAGATCCGCATCAA
Organism: Comamonas sp. Tr-654; assembly: GCF_011752915.1. Classification (NCBI taxonomy): domain Bacteria; kingdom Pseudomonadati; phylum Pseudomonadota; class Betaproteobacteria; order Burkholderiales; family Comamonadaceae; genus Comamonas; species Comamonas sp. Tr-654. Next base: position 429,862 of record NZ_VWWQ01000003.1, read on the forward strand.
ACGCCAGCACCCGCGTGAGAACACGGCGCACGTTGGCATCCAGAATCGGCACCCGCTCTGAAAAGCAGAATGATGAAATGGCACCGGCCGTGGAACGGCCAATGCCTGGCAGGGTCGCCAGCTCTTCGGCCGTTTTCGGAAAGGCCCCGCCCCATTGCTGCATCACGGTCTGTGCGCATTTGTGCAGATTGCGCGCACGGCTGTAATAGCCCAGGCCGCTCCACAGCGCCAGCACGGCATCCTGAGGGGCGGCAGCCAGGCTGGCCACATCGGGAAAGGCATCCAGAAAACGCTGGTAGTAGCCCAGCACCGTGCTGACCTGGGTCTGCTGCAGCATGATTTCGGACAGCCAGACGCGGTAAGGATCACGGGTCTGCTGCCAGGGCAGATGATTGCGGCCATGACTGGCCTGCCACTGCACCACGGCGGTGGCAATCGAAGGGAGAGTCAAGATTTCAGGCTACCAGGTTGATGTCCAGCGGCATGGAAGCGACTGGCGGTCGCCCGCCGCCGAGCGGATCCAGCAACTGCGCCGATGCGCTGGTCAGCTGTGTCTGCAACGCTGCGAGGCGGGTCTGCGCATTCTCCATGTCGGCAATGCGCTCCTCCAGCTCCGTGGCAGCGCCGCTGATGCGGTCCACCGCTTCCAGGCGGCGCGTGTAACTGCGTTTACGTTCGCGCAATTGTGCATCGACCGGCGCAGTCAGTGATTTGCTCCACATTTCCACATCGTTCGATGCCGCTTCGAACACCGTGCGCAGACGCAGCGCCAGCGCCTTGATCAGGCGCTGCGAAAAATCGGCGCTGCTGAGCTTGAGAGCGCTGCTCAACCCCAGGTACTGGGTGTAGCTGCCCTCGATGCCGCGCAAGTCGTCCCTGAACTCGGACAGCACCAGCTGCGGCGGCGTTTGCAGGGAGAAGCCGAACTCCGCATTGAGCTCCTTGAACGAGGCACTCATCATGGTCTGGATTTCATCGGCCTGGACCTGCACCCTGGCAGCCACGGCATGCAGGCGTCCGAAGGTCTGCTCATAGACATTGCGCAGGCCCAGTTTGAGCCCGCGCTGATCCAGGGTCTCTTTGAGCTCCGACAGCTCGGCCTTCAACGTGGTCGAACTCAGCAGCTGGAAGAGATCCTTGAGCATGCGCATATGGATGTTGCGCATGGCCTGGATGCGGCTGGCGCTCTGGTCGAACTCCTTGTGTTCGGCCTCGATGCGGGACCGCATGCTGGCGATCACCGTCGCATTCTTGCCGCGCAGACCACAAAGCTCGGCCAACTGATCATCGAGATCGCCGCGGCGCATATTGATGACGCGCTCCACCTGCGATTGCAGCTGCTGCACATTGGTGCGCATGGCGGTCTGCAGCACTTTCTGGCGCTGCCCCATGATGCCGTTGGCCAGCAGGTCCTCGAAGGCGGGCAGGCCGCTGGCCTGAAGCAGGCTGTCGTTGTGTCCCACCTTGGCCACCAACCCCTTCTGGGCCGAGACGGGCAGCACGCGCTCCAGCGCCACCCCCAGCAACTGGGCCGAGTCCTGCTGCTGACGGCGCAGCTGAGCCTGCACCTGGGCACCGGAGCTCAGGCTGTCCCACAGCGTGTCCACCTTGTTGAGCACCACCAGACGCGACGCAGCCAGCGCTTCGTCTTCCCCAACCTTGCCTGCTCCTGCCGGCAGCACATGATCGCGCCAGATGGCCAGATCGGACTTGGTCACGCCGGTATCGGCCCCCAGTACAAAGACCACGGCATGCGCCTGGGGTATCAGATTGACCGTCAGCTCCGGTTCGGCTCCCACGGCATTCAGCCCGGGGGTGTCGAGAATCACCAGCCCCTGCTTGAGCAAAGGGTGAGGCATATTGATCAGGGCATGGCGCCACATGGGCACTTCGACCCAGCCATCGGCATCGACCATGGGGTTGTCGGCAGTCTCGTCGTCATGCCAGAAGCCCCAGGCCCTGGCCTGGTCGATGGAGACCTTGCGCACCTCGGCCACCTTGGCCAGGGTGTCTGCAATCTGCTGCGCATTGGCGGTATCCAGCGGGTGCTGCACCCAGGCATCGGCGCGCATGCGCCACTGGCCCAGGCTCTCCGGCGACTCTCTGGTATCGATGGGCAGCAGACGCAGGCAGGGCGGCAGCTCGGGCTCCCAGCCCAGCTCCGCCGGACACATGGTGGTGCGACCGGCACTGGCCGGCATCAGCCGGCGGCCGTAATGTGCGAAGAAGACGGCATTGATCAACTCGGACTTGCCACGCGAGAACTCGGCCACAAAGGCCACCATGACCTTGTCCGAGCGCATCTGCTCTTCCAGCCTCTGCAAGCGCTCCTGCACCGAGGCGTCCAGCAGATCCTGGGCAATCAACCATTCACGCAACTCCTGCAGCTGGGTGGCAAAGCCTCGTCGCCACGCACCATACTGACCGAACTGCTCGTTGAATGAAGCTGACACATCTACCCCTCTTGTTTGTCTGAGTCGGCAGGCCAGACAAGGCTGGCCGCCTGATCAATATATAGCATTGCCCCTTGACGGCATCTACGGCTCTTCCAGAGTCCGGCCTGATATTTATCACTGTGAAGTATCTGCGCTCGGCGGCACGGAACAGCGCCCGCCCCGCCACATTGACAACAGCCCCAAGGCATATCAGACCCAGCCTGGAATTGTGACGTCAAAACTGGTCGAAACGCATACTCAAACTAAGGTATTTGCTATCAAATTCAGAGAGTTTTCGCGACTTTCTGACAGCTGGCGCAGTAATAGGTACTGCGCTGCCCCTGGCGCATGAGCCGTATGGCTGCGCCGCAATGCGTGCAAGGCAGGCCATCGCGGCCATAGACCTGGGCCTGCAGCTGAAAATGCCCTTCCATGCCATTGGCAGCGGAAAAGTCGCGCAAGGTGGTGCCGCCTTTTTCCACCGCCAGGGCCAGCACGGCGCGAATGGCCTCATACAAAGCCCTGACCTTGCGCACGCCCACATCGCGCGCCGGGGTTGCCGGGTGAATACGCGATAGAAACAGCACCTCGGAGGCATAGATATTGCCTACACCCACAACCACGCTGCCGCTGAGTAGCAGCTGCTTGATGGGCGAACGGCTGGCGGCCAGCCCGGCCTTGAAGGCCGCCAGCGTGAACCCCTCGCTCAAGGGCTCCATGCCCAGATGGTCAAGCAGCTTGCGCGCCAGAGCATCGCTCTCGCCCGGAACATAGACCACGGCACCGAAGCGGCGCGGATCATGTAGGCGCAGCAATCCGCGCGATGTCTGCAGATCAAAGTGATCATGCGGCCCGCCATCGCCAAGCGGCGCCTCGTCGCGGCCCGCGAAGCGCAGACTGCCCGACATGCCCAGGTGCATGAGCAGCAGGCCTTCGCTCAGGTCCAGCAGCAGATACTTGCCGCGTCTGCGCACCCCCAGCACCACTCTGCCGGTAAGCGCCTGCGGCTGCAGACCCAGTGGCCAGCGCAGGGGCTTTCCCAAGGTGGCGGCTTCAATCTGCGCGCCCGCAATACGGTCTGCAAAAGAGCGGCGCGTGACCTCGACTTCGGGTAACTCAGGCATGCAATCTCTTCTTCGCCAAGTGTTCAACAAGCTTGGATTATTATGGGCCGATGGTTCATCCTCTACGTTTTCAGGGACTCGCCGTGGCTGCCGTTGTGGCCATGGGATCGGCAATCGCATCCGCCCAGCCTGCCGACCCGCCGCCCCAGCCGGACAAGATCGAGCAAAGCACCGATCTCGAACGGGCGGCAGAGCGTGAGAATGAGCAAGCGGCCCTGTCTGCCGAGCTGTTCTACGAGATTCTGGTGGGGGAAATGGCCGCCCAGGAAGGTGCCCTCACGGACGCCCAGGCCTTGATGATGGAAGCGGCGCGCACCAGCAACAACGAAAACCTCTATCGCCGCGCTACCGAACTGGCCGTCCAGTCCCGCTCAGGTGACCGCGCCCTGCGCAATGCCCGTGCCTGGCTGGAGGCCTACCCCGAGTCACGCGCCGCCAACCGCGCCGTACTGCGCATCCTGGTGGTGATGAACCGCATCGCAGACTCGGCCAGCTATCTGCGCCGCGAGGTCGAGTTGACCCCGCAAGCCAACCGCAGCGCCACCTTCCTGGCCATCACCCAGCTCTACAACAATGCCTCGGACAAGCCTCTGGCCGCCGATGTGGTCGAGCAGGCGCTGGAGATCGACCTCAAGGACCCGCAGAACGGCCCCATGGCCTGGGCGACCATAGGTCATATGCGCCTGATTGCCCGCCAGAAGCCTGCCGCACTGCAAGCCTTGCAGAACGGTGCCAAGCTGAGCCCGGAATCGGGCGCCATCGCCTTGCTGGCCATGGAATTGCTGGAATCGGGCTCCGCCGAAGTGGAGCCGCTGGTCAAGCGCTATCTGGAAAAGAATCATTCGCCGCAGCTGCGCCTGACCTATACCCGCGTGCTGCTGGGACAAAAGCGCAATGCCGATGCCAAGAACCAGCTGCAACTCATCACCCGCGAAGCGCCCGAATTCCCAGAAGCCTGGGCCATGCTCGCCAATCTGCAACTGCAGGACAACGAGCTGGATGCTGCCGATACATCCCTGACGCAGTTCAGCTCCCTGCTGCCCAAACTGCCTGAAGGCGTGGGCCGCTCTGCCGGCGAATCCCAGCTCTATCTGCTCAGGGCCGATCTGGCAGAAAAGCGCCAGCGCTACGACGAAGCCGACATCTATCTGCAACGCATCCCCGACTCCGCCAACCTGCTCAGCGTGCAGGCCCGCCGCGCCGATCTGCTGGCCCGCCAGGGCAAGGTGAAGGAAGCTCGCGCCCTGATCCAGGCCATTCCGGCCAACGGCCCCAACCAGAAGCGCCTCAAGCAGATTGCCGAGGTGCAGTTGCTGCGCGATGCCGGTCTGAACAAGGACGCCTACGCACTGCAGGCCCAGTTGCTGAGCCAGTTCCCCGATGATGTGGAACTGGCCTACGACACCGCCATGCTGGCGGAAAGAGCCGGCAATTTCAGCGAGATGGAGCGCCTGCTGCGCGACATCATCAAACGCGCCCCCGACTTCAAGCATGCATACAACGCACTAGGCTACTCCTATGCGGATCGCAATATCAAGCTGGAAGAAGCCCAGACCCTGATACAGACGGCTCTGGACATGGAACCCGGCGACCCGTTCATCACCGACAGCCTGGGCTGGGTGAATTTCCGCCGCGGCAATCTGAACGAAGCCGAAAAGCTGCTGGAGCAGGCCTATGCCAAGCGCCAGGATGCAGAGATTGCCGCCCACCTGGGCGAAGTCCTGTGGGCCCTGGGCAAGCAGGACCGCGCCCAGCTCGTATGGCGCCAGGGCCTGAAGGCGGACAGCAGCAATGACACACTGCTGGAAACGCTAAAACGCCTCAAAGTGACGCCATGAAGCGCAGCCCGACTTTCTTGAAGATGCTTCCGGCCCTCGGGCTGGCCCTGGGAGCGGTCATGCTCGGCGGCTGCGCCCAACCCGTGCGGCAGCTGCAGCTCGATGCAACGGCCAGCCACCACTGGTCCGGCCGCATGGCGCTGCAGGTTCAGGATGCTCAGCAACAATCCTTCAGCGCCGGCTTCGAGTTGCAAGGTCAGCCCGAAAGCGGCACCTTGCTGGTCTTCAATCCTCTGGGCTCCATCATGGCCCGGCTCCAATGGACACGTGCCGGAGCCACCTTGCAGCAGGGCGATCAGATCACCCAGTCCGACTCCCTGCCCGAACTCATCAGCCGGATGACCGGCAGCGAAATCCCCGTTGCAGCCCTGTTCGACTGGCTGCAAGGCAGAAACACTGCCGTCAGCGGCTGGCAAACCGATCTTTCCCGAATCAGCGAAGGCCGCCTGCGCGCCGACCGCACCAGCCCCCCCCCCGAGGCTTCCTTGCGCATTGTTCTCGACCAGGACGCCCGCTGACCCGCCAGCAGCCCGGCGCCATCGCCGCACCGTTTTTTGACTGACACATACACGCCATGCACTCGCTCTATGACGTGCCGGCCCCGGCCAAGCTCAACCTCTTTTTGCACATCACCGGCCGCAGGCCTGATGGCTATCACCTGCTGGAATCCGTCTTCATGCTCATCGACTGGCATGATGTGCTGCATTTCGAGCACACCGCCAGCAGCCAGATCAGCCGCGAGGACCTCAACGGCATCGCCCTGCCCGCCGATGATCTGATCACCCGCGCGGCCCACGCCCTACAGCAGGCCACAGGCTGCACCCAGGGCGTGCGCATAGGCATTGAAAAGCAGCTGCCGGCCCAGGCCGGCATGGGCGGCGGCTCGTCCGATGCAGCCAGCACGCTGATGGCGCTGAACCGTCTCTGGAATCTGAAGCTCTCGCGCCAGGAGCTGCAAAGCATTGGCCTGAAGCTCGGCGCCGACGTCCCCTTCTTTCTGTGCGGCCACTCGGCCTGGGTCAGCGGTATCGGCGAAGTCATCACCCCGCTGACAGATGGCGACGCCCTGCCTCAGCAACAGTTTCTGGTGGTCAAACCCGAACAGGGCCTGGAGACCGCAAGGATTTTTTCCAGCGAGTCACTGAAGCGCGATACAAAGCCTGCTAGAATCTTCGACTTCGCTGCGAATCACTTCGGTTTTGGCCGAAACGACTTGCAGCCCGTCGCCGAAGGTCTGCAGCCTGAAGTGAAGAAAGTCAGAGACTGGCTAGAATCACTGAAATTGCATGCTACAATGACGGGCTCTGGAAGTGCAGTATTTGCACCGATAGCGAAAAACATTGAGCAAAACATTGATCTGAGCAGTGCTCAAAGCACCTGGCAGATCAGGATTTGCAAAAATCTGGAAAAACACCCACTTCACAGCTGGATTCCAGATAACAAGTTATAAGGCTGTTTGTCTTCGACAAAAGGCCTGTGTAGGGGAGTCGCCAAGTTGGTTAAGGCACCGGATTTTGATTCCGGCATGCGAAGGTTCGAATCCTTCTTCCCCTGCCAAACATCTTCTTGCGTCATAGCAACCCACAGCACTGGGACGCACAATGCATTCACATCACTCTGATTTCATGGTCTTCACGGGCAATGCCAATCCAGGCATGGCCGAAGAGATTGTTAAGCACCTCGGCACCACTCTGGGTGCTGCCGACGTTGGCCGTTTCTCCGATGGGGAAGTCGCGGTCGAGATCAAGCAGAACGTTCGCGCCCGCGACGTTTTCGTGGTTCAGTCCACCTGCGCACCGACCAACGACAACCTGATGGAGTTGCTGGTCATGGTCGATGCCCTCAAGCGCGCATCGGCCGAGCGCATCTGCGCCGTGATCCCCTACTTCGGCTATGCCCGCCAAGATCGCCGCCCCCGCTCCAGCCGCGTGCCCATCACCGCCAAGGTGGTGGCCAACATGCTGCAGGCAGTTGGCGTCGAGCGCGTCCTGACCATGGACCTGCACGCCGACCAGATCCAGGGCTTCTTCGACATTCCCGTGGACAACATCTACGCCACCCCTGTGCTGCTGGGTGATCTGCGTCAGAAGAACTACGAAGACCTGATCGTCGTCTCCCCCGACGTTGGCGGTGTGGTGCGTGCTCGCGCCCTGGCCAAGGAACTGGGCTGCGATCTGGCCATCATCGACAAGCGTCGCCCCAAGGCGAACGTGTCCGAAGTCATGCACGTGATCGGCGATATCGACGGCCGCAACTGCGTGATCATGGACGACATGATCGACACCGCTGGCACGCTGGTGAAGGCTGCAGAAGTGCTCAAGCAGCGCGGCGCCAAGAACGTGTACGCCTACTGCTCGCACCCCATCTTCTCGGGCCCGGCCCTGGAACGCATCGGCAACGGCAGCGCTCTGGACGAAGTGGTTGTGACCAACACCATTCCTCTGAGCCCCGCAGCCCAGCAGTGCGGCAAGATTCGCCAGCTGTCCGTGGCCGGCCTGTTTGCCGAGACAATTCACCGCATTTCCACAGGTGATTCGGTGAGCAGTCTGTTTACCGCTTAAAATCTCTGGTTTTTCGGCCTCGAGCCCAAGCAAACCTCCTTCGGGAGGTTTGAGCGTTTCGAGGCCACCGCAAGAATCCACGGCCTTGCTGCAAGGTGCAGATTCTTTTATCAATCGGGCGAGACTGGTCGCGGTCCGCCCATCTAGGAGTTAGTTATGCAATTCGTCGCTACTGAGCGCGCCAAGCAAGGTACGGGTGCGAGCCGCCGTCTGCGTCTGTCGGGCAAGACCCCCGGTATCGTCTACGGTGCTGGTGAAGCCCAACTGATCGAAATCGATCACAACGCCCTGTGGCACGCTGTGCACAAGGAAGCTTTCCACTCCAGCATCCTGGACATGGAAATCAACGGTCAAGTGACCAAGGTCGTGCTGCGCGACGTGCAGTTCCACCCCTACAAGAAGCTGGTGCAACACATCGACTTCCAACGCGTGGACGGCAACACCAAGCTGCACATGAACGTGCCCCTGCACTTCGAAGGCGCTGCTGAATCCGCCGCCGTGAAGGTCGAGAACTGCACCGTGACTCCTCTGATGCACGAACTGCAAGTGATCTGCGAACCCGCAAACCTGCCCGAGTTCATCAAGGTGGACCTGAGCGCTCTGACTTCCAAGTCCGTGCTGGGCCTGCAAGCTCTGAAGCTGCCCAACGGCGTGAAGGCTGTGGTGCGTGGCGCCAACAAGAACCCTTCGCTGATCTCCATCAAGCTGCCCGAAGTGGCTCCTGCCGAAGGCGCCGCACCTGCTCCCGCAGCTGCCCCCGCCAAGAAGGGCAAGAAGTAATTCTTGTGTCTTCGGTACGGCGCCTGTCGCTGTACTCCAAGAAAAGGCCCACCTCGGTGGGCTTTTTCTTTGGGCCACGCAGAACCAGCGTGCCAGCCCAGCTTTGCTAGCAAGAAGATAATCCAGCAATGATCAAACTGTTTGTCGGCCTCGGCAATCCCGGCCCTGAATATGAAGACACCCGGCACAACGCCGGCTTCTGGTGGATTGATGCGCTGGCGCGCGAACTCAAGGTCAGTCTGGTTCCCGAACGTAGCTACTGGGGACTGATGGCCCGCACCAGCATCCACGGCCAGACCGTCTGGCTGCTGGAGCCGCAGACCTTCATGAATCTCTCGGGCAAGTCGGTGGGCGCACTGGCGCGCTTCTTCAAGATCCAGCCCGAGGAAATCCTGGTCGTGCATGACGAGCTGGACTTCGAGCCCGGCGTGGTCAAGCTCAAGCTCGGCGGCAGCCATGGCGGCCACAACGGTTTGCGCGATATCCATGCCCAGCTGGGCTCGCCCAATTACTGGCGTCTGCGCGTGGGCATAGGCCACCCCGGCCACAAGGGCGAGGTCGCCAGCTGGGTGCTCAAAAAGCCGGCCCCCGACCAGTTCAAGCTGATCGAAGACGCCATCGCACATTCGCTCAAGGCCTGGCCCGAGATGGTGGCAGGCCAGATGGACAAGGCCACTCTCGCCATCCACACCACCAAGGCGCCCCGCCCCAAGCCTGCCCGCAAACCGGCACCCGATACCGCCCCGCCTGCAGGTGGTGAAGCCTGAACCCGAAGCAGAATGAAAATAGCTCCTGAATCAGGAGCTATTTGCGCTTGATATACAAGGAATCCAGACCCTAAAAGCCTTAATTTTCTTTCTTGGCCTGCGTAAGCTGCTCATATTTTTTGAACAGCACTTCATGGCTTTCGATGTATTCGGGATTCACCGGTATGCAGGCCACAGGACAGATCTGCACGCACTGCGGCTCGTCAAAATGGCCTACGCACTCGGTGCACTTGTGCGGGTCGATTTCGTAGAACTCCTCGCCCATGTAGATGGCATCGTTAGGACACTCGGGCTCGCACACATCACAGTTGATGCATTCATCGGTAATCATCAATGCCATGTGCCAGCTCCTGTGCAGTTCTCGGTATCGGCCCACATTATCCCAAGCTCCCCAAGACATGGCTGCATCCGGGACAAAGCCTGCACCTCCAGGAAGCGGCACAATGGCCGCTATGCTGCGCAGCACGCATACGTCGCCTGCGCCCACTTCACGATGAAACAACGCCTCACGCCATGAGCATCTTCTTGCTCAAACGCCTGCTCACGCTGATTGCCACCTTGATCGGCGCCTCCATCGTGGTGTTTGCCGTGCTGGAAGTCCTGCCCGGCAATGCCGCCCAGATGCTCATGGGCCCCGATGCCGAGCCCGAGGCCGTGGTCGCCATGACCCAGCAACTGGGCCTGGACCAGCCCGCACTGACGCGCTACTGGCAGTGGATAGCCGGCCTGCTGCAGGGCGATATGGGCAACAGCTATGCCTATGGCTCCGCCGTGACCGAGCTGGTCTGGGAGCGCCTTGCGGTGACCGTGCCGCTGGCCGTCATGGCCATGTGCATCACCGCCGTGCTCGCCATTGCGGCAGGCGTGCTGGCCGCCGCCAACCACAAGCGCTGGGGCGATGTGGGCCTGATGGGCCTGGCCCAGATCGGCATTGCCATTCCCAATTTCTGGTTTGCGATTCTTCTGATCCTGCTGTTTTCGGTCAAGCTGCAATGGTTCTCGGCCGGCGGCTTTCCGGGCTGGAGCGAGGAAGCCGGCGGTGGCCTGCTGCCCGCGCTGCAGGCACTGCTGCTGCCCGCCGTGTCGCTGGCCGTGGTGCAGGCCGCCATCCTCGCGCGCATCACACGCTCTGCGGTGCTAGAAGTGCTGCGCGAGGACTTTGTGCGCACCGCCCGCGCCAAGGGACTGTCACGCGGCGCGGCGCTCTGGCGCCATGTGCTGCGCAACGCCATGATTCCCGTCGTCACCGTCATGGGCCTGCAGTTCGCCAATCTGCTGGCCGGCACCATCGTGGTGGAGAACGTGTTCTATCTGCCGGGCCTGGGCCGGCTGATCTTTCAATCCATCTCCAACCGCGACGTGATCGTGGTGCGCAACTGCGTGCTGCTGCTGGCGGCCATGGTGGTGGTGGTGAATTTTGTCGTCGATGTGCTCTATGCCGCCATCGACCCCCGTCTCAAAGCCAGCGACCTATGAGCAGGCAGACCGATACCCGCGTTCGCGTGCCCGACTACCCCACACGCGCCTTCTCGCGCACAAAGCCGCTCGGCCTTGGCCAGCGCGCCAGACAGCACCGCAGTTTTGTGCTCGGCGCCTTGCTCACGGCCTTGCTGATTGCCGCCGCACTGCTGTCTTTTGTCTGGACGCCGGGCTCGGCCTACGAGATGGACATGGACGCCGCCCTGCAGGCCAGCAGCAGCCGGCACTGGCTGGGCACCGACGCCTTCGGGCGCGACCTGGCCTCGCAGATTCTGGTCGGCGCGCGCGCCTCGATTGCGGTGGGCCTGATTGCCGTGGGCATAGGACTGGCGCTGGGCGTGCTGCTGGGTCTGGTTGCCGCCGCCCGCCGCGGCTGGGTCGAGGAAATCATCATGCGGCTGGCGGACTTCACCTTTGCCTTCCCTGCCCTGCTGTCCGCCATCATGCTCACGGCGGTCTACGGGCCGGGCATGGTCAATGCCATCATCGCCATCGGCATCTTCAACATCCCCACGTTTGCGCGCATCACCCGCGCCTCGGCCAATGCCGTCTGGTCGCGCGACTATGTGATGGCGGCACGGGCCTGCGGGCAAAGCCGCACGGCCATCACCTTGCGCCATGTGCTGCCCAACATCGCCTCGGTGCTGGTTGTACAGGCCACCATTCAGTTCGCACTGGCCATTCTGGCCGAGGCTGCCCTGTCCTATCTGGGCCTGGGCACGCAGCCGCCCGAGCCCTCCTGGGGGCGCATGCTCAGCGAAGCCCAGACCCTGATGTTCCAGGCACCGCTGCTGGCCGTCTGGCCCGGCGTGGCGATAGCGCTGTCGGTGCTGGGCCTGAACCTGCTGGGCGACGGTCTGCGCGACCTGCTGGACCCCCGACTGACACGCGAGCGCTGAATCAACATGGCTTTGCTTGAAGTCTCCAACCTCACCATCAATCTGCAAACTCATCGTGGCCGAGCCCAGGCCGTGCGCGATGTGAGCTTCACGCTGGAGCGCGGTGCCACGCTGGGCCTGATCGGCGAATCGGGCTGCGGCAAATCGCTGACGGCACTGGCGCTGCTGGGCCTGCTGCCCGAACATGCCCAGGTGGACGGCAGCATCCAGCTGGACGGCCAGGAGCTGCTGGGCCTGAGCGAGCGCCGGCTCTGCGCGCTGCGCGGCAACCGCATGGCCATGGTGTTTCAGGAACCCATGAGCGCCCTCAACCCCGTGCACGGCATCGGCCGCCAGGTGGCAGAGCCGCTGCGCCTGCATCTGGGAATGAGCCGCGCCCAGGCCCGCGCCCGCGCCACCGAGCTGCTGGAGCGAGTGGGCATTGCACAGGCTGCACAGCGCCTGGACGACTACCCGCACCAGTTCTCCGGCGGCCAGCGCCAGCGCATCATGATTGCCATGGCCCTGGCCTGCGGACCCGATCTGCTGATGGCCGACGAGCCCACCACCGCCCTGGATGTGACGGTGCAGCAGCGCATTCTGGATCTGCTGCAGGAGCTGGTGGCCGAGCACTCCATGGCGCTGGTGCTCATCAGCCATGACCTGGGCGTAATTGCCCAGAATGTGGAGCAGTTGCTGGTCATGTATGGCGGCACCGTGGTCGAGTCCGGCATGACGGAGGCCGTGTTCGCCAGGCGCGCCCACCCTTATACGCGCGGCCTGTTCGCCGCCCGGCCGCAGCTCCAGGCCGCGTCAGCTGCGGGCCATCTGCCCACCATCGCAGGCGCCGTGCCGGAGCTCGTGGACCTGCCCGCAGGCTGCCCGTTTGCAGGCCGCTGCCCCCACACCCGGGACGACTGCTATGTGCAGCCGCCCCCGGCCCGCACCCTGCACCAGCCCAGCATGGCGGCACCGGCCTCTCTGGCCTTCTGGCGCCAGCCCCATGTGGCACGCTGCCTGTATGAGCAGGTGCTGACGCAAGGAGCCAAGGCATGAACGGGCCAGCCGCTACCGGCGCGACAGTAGCCGCCAGCGAAATGCTGCTGAAGGCCAGCGGCCTGAAACGAGCCTATTCACGCGCCCGCACATCGCTGTGGCACAGGCCCGAGCCGCTGCAGGCGCTGCGCGGCGTGAGCTTTGAACTGCCCGCAGGACAGAGCCTGGGCGTGGTCGGCGAATCGGGCTCGGGCAAATCCACGCTGGCGCGCCTGGTCATGGCGCTGGATCGCCCCAGCGAGGGCACGGTGGAACTGCTGGGCCGAAATCTGCATCAGCTTGGCGAACAGGAGCTGCGCGCGGCGCGGCGCGACTTCCAGATGGTGTTTCAGGACCCCTATGGGTCGCTGGACCCGCGCATGACGGTAGAGCGCATCGTCAGCGAACCGCTGGCAACCCTGAACGAGAAACCCGGCCACGAGGCACGGCGTCTTCAGATACTGGAGGTGCTTGAACAGGTGGGTCTGCGCGCGCAGGATGCCGACAAATATCCGCACGAGTTCTCCGGCGGCCAGCGTCAGCGCATCGCGATTGCTCGCGCACTGATTACCCGACCCCGCCTGATCGTGGCCGACGAGCCGGTCAGTGCGCTCGATGTCTCCGTGCAGGCCCAGGTGCTCAATCTCATGCAGGACTTGCAGCGCGAACTGGGCCTGTCCTATCTGTTCATCAGCCACGATCTGGCCGTGGTCCAGCATGTCTGCGATCAGGTTCTGGTGCTCCATCAGGGCCTGGTGGTGGAGCGCGGTACGCCGCGCCAGCTGTTCTCAGCGCCCGAACACCCGTATACCCAGGCCTTGGTTAAGGCCGCACCGCGAGTCATCTGAACCGAGCCGGCAAACAGTTGTTCACACTCGCAGCAGCGATATGCCTGCGCCCGCCGCAAAGACCGCTCCGACTGGTGTAAAAACGCGTAGGAATCAAGTCCGCTCCCCGCGATGACTTGCAGCGCTTTTGATGGCCCCATGCGGCCAGCCCCCTCGGAGACTTTGTTGATGCTCAATCGCCGCTCCTTGCTGGCCAGCTCGGCTGCCAGCTTGCCCTTGTTCGCCACCTGGCCAGCTCTCGCCCAGGCCAGGAAAGACAGCGTCACGCTGGCCATGACCCTGGAGCCACCAGGACTCGACCCCACGGCAGGAGCCGCCTCTTCGATTGCCGAAGTCGTGCTCTACAACGTGTTCGAAACCCTGACCAAAATCAATGCCGACGGCAGCGTCTCGCCACTGCTGGCCGAGAGCTGGGAGGTTTCCTCCGACCTCAAGACCTATACCTTCCGCCTGCGCAAGGACGTGAAGTTCCAGAACGGCGAGCCCTTCAACGCCGCAGCCGTCAAGTTCTCGTTTGACCGTGCGGCGGCCGACAGGAGCACCAACAAGGACAAGCGCACCTTTGCCAATCTGAGCACCAAGGTCGTCGACGAGCACACGGTGGTGCTGAGCAATCAGGAGATAGACCCCGACTTTCTGTTCATGATGGGACAGGCCACGTCCATCATCGTCGAGCCCAAGAGCGCCGCCACCAATGCCGCCAAGCCCGTGGGCACCGGCCCCTACCAGCTGTCGGCCTGGGCCAGGGGCGCATCGGTCACGCTGAGCGCCTGGCCCGGCTACCGCTCGGCCCCGGGCATTCGCATCAAGCGCGCCGTGTTCCGCTTCATTCCCGACCCCGCGGCACAGGTTGCAGCCCTGCTGGCCGGCGATGTCGATGCCTTCCCGCGCGTCTCACCGCGCAGCGTGCCTCAGTTCAAGGCCAATGCCCGCTTTCAGGTGGTGGTGAGCAACTCGCGCGCCAAGACCATTCTGGCCATCAACAATGCACGCAAGCCCTTGAACGACATCCGCGTGCGCCGCGCCATTGCCGCCGCCATCGACCGCAAGGCCGTGATTGCCGGCGCCGCCGACGGCTATGGCGTGCCCATCGGCAGCTACTATGTGCCCACGGCCTTTGGCTATGTGGACACCACGGGCGTGAACCCCTTCGATCTGGAAAAAGCCAAGGCACTGATGGCCGAAACCGGCATCAAGACGCCGCTGACGCTGACCATGACGCTGCCGCCCGCGCCCTATGCGCGTCAGGGCGGCGAGCTGATTGCGGCCCAGCTGGCCAAGATCGGCATCCAGCTCAAGCTGCAGAACGTGGAGTGGGCGCAATGGCTGTCTGGCACCTACACCAACAAGAACTACGACCTGACCATCATTTCGCATGTCGAGCCGTTTGATCTGGGCAACTTCGCCAAGCCCGACTACTACTGGGGCTACCAGTCCAAGGAGTTCAACGAGCTGTTCGACAAGATCAAGAGCACACCGCGCCCTGCCGATCGCGCACGCCTGCTTGGCGATGCCCAGCGCCTGCTGGCCCACGACTCGGTGCATGGTTTTCTCTACACACCACAATGGGTGACCGTGGCGAACAAGAAGCTGCGCGGACTATGGAAGGACATGCCGGTGTTCGTGAACGATCTCTCGGCGCTGTCCTGGGGCTAGCACCGGCCTGCCCGGAGTAGCCCAGGTTCAGAACGACCACTGCTGCAGCAGCAGGGCGCGCACCTGCCCCAGCAGTTCCGGCTCCTCGCCTTTCGCCGGCAGCAAACCAAACCAGACCCGGGGCAGACCGGGCAGGTTCAGCCCCGCCGGAGTCTGCACCACGCCTTCTCCTAGCGCCGAGGCATTGATGCAGGCCACCCCCAGACCTGCAGCGATGGCCGATTGCAGGCCTGCAACGCCCGAGGCCTGGTGCGCGATCTCATACGCAATGGCCCGCTTTTCCAACTCCCTGATTGCCAGCTGATGCAAGGCGCAACTCTGCGGCAGCACCAGCAGCGGCAGCGGCCCTGCCTGCTGCCAGCCCGGTGCGCTGGCCCATACCAGCGCCTCGCTGCAGCCCATGGCCTGCAGCTGCGTCTGTGCGCTGTCCAGCGACATCACCAGGCCGAGATCGCTGCGGCCTGAAGACACGGCTGCGTGCACCTCGACGCTGCGCAACACGCTCACCTCCATGCGCACGCCAGGATGGATATGCGCCAGCTGCTTCAGCATCCGGGCCAGCAGGCCGGGCTTGAAGTAGTCCGTCACCGCCAGGCGGATCCGCCCGCGCAGGGACTCACCACGCAAGTCCAGGAGCGCCTCGTCGGCCATGGCCGTGATGCGGCGGGCATGATCGAGCAACTGCAGACCGCTGGCCGTCGGCGTCACACCGGCCTTGCCGCGCAGCAGCAGCTGCTGACCCACACAGTCCTCCAGCTTCTTGATCTGCTCGCTGACCGCAGACTGAGAGAGAAACAATCGGGGTGCGGCCGCCGTCAGGCTGCCGGCCTCGCTCACCGCAATCAGGGTTCTCAACTGGGAAATTTCGAGAGAGGCCATGTTTTATCCATCGGAAAAACCGCAGGTATCAATCATATCTTTCCGTTTTTCAAATGGATAGAGAGTCCACAGAATGAGGCTGTCTTCACCAACCCATTCAAGGACAATGCCATGCCACATATCGACATCCAGCTATCGGGACAAGCCGATGCCCAGCTCAGCCGCGAAGTCAGCTCGCAGATTGCGCGCCTGACCCGGGACATCCTGCACAAGCAGCCCGAGCTCATCGCCATTTCCATTCGGTATGTGCCTGCCGATGCATGGTGGATCGACGGCCGGACCCTGGCCGAAACCGGCCATAGCTCGTTCTACCTGAGCATCAGCATCACCGACGAAACCAATACCAAGGCGGAAAAAGCGCTCTATCTGGAGGCTGTTCACCAGACCATGGCGGGCTTGCTACCCAGGCTGCACGAGGTCTCCTATGTGCATCTGATCGATGCACGTGCCGCAGCCTATGGATACGGCGGAAAAACACAGGAGTTTCGCCACCAGCATCGCTAGGCCCTGTCCCTCCCTACCTCTGCACCATCACCAGGCGCAGCGCCAGCGCGCCGAAGACGGTGGCGGCAATGCGGTTGAGCCAGCGCTGAGCGCGGGCGGAGCGCTGCAGCAGCTGACCGAACAGACCCGAAAAGCAGGCGATGGAGCCGAACACCAGCCAGGCCGCCAGCATGAACACGCAGCCAAGCACCATGACCTGAAGCGCGACGCTGCCGCGTGCCGGGTCGGTGAACTGGGGCAGGAAGGCCAGAAAGAAGATCAGCACCTTGGGATTGGTGAGGTTCATGACCACACCGCGGCCCATCCAGCGCAAAGCGACTCTCAGGCTCAACACATCGCGCTCGGTCTGCGCCCTGGCAGTTTCCTCGACATGCACAGGCGCACGCCAGGCTCCCCAGGCCAGATAGGCCAGATAGGCAGCGCCGCAGAGCTTGAGCACCGTGAACAGCATGGGCGATGCGGCCACCACGGCCGCCAGGCCCAGCGCCACCGCCGCCGTGTGCCCGACAATGCCCAGACACAGACCCGCCACCACGCACAGCCCCACGCGCCAGCCGCGCTGGGCCGATTGCACCAGCACAAACAGATTGTCGGGGCCGGGGCTCAGGCCCAGCAGCAGGGCCACGCCAAAGAATGTGATCAGAACTTCCCAGGTCGGCATTGTCAGCTCTCTTCAAAAACAGCGGCCTGCGATCCATAGTCAAAGGCTGCAGGCCAAATCGATACATCCGCCCATTTCAACCCAGCCCCAGAGCGGTCACGCCCAGAGCGATCATGATGGCACCGGCGATGCGCAATGCTCGGTCGCCCTCGCCCAGCAGCCTGCCGCCGATCAGGGCCGCGAACAGCATGGACACCTCGCGCGCAGGCGCGACATGGGAGATGGGCGCGCTTTGCACCGCATACAGCACCAGCACATAGGCAATGGGACTGAAAAATGCCACCACGGCCGCATAGCGCCACTGCAGACGCCACAGGCGCTTGGTCTCAGGCCAGTCCCTGGCGGCCAGCGGCGCCAGAATCACCAGCCGGATCAGATTGCCCATATAGTCCACCAGAATCGGCGACATCATCAGCATCTTGACGGCATAGCTGTCCACCACCGTATAGCTGGCAATGAACAGCCCCGTCAGCAGGCCGTAGTAGAGACCGGACAGCACGCGCTGGCGAGCCTCCAGATCCTGCCCCTCACGGATGGCCACAATCATGCGCGGGCCGCCCGCAATCAGAAACACGCCCAGCACCACGCCCGCAATACCGGCAGCCCCCAGCGTGGAGATCTGCTCGCCGAGAAAGATCACGGCCACCAGCGAAGAGATCAGCGGCCCGCTGCCGCGCGCCAGCGGATAGACCACCGTCAGGTCGGCCACGCGATAGCCGCGCAGCAGCACAATGAAATAAGCCACATGCAGCACGGCGCTGGCCGTGACGAATGCCCACTCCATCCAGCCCCAGCCAGGCACCACATCCTTGCCCAGCCACCAGCCCAGCGGCAGCCAGATGATGGCGTTGCAGATGGCGGTGTAGAGCGAAAAGCGGGCGTCTCCGCCGGCCTTCTTGGCCACGATGTTCCAGCCCGAATGAATCAGGCCGGCCAGGATGATGAGAGTGAACGCTTGCAGGGACATGGGAGCCGGAAATGCAAAAGGCCGCGCGACGCGCAGCCTTTTGAAAAGAAAAGTTCAGTTGCTCATCTGGCCGAACATGGCCAGTGCGTGATGTGACTGGCGCAGCACATGTGAGGGACGCCAAGCAAGGGCCGCCCCGCAGCAAAGGCGTCGTCCCCCCCTGGGGGAAGGCGCGAAGCGCCACAGGGGGATCATTTATTTTCGGGCTGCTATGAGCGAGAGGAATTCGCGGCGCAGTTCGGAGTTGGTCAGGAAGGCACCGCGCATGACGGAGTTCAGCATCTTGGAGTCCATCTCGCGCACGCCGCGCCAGGACATACAGAAATGCGAGGCTTCCATGACCACGGCCAGTCCGTCGGGACGGGTCTTGTCCATGATCAGATCAGCCAACTGGATGATGGCTTCTTCCTGAATCTGCGGACGGCCCATGATCCAGTCCACCAGACGCGCGTACTTGGACAGGCCGATCACGTTGGTGTTCTTGTTGGGCAGCACGCCGATCCAGATCTTGCCGATCACGGGGCACAGGTGGTGGCTGCAGGCGCTGCGCACAGTGATCGGGCCGACGATCATCAGCTCGTTCAGGTGCTCGGCATTGGGGAATTCGGTGATCGCGGGCTGGGCCACGTAGCGGCCACGGAAGACCTCGTTCAAATACATCTTGGCCACGCGGCGGGCCGTGGCACGGGTGTTGTGGTCGTGCACGGTGTCGATCACCATGGAATCGAGCACGCCCTGCATCTTATCCTGCACCTCGTCCAGCATTTTCTCCAGCTCGCCGGGCTCGATGAATTCGGAAATATTGTCGTTGGCGTGGAAACGCTTGTTCGCCGCCTGCAGCCGCTCGCGGATCTTGACCGAGACGGGCGTACCTTCGGCCTGGTTGTCTTTTTTCATATCGGCGAGATCTCTGAACATCCAAGGATGGTACCAGTGAATCAACTTCCCGAAGCTACAAAGGATTTGGCATCCAGAGGCAGATTCACAAGGCGTCGGAAGCTATTGTTTCAGGAGCAATCACTCAATCAGCCTGCACCCGGAGCCAGAGATGGCGAGAAAGGGGAAGGCACAGGGCCGGGCCCAGGGCTGCTATAGCTGGAACTCCGCGATCAGCGGCAGATGATCCGACATGCGCCACCAGATGCGCCCCTTGGGCACCTGCAGCCCCAGCGGTGTCAGGCCGCGCACATAGATATGGTCGAGCTGCGCAATCGGCAGCCGCGAAGGATAGGTCAGAATGCCCTGCGTCTCCTCGTACTCGAACAGGCCGAAGCCCGCCAGCATGCGCTTGATCTGGTTGCCCCAGTCATTGAAGTCGCCCGCCACCACCAGCGGCGCATTGGGCGGCACCTCGCGCTCGATGAAGCGCTGCAGCAGTGCAATCTGGCGAATGCGGCTGCCCGGAATCAGGCCCAGGTGCACGACGATGGAGTGCACGCGCTTGCCGTGGATGTCCAGCTCCACATGCAGCAGGCCGCGCTGCTCGAAGCGGTGGTCCGAGATGTCCTCGTGCTGGTAGCCGATCACCGGCCAGCGGCTGAGCAGCGCATTGCCGTGCTCGCCGTCCCTGGTGTAAGCATTGGTCAGATAGACGGACTCGTAGCCTTCGGGAGCCAGGTACTCGGCCTGCGGCACATTGGGCCAGCGGTCGAAGTACTGCTCCTCCTTGCGGTTCATCTTGCGCACTTCCTGCAGGCAGACGATGTCCGCATCGAGCTGCTCCACCGCGAGTCCCAGATTGTGAATCTCCAGGCGCCTGGCAGGGCCCAGGCCCTGCACACCCTTGTGAATGTTGTAGGTGGCCACGCGCAGGATCTGCGGCTCTGGCGGTGTAAACAACTGAACTTCAGACATAGGCACTGATGGTTTCAAGGCTGCTGCCTGCACCGGCGCTTGGCCAGCGCCGGCTCGAAGCGCGGCAACAGCAAAATAGCTTCTGCGTTGGAAGAAGAAAAGCAGCGCTGGGCTGCCTCACGCCAATCATGCCAATCATGTGCGGTGTGCTCCCTGGGATTCAAGTGCACGCTCAGGTGAGATGGCACACGGAGGCCGAAGACACGCTCCTGGTTGTGGCTGACACCCGGCGCGTAGCGATGCAGCCATTGAGGATAGATGGCGTAGACGTTCTCGAGTTCCCAGTCTGTCAGGCAACAGTCCGGCGCCAGCGCATCGATGCCGGTTTCCTCCAGCACTTCGCGCACCGCGGTTTCATGCCAGTCCTCGTCCAGGCTGTCCTTGCTGCCCGTGACGGATTGCCAGAAAGGCTCGCCCTCGGGCGCCGCAATGCTGCGACGCAGCAGCAACACCTTCCCGTCTTCACGGTAGATCACGACCAGCACGGACTGCGGAATCTTGTAGGGCCTGACTTCCATCGCAGCATATTAGCGCGGCCAGGATGACAGCATGCGGAGTCGCCCTGCTGCTTGATAGCCATCAATATTCATAGCTTCTACCGCATGCCATTCATTGAATTCAGACTAAAAACTATCTGAATTTCAAGATTGACAGGCGCAAGCAGCTCCCAATTTCAAAGCAACAAAAAAGCGCCAGCCGCTTTCGCGAACTGGCGCCCGGTGGTGAACAGCGACCGGCGCTGTTCACGGGAAGCTAGGCAATCAAGCCTCGGTGGTGACCACCATGGGGTTGCGCAGCTTGATGTGCAGCTCGCGCAGCTGCTTCTCGTCCACGGGCGAGGGAGCCTGGGTCAGCAGATCCTGGGCGCGCTGTGTCTTGGGGAAGGCAATCACGTCGCGGATGGAGTCGGAGCCGGTCATCAGCGTGATCAGACGATCCAGACCGAAGGCCAGGCCGCCATGGGGAGGCGCACCGTATTGCAGCGCGTCCAGCAGATAGCCGAACTTGGCGCGCTGCTGCTCGGGCGTGATGTTCAGGGCTTCGAACACCTTGGCCTGCACGTCGGCGCGGTGGATACGCACCGAGCCGCCGCCCAGTTCCCAGCCGTTCAAGACCATGTCGTAGGCCTTGGCAATGCACTTGCCGGGATCGGTGTCCATCAGGTCTTCGTGACCATCCTTGGGCGAGGTGAAAGGATGGTGCACAGCCACCCAGCGGCCGGATTCCTCGTCGTGCTCGAACATGGGAAAGTCCACCACCCACAGCGGTGCCCACTTGTCTTCGAACAGGCCGTTCTTCTTGCCGAATTCGCTGTGACCGACCTTCAGGCGCAGAGCGCCGATGGAGTCGTTGACGATCTTTTCCTTGTCTGCGCCAAAGAACAGCAAGTCGCCATCCTGGGCGCCGGTGCGCTTGATGATTTCGGCGATCGCTGCGTCGTGCAGGTTCTTGACGATGGGCGACTGCAGGCCATCACGGCCCTTGGCCACTTCGTTCACCTTGATCCAGGCTAGGCCCTTGGCGCCATAGATCTTCACGAATTCGGTGTAGCCGTCGATTTCGCCGCGCGAGATCGATGCGCCGCCAGGCACGCGCAGGGCCACGACACGGCCGCCCTTGGTGGTGGCAGGGGTGGAGAAGACCTTGAAGTCCACATCGCCCATGCAGTCGGTCAGCTCAGTGAACTCCAGCTTGACGCGCAGGTCGGGCTTGTCCGAACCGAAGCGGAAGGCCGCATCCTGGTAGGTCATGATGGGGAACTCGCCCAGATCCACGTTCAGCTGGGTCTGGAAGACTTCCTTGATCATGCGCTGGAAGATAGCGCGGATTTCCTCTTCGTTCAGGAAGGAGGTTTCGCAGTCGATCTGCGTGAATTCAGGCTGACGGTCAGCGCGCAGGTCTTCGTCGCGGAAGCACTTGGTGATCTGGTAGTAGCGGTCGAAACCCGAGACCATCAGCATCTGTTTGTACAGCTGGGGCGACTGGGGCAGCGCGAAGAATTCGCCGTCATGCACGCGCGAAGGCACGAGGTAGTCACGGGCGCCTTCGGGCGTGGACTTGCCCAGCATGGGAGTCTCGATGTCGATGAAGCCTTCCTTGTCGAGGAAGTTACGCACCTGGATGGCGGTCTTGTAGCGCAGCATCATATTGCGCTGCATCACGGGACGGCGCAGGTCCATCACGCGATTCGTGAGGCGCACGGTTTCCGACAGATTGTCGTCGTCCAGCTGGAAAGGAGGCGTGACGGACGCGTTGAGCACGTTCAGCTCATGGCACAGCACTTCGATCTGGCCGCTCTTGAGCTTGTCGTTGGTCGTGCCAGCGGGACGCGCACGCACAACACCCTTGACCTGCACGCAGAACTCGTTGCGCACGTCTTCGGCCACCTTGAACATCTCGGCGCGGTCGGGATCGCAGACCACCTGCACATAGCCTTCGCGGTCGCGCAGGTCGATGAAGATCACGCCACCATGGTCACGGCGGCGATTCACCCAGCCGCACAAGGTCACGGTTTCGCCCATTTGGGCTTCGGTCACCAGACCGCAGTATTGAGAACGCATTGCCATGAAAATTCTTCCTGCACCTTAGGGGTGCGACAAGGTTGTTTGTTTGGATTCTTCGATCAGTGCGAGGTCTGGCGGAGCCACCACGCCCATCGAAACAATGTATTTGAGCGCTGCATCCACACTCATTTCCAGCTCGATGCATTCGCTCTTGCGAACCAGCACGAAATAACCCCCTGTGGGGTTTGGCGTAGTAGGCACAAAGACGCTCAGATATTCGTCGCGCAACAGGGCCGCCACCTCACCGCTGGGCTGGCCTGTGACGAAAGCCACGGTCCATACACCCTCACGCGGCCACTGCACCAGCACTGCCGTGCGAAAAGCGTTGCCGCTGTCGGAGAACACGGTGTCCGAGACCTGCTTGACGCTGGAATAGATGGAGCGCACCACGGGAATGCGGCGCACCAGCGCATCACCCCAACCCACCAGCTTGCGGCCGATGAAATTGCTGGCAATGCCGCCCACGAGCAGCAAAATCAGCAAGGTCAGAATAACGCCAAAGCCCGGAATATGCATGCCCAGCAATCTGTCGGGCTGCCAGGCCTCGGGAAGAATGGCCAGCGTCTGATCCAGCGTTCCGATGATCCAGTTGAGCACGCCCAGCGTGATGACCAGGGGAACGATGACCAGCAAACCGGCAATCAGCCACTTGCGCAATGCAGACATAGTGTGGGTAAGCCTCAGGAATTGGCGGGTGCAGGGGCTGCGGCTGCTGCAGCGGCACTGTCACTGGATGAAGAGGTGCTTGCAGCCGGCTTGCTGCCGCTGTTCTTGAAGTCCGTGGCATACCAGCCAGAACCCTTGAGCTGAAAGCCCGGAGCGGTGAGCTGCTTGGAAAAGGCCTCGGCCCCGCAAGCTGGGCACACGGTCAGCGGCGCGTCCGAGATTTTCTGCAGCACATCCTTGGCGTGGCCGCAGGAACCACACTTGTATGCATAGATAGGCATAGCGCTAAAAACGGGGGAAGTGCAAAAACCCTCAATTATAGGCGCCGCCCCTGGTTTTGCTGCGCTGCGCAAGCAAGCCCCGGCGGCGCCGGTTTGCGCCCTCAAGCCTTGATCTCGGCAAAGGACTCTATTTCACGGTGATGGTTGCTGATCCACTGGGGCAGCAGCGAGCCTGCCAGCATGCCGACGACCGCAGCCAAAAGACCAGCCAGCTGCTGTGGAAAAGCCTGGTTGAGCACGGGCGTGACCATGAAGATGAGCCACACACCGATGCCCAGCGCCACGGCGCTGATGGCGCCCTGGGTGGTGGCACGCTTCCAGTACAGGCCGAACACCAGCGGCACGAAGGCCCCCACCAGCGGCACCTGATAGGCACTGGCGACCAGCTCATAGATGGGCGTGCCTTCCATGACGATCGAATAGGCCAGCACACAGGCCGCGAACACCAGCACGCTGATGCGCATGGTCCTGAGATTGTCCTTGTCCGAGGTGTAGGGGCGGAACTGACGCCAGATGTTCTCGGTGAAGGTCACGCTGGGGGCCAGCAAGGTGGCGGAGGCGCAGGACTTGATGGCCGAGAGGAGCGCTCCGAAAAACAGCACCTGCATGGCGAAAGGCATCTTGTCCATCACCAGGGTGGGCAGCACCTTCTGAGGATCATCGGCCAGCAGCGCCGTGGCTTCGGCGGGCATGATGATGAGCGCACTGGCCACCAGAAACATGGGCACGAAGGCAAAGATCACATAGCAGGCTCCGCCAATGATGGTGCCGCGCACGGCCGACTTCTCGGTGTCTGCCGACATCACGCGCTGAAAGATGTCCTGCTGCGGAATCGAGCCCAGCATCATGGTCACGGCAGCGCCGATGAAGAAAACGATTTCGTGCAGCGAAGGCTCGGGCAGAAACTTGAAGAGATCGCGGCTGGTGGCCAGATCGACCACCTTGCCCGCGCCGCCCGCCATGTCACCGGCAAAAAAGGCCAGTATCAGCAGGCCGGCGACCAGAATGATCATCTGCACGAAATCCGTCACGGCCACCGACCACATGCCGCCGAACAGGGTGTAGACCAGCACGGAGAGCACGCCGATCGTCATGCCCATGGGAATGCTGACGACACCGCCCGAGAGTAGGTTGAAGACCAAGCCCAGTGCCGTGACCTGGGCGGAGACCCAGCCCAGATAGCTGAGCATGATGATCAGCGAGCAGACCACCTCGATAGTCCGGCCATAGCGCGAGCGGTAGTAGTCGCTGATGGTCAGCAGATTCATGCGGTAGAGCTTGGCCGCAAAAAACACGCCCACCAGGATCAGGCACATGCCCGCGCCAAACGGGTCTTCCACCAGCGCATGCAGTCCGCCTTCGATGAACTTGGCAGGCACGCCCAGCACCAGCTCGGACCCGAACCAGGTCGCAAAGGTGGTGGTGATGATCATGTAGAGCGGCAGATGACGCCCGGCAATGGCGAAATCCGCCGTGTTCTTCACGCGTCTGGCGGCCCACAGACCAATGCCGATGGTCACTAACAGGTAGACGATCACCAATGAGAGCAGCACGCTGGCACTCCTCGAACTCTAAAGAAAGGGAAAGCTCAGAAACGGATGCGCAGCAGAACCTGCAGCACCACCAGACCGATGACGAAACCGATACCGCCGCAGAGGATGGCCTGCAGCAGACGGTTGGTCGTTTTCTGCTGCTGCAGCAGCTCCTTGAGCAGAGTCTCGCTGTCATTGCCAGCGCCATGCCTGGACAGATACTGGTGCAGCACCCGTGGAATGTCGGGCAGGATCTTGGCGTAACGTGGGGCCTGAGCCTGCAGCTCATGCCACAGGCGCTGCGGCCCCATCTGGTCCAGCATCCATTTCTCGAGGAACGGCTTGGCCGTGCTCCAGAGGTCGAGGTTGGGGTCGAGTTGGCGCCCCAGGCCTTCGATATTGAGCAAGGTCTTTTGCAGCAGCACCAGCTGGGGCTGGATCTCGACCTGGAAACGGCGCGAGGTCTGGAACAGGCGCATCAGCACCATGCCCAGCGAGATTTCGGCCAGAGGCCGGTCGAAATAAGGCTCGCAGACGGCGCGGATGGCCGCCTCCAGCTCCTCGACGCGTGTCGTGGCCGGCACCCAGCCGCTTTCCACGTGCAAGGCGGCAACGCGCTTGTAGTCGCGGCGGAAGAAGGCCAGGAAGTTCTGCGCCAGATATTCCTTGTCGAACTCGGTCAGCGTGCCGACGATGCCGAAGTCCAGCGAGATATAACGTCCGAAGGCATCGGGCTCCAGGCTGACCATGATGTTGCCCGGGTGCATGTCGGCATGGAAGAAGCCGTCACGGAACACCTGGGTAAAGAAGATGGTCACGCCGTCGCGCGCCAGCTTGGGGATATCCACGCCGGCTTCGCGCAGGCGCTCGACCTGGCTGATGGGCACGCCCTTCATGCGCTCCATCACCATCACATCGGTGTGGCAGTAATCCCAGTGGATCTCGGGGATCAGCACCAGATCCAGCCCTTCCATATTGCGGCGTAGCTGCGCGGCATTGGAGGCTTCACGGATCAGATCCAGCTCGTCGTGCAGATAGTTGTCGAACTCGGCAACCACTTCCTTGGGCTTGAGACGCTTGCCGTCGTGGGAGAGCCTTTCCAGCCAGCTCGCCATCATGTGCATCAGCGCCAGATCCTTGTCGATCACGGACTTCATGCCCGGACGCAGCACCTTGACGGCGACATCGTGCTCGATACCGTCCTTGTCGCGGATCCGGGCAAAATGCACCTGGGCAATCGATGCGCTGGCCACTGGCTCGCGCTCGAAGCTGATGAAGATCTGCTCCAGCGGCTTGCGAAAGGAACGCTCGATGGTGTCCACCGCAATCTGGGAATCGAACGGCGGCACGCGATCCTGCAGCTTGGCCAGCTCCTCGGCCACATCGGGCGGCATCAGGTCACTGCGTGTGGACAGTACCTGACCGAACTTCACGAAGATCGGGCCCAGTTCCTCAAGTGCCTCGCGCAGGCGCACGCCACGCGGCTTGTCCAGCTTGCGGCCGAAGGTGAGCACGCCGCGCAGGCTGCGCAGTCGCGGATGCGGAATCCCGGAGAGCACCAGCTCGTCGAGCCCATAACGAAACACCACCCAGAGGATGGCCCAGCCTCGCAGAAAACGGCTCATGGCTGTGTGTAATCGGCGCCGGGCATGGCTGCCACGGGGGCCGTGCTGGCAGGATGGGCCGCATCGGCAGCAGAGGCGGATTTGCCGCCCATGCGTGCGCCGACGAACTGACGCAGCCCTTGAGCAGCGGTGCGAGCCACCTTGGCGATGGTGTGGGCCGGCACGTCACCGATCAGGCGGGCCAGGTCTTCCTCCACATCCCACTTGACGTTATCCACCAGCCAGTTGATTTCGGCGGCAAACTGCACGTCGCCTTCGATGCGAATGCTGGGCTTGTCGCCACGCAAGGCCGTCTGGGCCAGCGACAGCGGAGAGGTCTCCGTGACTTCCAGCATCAGATCGGGCGCCGCCTCGGCAGGAGCCAGATCGAACAGGCCGGCAGGGGTGACCAGCAAGGCGACCGAGTACTGGCGCCATTGCACGCGCGCAATACGGCCTTTCTGGCGCACGAGGCGATCCCTGGCCTCTTTTTCCTGCATCAGCACATGGTTGAGGAAAAGCACCAGACGCTGATGCATTTCACTCACCAGCCATTCGGGAGCTTGGGGGCCGGCCATCACGCGTTCGACGAGACCGCCCAGAAAAGAAAAAGGGGACTGTGTTGCCATAGTCCCCGATTATTCATGAAATTGATTCCCTGCTGTGGCGCTTTGCACCTTCGCCCTGAGGGGACGGCGGCTTCGCCGAGAGGCGAAGGGCCGGTCAGGCTCTCGCTGGGCGTCCCCGGTCGGGACATGCCAGTTAGAGCCCTGGCTTTATTGCAGCGCCTGCACGCCTGCCACCAGCCAGCCGCTGGCACCGCTCTTGGGCTTGGTCATGTTCCAGACTTCGCGGAAGGGGCTGGGGCCTGCCGAGGCCTCTTCACGGATCATGCCGGAGAACTCAACGCTGGCCATATAGCCATTGCCCAGATCTTCGATGCCCAGCAGTTGCGCATCGATCATCAGCACATCGGTGTGGTTGGGTTCACCGGCACGCTGGCTCTCGCGTTCGGACAGCTGGCTGCGGATTTCCGAGAGCATCTCGTCGGTCATCATGGAGCGCAGGGTCGTGATGTCGGACCTGTCCCAGGCCGATTGCAGCGTCACGAAGTTGCGCTTGGCTGCCGTGAGAAAGCCTTCGGCATCGAAGTCTGCGGGCACGCCCCAGTTCTGCGAACCCGACAATGCAGATCCGATCATGGAGCCACCGGCTGCTGCTGCGGCTTCGGGAATATGGTTCTGCTCCCAGGGACGAGCCGACGCATCATTGCCCACTTTTTCAGGGTTGTACTGGCGAGCCTGGGGAGCGTTGGCATCACCGCCCAGATTGCCTGCGCCCTGAAAGGCGAATGGGCTGTGATTGCTCTGCATGGCAGGCGCGGGCTTGCGACGGCGCATGATCATGCCGACCACCACCATGATCACCATGGCGAGCAGACCGAACATCAGCATATTGGCAAAGGCTTCGCCCATGCCCAGCGAGTTGGCCAGCCAGGCCAGGCCCAGGCCTGCGGCCAGGCCACCCAGCATGGCACCCCATGGCTTCTTGGGTGCAGCGGCCGGAGTTGCGGGCGGGGCCGCGCGGTTTTGCTGCGCCGCATTCTGCTGCCCAGCCTGCTGGGGATTCTGAGCAGGAGCACGAGAAGCTTCACGCTGGGTGACGTTGCCCGACTGTTTGCCCAACGATGAGCCGCCGCCCATGCGCTTGGCATCGGCCTGACCATGTGCCACCACCAGCATTGCCACCAAGGCGATTGACCAAAGTTTCTTCATCTCATCTCCCTTCTTCTAGAAAGTCGCTACAAATCTGCGCACCAGGCGCACTTAACACTTGATTCCCACATGCAAGGCACAGACGCCTCCCGTCATGTTGTGATAGTCCACATGACCAAAGCCGCATTGCTGCATCAAGGCCTTGAGTTCCTTCTGGCCCGGATGCATGCGGATGGATTCGGCCAGATAGCGATAGCTTTCGGCATCGCCGGCAATCATCTTGCCCATGGCCGGCAAAACCTTGAACGAGTACCAGTCATAGGCCTTCTCCAGGGGCTTGGCCACCTTGGAGAATTCCAGCACCAGCAGCTTGCCGCCAGGACGCAGCACGCGGTTCATTTCCTTGAGCGCGGCATCCTTGTGCGTCATATTGCGCAGACCGAAGGCCACGCTGACCAGATCGAAATAGTTGTCGGGAAAAGGCAGCTTTTCCGCATCGCAGACCAGCGTGGGCAGGATCACGCCCTTGTCGGTCAGACGGTCGCGCCCCACACGCAGCATGGCTTCGTTGATGTCGGTGTGTACCACCTGACCACTGGCCCCGACCTTCTTGGAAAAAGCCAGGGACAGATCACCCGTGCCACCTGCGATGTCCAGCGCCTTGTCGCCTTCCTTGAGGTTGGCCACCATCAGCGCGTAAGCCTTCCAGGCACGGTGCAGACCGCCCGACATCACGTCGTTCATAACGTCGTACTTGGAAGCCACGGAGTCGAACACACCGCGTACGCGCGATGCCTTCTCGCTTTCATCAACAGTCTGGAATCCGAAGTGTGTGGAGCTCATAACAAGGAATGCTAAGCAGGCAGTGCTTGCGCGTACAGCGACAACCCCGTATAGCTACAGGCTTTGAAGCACTATGGTTTTTGGAAAGAATTCGCCTCGAGCGCTTATTTCACATGCGCTTCCAGCTATTGGAAATATAGCACCAGCCTCAATAACCCTGCGCTGCACGCATGGGCGATGTGGCGTGTGCGGGACGTTGCTGCCGGCTTTTGGGCCGACATGCAAGCCCCTGAAAGTCAAAGCTCAATGCACGCTGCAGCCATGACCGCCGGCGCCCTTCTCGGGCATGGGCGTGTCGCGCTCCAGTCCGGCCTCCTGCAGACGCTGCAGATATTGCTGCCACAGAGCGTCCTGCTGGCTACCCAGCTGGTAGAGGTATTCCCAGGTGTAGAGGCCGCTTTCGTGCCCGTCGCTGAAGAAGGGCTTGATGGCGTAGTTGCCGACCGGCTCAACGGTGTTGATGCCCACATCGCGCTTGCCGGTCTGCAGCACTTCCTGGCCAGGGCCGTGGCCCTGGACTTCGGCCGAGGGCGAGTACACGCGCAGCAGCTCGAACGGGATGCGGAAGGTCTTGCCATCCGAATAAGAGACCTCCAGCACGCGCGATGCACCATGCACGGTCAGCGACTGGGGGGTGGGAGTGTTGGCTTGCAGTCCTGCCATGGTTTTCTCCTAATCAATGCATAAAAGGGCAGCCTCAAGCTGCCCTTTGTATCTCCCGACGGAGATGAACGACATCACGAAGCCCAGAGGGCCAGTGCCTTTTGCAGCATCTCGTCCACCTGCGGCAGCTGGCGGGCAATCGCAGCTTCGCGGGCTTCATCGCGCTCGCGCTGGGCCGCAGCCCAGATCGAAGCGGGAAAGTGGCTGTCCCAGTCATAGCGCGCAATCACATGCCAGTGCAGATGCGCCACCATATTACCGAGAGCCGCCAGATTGATCTTGGTCGGAGCCAGTTGCTCGCGCAACACCCGCTCCACCAGGGCCACCGCATCCATGCAGACAATGCGATCTGCCGCGCTCAGATCCGAGAACTCGGCCGCATGCTCATTCCAGACCACGCGATAAAAGGCCGGAAAGCCAGCTTCCACAGCGCGGATCACGCGCAGCTTCTCACCGCTCCAGATCAATGCGCCGCCATCGGTTGCACACAGAGGACAATTTTCAACCAGCATCTGAAATCTCCATTGCAATGCTTCTCGATGTGACACCGGCACAGGCCAGAGACACCGAGGCAGGACCGCCCCGGCCTCCCTTGGGGAAGGCGCGAAGCGACTCAGGGGGCATCACACCAGCACGCGTTCGATACCGCCCTGGTTGGCGCGATTCACATACTCGGCCATCCAGTTCTCGCCCAGGATGTCGCGCGCCATCTCGACCACGATGTAGTCGGCTTCGAGCAGACCGTTGTTCAGATCGTTGCCGTAGCGGCTCAGGCCCTGCAGGCAGCTGGGGCAGCTGGTCAGGATCTTGACGTTGTCCTGGGCGCCGAGCTGACCGTTGTCGCGCAGCGCGGCCTCGCCCTTGCGGATCTCTTCGGTCTTGCGGAAGCGGATCTGCGTGGAGATGTCGGGACGCGTCACCCCCAGCGTGCCGGACTCGCCGCAGCAGCGCTCGCTCTTGAGCACGTTGTCGCCCATCAAGGCCTTGACGGTCTTCATCGGGTCCTGCTGCTTCATGGGCGTGTGGCAGGGGTCGTGGTAGAGGTACGAGCCCTTGTTCTGCAGCGTGATGCCTTTTTCGAGCAGATATTCGTGGATGTCGATGATGCGGCAGCCGGGGAAGATCTTGTCGAACTGGTAGCCCTGCAGCTGGTCATAGCAGGTACCGCAGCTCACCACCACGGTCTTGATGTCCAGATAGTTGAGCGTGGTCGCCACACGGTGGAAGAGCACACGGTTGTCCGTGATCATCTTCTCGGCCTTGTCGAACTGGCCCGAGCCGCGCTGGGGATAGCCGCAGCACAGATAGCCGGGCGGCAGCACGGTCTGCACGCCGGCATGCCAGAGCATGGCCTGCGTGGCCAGACCCACCTGGCTGAACAGGCGCTCGGAGCCGCAACCAGGAAAGTAGAACACCGCTTCGGTGTCCGACTTGGTGGCCTGCGGGTCGCGGATGATGGGCACGTAATCCTTGTCCTCGATGTCCAGCAAGGCGCGCGCCGTCTTGGTCGGCAGACCGCCGGGCAGCTTCTTGTTGATGAAGTGGATCACCTGCTCCTTGATGGGAGCCGTGCCCACCGATGCGGGCGGGTGCGCGGTCTGCTTCTTGGCAACCGCTCCCAGCACGTCGGCCGCCAGGCGCTGGGCCTTGAAGCCCACGCCCACCATGGCCGTGCGCATGAACTTGATGGTGTCGGGATTGGTGGCGTTGAGCATGGCCATGGCCAGCTTGTTGCCGGGACGGAAGCTCTTCTTGTCCATCTTGCGCAGCAGATTGCGCATATTCATGGTCACGTCGCCGAAGTCGATCTTGACCGGGCAGGGGTTGAAGCACTTGTGGCAGACCGTGCAATGGTCGGCCACGTCCTCGAATTCCTGCCAGTGCTTGATGGAAACGCCACGGCGTGTCTGCTCTTCGTAGAGGAAGGCCTCCACCAGCAGCGAGGTGGCCAGAATCTTGTTGCGTGGCGAGTACAGCAGATTGGCGCGCGGCACATGGGTGGCGCACACAGGCTTGCACTTGCCGCAGCGCAGGCAGTCCTTGACGGAGTTGGCGATGGCGCCGATATCCGACTGCTGCATGATGATGGATTCGTAACCCATCAGACCAAAGCTGGGCGTATAGGCATTGGTCAGGTCGGCAAACATCAGCGACTCGCGCGGCGAACGGCCATCGTGACTCTGGTGCGCCAGGGCATCCCACTCTTCGTTGCGGATCAGCTTGCCCTTGTTGAAGCGGCCTTCGGGGTCCACACGCTTCTTGTAATCGGCAAACGGCGCGAGTTCGGCATCCGAGAGGAATTCCAGCTTGGTGATGCCGATGCCGTGCTCGCCCGAGATCACGCCGTCCAGACTGCGCGCCAGCTCCATGATGCGGGCCACGGCTTCGTGCGCGGTCTGCAGCATTTCATAGTCATCGGAGTTGACGGGAATATTGGTGTGCACATTGCCGTCGCCGGCGTGCATGTGCAGCGCCACCCAGACACGGCCCTTGAGCACCTTCTGGTGAATCTCGTTGACGGATTCGCGCAGCTGCTGGAAGGCAGCGCCAGCAAAAATCTTGGACAGCGGCTCCTTGAGCTGGGTCTTCCAGCTCGCACGCAGGCGGTGATCCTGCAGCTCCGGGAACAGCGTGGCCACGCCGTCCAGCCAGCCTTGCCAGAGCTCGCGCACCTCGGCCACCAGCGCCAGAGCCTGCTGCACGCGGTCTTCCAGCAGCTCGGCGCTGGGGATGTCGCCGGCATCGTCGCTCTTGCCCAAAGGCAGATCGGAATGCTTGAAAAAGCCGCTCAGCTCGTCGCAGAGCTTGAGCTTGTTGCGCAGCGACAGCTCGATATTGATGCGCTCGATGCCATCGGTGTACTCGGCCATGCGCGGCAGGGGAATCACCACGTCTTCATTGATCTTGAAGGCGTTGGTATGGCGCGAGATCGCTGCCGTGCGCTTGCGGTCCAGCCAGAACTTCTTGCGCGCCTCGGCGCTGACGGCGGTAAAGCCTTCGCCGTTGCGCGAATTGGCGATGCGCACCACCTCGGCCGCCACGCGGGCCACTTCGTCGGCGTCGTCACCGGCGATATCGCCCAGCAGCACCATCTTGGGCAGACGGCCGTTGCCCTTCTTGCTCTTGGTCGCGTAGCCCACGGCCTTGAGGTAGCGGTCGTCCAGGTGTTCGAGACCGGCCAGCAGCACGCCCGAGCGCTTTTGCTCGGCGAACATGTAGTCCTTGATCTCGACGATGGAGGGCACGGCATCCTTGGCATTGCCGAAGAACTCCATGCACACGGTACGCGTGTGCGCCGGCATGCGGTGCACCACCCAGCGTGCGCTGGTGATCAGACCGTCCGTGCCTTCCTTCTGAATGCCAGGCAGACCCGAGAGGAATTTGTCGGTCACGTCCTTGCCCAGACCTTCCTTGCGGAAGGTGTGGCCAGGAATGTCCAGGCGCTCGGTGCGCACAGGGGTCTTGCCGTCCGCCTCGAAGTATTTCAGCTCGAAGCAGGCCATCTCGGCGTCGTGAATCTTGCCGAGGTTGTGATCCAGGCGCGTGACTTCCAGCCACTGTGCATCCGGGGTGACCATGCGCCAGGACACCAGATTGTCCAGAGCCGTACCCCAGAGCACCGCCTTTTTGCCGCCCGCGTTCATGGCGATATTGCCGCCGATGCAGGATGCCTCGATGGAGGTCGGGTCCACGGCAAATACAAAACCGCCGCGCTCTGCCGCGTCGGCAACGCGCTGAGTCACCACACCGGCTTCGGAGTAGATGGTGGGCACTTCGTGGTCCACGCCGGGAATCATGCGCATCTCGACTTCGGTCAGCGCCTCCAGCTTTTCGGTGTTGATGACCACCGAACGCCATGTTAAAGGAATGGCACCACCCGTATAACCCGTGCCGCCTCCGCGCGGAATGATCGTCAGGCCCAGCTCGATACAGCCCTTGACCAGGCCTGCCATCTCGGCTTCGGTATCAGGCGTCAGCACCACAAACGGGTACTCGACGCGCCAGTCGGTCGCGTCGGTCACATGGGCCACGCGCGACAGGCCGTCAAACTTGATGTTGTCCTTGGCGGTATAGCGGCGCAGTGTCTTCTGCGCGCGACGGCGAAGCTGCTCGGCTTCGACAAACGTGGCATTGAATTCATGCACTGCGCGATGGGCCGCCTCCACCAGCTGACCCACCAGTTGATCGCGCACGGTATCCTCGTTGGGCTCGCGGCGCTTGTCGATCTCGGCCAGACGATGCTCCAGCGCCTCGACCAGCGACTTGCGGCGGTCAGGGTTGTGGATCAGATCGTCCTGAAGATAGGGATTGCGCTGCACAACCCAGATATCCCCCAGCACTTCGTAGAGCATGCGGGCGGATCGGCCGGTGCGGCGTTCCTGACGCAGCTGATTGAGCACATCCCACATGGATGAGCCCAGCAGACGAATCACGATCTCACGGTCAGAGAACGATGTGTAGTTATAGGGAATCTCGCGCAGTCGTGCGGGTTCGGCAGCCTGGGCCTGGAGGGCGGCAGCCAACGCAATCGGTACATTCATGGGGTAGACCGTATCGGGCGCCCTCTGTGTGGCGCCCCTAAGCCAGTGGGATGGCGATTTTAAGCGACGGCAGCTCAGCCATGCTTTGCTATGGGTTCTGAGTGGTCAGCCCTGCTATCGCCAAAGCAGCAGCAAGCCCCGGGCAGCTTCGCTGCATGACAACGCGGCGCGACACTGCGAATTCGCTCACAGCACTTGCCTCTCAATCATCGATGAATCTTCCATAGGCTATTTAGACAAAAATCATACATTTCCGAATCAAAAACAACTCAATACGAAAGACTACCAACAACAAACGAAATGCCGTTGACCTAGAATGGCGCAGCTTCGCGCACCATCAATTGTCACCAGATCGTCATGCAACGGCTTTTGACTCCGGGTTCTGCCCATGGTGAAGCGCACAAGCCCATGCAAACAATGACATCCATATGTCATACGAATGACTTAATGTGCATCACCGCATATTTCGTCAACGAAAGTTAGAGGAGCCTTCATGCAATTCAAGCAACTGGCCATGGCCGCCGCCGTCGCCGCAACTGCCTTCTCGGCACAAGCCACCACCGAAATCCAATGGTGGCACTCGATGACTGCCGTGAACAACGAGTGGGTCAATGACCTGGCCAAGCAGTTCAACGAGAGCCAGAAGGACTTCAAGATCGTCCCCACCTACAAGGGTGCCTACGACGAGTCCATGACAGCCGCGATTGCAGCCTTCCGCTCGGGCAATGCACCGGACATCCTGCAGGTGTTCGAAGTGGGCACTGCCACCATGATGGCTTCCAAGGGCGCGACCGTACCCGTGGGCAAGGTGATGGCCGACGCCGGTGTCGCTTTCGACCCCAAGGCCTACATCCCCGCCGTGGCCGGTTACTACACCGCCCCCAACGGCCAGATGCTGAGCTTCCCCTTCAACAGCTCGACAACGATCTTCTATTACAACAAGGACGCCTTCAAGAAGGCCGGCCTGAACCCCGACAAGGCCCCCACCACCTGGCCCGAAGTCTTTGCTGCCGCCAAGAAGCTCAAGGAAAGCGGCCACAGCTGCCCCATGACTCTGGCCTGGCAAGGCTGGACCCAGCTGGAATCCTTCTCCACCTGGCACAACGTTGAGTTCGCCACCGAGCAAAACGGCCTGAGCGCCAACGGCTACAAAGCACGCATGAAGGTGAACTCGCCTCTGCACGTCAAGCACATCGACAATCTGGCCGCAGCAGCCAAGGCCGGCGAGTTTGTCTACAAGGGCCGCGGCTCCATTCCCCAGGCTTCGTTTACCGCCGGTGAATGCGCCATGATCCAGACTTCGTCCGGGTTCTACGGCGATGTGGCCAAGAACGCCAAGTTCGCCTACGGCCTGGCTGCCCTGCCCTACTACCCCGATGTCAAGGGTGCTCCCCAGAACACCGTGATCGGTGGCGCTTCGCTGTGGGTGATGTCCGGCAAGAATGCCGAGCACTACAAGGGCGTGGCCAAGTTCTTCGAATTCCTGTCGCAGACCAAGGTGCAGGCCGCTTCGCACCAGCGCACCGGCTACCTGCCCGTGACCATGGCCGCCTATGATCTGACCGACAAGTCCGGCTTCTACGCCAAGAACCCCGGCACCGATACCGCCGTGACGCAGATGATCCGCAAGGTGACCAACAACTCGCGCGGTATCCGTCTGGGCAACTATGTGCAGATCCGTACCATCGAGGACGAAGAACTCGAACAGGTGTGGGCTGGCAAGAAGACCGGCAAGCAGGCTCTGGACGCCATCGTGACCCGTGGCGACGAGCTGCTGGCCCGTTTCGAGCGTTCCTACAAGAAGTAATCCTGAGGGTGCCTCAGGGCACCCCCAGACCCGCTGTGCCTTCACCCAAGGCACAGCCCTTTGAATGCCACGTTGACTGAACCCAGGCTCCGGTGGTTTTTTTATTTGTGACTCCTCATGGAAAAACGCGTTCTTTTCCGATCCAGGTGGCTGCCCTGGGTGCTTATCGCACCCCAGCTCCTCATCATCGGCATCTTCTTTTTCTGGCCCGCTGGTCAGGCGGTACTCCAGTCATTCCAGATGGAAGACGCGTTCGGCATGAGCACCGAATGGGTGGGCCTGGACAATTTCCGCCAGTTGTTCGCCGACCCCACCTATCTGGACTCCTTCTACCGCACCGCGCTGTTCTCGGTGCTGGTGGCGGGCGTGGGCATTGCCACATCGCTGGCACTGGCCATTTTTGCGGACCGCATCGTGCGCTTCGCCATGGTCTACAAGACCCTGCTGATCATTCCCTATGCCGTGGCCCCCGTGATTGCCGGCGTGCTGTGGATTTTCATGTTCTCGCCGTCCATCGGCGTGGTGGCTTATTTCCTGGGCAAGCTTGGCTATGACTGGAACCACCTGATGAACGAGAACCAGGCCATGGCACTGATTGTGCTGGCCGCCGTGTGGAAGCAGATTTCCTACAACTTCCTGTTCTTCCTCGCAGGACTGCAATCCATACCCAAGGCCCTGATAGAAGCGGCCTCGATTGATGGTGCCGGCCCCTGGCGCCGCTTCTGGAACATCCAGCTGCCGCTGCTCTCGCCCACCACCTTCTTCCTGCTGGTGATCAACATCGTTTACGCCTTCTTCGACACCTTCGGCATCATCGATGCGGCCACCCACGGCGGCCCCGGCCAGTCCACGTCAATCCTGGTCTACAAGGTGTATCTGGACGGCTTCAAGGCGCTGGACCTGGGCGGCTCGGCTGCGCAGTCCGTGATCCTGATGCTGATTGTTGTTGTGCTGACTGTGATCCAGTTCCGCTATGTTGAAAAGAAAGTGCAGTACTGATCATGGTTGACCGCAACCCCTGGCTCAATTTCTTCTCGCACCTGGTGCTTGTCGTCGGTGTGGCCATCGTGGCCTTCCCGCTGTATCTGGCACTGGTGGCCTCCACCCATACGGCCAGCGAGATCGTGCAGGCGCCCATGCCTCTGCTGCCTGGCACCCACCTGTGGGAAAACTACAAGGAAGCACTGCTGGGCTCCGGCAAGCTGGGCTCCAACACCAGCGTCGTCCACATGATGTGGGTGAGCTTTGTCGTGGCCATGATCATCACCGTGGGCAAGATCGCCATCTCGCTGCTGTCGGCCTTCGCCATCGTGTACTTCCGCTTCCCGTTCAAGATGATCTGCTTCTGGGCGATTTTCCTGACCCTGATGCTGCCCGTGGAAGTTCGCATTCTGCCCACCTACAAGGTCGTGGCCGAACTGGGCCTGCTCAACAGCTACGCCGGTCTGTCTCTGCCTCTGATTGCCTCGGCTACCGCCACCTTCCTGTTCCGCCAGTTCTTCCTGACGGTGCCCGATGAGCTGGTGGAAGCCGCCCGCATCGACGGCGCCGGCGCCATGCGCTTTTTCAAGGACATCCTGGTGCCCTTGTCCAAGACCTCGATTGCCGCGCTGTTCGTGATCCAGTTCATCTACGGCTGGAACCAGTACCTCTGGCCCCTGCTGATGACCACCTCGGAAGACATGTATCCCGTGGTCGTGGGCATCAAGCGGATGGTCGCTGGCGGCGGCGAAGCCGCCATCGACTGGAACATCGTGATGGCGACCGCCATCCTGGCCATGCTGCCACCCACGCTGGTGGTCATGCTGATGCAAAAGTGGTTTGT
Organism: Comamonas sp. Tr-654; assembly: GCF_011752915.1. NCBI lineage: Bacteria > Pseudomonadati > Pseudomonadota > Betaproteobacteria > Burkholderiales > Comamonadaceae > Comamonas > Comamonas sp. Tr-654. The sequence goes on from NZ_VWWQ01000003.1 coordinate 468,169, forward strand.
CAAAGGCCTGGTGGATACCGAGAAGTAAGGCTCTCGACCACGACCTCCACCACCTTCTTTTGACCCATTGAACGAATACCTGGAATACCTCCCATGGCATCCATCTCCCTGAAGAACATCGTCAAGCGCTATGGCACGGGCAAGTCCGCCGTGCCCGTCATTCACGGCATCAACGTCGAGATCAACGACGGCGAATTCATCGTGCTGGTCGGCCCCTCGGGCTGCGGCAAGTCCACCCTGCTGCGCATGATCGCCGGCCTGGAAGAAATCACCGATGGCGACCTGCTGATCGGCTCCAACAAGGTCAACGACCTGGAGCCCGCCAAGCGCAATATCGCCATGGTGTTTCAGAACTACGCGCTCTACCCCCACATGAGCAACTACGAGAACATGGCCTACGGCCTGAAGCTCGCCAAGGTGCCCGAGGACGAAATCAAGCGTCGTGTGGACAAGGCCGCCAAGATTCTGGAACTGAGCCATCTGCTGGACCGCAAGCCGCGCCAGCTGTCGGGCGGCCAGCGTCAGCGCGTGGCCATGGGCCGCGCCATCGTGCGTCAGCCCCAGGTGTTCCTGTTTGACGAACCCCTGTCCAATCTGGACGCCAAGCTGCGCGGCCAGACCCGTCTGGAGATCCAGAAGCTGCACGCCGAGCTGGGCATCACCAGCCTGTTCGTGACCCACGATCAGGTCGAGGCCATGACCCTGGCCCAGCGCATGGTCGTGATGAACGGCGGCAATGTGGAGCAGTTCGGCACACCCGAAGAGGTCTACCACACACCGGCCTCCACCTTTGTGGCGGGCTTCATCGGCTCCCCTCCCATGAACCTGCTCAAGCACTCGCCCAATGGCAAGCCCGGCCTGATCCTGGGCATCCGCCCCGAGCACATCGACCTGGTGGAAGCCGGTGGCGTGGAGTTCAAGGTACAGACCGTGGAATTGCTGGGCGCCGAACGCCTGCTGCACGGCAAGGTGGGCGATGAAGACGTTACCGTGCGCGTGGAAGAAGGCAAGCCCTACCCCAAGCCCGGCGAAACCGCCCGCATCTCGGCACGCGAAGACCGCCTGCACTGGTTCAACGCCGAAACCGGCAAACGCGCCTAAATCGAAACACCCCCTGAGCGGCTTCGCCGCTTCCCCCTCTCTGGCGCAGGCGCCGGAGGGGGACGACACCCTCGGTGCGGGGCGGCCCTTCCTCGGTGTCTCCTGTTTGAATGCTGCCTGCTCCAGGCGCAGCGCCAAACTCGCAGAAAAGTGTTGAGCCGCAAACCTTTGTTGGATTGATCATGACTACTGCATTGAAACCCTGGCCCTACCCACGTTGGGTCGCCCACCGCGGCGCCGGCAAGCTGGCACCGGAGAACACCATGAGCGCCTTCCGCCTGGGCGCGCAGCATGGCTACCGCTTCTTTGAATGCGACGCCAAGCTCAGCCAGGACGGCGTGCTGTTTCTGATGCATGACGCCACGCTGGAGCGCACCACCAACGGCCACGGCATTGGCGGCGGACTCAGCATGGGCGAGATCGCCCAGCTCGATGCCGGCAGCTGGCACTCTCGCGCCTATGCGGGCGAGGCCCTGCCCACGCTGGAAGCCCTGGCACGCTGGTGCCTGGCCAACCATCTGCATCTGAATGTGGAAATCAAGCCAACCCCGGGCCAGGAACTGGAAACCGGCCGTGCCTGCGGCGAGCTGATGAACCGCATCTGGCCGAAGACCGAGGTGCAACCGCTGTTCACCTCGTTCAAGCCCGACTCGCTCAAGGGTGCCCGCGAGGCCGCGGCCCATATTCCGCGCGGCCTGCTGTTGGACAAAATCGACGGTAACGGTGATGCCGACCTGAAGCAGGCCCTGGAGCTGGACTGCAGCGCCATGGTGCTCAATCACGCCCTGTGGACGCCCGAGTTGGTGGCCAAGGTGCATGGCGCAGGCCTGCGTTGCAGCAGCTATACCGTCAACGACCAATGGGCCGCACAACGCCTGATCGACCTGGGCACGGACGGCATCATCACCGACCGCGTGGACCTTTTCAGCCCCGCGCAGACAAGCGAACAGCTGTAAATCAGTAGCTGCTTACGCATATCCACCTTGAATTTCAGCATCAATCAATGCTGAATTTCTTTCAAATCAGGCGCAAGCAGCTTCGATATCCATAGCAAAACAAAAGCCTGGCCACCCAAAGTGACCGGGCTTTTTTGCGTTCACCACCTCCAATACTGTCACTTACAAATCAGGGCAGCCCCTGCCCGCAGTGCGCAGCACTGCGAGAGCGGGGGAAGGCGCGGGGCCGCCTAGGCACAGCGCCTCAGGGGGTGTCAATCCAGTTTCGTGCCCGAGGCCTTGACGGCTGCCGCCCAGCGCGGCGTCTCGCCGGCCAGGAACTTGCCGAAGGCTTCAGAGCCGAGGAAGGCTGGATCGGCGCCCTGCTCGACCATGCGGCTCTTCACGTCGGGCATGTTCATCACCTGCTGGAAGGCATTGCTGAGCTTGGCCGTCACTTCCTTGGGCAGACCGGCAGGCGCCAGGAAGCCATAGAAGCCCACCACCTCGAAGCCCTTGAGGCCGGACTCGATGGCGGTCGGCACTTCGGGCAGCGCGGGGTTGCGCTCCTTGCTGGTCACGGCCAGGGCGCGCACCTTGCCCTGCTTGTGATAGGCGGCAGCCTGGGGAATGCTCTCGGCCATGAACTGCACCTGGCCACCGATCAGATCGGTGAACGCAGGCGCGCTGCCCTTGTAGGGAATGTGCACCAGATCCACGCCTGCGGCGCTCTTGAACATCTCGGGCACCAGATGGCTGATGCCGCCGTTGCCCGCCGAGCCGAAGTTGATCTTGCCGGGGTTGGCCTTGGCATAGGTAGTGAACTCGGTCAGCGTCTTGGCCGGCACCTTGTTGTTGACCAGCAGCGCCAACGGCTGCATGGCGGTGCGGGCAATCGGCGTGAAGTCCTTGAGCGTGTTGTAGGGCAGCTTGCTGTAGAGCGCAGGGTTGATGACCATCACGCCGGTATTGGCCAGCATCAGCGTGTAGCCGTCTGCGGGCGAGCGCATCACGTCCTGCGCCCCCACCGAGCCGCCCGCTCCGGGCTTGTAATCCACCACCAACGGCTGACCGAGCACGCCCTGCAGCTTGTCGGTCAGCAGACGGGCATGCTGGTCCAGCGGGCCGCCGGCGGGGAAGCCCAGCACGATGCGGATGGGCTTGGTCGGAAAGGCGTCCTGAGCCTGTGCGCCCGCGGACAAAAGCAGGCCTGCGCCAGCCATCAGGCCGGCCAGCATATTCATTGAAATCTTGTTCATTGTTGTCTCCTTGGTTTTAAGAATCATCGGCAGCGCCAGGCACTGCCCAGGAAAACCGGCTTGGCCAGCTTGCACCGGGCAGCGGTATTCGAGCCTTGCTCTGAACCATGGCGGTGGCCGGCCGGCATAAAAAAGCGCTTCTCGAGGGAAGCGCTTGCTTGCCAGAGTGCTAGGCGGCAATCAGCGCTTGGGCTGCCAGGCCAAGGCCTTGTTCTGCTGCTCGGCCACCTGGGCAATGGTGAGCTTGTTGGCCGCTTCGTCACGGCGCTTGGCGGCGTCGCCACCCAGCTCCATGGCTGCCAGGTTGTACCAGAAATAGGCCCTGGCATTGTCACGCGCCACACCCTGGCCCTGTGCATAGACCATGCCCAGGTTGTACTGGGCGGCGGCGTCACCCTGTTCGGCCGCACGCTGATACCACTGCACGGCCTTGCCGTAGTCACGCGCAGCGCCCTGGCCTTCGGCGTACATCACACCCAGGCGATTCTGCGCACCGGAATGACCTTGCTCGGCTGCCGCGGCATACCACTTCATCGCCTGAGCAGGGCTGGCGGCACCGCCCTGGCCATCGGCATACAGACGCGCCAGGTTGAACTGGGCCGAGGCATCGCCCTTGTCGGCCGCGCGGCGGAACCACTGCATGGCCGTCGCATAGTTCTGCGGCACGCCACGGCCTTCGGCGTACAAAGTGCCCACGTTGTTGATGGCGGCAGCATGGCCTTGTTCGGCCGCCTTCTGATACCACTGCAGGGCTGTGCCGTAGTTCTGGGGCGTGCCCAGACCTTCGGCATAGATGGTGCCCAGGTTGTACTGGGCATCGGCATGATTCTGGTCGGCCGCACGCTGGAACCATTGCGCCGCATAGGCAGGGCTTTGCTCCACACCCAGGCCATAGAGATACAGACGACCCAGATGGTTCTGGCCGTCGGCATTCCATTGCTCGGCGCTCTTCTGGAACCAGGAAGCCGCCAGCTTGTAGTCGCGCGGGACGCCCACGCCATCCATATACATGCGGCCCAGGCTGTTCTGGGCCCTGGCGTCGCCCTGCTCGGCAGCGCGCTGCAGCCACTGGGCAGCCTGCACGGGGTCCAGCTTCACGCCCACGCCGTCGGACAGCATGGAGCCCAGCTGATTCTGCGCTTCCGCATGGCCTTGATCGGCCGCCTTCTTGAACCAGTCGGCAGCCGTCATGTAGTTCACGGCCACGCCATTGCCCTTGAGGTAGCGCTGGCCCAGCTCGAACTGGGCCGTCACATGGCCTTGCGCGGCGGATTTCTCCAGCCACTGGGCGGCGGTGCTGAAGCTCTGGGGCACGCCCAGACCTTCCTGATAGAGGTGAGACAGGTTGTACTGCGCCACAGCATTGTTCTGCTGCGCCGCGCGGCCGTACCACTGGGCAGCCTCGCGGTAGTTCTGCGGCAGGCCCTGGCCGTTGGCATACAGCGCACCCAGACTGTTCTGGGCACCCGCATGTCCCTGGGCCGCGGCCTTGCGGAACCATTGCGCGGCCGTGGCGGCATTCTGGGGCACGCCCTGGCCGTGCACATACATCTCGCCCAACTGGTTCTGCGCCTTGGCATCGCCGCGCTCGGCCGCCTGCAGCGGACCGGCCGTGGAGGCCACGCGCGAGCCTGCAATCGGCAGCGGGCCGTATTGCAGACGACTGAATTCAAACTGGGGGCCCGATGTGGCGGCTCTGGAATCGCGCAAAAAATTCATGCGACCTTCCGCACCGGTTTGCGCTGATGCGCTCTGGGCAAAGGCCGCCAGACTCGACATGACCAGCGCTGCGATGGGAGTGAACTTCATTCCGGTACGATTCCTAGACGCGTGTTGTTACATCAGACATACGATGACACCAGCCTGCGAGCGTAACTGATTCTGATAGCAGCTTCGATAAGGAATCCCTCAATCGCGGCATCCTCGCCACAGTTTTTTGACATTTGGCCGTGACATTAAAAAAGCCCGGCAATGCCGGGCCTGTCAGGACGCAAAAGTTTCAGCCCCTGGCCAGCTGCTGGCGCACATAGTCCGCCAGCACCTGCATGAGCTCCGCAAAATGCGCGCGCAGCGGCTCGAAGCCGGCATTCGGTTCGCGCGTGTCCTCGTCCATATAGACCGGACGACGGATCTCGATCTGCATGGAGTGACGATTGAGCTGCGGCTGGCCGATGCGCCCGATCAGTTCCACACCTTTGTATGGCTCGTTATAGGCAACGCTGTAACCAAAGCCCTTGAGCGTATCGCCCACCAGATGGATGAACTCGGGCGCGCAGGTCGTGCCGTCACGGTCGCCCAGCACGAAGTCGGCCAGCGGCGGCGCATCGCTGCGTCCCAGTCGCCGGTACACATCGTTGGGCATGGAGTGCAGATTCAGGTGCCACACAGCCCCGAAGCGGGCCACGCTGTCGTCGATGGCCTGCGCCAGCGCCGCGTGATAGGGGCGCCAGTAGCGGGCGATGCGGTGCTGGACCTCGGCCACGGTGCGCTTGCGCTCATACAGGGGCGTGGCCACACCGGCCTTGCTGATTCGCTGCCATATCAGGCCCAGCCCCTGCTGGGTCTTGATGCTGGGCGACAGCGGCACCGGCCATTCGCCCTCGATCTGCGCGGGGTCCAGGTCGGACTCGTTGCGGTTTGGATCGATATAGGTGCGCGGGAAAGTCGCTTCCAACAATGTGGCGCCGAACTCGGGCCAGCGGTCCCAGAGCGCAGCCACATGCGTGTCCTCGCCACGGCGCAGCAGGCTCATGGGCACGACGGCGCCGAAATCCTCGGGATAGGCCGTGCCGCTGTGCGGCGAGTCGCAGACTATGGGCAGAACCTCGCCCCGGGCCGGGTGCACCAGCACCGGCTCGGCCGGTCTGGCTTGCAGAAAATCAGGCACAGACATTGAGGCCTTCATCAGTCCAGCTTGATATTGGCGCGCTTGGCCACGGCCGTGTAGCGCTCGATAGCAGTCTTGATCTGCTTGGCAAACTGCTCGGGCGTGTTGCCCATGGACTCACCGGAGATGGACTTCTGCTTTTCCAGATAGTCGGGCGAAGCCATGACCTTGTGGGCCGCAGCATTGAGCTTGTCGATGATGGGCTTGGGTGTGCCCGCAGGCGCCACCAGGCCAAACCAGCCGCCATCGCCCATCTGAGGGTAGCCCAGCTCGGTATAGGTGGGCACATCGGGCAGCACATCGCTGCGCTTGAGGGCCAGCACGGCCAGGGGGCGCAGCTGGCCGGCCTTGATATGCGGCAGGGTCGAAGGCAGGTTGTCCGTCATGGCATTGACCTGTCCTCCCAGTGCATCGGTGATCGCCTGGCCCGCTCCCTTGTAAGGAATGTGCAGCAGCTGGATACCAGCCAGGTTCATGAAGTTCTCGATATTGGCATGTCCCAGCGAACCCGTGCCCGGCGAGGCAAAGGTGTACTTGTCGGGGTTGGCCTTGGCCAGCGCGATGAATTCCTTCATGGTCTTGGCAGGCACGCTGGCGTTCACCACAAACACGCTGGGCACGCTCATCACATTGGTGATGGGAGCAAAGTCCTTGATCGCGTCATAGGGCAGCTTGCGGAAGATGGCAGGGTTGGAGCCATGGGTGGACACCGTGGCCATGCCGATGGTGTACCCGTCGGGAGCGGCCTTGGCGATTTCCGAAGCGCCGATGGAGCCGCCGGCCCCACCGCGGTTGTCCACCACCACGGCCTTGCCCAGTATCTGGCCCATCTTGTCGGCCAGCAGGCGCGCCACCATGTCGGTGGAGCCACCGGCTCCAAAGGGCACGATCAGGCGGATGGGGCGATTGGGGTAGTCCGCTGCTGCATTCGCAGCGAACGCGGGGGACAGCGCGGCGGCTGCGGCGCAGGCGGCAATGGATGACAGAACGGTACGACGAATAGCCATGCGGCTTCTCCTTGACTGGTTATGAGTCGGTCGAAGGGCGCAGGACTTGGCACTCCAACCTTTTTTTCATTCTGTGCCGCAGGCCGCGCCACGAAAAGCGACAAGACGGCACGCAAGTATTACCAGCCGTCATAATTCAAGCCGTCATGCGCATGCACTCTCCGTCCCTGTCCGAACTTCACGCCTTTGCCGCAGCCGCCCGCCTGGGCAGTTACTCGCTCGCCGCCCAGGAGCTGTATGTGACGCAGGGCGGCATCAGCCGGGCCATTGCCAGGCTTGAGGAGCATCTGGGCTTTGCCCTGTTCGAGCGCCTGGGCAGACGCAACGCGCTCACTGCGGCAGGACAGGACTATCTGCAGGCGATAGAGCCCGCCGTGATGGCGATCGAATCCGCATCGGCCGCCGCACGCAGGCGCCGCCATGGGCCCCAGCTGCGCCTGTCGGTCATTCCCACGCTGTTCAGCCACTGGCTGATTCCGCGCCTGCCCGACTTCAACCGCCGTCATCCGCAAATCATGCTCTCCTTCGCGCCCTACCGGCGCGACGATCCGCTCAATGCACCGGAGATCGATGCCTGGATTCGCGTCGGCAGCCAGCAATGGCCGGCGGGCGTGGAGGCCGAGTATGTGATCGGCCGCGACCTCATCCCCATCTGCCACCCGCGCGAGCTGCAGGGGCCGAACTCCATCCGCACCGAGCAGGATTTGCTGAGCCGCCCGCTGCTGTTCCACACCAACTACCCGGGCAACTGGGCCAGCTGGATGCAGGCCCGGGGCCTGAGCCAGCCTTGTCCCGCCCCGGTCGCGGACTTTGAGACCGTGGCCCTGCTGGTGCAGGCCGTGGCCGCAGGCATGGGCACAGCCATGGTGCAGCGTTGCCTGGTGGAAGAGGATCTGGCATCGGGCCGCGTGGCTCTGGCGCTGGATGCGCCGGTGCATATCGAGCGCGGCTACTTTCTGTGCCAGCAAGGCAACCGGCCTCCCACGGAGGCCTTAAGGCAGTTTCGCAGCTGGATACTGGAGCAGGCCGAACCCCGGGCCGTCAGTGACTGAGGCCCGGCCGGGCACTGGCGCGAATACAACAAACACTCTTGAGTCAGATCAAGATTTCACGCAAAACAGCTTTCCAGCCAATGCGCCAATCAGCGCCAGGCTCTGGAAAGCACCCACTGGCAGCAGGCACTTGCGCAGACCAGCGCGGCATAGCCGAGCATCTTGCCATCGCGTGAAAACAGCCAGAGACTGGTCAGCAAAACCGCTACACCCAATATGAAATTGATAGCTACTTGCGTAGTGAAGGATTGGGCTCCAGACTTGTTTTGCTTGAACCATCGAGCGCAGATCGCCAGGCCCAGAGCAAGAAAAAAAGCCGGGGCGACGAAGTTGAGTAAATGATTAACGCTCGCAACAAGATCCATGGCAACAATCGATTCCAAGGCTTTGAGACCGGGGGGTGCCCAATCCGGTTCTAAATTTTATAATCCCCTGTTATGGCAGTCTGGGCTTTAGGTATCAATCACCACACGGCTCCGCTCGATATGCGGGGCCGTTTTGCGTTCGCGCTCGATCAGATCGCGCCGACGCTGCAAGGCCTGCGCGCATCCCTGTCCCACGCGGGCCGGGCTCACAGCGCCGTGGAAACCGCCATCCTCTCCACCTGCAATCGCACCGAGATCTACTGCGCTGCCGACGCCCCCGCCATGGATCACACCATGCACTGGCTGGCCAACAGCGGCGGCGTGGCGCCTGAGCTTCTGCGCCAGCACTCATATCTGCTGCAGGATGGCTCGGTCGCCCGCCACGCCTTCCGCGTGGCCTCGGGGCTGGACTCCATGGTGCTGGGCGAAGCTCAGATCCTCGGCCAGATGAAGAACGCCGTGCGTGCAGCCGAGACTGCAGGTGCCCTGGGCACCACGCTCAACCAGCTGTTCCAGCGCAGCTTTGCCGTGGCCAAGGAAGTGCGCAGCTCCACCGAGATCGGTGCGCACAGCATCTCCATGGCTGCCGCTGCCGTGCGCCTGGCCGGCCAGCTGTTTGAAGACCTGAGCAAGATTCGCGTGCTGTTCGTGGGCGCGGGCGAGATGATCGAGCTCGTCTCCACCCACTTTGCCGCCCGCAACCCCAGGCAGATCACCATCGCCAATCGCACCATGGAGCGTGGCGAGAAGCTTGCTGCCCAGTTCGGCGCCGGCACCATGCGCCTGGCCGATCTGCCCGAGCATCTGCACGAATACGACGCCATCATCAGCTGCACGGCATCCACCCTGCCCATCATCGGCCTGGGTGCCGTGGAGTCCGCTCTCAAGAAGCGCAAGCGCCGCCCCATCTTCATGGTGGACCTGGCCGTGCCGCGCGATATCGAATCCGAGGTCAAGAACCTCAACGACGTCTATCTCTATACCGTGGATGATCTGGCAACCGTCGTGCGCACCGGTCAGGCCCAGCGCCAGGCTGCAGTGCAACAGGCCGAGGTCATCATCGACACCGGCGTGCAAAGCTTTATGCAATGGATGGACCAGCGCAACCCCGTGGGCGGCGCGGTCTCGCTGATCCAGCAGGTCAACGCCCAGGCCGACGAATGGCGTGCGCTGGAAATTGCCCGTGCCAAAAAACTGCTGGCCAAGGGCGAAGACATCGACACCGTGCTGGAAGCGCTCTCGCGCGGCCTCACACAAAAAATGCTGCACGGCACCATGGCCGAGCTGCACAAGGGCGACGCCGAAGAACGCGCCCAGACCGCAGACACCGTCTCCCGTCTGTTCCTGCGCGCCAGCCGCAACCCCAGCAAGCTTTAGCGGCGCTCGCCCGCTTTGGCGCTGCCCTCCTCGTGCAGCGCATGGCCCTGCCGTGGCCTGCCCTCATTCCTTCCTGACTCCACAAAGGTGAGCGCCCTCACCTTTCCCAAGCCCTAGGTACCCCCTATGCAAGACTTTTTGCGCAACCAGCTCGAACGCTATGCCCAACGCCTGCAGGAGCTGGATTTCCTGCTCTCGCGCGAAGACATCATGGGCGACATGAAGCAGTACCGCACCATCTCGCGCGAACATGCAGATGTGACGGCGATTGCAAGCCGCTACACGCGCTACCTGCAGACCGAAGCCGACATTGCCGCCGCGCGTGAAATGCTGGACGACCCCGACATGGCCGAAATGGCACAGGAAGAGATCGGCAGCGGCGAAGCCGAGCTGATCAAACTCGAGGACGAGCTGCAGCGCCTGCTGCTACCCAAGGACCCCGACGATGCCCGCCCCGCCTTTGTCGAAATCCGCGCCGGCACGGGCGGCGACGAATCGGCCCTGTTTGCCGGCGACCTGACCCGCATGTACACCCGCTACGCCACCAACGTGGGCTGGAAGGTGGAAGTGATGAGCGCCAGTGAAAACGAAATCGGTGGCTACAAGGAAGTGGTGCTGCGCATTGAGGGCGACAATGTGTACGGCGCGCTGCGCTTCGAATCGGGCGGCCACCGCGTGCAGCGTGTGCCTGCCACCGAAACCCAGGGACGCATCCACACCAGCGCCTGCACCGTGGCCGTAATGCCCGAGCCCGACGAGGCCGAGGCCATCACGCTCAATCCTGCCGATCTACGCATCGACACCTTTCGCGCCAGCGGCGCCGGCGGCCAGCATATCAACAAGACCGACTCCGCCGTGCGCGTGGTCCACCTGCCCACGGGCATCGTGGCCGAGTGCCAGGACGGCCGCAGCCAGCACAGCAACAAGGCCAAGGCCCTGCAGGTGCTGCAGGCCCGCATCCAGGAAAAGGAACGCAGCGAGCGAGCCGCCAAGGAAGCGGCCATGCGCAAGGGCCTGATCGGCTCGGGCGACCGCAGCGATCGCATCCGCACGTACAACTTCCCCCAGGGCCGCCTCACCGACCACCGCATCAACCTCACGCTGTACAAGCTGCTGGCCGTGATGGAAGGCGATCTGGGCGATGTGATCCAGGCCCTGCAACATGCGCGCGAGGCCGAGCTGCTGGCGGAGCTGGCCGCATCCTGATTCCGCAGGCACCGGCCAGGCTCGAACCAGGTCCGTTCGGACGCTCCGCCAGAAATGGGGACAATCTCAAGATGACACAGCGCTTTTTGCCGGCTCTGGTTTCGGCCCTGCTATCGGGCCTGTTGTTCGCATCGACCGCCGCCCAGGCTCAGGCCCTGCGCAAGCCATCGGCCTATGACTCGGGTGCGGGGCGCCCAGTCGACGCCGGCGGCAGCCGCAACACTCCTGCCAGCCTGCAGGCGCTGACCAGCCGCGCCGATTTCGATCGCGTGGCCCGTATCTTCGACCCGGCCAGCGCCATGCCGCACGTGCTGTTTGTGATCGACCGCCAAAGCAAGAGCACGCCGCTGCATTTCATCAACACGCCGCGCTACGCGTTTCACGAAGATTTTCTGCGTGCCAAAGGCCTGCTGCAGGGCGGCAAGCCTGCGCTCAACCGCAATTACCGCGAGCCGGGCCGTCGCTTCATTCTCGGCACGCTGAGCTGGCAGCCCGCACTCAAGGACTACAGCTACGAGTTCTGGGAGGGCGACCAGCTCACGCCCGAGCTGCTGCAGACCACGGCCGCCGCGCTGAGCACCGGCTTTTTCGCGCCGGCTCGCTTCAAGGCCAACTCCACACAGCAGGAAGCCGTGGCCCGGCAGGCCGGTGTTGCAGCGGTCACGCAGGCCCAGCTGCTGGGTGCCCAGACCTATCTGCCGCTGAACCAGGGCCAGGCTGTGGGCCGGCTGCGCATCCTGAACCAGGCCGAAGCCGTGAATGACCTCCAGCCCAGGGACATCGTGCTGCTGCGCGAAGTGCCCATCAGCCTGCCGCCCGTGGCCGGTGTGGTGACGGAGCGCCCGTCCACGGTGCTGTCCCATGTCAATCTGCTAGCGCGCGGCTGGGGCATACCCAATGCCTATGTGCAAAAAGCCGCCGAGCAATACGCGGACTTCAACGGCCGCTGGGTGCATATCGACGTGCAGCCCGCCAGCTTTGCGCTGCGCGCCGCCACGGCTGCCGAACAGCAGAGCTCGGAGCAGCAGGCACTGCGCCAGCCCGCCAGAGGCAGCAAGGTCTTGCTGCAGCCCGACCTGCGTCGCAGCGAACTGGTGCCTCTGGCCGGTCTGCGTAGCGCGGACCGCCGCCGCTGCGGTGCCAAGGCCGCCAATCTGGGCGAGATCCAGTCCGCCCGACTGGCGGACGTCAGCGTGCCCGACGGCTTTTGCATTCCGTTTGCCGCCTATGCCGACTTCATGCGCGCCAACGGCCTGACCGAGCGCATTGCCCGCATGCGCCAGCAGCCCGGTTTTGCGACGGATGCAGGCCTTCGAAAGCAGGCCCTGTCCGCGCTGCAGGCCGAAATCGAGCAATGGCCCGTCAGCCCGGCCGTGGCCGATGGCTGGGCACAGCGCTGGTCCGGCCAGCTGGGCAGCCAGGGCGTGTTCGTACGCAGCTCTTCCAGCTCCGAGGACCTGCCCAACTTCAGCGGAGCAGGCCTCTACACCACAGTGCCCAATGTACGCAGCGACGCGGACCTGACCGCCGCCGTACGCAAGGTCTGGGCCTCGGTATACAACTTCGAGGCCTGGGAAGCCAGACAGGCAGCGGGCATCGACGACGCACAGGTGATGATGTCGGTGTTTGTGCAAAAAGCCGTGGACTCCTCCGCATCAGGCGTAATGATCACCCGCGACCCCTTCGATGCCTCGCACCGCTACATGAGCTATATCGCCGCCAAGCGCGGCCTAGGCATCCGCGTGGTCGAGGGTCGGCGGGTCGCAGAGCAAATCCTCTACTCCAGCCGCAGCAAGGCCGTGCAGGTGCTCAACCGTTCCCAGGACAATGTGGCGCTGCAGCTGGATGCCAGGGGCGGCGTGCGTGAAGTGGCGGTGACTGCTGGCCGCGCCGTGCTCAGCGACGCATTGGTGCAGCGACTGGCCCGCGCCGGAGCCAGTATCAAGCAGCGCTTTGGCGGCAGGGACCAGGACATCGAGTGGGCCGTGCAGGGCGACCAGCTCATCATCCTGCAGGCGCGCCCCTTCATCTCGGCGCCCGGACGTTAGGAGTTCGCCATGCTGAAATTCGACTCACCTGTCGTGGTTGAGCTGCTGCAAGCCCAGGGCTGGACCCCGCAGCGAGAGGTCACCATTCCCGCGCCTGTGCAAAGCGCTCTGTGCCGTCAGCCCAGTCTGACCAGCCACCCCGCCGTGGCGGCACTGCAGAACCTGGCGGGTTTGCACATAGGCCAGGTGGGCAAGGGCCGGGAATGCGCCAGCAGCGATATAGAGTTTGACTGGCTTGAAGCGTATTTCACCGGCGAAGATGCAGACGACGCCCTGCTCTGCTGGGAACAGCGCCTACACACCCGGCTGATAGCAGTTGCCGAAGTTCACCATGCCCACGGCCAACTGCTGATGGCCGGCGATGGACGCTGTTTTTCCTGGTCCTTTGTAGGCATGAGCTTCGAGGGCGAGAATATTCAGCAGGCGCTGGAGCATCTGTTGCTGGGAATACGTTCGCGCCCCATGCTGGAGCTCGGCAAGTCGTCGACCCAGCTGTACGGCACGCTCTACAAGGCGGGCGACCCCGAGATATACCCTTGCTGAATTTCCGAAGAAGATGGCCGCCGGCCAAGCCATGACCGAACCCTCGCCCCCCACTTTCTCCGTCGCTCAAGCCCTGCAGCAAGCCGCCCGCCAAGGCCTGGCGCGTGTCGATGCACAGATGCTGCTGCTGCACTTGATGCGACAGCCAGCGCATGCCCGTGCCTGGCTCATCACACATGACTGCGATGCCCTCAGTCAGGAGCAGCAGCAACGCTGGGACCAGTTGTGCACCCTGCGCCAACAAGGCACGCCAGTCGCCTATCTGACGGGAAGCAAGGAGTTCTACGGCCTGGATCTGGCCGTGGACAGCAGGGTGCTGGACCCGCGCCCCGATACCGAGACCCTGGTGGACTGGGCGCTGGAGCTCATGCCCGAAGGGCAGCCGGTTAGCGTCGTAGACCTGGGCACCGGCAGCGGCGCCATCGCCCTCGCCCTGCAAAGCCAGCGCCCCACAGCCCGGGTGATCGCCGTGGACGCCAGCGCCGATGCCCTGGCCGTGGCCCGCAGCAACGCCGCCCGGCTCCAACTGCCCGTGCAGTTCGTCCATGGCAGCTGGCTGGAGCCTCTGGACGGACTGGGATCCGTCGATCTGATCGTCAGCAATCCGCCCTATATCCGCGCCGACGACCCGCACCTGGCGGCGCTGACCCACGAACCGCTGTCGGCCTTGGCCAGCGGCGCGGACGGGCTGGAGGACATACGCAGCATCATCGACCAGGCTCCGGCCCGCCTGAAAGACGGCGGCTGGTTGATTTTCGAGCATGGCTGGGATCAGGCCGAAGACGTGGCGCGGCTCATGCAAGCGGCCGGCTTCGAACAGGTACAGCACCGTCACGACCTGGCCGACATTGCGCGCTGCACGGGCGGCTGCCTGAACCAAAAAACTTGATTTTCAGGACTGAGCCCCCAAATATCCAGACAGCAAGATTTCCTCACAGCATCGCATTCCTTGCGGTCGGTGAAATAATTGCAGACATCGCGGCTGGTACCGCCATTTCCAAAATCCGGAGCCCACTATGAGCAACACTCAACAACGCATCGACGACCTGGTCAAGAACAACGACATCCTGCTGTTCATGAAGGGCAACGCCAGCTTCCCTCAGTGCGGCTTCTCCGGCCGTGCCATCCAGATCCTCAAGGCCTGCGGCGTGGATGCCAAGTCCATCGCCACCGTGAACGTGCTGGAAGATCAGGAAATCCGCCAGGGCATCAAGGACTACAGCCAGTGGCCCACGATTCCCCAGCTCTACATCAAGGGCGAATTCATCGGCGGCTCGGACATCATGATGGAGATGTACGAATCGGGCGAACTGCAGCAAGTGCTGGCCGCCAAGTAAGCCCCATCCCGTCTGCAAGCCACCGGCACCCCGGTGGCTTTTTTCATGCCGCCCCCCAGACCCATTCCCCCTCACCACTGCTGCATCCATATCGATGGCAGCGCCCTGCCCAACCCCGGCCCCATGAGTCTGGGCGTGTTACTGCAGCTGCCCGACGGTAGCCGCCATACGCTGTCGCAGAATCTGCATCGCATCGGCTGCAACAACGAAGCCGAGCTGCGCGCCCTGATGGCCGCCCTGAAGCTGGCACGCGATCTCGGCGCGCGCAGCCTGACGGTGCGCACCGACTCCCAGGTCCTGCTGGAGCAGCTCGGCCCGCCAACAGCCAAGCCGGCGCGGCCCATCGCCCGGCTCAACCCGCTGTTCGAGGCCGCCCGCGCACAGATGCAGGACTTTGATGAGCTGGTGCTGCAATGGGTGCCCAGACACCGCAATACAGAGGCCGATGCGCTGGCACGCATGGCCCATTCGGCAGCCGCGCTTCAGTCCTGAAGCCAGTACAGCTGCCTGCCACAGGCTTTATGTGGTCGAATAGAGACTCCTTGATAACCGGCCGCAGGCACGTCGACGTGCCGCAGCAGCCCTGCCTATGAGTGTGTCCCAAAGCCTTGCGGTGATTGTTCTGCTGATTCTGCTCAGCGCCTTTTTCTCTGTGGCGGAGATTTCTCTGGCCGCCTCGCGTCGCCTGCGCCTGCGCCAGATGGCCGACGATGGCAATGAGGGAGCCGAGCATGCCCTGCGCGTACAGGAGCAGCCGGGCGAATATTTCACCGTGGTGCAAGTGGGACAGAATGCGGTCGCCATACTCGGCGGCATCGTCGGCGAGGGAGCGTTCAGCCCCGCGCTGACCGAGTTCTTCTCGATCTGGTTCTCGCCCAGCCTATCGGCGACGCTCGGCTTCCTGCTCTCGTTTTTCATAGTCACCTCGGCCTTCATCCTGCTGGCCGACCTGTTGCCTCGCCGCATCAGCATGAACGAGCCCGAGCGCTACGTGGTGCGCGTGCTCGCGCCCATGCGCTGGTTTGTGGTGATCTTCAAGCCCATCATCTGGTTCTACAACCTGGCGACCGACACCCTGTTTCGCCTGCTGGGCCTGCCGGCCACGCGTGACGAGCGCATCACCAGCGACGACATCCTGGCCATGACCGAAGCGGGCACCAAGGCCGGCGTGCTGGCCGCCCGCGAGCAGCAGGTGATTGCCAATGTGTTCGAACTGGACTCGCGCACCGTAGGCTCGGCCATGACCCAGCGCGACAGCGTGGCCTTCTTCTACCGCGACGACAACGACGCGATCATCCGCGCCCGCATTGCCGAGGAGCCCTTCTCCACCTACCCGGTCTGCGATGGCGATATCGACCATGTGGTCGGCTATGTGGACGCCAAGGATCTGTTCCAACGCGCGCTCAACAACCAGCCGCTGTCGCTCACCGACGACAGCCTGATCCGCAAGGTGCTCATCGTGCCCGACCGCCTGACGCTGGCCGAGGTGCTGGAGCAGTTCCGCATGGTGCACGAGGACTTTGCCGTCATCGTCAACGAATACAGCCTGGTCGTGGGCGTGGTGACGCTCAACGACGTGATGAGCACGGTGATGGGCGATCTGGTCGGCCCGACCGACGAAGAGCAGATCATCCGTCGGGACGAGCACTCCTGGCTGATCGACGGCATCACGCCCATCGAGGACGTGATGCGTGTGCTGCATCTGGACGATATGCCGCATGACGACGAGTACGAGACACTGGCCGGCTTTCTCATGGTCATGCTGCGCCGGGTGCCGCGCCGCACCGATACCGTCACCTGGGGCGGCTTCAAGTTCGAGGTGCTGGACGTGGACAGCTACCGCATCGACCAGGTCATGGTGACCCACCTTCCCGAGCCTGCAGCGGAATCTGCCGCACTTTCGGCGGCCGCTGCGGCCAAGGTACAGGGCAGCGCTGCCCAGGCCCAGGCCCAGACAAGCAAAAGCAGCCACTCCTGAATCAGGAGCTTCTTGCGCTTTCTCTCAAAGGATTTCAGGTTCTTTTCATGCTGAGGCCAATGAAAAGAGAGCGCCAGGCGCTCTCTTTTTCTATATCTCCGCGGTATCAGACCGACTGAGGCTCTTCCACCAGCCAGCGCCGCTGGGCGCCGAAGACCGCATTCGGATACTGGGGCTGGCCCCGGCTGCCGTTGTAGCGGCCCAGTGCCATATAGGCATCGCCTTTTTCACGGTCCATGTAGTGGCGCAGGATCACGCAGCCGAAGCGCAGATTGGTCTGCATGTGGAACAGCTTGCCGATATCGCCGTCACCGATCAGCCGCATCCAGAACGGCATGATCTGCATATAGCCACGCGCGCCCACGCTGGAGATGGCGTATTTGCGATAGCCGCTCTCCACCTGGATCAGGCCCATGACCATGGACACGTCGAGGCCCGCGCGCTTGGACTCGTACCAGACGGTCTGCAGGAACTCGCGCCGCGCCTGCAGGTCGGGCTTGCGCTTGGCCAGCTTGTCGCTGCTGGCCACCAGCCAGCGCAGATAGCTCATGCGCGCCGCTGTGGAGGCGAACTCCAGCTCGGGCGGCGCGCCCGAACCCGCCACAGCCGCGCTGAGTGCCGTACGCACGGAGTCGGCCAGCGGCTCTTCGAGCTGCCCGCCGGCCCAGGCCGCCTGCGGCCACAGCCAGCCGGCCGCCGGGGCGGCAAGCGCAGCGGCAGTCCTCAGACAGTGGCGTCGGCTCAGCAGGGTTTCGGGCATGGAAACAGCAGCTTACAAGCCCAGGCGGCTCTTGAGGTGGGCCAGCACCTCATTCGTCGCCAGCTTTGTGGCTTCTGTGTCACGGCGCTGCTGGTACTCGACCACGCCTTCCTTCAGGCCACGGTCGCCCAGCACCACGCGGTGGGGCACGCCGATCAGCTCCCAATCGGCCAGCATGGCACCGGGGCGCTCGTCGCGGTCGTCGAGGATCACGTCCACGCCCAGTGCCAGCAGCTCGCCATAGAGCTTCTCGGCTTCGGTCTTAACGGCCTCGCTGCGGCCCATGCCGATGGGGCAGATCACCACGGTGAACGGGGCAATCGCATCGGGCCAGATCATGCCGCGCTCGTCGTGGTTCTGCTCCACGGCAGCGGCGGGCAGGCGCGTCACGCCAATGCCGTAGCAGCCCATTTCAAAGTGCTGGGGCTTGCCGTTGTCGCCGAGGAAGGTGGCTTCCATGGCCTTGGAGTACTTGGTGCCCAGGTAGAACACATGACCGATTTCAATGCCGCGCTCGATCGCCAGTTCGCCCGCACCGTCGGGCGAGCGATCGCCAGCCACCACATTGCGCAGATCCGCCACCACGGCGGGCTCGGGCAGGTCGCGGCCGAAGTTCACGCCGGTAATGTGGAAGTCTTCCTCGTTGGCACCGCAGACCCAGTCGGCCATCACGGCCACATCGCGGTCCACCACGATGTTCACGGGCTTCTTCAGACCGATGGGGCCCAGATAGCCGGGCTTGGCACCGAAGTGCTCCTCGATCTCGCCCACGGTCGCGAAACGGAAGCCCGCCAGGCCTTCGACCTTGCCGACCTTGATCTCGTTCATCTCGTGGTCGCCGCGCAGCAGCAGCAGCCACACCTGTGTCTTGACGATCAGACCCTTGTCGTCCAGCTCGTCCGTAGCCAGCACCAGAGACTTCACGGTCTGCGCCAGGGGCAGACCAAGCTGCTCGGCCACGGCTTCGCAGGTGCTGTTGCCGGGAGTGGCGACCTTTTGCATGGCCTGGGCAGCGGCAGGACGGCCCTGGGTGGGCGCCAGACTCTCGGCCTTCTCGATATTGGCCGCGTAGTCGCTGTTCGGGCAGTAAACGATGGCGTCCTCGCCCGTGGAAGCGATGACCTGGAACTCTTCGCTCAGATCACCGCCGATGGCGCCCGAGTCGGCACGCACGGCGCGGTATTGCAGGCCGAAGCGGTCGAAGATGCGCTTATAGGCTTCGCGCATGGTCTGGTAGCTGATCTGGGCCGCATCGCGATCCTTGTCGAAGGAATAGGCGTCCTTCATGATGAACTCGCGACCGCGCATCAGGCCGAAGCGCGGACGGCGCTCGTCGCGGAACTTGGTCTGGATCTGATAGAGGTTCTTGGGCAACTGCTTGTAGCTCTTGAACTCCTGGCGCGCGATATCGGTGACCACCTCCTCGGAAGTCGGCTGGATCACGAAATCACGACCATGGCGGTCCTGGATGCGCAGCAGCTCGGGGCCCATCTTCTCGAAGCGACCGGTTTCCTGCCACAGCTCGGCAGGCTGGACCACCGGCATGGTGGTTTCGATGGCGCCGGCGCGGTTCATTTCCTCGCGCACGATGGCCTCGACCTTGCGGATCACGCGCAGGCCCATGGGCATGTAGTTGTAAATGCCAGCACCCAGCTTTTTGATCATGCCAGCCCGCATCATGAGCTTGTGGCTGACCACTTCGGCGTCGGCCGGAGCTTCTTTCAGGGTGGAGATGAGAAATTGGGTGGCTTTCATGGAACTGGCAATTCAGTGGAAATAGGCATGGCCCGCTTGTCGATCACAAGGGGCCATGCATAATGAACACAATTCAAAAATTTGGGGTTTGATTATGCTTGACCGGGACGGATTTCGCCCGAACGTCGGCATCATCCTGCTCAACCAAAGAAACCAGGTGTTCTGGGGAAAACGCATTCGCACCCACAGCTGGCAGTTTCCGCAAGGTGGCATTGACCGGGGTGAGACACCCGAGCAAGCCATGTTCCGCGAACTGCATGAGGAAGTGGGGCTGAAGCCCAATCACGTTCGCGTGGTTGCCCGCACCAGGGACTGGTTGCGCTACGAGGTGCCAGACAGGTACATCCGCCGCGACGCGCGCGGGCATTACAAAGGCCAGAAGCAGATATGGTTTTTGCTTCAACTGGTAGGGCATGACTGGGACTTGAACCTTCGTGCCACCGATCACCCTGAGTTCGATGCCTGGCGCTGGAATGACTACTGGGTTCCTCTGGATGTGGTGGTCGAATTCAAACGCGGCGTCTATGAAATGGCGCTGACCGAGTTGGCGCGCTTTCTGCCGCGCGGCGAGCAGCAGCGCAACCGCTATCTGCGCAGTGGCATGCGGCCACGAGAGCAGGAGGCGGGCCAGGCCACTGGCGGCACTGCGCACCTGGCGCAGCACCACCAGGTCATGTACCCGGCCCGCACAGGAAGCTTTCGCATCAACCCCGGCATAGAGCTGCCGCCCGGTGCCAGTTTTGACCCGGACCCGCAGACCGGCATAGACAATCCGCCCGATCACAAGCCTCTGCAATGAACAAAGCCGTAATGCCTCACAGCATTACGGCTTTTTTGATGACCGCCGGTACTCAGTGTCCGGCCACCACCATATTGTCGCGGTGCATCATTTCGGGACCGGCCGAGTAACCCAGCAGCGATTCAATCTCCGAGGAGCTCTTGCGGCACAGCAGTCGTGCTTCGGCGCTGGCATAGCTGGCCAGACCACGGGCGATCTCGGCGCCATCCTCGTCGCGCACGGCAATCACTTCGCCGCGCGAGAAATCTCCCTCCACCGCGATCATGCCGATGGGCAGCAGGCTCTTGCCCTCGTCACGCAGCTTGGAGACGGCACCCGCATCCACAGTCACCGAGCCGCGCAGCTGCAGATGGTCGGCAATCCACTGCTTGCGCGCCTGCATCTTGTGGGTGTTGGCAACCAGCAGCGTGCCAATGGACTCGCCACGCGTCAGACGCAGCAGCACGTCTTTCTCACGTCCCCAGGCGATCACGGTGGAGGCACCGGAGCCTGCCGCACGCTTGGCAGCCAGGATCTTGGTGATCATGCCGCCGGTGCCGATGGACAGGCCCGCGCCGCCGGCCATGGCTTCCAGCTCGGGGTTGCCGGCTTCGGCAACGTCGATGAATCTGGCATCGGGGTTCTTGCGCGGATCGGCGCTGTAGAGGCCGCGCTGATCGGTCAGGATGACCAGTGCATCGGCCTCGACCAGATTGGCCACCAACGCACCCAGGGTGTCGTTGTCGCCAAAGCGGATCTCGTCGATCACCACCGTGTCATTCTCGTTGATGACGGGCACCACACCCAGCTGCAGCAGCGTCAGCAGCGTGGTGCGGGCGTTCAGATAGCGCTCGCGATCGGCCAGATCCGCATGGGTCAGCAGCACCTGGGCGCTGGGCACGCCTTCGCCGCGCAGCTTGGTCTCGTACATCTGGGCCAGCCCCATCTGACCAACGGCGGCTGCGGCCTGCAGTTCATGCACCTCGGTCGGACGCGTGGCCCAGCCCAGGCGCTTCATGCCTTCGGCAATGGCACCGCTGGAGACCATGATGACTTCGCGCTTGACGCCGTCTTCACCATTCACCAATGCCGCCAGCTGACGGCTCCACTCTTCAATGGCGGCCTCATCCAGACCGCGACCTTCATTCGTAACCAGGCTGGAGCCGACTTTGACGACGATGCGACGGGCATCACGCAGCACATTGGAAGACATGAGAATTTACAGTGTTTTAGGCCTCAAACGCCTATGGATAAAGCGAAAGCAGCTATTAAATTCAAAGCAAAACAGCGCACCAAGTGCGCTGCTGGGTTATACCCTCTAGCTTATTCCGGATCGTAGGAGGCGAAACGCGGATCGGTCATATCCAGACCAGAATCCTCGCCTCCCGCAAAGCGAGGGTCGATTTCCTTGGGAGCCTGTTCTGCCAGTTGCTGGTTGTGCACATGCTCGTAGATCTTGCGAATCAGCGGTTCGCAGCCTTCGCGGGTCAGCGCCGAGATCTCGTAGACCGGGCCCTTCCACTTGAAGCGCTTGACGAAGTCCTTGACCTTGGCGGCACGCTCTTCCACGGGAACCATGTCCAGCTTGTTGAGCACCAGCCAGCGCGGCTTGTCGTAGAGCTCGGCATCGTACTTCTTGAGCTCGGCCACGATGGCCCTGGCCTGCTCGACCGGGTCCACGCCCTCGTCGAACGGTGCAATGTCCACGATATGCAGCAGCAGACGCGTGCGCTGCAGATGGCGCAGGAACTGATGCCCCAGGCCCGCACCTTCGGAGGCGCCCTCGATCAGACCCGGAATGTCGGCCACCACAAAGCTCTGCTCTGCGGCCACGCGCACCACACCCAGATTGGGATGCAAGGTGGTGAAGGGATAGTCGGCAATCTTGGGACGGGCGTTGGAGACGGCTGTGATGAAAGTGGACTTGCCGGCATTGGGCATGCCCAGCAGACCCACATCGGCCAGCACCTTGAGCTCCAGCTTCAGATTGCGGCGCTCACCGGGATAGCCGGGAGTCTTCTGGCGCGGCGCCCGGTTGATGGCGCTCTTGAAACGCAGATTGCCGAAACCGCCGTCACCGCCCTTGGCGATGGTGATGACTTGGCCGGGCTCCAGCAGCTCGAACAGCACTTCGCCGGTATCCGCATCGCTGATGATGGTGCCCACAGGCATGTTCAGCGTGATGTCGTCACCAGCCGCACCGAACATGTCGGAGCCCATGCCGTGCTGGCCGCGCTTAGCCTCGTGACGACGCGAGTAGCGGTAATCCACCAGCGTGTTCAGGTTCACATCGGCCACGGCGTACACATGACCGCCACGGCCGCCGTCGCCGCCGTCGGGGCCGCCAAATTCCTTGTATTTCTCGTGCCGGAAAGACACGCAGCCATTGCCGCCGTCACCAGCTGCAATGTCGATAAAAGCTTCGTCAACGAACTTCATGAGGCATCCAGTCTACAAAATCAGTGCGCCCCAGAAGCTCCGGGCCACACTTGAGTGCTCTATTACCATGCCCCATCTGCCAGAAATCTGCTGCCTGGAGCCTTTTCAAACAACAAAGCCCCGACAAGTCGGGGCTTTGTTGGAGTCACAGACGACTTATGCAGCCGTGATGTTGACTGTTTGCTTGGACAGAGCGCCCTTCACACCGAACGACACGTGGCCGTCAACCAGTGCAAACAGGGTGTGATCCTTGCCCACGCCAACGTTCTCACCGGGGTGGAACTTGGTGCCGCGCTGACGCACGATGATGGAACCAGCTGTCACCAGCTCGCCACCAAAGGCCTTCACGCCCAGCATTTTTGGCTTGGAATCACGTCCGTTACGCGTAGAGCCGCCGCCTTTTTTCTGTGCCATGACTTAGCTCCTAAAATTAAGCAGCGATTGCCACGATTTGCAGTTCGGTGAACTGCTGACGATGGCCTTGGCGCTTTTGATAGTGCTTACGACGGCGCATCTTGAAGATGTGCACCTTGTCGTGCTTGCCGTGAGCAACCACAGTTGCCTTTACAGATGCACCGGACACCAGGGGGGCACCAACCTTGATTTCAGCGCCGTTGCCGACGGCCAAAACTTGGTCGATCACGATTTCCTGGCCTACGTCCGCAGCAATCTGTTCTACCTTGATCTTTTCGCCAGCTGCAACGCGATACTGCTTGCCGCCGGTTTTTATGACTGCGTACATTGAAAACCTCTAAAGTCTGAGAGTTCCATGAAATGATTTCCACGGAGCCGGCAATTCTAGCACGCATGCATTTTCTCTGCCGCCATACCCCTAGGAAGCGCTTCAGCATCCCCGCACGCCTCGCCCGTGGCCGCGCGGGATGGATGTCAGGCACAGGTGTGCGGTGAGGCTTGCGCCTTGCGAGCTACGGCAATGTCGCGGCCTTCGTTCACTTGAACGGGCTCTGAGGGCACCACGCAAAACTTGGTTGCATCTTTCTATAATCGTGAGTCCACTTGGCGGTTCATCACCTTGACTACAGAAATTTCCACATCCAATCCGCTTGCCTTGATCGCAGATGACATGCGCGAAGTGGATATCGTCATTGCTCAGCGACTGACAACCAGCGTCCCCCTGATCGCACAGATCTCCCAATACATCATTGCCGCAGGCGGCAAACGCCTGCGCCCGGCGCTGCTGCTGCTGATCGCCGGCGCCCTGGGCCACCAGGGCCAGAACAAGTACATTCTGGCCGCCGTGGTGGAACTGATCCACACGGCGACCTTGCTGCACGACGATGTGGTGGACGAATCCACGCTGCGCCGCGGCAGGGCCACGGCCAACGAGACCTTCGGCAACCCGGCCAGCGTTCTGGTCGGAGACTTTCTGCACACCCGCTCCTTCCAGATGATGGTGGAAGTGGGCAGCATGCGCGTGCTGCAGATTCTGTCCGACGCCACCAATGTGATCGCGGAAGGCGAAGTCCAGCAGCTCATCAACACCCATGATGCATCGCTGAATGAAGCCGGCTATCTGCATGTCATCCGTTCCAAGACCGCCCAGCTCTTCGAGGCCAGCGCGCAGCTGGCAGCCGTGCTGGCCGGCGCCACGCCCGAAGTCGAACAGGCTTGCGCCGTCTATGGGCAGGCTCTTGGAACCGCTTTCCAGATCATCGACGATGTGCTGGACTACACCGGCAACGCCCAGGAAATGGGCAAGAACCTGGGCGACGACCTGCGCGAAGGCAAATGCACCCTGCCCCTGATCGCCGCCATGCAGCGCGGCAGTTCCGAGCAGGCCGCAATTGTCCGCAACGCAATCGAGCAAGGCTCCACCGACCAGCTTGACGCCGTAGTGGACATCGTGCGCAGCACCGGCGCCCTGGACATTGCCAGAGCCGCCGCACATGCGGAAGCCCAGCGCGCCATTGATGCCTTGGCCGCGCTGCCAAGCAATGCATACACCGCAAGTTTGCTACAATTGGCCTCTCAGCTTTTGGAGCGCCGCACCTGAATCGCCAGGCGCACTTTGGTGCTCGACAAACAAAGCTTGCGGGGTGTAGCTTAGCCTGGTAGAGCGCTACGTTCGGGACGTAGAGGCCGGAGGTTCGAATCCTCTCACCCCGACCAATCACATTTTTGTCGCCGTTTCTTGCGCCAGGTTCAATGACGCTGTGTTGACGCCAGCATGCGGGTCTGGCGGCATACCGTTGGTAACAACAAGAATGGTAGGATAGGACTCCTCCTACCCCTCCCAGACTTGGATACATGGCCGCTGCCGACAATCTGCAAAAGAACGCCCCTGCGCCCATTGCCATCCCTGGTCTAGGCAGAGCCCTGATTTCCGCCGGCAAGGTCTCGCAGCAAGCAGCCGAGAACGCAGCCAAGAAAGCCGCTACAGGCAAGACGCCGTTCATCACCGAACTGAGCCAGTCCGGCGAGATCAGCGCGCTGGAAATTGCCGAAACCATCTCCATGATGTTCAGCACACCGCTGCTGGACCTCAATGCCATCGACGCCCAGCAACTGCCGCGCGAGCTGCTGGACCCCAAGATCAGCAACGCCTACCGCGTGCTGGCGCTCAGCAAGCGCGGCAACCGGCTCACCATTGCCACGGCAGACCCCACGCAGCAGGAAGCAGCCGAGCAGATCAAGTTCACGACCCAGTTGCTGGTGGACTGGGTGGTTGTCGAGGCCGACAAGCTGCAAAAGCTGGTCGAGCAGACCGGCAAGAGCGTCAGCGAATCCCTGGACTCCTACTCCAGTTCCGGAGACTTTGACTTTGACGACGTCAAGATCGAGGACGCCCCCGAGGAAAAAGACAATGCCGTCGGCGCCGAGGTCGAGGATGCACCGGTTGTCAAGTTTCTGCACAAGATGCTGCTGGACGCCTTCAACATGCGCGCGTCCGACTTGCACTTCGAGCCTTATGAGCACAATTACCGCGTGCGCTTTCGTATCGACGGCGAGCTGCGTGAAATCGCCTCGCCCCCGATTGCTATCAAGGACAAGCTGGCTTCCCGCATCAAGGTGATCTCGCGCCTGGACATCTCGGAAAAGCGCGTTCCGCAGGACGGCCGCATGAAGCTCAAGGTCGGCCCCGACCGCGTCATCGACTTTCGTGTCAGCACCTTGCCCACGCTGTTTGGCGAGAAGATCGTGATCCGTATCCTGGACCCGAGCTCGGCCAAGATGGGCATCGACGCCCTGGGCTACGAGCCCGAGGAAAAAGAGCGCCTGCTCAAGGCCATCAACCGCCCCTACGGCATGATTCTGGTCACCGGCCCCACGGGCTCGGGCAAGACCGTGTCGCTCTACACCTGCCTGAACCTGCTCAACCAGCCGGGCGTGAACATCGCCACCGCCGAAGACCCCTCCGAAATCAACATGCCTGGCGTCAACCAGGTCAATGTGAACGAGAAGGCCGGCCTGACCTTTGCTGCGGCGCTCAAATCCTTTCTGCGTCAGGACCCGGACATCATCATGGTCGGTGAAATCCGTGACCTGGAAACCGCCGACATATCGATCAAGGCCGCCCAGACCGGTCACCTGGTGCTGTCCACGCTGCACACCAATGATGCCCCGACCACACTGACGCGCATGCGCAATATGGGCATCGCCCCTTTCAATATTGCTTCCAGCGTGATTCTGATCACTGCCCAGCGTCTGGCACGGCGCTTGTGCGCGCAGTGCAAGGAGCCCGCCGACATACCGCACGACGCCCTGGTCGAGGCCGGCTACGCTGAAGAGGAACTCGACGGCAGCTGGGTCAGCTACAAGCCCGTCGGCTGCCCTGCCTGCAACAACGGCTACAAGGGACGTGTCGGCATCTATCAGGTGATGCCCATCAGCGAGGAGATTCAGCGCATCATCCTGCGTGATGGCAGTGCGCTGGAAATTGCCACACAGGCCAAGGCCGAGGGTGTACGCTCTCTGCGCGGCTCAGGTCTGCATAAAGTCAAGCTGGGTCTGACCTCACTCGAAGAAGTGCTGGCGGTCACCAACGAGTAAAACCAGTATCAGTGAGGGAACGCCATGGCAAGCGCAGCGTCCAAGGGAATCAAGGAATTTCTCTTCGAGTGGGAAGGCAAGGACCGTAACGGCAAGATCGTTCGCGGCGAAACGCGTGCCGGTGGAGAAAACCAGATCCAGGCCATGCTGCGCCGCCAGGGCGTGACTCCGTCCAAGATCAAGAAACGCAGGACCCGCGGCGGCAAGAAGATCAAGCCCAAGGACATTGCTCTCTTCACGCGCCAGTTGGCCACCATGATGAAGGCCGGCGTGCCGCTGCTGCAGTCTTTCGACATCGTGGGCCGCGGCAATACCAACCCCAATGTCACCAAGCTGCTCAACGACATCCGCTCCGATGTGGAGACCGGTACTTCGCTGAGCGCTGCCTTTCGCAAGTTTCCACTCTATTTCAACAGTCTCTACTGCAACCTGGTGGAGGCCGGCGAGGCCGCGGGTATTCTGGAATCGCTGCTGGACCGACTTGCCACCTACATGGAAAAGACGGAGGCCATCAAATCCAAGATCAAGTCGGCGCTGATGTATCCCACATCGGTCATGATCGTGGCGTTTGTCGTAGTGACCGTGATCATGATCTTCGTGATTCCGGCCTTCAAGGAGGTCTTCACCTCCTTTGGCGCCGACCTGCCCGCGCCCACGCTGCTGGTGATGGGCATCAGCGATTACTTTGTCCAGTACTGGTGGCTGATCTTTGGCGTGCTGGGCGGCGGCATCTACTTCTTCATGCAGGCCTGGAAGCGCAACGAGCGCGTGCAGCAGTTCATGGACCGCACCGTGCTCAAGCTACCCATCTTCGGCGTGCTGATCGAGAAATCTTGCGTGGCCCGCTGGACGCGCACGCTGTCCACCATGTTTGCAGCCGGCGTGCCACTGGTCGAGGCGCTGGACTCCGTGGGAGGCGCCTCGGGCAACTACCTCTACAAAAACGCCACCGACAGGATTCAGTCGGAAGTCTCCACGGGCACCAGCCTCACGGTCGCCATGGCCAATGCCAATATCTTCCCGTCCATGGTGCTGCAGATGTGTGCCATCGGCGAGGAATCGGGTGCCATCGACCATATGCTGGGCAAGGCTGCCGATTTCTATGAAAGCGAAGTGGACGAAATGGTGGCGGGTCTGTCCAGCCTGATGGAGCCCATCATCATCGTCTTCCTGGGTACCTTGATCGGCGGCATCGTGGTGTCCATGTATCTGCCTATCTTCAAGTTGGGTCAAGTGGTCTGATGATTTCCGAACTGGTGTTGAATGCCGCTGCCGGCGGCGTGCTGGGCTTGCTGATCGGCAGCTTTCTCAATGTGGTGATCCACCGCGTGCCGCTGATGATGGAGCAGGAATGGCATGCCGAAGGCGCGCAATGGGCCGAGGAGCAAAAAGACAAAGGCGCCAAGATCGAGCTACCGCCCGCCAAGCCTGCCGTCACGCTGAGCCAGCCTCGTTCGCGCTGCCCGCATTGCGGCCATCAGATCGCCTGGCACGAGAACATTCCCGTGCTCAGCTATCTGTTTCTGCGCGGCCGCTGCGCCGAGTGCAAAAAGCCCATCGGCCTGCGCTATCCCTTGGTCGAACTGGTTTGCGCCGCCCTGTTCGCTTTCTGCCTGGGGCGCGACGGCCTGACCGCCACCGGCTTTGCCTGGTGCGGCTTCAGCGCAGCTCTGCTGACGCTTGCCTTGATAGACTGGGACACCACCTTTCTGCCGGACTCCATCACTCTGCCTATGCTCTGGGCCGGCCTGATCGCCTCCGCCCTGCAATGGACCCAGGTGCCATTGCCACAATCGCTGTGGGGCGCGGTCGCAGGCTATATGTCGCTGTGGCTGATCTTCTGGGCCTTCAAGCTGGCGACCGGCAAGGAAGGCATGGGCTATGGCGACTTCAAGCTCTTTGCCGCGCTCGGCGCCTGGTTCGGCTGGCAGGCACTGGTGCCCATCATTCTCATGGCCTCGGTCGTCGGTGCCGTCATCGGCATCGCGCTCAAGATCAACAGCCAGCTGCGCGAAGGCGGCTATGTGCCCTTCGGCCCCTTTCTCGCCGGCGGCGGTTTTGTCAGCCTGATCTGGGACCCCCAGGCCGTACTCGGCTTTGTGGGCTTGTAAGCCATGCAAGCCCTGCCCGAGCACTCACCATTCAGACTCGGACTGACGGGCGGCATTGGCAGCGGCAAAAGCACGGTTGCGGCCAGGCTGCAGGCACGCGGCGCGACGCTGATCGATGCCGACCATATCTCGCGCAGCCTGACGGCAGTCGGCGGCGTGGCCCTGCCTCTTATCACTCAGGCTTTTGGCGCCGACCTGATCGATGCCCAGGGCGCCCTCAACCGCGCCCGCATGCGCGAGCTGGTCTTTGCCGATCCCTCCGCGCGGCAGCGCCTGGAAGCCATACTCCACCCGCTGATCGCCGAGCAGACCCGGCAGCAGCATGAAGCGGCCGTGGTGGCCGGCAGCAAGCTCATCGTGCACGACATCCCGCTCCTGGTCGAGTCCGGCCACTGGCGCACCAGGCTCGATGGTGTGCTGGTCGTTGACTGCCGCGAGATCACGCAGACGGAGCGCGTCATGGCGCGCAGCGCTCTGAGCCGCGAGGCCGTGCAGGCCATCATCGACGCCCAGGCCACGCGCGCGCAGCGCCTGGCAGCGGCCGACTGGGTCGTCTACAACGATGACGGGGTCACAATCGAAACTCTCCACGCATATACCGATCAAATCGCTGCATGGTTCGGGCTATGATGCAGGCCATGGCTTGGCCTGTGCGTGTGATCGCCGCATGTGCACGTTGACCGCTGATTCCTGTGCGCCTCGAGGAGCCCAGCAAACGTGATCCTGTACGAATATCCTTTTAACGAGCGTCTGAGAACTTATCTGCGCCTTGAGCAGCTGTATCGCCGTCTGCGCGAGCTGCTGACCCGCGCGCATTCGGTCGATCATCATTTCGCGCTGATCACCATCTTCGAGATCATGGATGTGGCCTCGCGCAGCGATCTTCGGGCCGACGTCATCAAGGATCTGGAGCGCCAGAAGCACCTGCTGGACGTGCTGCGCGACAACCCCGATATTTCCCAGCACATGCTGCACCAGGTGGCGCGCCAGGTGGAAGGCTGCTTTGCCACCATCAATGCACAGACCGGCAAGACCGGCCAGGCGCTGACCGAGAACGAATGGCTGATGTCCATCCGCAGCCGTGTGGGCATCCCCGGCGGCACCTGCAGTTTCGACCTGCCGGCCTATCACGCTTGGCAGAACCTCGATCCGCGTTACCGCCAGCGCGACCTCGAAGACTGGGCCGGCGAGCTGACCCCGCTGGGCCAGGCGCTGGAGCTGATTCTGCAGCTGCTGCGCGAGACCGGTATTCCCCAGCGCGTGGTGGCCGAGCACGGCGTGTTCCAGCAGGCCATGCCGGCCGGCCGCAGTTTCCAGCTGCTGCGCCTGCGCATAGACCCGCATCTGAATCTGGTGCCAGAGATCAGCGGCAACCGCCTGCTGGTATCGGTGCGCCTGCTCAAGCTGGCCAATGGCGGCAAGCCCCAGCCCAGCAATGACGACGCGTCTTTCGAGCTGACGCTCTGCGCCTGAGCCGCAGGCAGTCTTCTCTGTCCATCGAGCCGCAGCTTGCGGCTCGCTGTCTTTCAGGGTCGGCTACCCGTGTTTTCCAGCTGTGATACATCTACGCCATGAGCACTGACAAGCAATCCCCCACCATGGTGAAATGCCCGACCTGCGGCGGCCCCAGCGTTTTCCTGCCCAGCAACAAATTCCGCCCCTTCTGCAGCGAGCGTTGCCGCAATATCGATCTGGGCGCCTGGGGCAATGAAGAGTTCCGCGTCCCGGCTCAGACGCCGCCCGAAGATGCACCGTTTGGCGATCCACGCACCGAAAATCAATAGCCTCTAGCAAAAAAACAAGAGCACCTTGCGCCCGTAATTTCTTGATTTCAGCTTGTTTATCCAAGCAACTCAATACTCAACAAACGCAAGGCGCTCTCTATTCGGGAGCGTAACGCTTCAATTCTCAGGCTGCTGCGCCTCGTAATGGCTTTGATCAAAGACCAGGCCTCGCTCCTCGCTCAGCCATTGCAGCACGGGATAGGCACCCGGCAGGACTGGGTGCACATCAAGCGGCAGCTGCTGCCAGGCCATCTGCTGGCCCTCGCGCATCTCGAACTCGCCCGTCCACTGCGTCACCTTGCACCAGTGCAGACGCACCAGCGCATGCGGGTAGTCATGTTCGGTCACCTTCCAGGCATGGGCCTGCCCAATGGTCACGCCCAGCTCTTCGATCAGCTCGCGGCGCAGAGCCTGCTCCACGCTCTCGCCTGCCTCCAGCTTGCCGCCAGGAAACTCCCAGTAGCCCGCATAAGGCTTGCCTGCAGGGCGGCTTGAAATCAGCAACGCCCCATCGGATTCGCGCAACAACACGCCCACGGCCACTTCCGTGTGCTTGCGCTGCGCCTGTGTTTCAGCAGTCACTTCCACAAGACTCTTTCTTCATTCCAGGTCTGCTTCTTCAGCCAGACCGTCCACATCTTCAATGCGCTTCTTGACCGTCACGGGGCGCTCGTTGCGGCCCGCGTAGTCGCGCGCGAACTGGTGGGCCACACGGCCGCTGCGCGAGCCGCGCTCCAGCGCCCAGACCAGGGCTTCGGGCCTGGCCGCCTCGATGGTGGCCTGGTCCATGCCCAGCGCAGACAGCCACTGCGCCACCACGCGCAGATACTCGTCCTGGCTGAAGGGGTAGAAGCTCACCCAGAGGCCGAAGCGCTCGGACAGGGAAATCTTCTCTTCCACCACCTCACCAGGATGGATTTCGCCGTTCTCGCTTTTTTGCTGCGCAAGGTTGTCCGTCATGTACTCGGGCAGCAGATGGCGGCGATTGCTGGTGGCATAGACCAGCACATTGGGCGTGGCTGCGGAAACCGAGCCGTCCAGCATGGATTTCATGGCCTTGTAACCGGGCTCGCCCTCCTCAAAGCTCAGATCGTCGCAATAGATGATGAACTTCTCACTCCGGCCGGCGACCACATCGACGATGTCGGGCAGATCGGTCAGATCGGCCTTGTCCACCTCGATCAGACGCAGGCCCTGGGGCGCATAGCTGTGCAGACAGGCGCGGATCAGCGAAGACTTGCCCGTACCGCGCGCGCCCGTCAGCAGCACGTTGTTCGCCGTGCGACCGCTGACGAACTGCTCGGTATTGCGGGCAATCTTTTCCTTTTGCACGTCAATGTTCTGCAGATCGGACAGCTGCATGGCGCCCACATGGCGCACCGGCTCCAGCACGCCGCAGCCGTTCGCGCGCTTGCGGTAGCGCCAGGCAATCGCCGCATCCCAGTCGGCAGGTGCCTGCAGGGGCTGGGGCAGCACGGACTCGATGCGCTGCATCAATTGCTCGGCCCGCTCGACCAGGCGCTCCAAAGGGTTCATCACATCTTGCACGACCAAATCTCCATATTTTTATAGCTTCTTGCGCTTGATGAATCTTGATTTCAGATTAAAAAGCAATCAGAAATCAATATAGACAAGCGCAAGAAGCTCCTGAAATTGCAGCACCAAAATAGGGGTGCTCACCAGCAAGGGACAGCGAAGGCTGTCGCCCCCTCCCATAGCGCGCAGCGCGTAGAGAGAGGGGGAAGCGGCGGTGCCGCCGCTCAGGGGGTGCTCAATTACGACCTGTAATCCGCATTGATCGTCACATATTCGTGACTCAGATCGCAGGTCCACACCGTCTGTGCGGCATTGCCACGACCCAGTACCACGCGCACCACGATCTCCTGTTGCTTCATCACGCGCTGACCGTCTTCTTCCTTGTAGGAAGGATTGCGGCCGCCGTCGACCACCACATGCACATCGTCCAGGTACAGATCGATTTTGGTCTGATCCAGATCGGCAATGCCGGCATAGCCCACAGCGGCCAGGATGCGGCCCAGGTTGGGGTCGGAAGCAAAGAAGGCAGTCTTGACCAGGGGTGAGTGAGCAATGGAGTAAGCAACCAGACGGCACTCCTCCTCATTCTTGCCGCCCTCGACCTTGACGCTGATGAACTTGGTGGCACCCTCGCCATCGCGAACAATCGCTTGGGCGAGCTTTTGCGCCACTTCCAGCAATGCTGCCTTGAGCTGCTCACCCTCAGCGCTGGACAGTGCCGTGATCTGGGCATTGCCGGCCTTGTGTGTGGCGATCAGCACAAACGAGTCATTGGTGGAAGTGTCGCCATCAATGGTCACGCGGTTGAAGGAGCCGTCGGCCAGCTCCTTGACCAGAGGTTGCAACAGCTCGGGCGCAATCACCGCATCCGTGGCCAGAAAGCCCAGCATGGTCGCCATATTGGGGCGAATCATGCCCGCGCCCTTGCTGATGCCGGTGATGGAGACCGTCTTGCCGCCAATGCTGACGCTGCGGCTGAAAGCCTTGGGCAAGGTGTCGGTGGTCATGATGCCTTCGGCAGCCGTGGCCCAGTTATCAGCCTTGGCGGCAGCGATGGCTTTGGGCATGCCAGCCACGATGCGGTCCACAGGCAGCTCTTCCATGATCACGCCGGTGGAAAAAGGCAGGATCTGGCCTGCGCTCAGGTCCAGCTCCCGGGCCAGGGCAGTGCAGGTGGCACGAGCATTGGCCAGACCGGCTGCGCCGGTGCCGGCATTGGCATTGCCGGTGTTGATGACCATGGCGCGGATGCCGGTGCCGTACGCCAGATGCTCGCGGCAGATCTGCACGGGAGCGGCGCAGAAACGGTTCTGGGTGAACACGCCGGCCACCGAGGCGCCTTCGTCAAGCAGGAACACCGTCAGGTCCTTGCGATTGGCCTTGCGCACGCCGGCTTCGGTAACACCAATGCGAACGCCATTGATCGCCAGCAGATCAGCGGCGACGGGAGCGGAAAGATTCACGGACATTTCTGTATGTTCCTAGAAAAGTAGAAGACACCCCCTGAGCCGCTGCGCGGCTTCCCCCTCTCTCGCCTGGCGGGAGGGGGACGACATCCTCGCTGCGGGGCGGCCCTTGCTCGATGTCTCGCGCCTGGAGCACGCCACTGATTCACAGTCCGCGGGGCAAGTTCGGACTGCAAGCAAAACGTTCCCCATTATCGGAACAAACGGAGGCCTGATAGGACTTGCCGGATTTTGTTGCGCAAAAAGCTGAGTCCCAATGCAAACACGGGCCAAAGCCCGTGTTGTAAATGCAGCTTGAGACGGACTGTCCAAGCCAGAGCCGCCTCACGGCGGGGCCGTGAGGCCCCTTGGAGTAAGGCGCGCAGCGCCTCAGTGGGTCAGGACAGCTTGCCGTGGCAAAGCTTGAACTTCTTGCCGCTGCCGCATGGGCAGGGGTCGTTGCGGCCCACATGCACGCCCTCGGGCATGGCCAGAGGCTCGGCCAACGTCACGTCGTCCTCGATGCTCATGCCTTCGGTATCCGAGGGCGAGGCATAGCTCATGTGCTCCAGACTCTGGGCGCCGCGCTCGTTCATGGCGACGGCAGCTTCGTCCATCTCTTCGCGCGAGCGGACCTGCACCGTCATCAGCACGCGGGTGACTTCGGTCTTGACCTGGTCGATCAGCTGGCGGAACAGCTCGAATGCCTCGCGCTTGTATTCCTGCTTGGGCTGCTTCTGGGCATAGCCGCGTAGGTGAATGCCCTGGCGCAGATAGTCCAGCGCGGCCAGGTGATCGCGCCAGTTGGTGTCGAAGCTCTGCAGCAGCACGGCACGCTGGAACTGCGTGAAGTTCTCCTGACCGATCAGGGCCACCTTGGCATCGAACAGATCGTGGGCCGCCTTGACGACCTTTTCCAGAATCTCATCATCGGTGATGGATTCCGAACCCGCCACGTCCTGCTGCAATGGCAGATCGATCTGCCATTCGCTGGCCAGCGCCTTCTCCAGGCCGGGCACGTCCCACTGCTCTTCCATGGACTCGGCCGGCACGTACTGGCGCACCAGGTCGGTGATCACGTCTTCGCGCATGGCGGCCAGCATGCCGTTCAGATCGGTCGAATCCAGAATGTCATTGCGCTGCTGGTAGATCACCTTGCGCTGGTCGTTGGCCACATCGTCATATTCGAGCAGCTGCTTGCGCATGTCGAAGTTGCGGGCTTCCACCTTGCGCTGTGCAGACTCGATGGAGCGGGTCACGATGCCGGCCTCGATGGCTTCGCCTTCGGGCATCTTCAGGCGGTCCATGATGGCCTTGACACGGTCGCCCGCGAAGATGCGCATCAGTTGGTCGTCCAGGCTCAGATAAAAGCGCGAGGAGCCGGGGTCGCCCTGACGGCCCGAGCGGCCGCGCAACTGGTTGTCGATGCGGCGCGACTCGTGACGCTCGGTGGCGATGATGCGCAGACCGCCCAGGGCCACGATCTTGTCGTGCGCCACTTGCCAGTCGGCACGCAGCTGCTCGATCTGCTGATTGCGCTCGGCCTCGCTCAGCGCCTCGTTGCTCTCGATGGCCTTGAGCTGCTTGTCGATATTGCCGCCCAGCACGATGTCGGTACCACGGCCGGCCATATTGGTGGCGATGGTGATCATGCCTTCGCTGCCCGCCTGGGCAATGATGTCGGCCTCGCGCTCATGCTGCTTGGCGTTGAGCACCTGATGGGGCAGCTTCTCGCGGGTCAGCAGCTGGTCGATGATTTCGGAGTTCTCGATCGAGGTCGTGCCGACCAGCACGGGCTGGCCGCGCTCGTAGCACTCGCGGATGTCCTTGATCGCCGCGTCGTACTTTTCCTTGGTGGTCTTGTACACGCGATCGAGCTGATCCTGGCGCTTGCTGGGCTTGTTGGGCGGCACCACCACGGTCTCCAGGCCATAGATTTCCTGGAATTCGTAGGCTTCGGTGTCGGCCGTGCCGGTCATGCCCGACAGCTTCTTGTACAGACGGAAGTAGTTCTGGAAGGTGATCGAGGCCATGGTCTGGTTCTCGGCCTGAATGGCCACACCTTCCTTGGCTTCCACGGCCTGGTGCAGGCCATCACTCCAGCGACGGCCGGCCATCAGGCGGCCGGTGAACTCGTCCACGATCACGATTTCGTCGTTCTGCACCACATAGTGCTGATCGCGGAAGTACAGCTGGTTGGCGCGCAGCGCGGCGTACAGATGGTGCACCAGAGAGATATTGGAGGGATCGTAGAGCGACGAGCCTTCGGTGATCAGGCCGGCATGGCTCAGCAGGCGCTCAGCCGCTTCATAGCCCTGGTCGGTCAGATAGACCTGATGGGATTTTTCATCGACCGTGAAGTCGCCGGGCTTGGTCACGCCTTCTCCCGTGCGAGGATCGGCTTCGCCTTCCTGACGCACCAGATTCGGCACGATCTGGTTCATGGCCACATACATGGCCGTGTGATCCTCGGCTGGGCCGGAGATGATCAGCGGAGTGCGCGCCTCATCGATCAGGATGGAGTCCACCTCGTCGACGATGGCGTAGTTCAGCACGCGCTGCACACGGTCGCCGGGCTCATACACCATGTTGTCACGCAGGTAGTCGAAGCCGTACTCGTTGTTCGTACCGTAGGTGATGTCGGAGTTGTAGGCCTGCTGCTTTTGCTCGCGTGACAGGTTGGGCAGGTTGATGCCCACCGACAGGCCGAGGAAGTTGTAGAGGCGGGCCATGGTCATGGCATCGCGGTTGGCCAGGTAATCGTTGACGGTCACCACATGCACGCCCTCGCCCGACAGGGCATTAAGGTACACGGGCAGCGTCGCGGTCAGCGTCTTGCCTTCACCGGTACGCATTTCGGCAATCTTGCCGTCATGCAGCGCCATGGCGCCCAGCATCTGCACGTCAAAGTGACGCATCTTCATGACGCGCTTGGAGCCTTCGCGCACCACGGCAAATGCTTCGGGCAACAGATCGTCCAGCGCCTCGCCCTTGGCAACGCGATCCTTGAACTCCTGCGTCTTGGCGCGCAATGCCTCATCGCTGAGCTTTTCGTACTCAGGCTCCATCGCATTGATGCGAGCGACTGTCTTACGGTATTGCTTGAGCAACCGGTCATTGCGGCTGCCGAACAGTTTGGTGAGGAAATTGGTGGCCATGCGTGCGAAGGCACATTGCTTTTTTGCCGGTTGCGCAAAGCA
Source organism: Comamonas sp. Tr-654 (assembly GCF_011752915.1). Lineage (NCBI taxonomy): Bacteria > Pseudomonadati > Pseudomonadota > Betaproteobacteria > Burkholderiales > Comamonadaceae > Comamonas > Comamonas sp. Tr-654. Next base: position 505,083 of record NZ_VWWQ01000003.1, read on the forward strand.
ATGTGTCCAGAATTCCTTGATTGTTGGTCTTCAGATGGGGCCGTCCCCGGGGCCGTCAAGAGCCACACCCAAAATAGGTGAAAAACCTCCCGGCGCCTCCAAAACAGGAACAGGACCAAAAAATCATTCTAACCGCGCAAGCCTGCCCTGGTTTTGCGCTGCTTCAGAGTACGTATGGGATTGCGTCGCAAGCGCAGGCACATCAACGCAAACGACCCGCACTGCCGCATTCATTGCCGACTGCGCTAAGCTTGGGCTTCGCCCCTCACCCAACCGCCCGCCCTTTGCATGACCATTGTTCGCCGTCATCACGCAGTTACCGCCATCAATGCCATGGAGTCTTCTCCCACATTGGCACGCCTGGCAGCGCTGACGCAGGACTCAAGCAACCGGCTCAAGGCTGTCCTGCCACTGGTACCGCCCATGCTGCGCGCCAGCCTGCAGGCTGGGCCCATTGAGGGAGACGGCTGGTGCCTGATCGTGAAAAACAACGCAGCTGCCGCCAAAGTGCGCCAACTGCTGCCCGCCATGGCAGCCCATCTGCGCACCAAAGGCTGGGCCGTCACCAGCATACGCATCAAGGTTCAGGCCTGATAAGGCCTTTTTTAGGCACTGAAAAACAAAAAAGGCCTCCGAAGAGACCTATTTGTTTGGTGCCGGTTGTCGGATTCGAACTGACGACCTACCGCTTACAAGGCGGGTGCTCTACCAACTGAGCTAAACCGGCGAAGACTGAATTCTAACGTAGAAAAACAGCCCAAAAAGAAGAAACCCGAAATTTCTTGGCTTGCCCTCGGGCATCCGGTTTCAGGATGTCTTTCCGCTTATTTCACACGCTTGAGCGCCGGACGGCCACCTGCAGGTGGTGGCGTACGAGGAGCGTCATCCTCACTGGAAGCCTCTGCTTCGGCCTTGACGGGAACCAGTTGCACCACACGCTCGGTCGAGGATTCGTCATCCGACTCCACGTCGGGCTCGCCATCTTCCATCAATGACACATCGCCATCCTCGGAGACTTCGTCCTCCTCGGGCGGGAAGGCCATGCCCTGGCCGGTTTCGCGAGCATAGATGGCCAAGACGTTCGCCACGGGCACCATGATTTCCCTGGGCTGGCCGCCAAAGCGTGCCTTGAATTCCACGTACTCATTGCCGATCAGCAGGCCGCTGGTCGCGTCGTAGCTGATGTTGAGCACGATCTGGCCATCGCGCACAAACTCCATGGGCACCTGGGTGCTGCGATCCACACGCACGGCGATATGCGGCGTCAAGCCATTGTCGGTACACCATTCAAACAAAGCCCGCAGCAGATACGGACGGGTTGAAGTCGTTTCAGGGGCTGTCATCTCGTTTCCTGACGAATCAAATCCAGAAGATTGCAAAGACAAAAAAGCGGGCAGATGAAGGAAACCCCTTCAGCATGCCCGCTCTGCGCTCATGTGCAATTACTTGCGCATGACCTTTTCGGAAGGCGTCAGCGCTTCAATGTAAGCCGGACGCGAGAAGATGCGCTCGGCATACTTGAGCAAAGGAGCGGCATTCTTGGACAGCTCGATGCCGTAGTAGTCCAGGCGCCACAGCAGCGGAGCAATGGCCACGTCCAGCATGGAGAAGTTCTCGCCCATGATGTACTTGTTCTTCAGGAAGATGGGAGCCATCTGTGTCAGGCGATCGCGGATATGGGCACGAGCCTTTTCCAGAGCCTTTTCATTGCCCTTGACGTTGCGCTCTTCGAGTGCGCTCACGTGCACGAACAGTTCCTTCTCGAAGTTCAGCAGGAACAGGCGCACACGGGCACGATCCACAGGGTCGCCAGGCATCAGTTGGGGATGGGGAAAGCGCTCATCGATGTACTCGTTGATGATGTTGGACTCGTACAGGATCAGGTCGCGCTCGACCAGAATTGGCACTTGACCGTAGGGGTTCATCACGGCGATCTCTTCGGGCTTGCTGAACAAGTCCACATCGCGGATCTCGAAATCCATGCCTTTTTCAAACAGCACAAAGCGGCAGCGGTGTGAGAAGGGGCAAGTCGTTCCCGAATAAAGCACCATCATGGTGGAGACTCCTAAAAATCAAAAAGAGTGGGTTGCCCACGGCACCCCACTCTGCACTAACACGGTTTGGCTGCAGACAACTGCTGCACGGCGGCAAGGCTTATTTCACGTCTTTCCAGAACGCGGCATTCAGGCGCCAAGCGATAAAGATGAAGATGCCCAGGAAAATCAGCACGCCCACCCCGATACGGGTTCGGGTGTTCTGAGCCGGCTCCCCCATCCATTGCAGGTAATTCACCAGATCGCCAACTGCCTGATCGTACTGCACTGCGCTCATCTTGCCAGGAGACACCTGCTCCCAACCCTTGAAGACCTGGGTCTTAGTTCCGTGGTCGTCATGCTCTTCGAAGATGGCGCGACGCTCACCCTGCAGCTCCCACAGCGCATGCGGCATGCCTACGCTGGGAAAGGCGAGATTATTCCAGCCTGTGGCCTTGGTGTCATCCCTGTAGAAAGTACGCAAGAAGGTATACAGGTAATCGGCACCCGAGCCACCCGAGCCGGCGCGTGAGCGCGCAATCACCGTCAGATCGGGAGGATTGGCACCGAACCATTCCTTGGCCTCCTTGGGATTGATGGCGGCCTTCATGGTCTCGCCCACCTTGTCGGTGGAAAACAGCAGATTGTCCTTGATGTCCTGCTCGGTCAGCCCGATGTCCTTCAAGCGGTTGAAACGCATGAAGGCAGCGGAGTGGCAGCTCAGGCAGTAGTTGACAAAGATCTTGGCACCGTTTTGCAAGGATGCCGTATTGCTGGTGTTGACCGGCGCCTTGTCCCAATGGATGCCGCCTTCGGAGGCTTGCGCAGCACCGGCGATACCCAGGGCCGCAACCAGGGTCAGAATCAGTTTCTTCATTCTTGTTCTCTCCTGCTTCAGTGAGGCTTGAAGGTCACACGCTCGGGCACGGGCTTGGTCTCGCCCAGGCGACTCCACCAAGGCATGAGCAGGAAGAAGCCGAAGTAGAACAGCGTGCCGACCTGAGACACCTTCTCGCCAATCGGCGACGGAGGCTGCACACCCAGATAGGCCAGGACGACGAAATTCACCACAAACACGGCATACACATACTTGTGCCAGCTGGGACGATAGCGAATCGACTTGACCGGGCTGCAATCGAGCCAGGGCAGGGCAAACAGGATGATGACCGCACCACCCATGACGACCACACCCCAGAACTTGGCGTCAATGGAGAGCATCATCGCGATGACACCGAGAGCCACGATGGCCACTGCACCCTTGGCAAAACCGGGCAGGCGCGACTTGAGAATGCCGTAGCCGGCACCCAGCACCACGCAGGCGATCAGCACATACATCATCTCGCCGGTGATGGCACGCAGCATCGAATAGAAGGGCGTGAAGTACCAGACGGGAGCAATGTGATTGGGCGTCTTGAGCGGGTCGGCGGGGATGAAGTTGTTGTACTCCAGGAAGTAGCCGCCGAACTCGGGCGCAAAGAACACCACGGCCGAGAACAGGAACAGGAACACCGTCACGCCGAAGATGTCATGCACCGTGTAGTAAGGGTGGAAGGGAACGCCATCCAGAGGGCGGCCCTTTTCATCCTTGGGCGCATTCGGCCCCTTGATCTCGATACCGTCGGGATTGTTGGAGCCCACATCGTGCAGCGCCAGCAAATGTGCCACAACCAGACCCAGCAGCACCAGGGGCACGGCAATCACGTGGAAGCTGAAGAAGCGGTTCAGCGTTGCATCGCCCACCACATAGTCGCCGCGGATCAGCAAAGCCAGATCGGGGCCGACAAAGGGAATGGCGGAGAACAGGTTCACGATCACCTGGGCGCCCCAGTAAGACATCTGGCCCCAGGGCAGCAGATAGCCCATGAAGGCCTCGGCCATCAGTACCAAGAAGATGGCACAGCCGAAGATCCATACCAGTTCACGCGGTTTGCGGTAAGAACCGTACAGAAGACCGCGGAACATATGCAGATAGACCACCACAAAGAACGCCGAGGCGCCCGTGGAGTGCATGTAGCGGATCAGCCAGCCCCATGGAACATCACGCATGATGTATTCCACGGAAGCAAACGCCTTTTCGGCATCGGGCTTGTAGTGCATCACCAGGAAGATGCCGGTGACGATCTGAATCACCAGCACCAGCAGCGCCAGCGAGCCGAAGATGTACCAGAAGTTGAAGTTCTTGGGAGCGTAGTACTCCGACATATGGACGCGGTACGCATCGAATGCCGTCGGAAACCGGTTCTCCAGCCAATTCATGGCCTTGGCTCCGGTCGTGGAGTTCGGGTCGATTTGCTTGAATTCGTGGGCCATTGTTCTTGTCTCCCTCAGGCTGCCTTGGTGTCTTCACCAATCAGCAGCTTGGTGTCGGACAGGTACATATGTGGCGGCACTTGCAGGTTGTCCGGCGCTGGCTTGTTCTTGAACACCCGGCCGGCCATGTCAAAAGTGGAGCCATGGCATGGGCAGAGGAAACCGCCCTTCCAGTCTGCGGGCAGCGAAGGCTGAGGCCCGGCAACGAACTTGTCGGTAGGTGAACAACCCAGGTGGGTGCAGATGCCAACGACCACGAGGATTTCAGGCTTGATGGAGCGCGCTTCATTTTGCGCATAGGGGGGCGTGAACTCTTCGGGATGACGCACCGACTTCGGGTCTGCCAGTTCGCCATCGAGGCCAGGCAAGTCCTTGAGCTGCTCGGGCGTGCGCTTGATGATCCACACCGGCTTGCCACGCCACTCGACGGTGAGCTTCTCACCATCCTTGAGATTGGAGATATCCACCTCTACCGCAGCACCTGCTGCTTTGGCTTTTTCAGAAGGCTGGAAGGAGCTCACAAAAGGGACGGCCGTTGCCACACCGCCCACGGCACCAGCACATGCTGACGTGATGATCCACGTGCGCTTGCTGGAGTCGACTGGAGAGTCACTCATGGATTTCCTCGAAGTACATCGCTTGATTTGGGGTCAACTGCAAATTCTAGCGGTGGGGTTATGGTTATTCCAGCCCCAGTCCGACGTTGACAACCGCCAAAGTCACGCAATACTGCGCTATCTCAAACTCTTAGTGACTGGAACTGCTTATGGGCATGATGCAAGAATTCCGTGAGTTCGCAATCAAGGGAAACGTCATGGATCTTGCCGTGGGCGTGATCATCGGCGGCGCGTTCGGGAAAATCGTTGATTCCGTGGTCAACGACCTGATCATGCCTCTGGTGGGTCTGTTCTTTGGCAAGCTGGATTTCTCCAACCTGTTCGTCGTTCTGGGCACCATGCCCGAGGGAGTTCCACGCACCCTGGATGCACTGAAGAAAGCCGGCATTCCTGTATTTGCCTATGGCAACTTCATCACCGTTGCAGTGAATTTCATAATTCTGGCCTTCATCATTTTCATGATGGTCAAGCAGATCAACCGCCTCAAGCGCGAAGCACCTGCAGCACCGGAGCAAGCACCTGCTACGCCTGAAGACATTCAGCTGCTGCGCGAGATCCGCGACAGTCTCAATCGCAAGGCGTGAGATCCTTAAGATCCAATGACTGCAAGCCTGCTGGCCCCGGCAGGCTTTTTTCATGGAAGCGCATGCCGTGCATGCATCCGGACGGCCAACGCACTGAGCCGCCGCTGAGCAAGCGTCAGATCGCCAGACTGCGGGCCATGTGCACGGCTTCGATCAGGCTGGCCTCATCGGCCACGCCCTGGCCGGCAATGTCAAAGGCCGTGCCATGGTCGGGACTGGTGCGAACCAGCGGCAAACCAAGGGTCACGTTGACGCCTTTTTCCACACCCAAATATTTGACTGGGATCAACCCTTGGTCGTGGTACATCGCCAACACCACATCGAATTCACCCGGATGGGCTGGCGTATTTCGCGCCCGCATGAAGACCGTGTCCGGCGCAAACGGCCCCTGCACATCCATGCCTTCGGCCTGAGCTGCCGCGATCGCCGGGGCAATGATCTCGATTTCCTCACGACCGAAGATGCCGCCCTCACCCGCATGCGGATTGAGCCCGGCCACGGCAATGCGAGGCACGCGCCCCAGGTTCCTGCTCAGCGCCTGATGCGTGATGCGCAAGGTCTGCAGGATCTGCGGCCCGGTCATGGCCTCGATGGCCTCGCGCAGCGACACATGGATGCTAACCAGCACGGTGCGCAGCTCGTCATTGGCCAGCATCATGCGCACCGGCATCTGCTCCAGCGAAACGCCCGCATGGGCAGCCGCCTCGGCCTGCAGAAGTTCCGTGTGTCCGGGGAAAGTCACCCCCGCCAGATGCAGCGCCTCCTTGTGCAAGGGCGCCGTAACCAGAGCGGCAATCTCGCCACGCAAAGCGGCTTGCGCGGCCCAGACCACGCATTGCGCCGCGGCCTGCCCGGCAGCTGCACAAATCTGGCCATAGGGCTGAGGCCCCGCCAGTCCCGGCAGGTTCAGTAGCGCGATAGCACCCTCCGGGACAGACCAGGCTTCGCCCGGCTCATCGATCACCACCACGGGCTGAGCGATGCCCTGATCGCCGTCAGCGGCCCGGGCGGCCAGAGCTGTGGCTCGACGCAGCGTCTGCAACTCACCCACAACAAAGCAGCCGCGCATGGCTTGCGGTGCAGCCCGGAAGGCCTTGGCGATGATTTCAGGCCCTATGCCTGCGCAGTCGCCCTGGGTGATGGCGATGGTTTGGGTTGAAGCAATGACGGACATAGGCATCCAAAGCGCCGCAAGCTCCTCTGTTCTCAAGTGCTTGCAGCCATCAAAAGTGAGAGACGAAGGTCCGAGACCGGATCAGGCCGGGTTGTCGATATCGATGAAGCGGTGCTCAAGCCCGCACTCCCGGGCCACATGGGCCGCCACTGCCGGCGCGCCATAGCGCTCGGTCGCATGATGGCCGGCAGCGATAAAGCTCACGCCCATCTCTCGCGCCACATGCATCTGGGGCTCGGAGATCTCGCCAGTGATATAGGCATCGGCGCCGGCGGCAATTGCCGACTCGAAAAAGCCCTGCGCCCCTCCGGTGCACCAGGCCAGCTTGCGGATCGGCCTGTGATCCTGCAAACCGGCCAGCGTCACCTTGCGCCCCAGCAAGCTTTGCACATGTTCGGCCAGAGCGGCAGCATCGGCAAAATCCACATCGGCCAGCCAGCCCAGGTTCTGGTCGCCGAATGCGGCCTGTCCCTGGACTCCGAGCCGCGCCCCGAGTTGCGCGTTATTGCCCAGTTCGGCATGGGCATCCAGCGGCAAGTGATAGGCAAACAGATTGATGTCATGTGCCAGCAGCAGGCGAATGCGTTCCTTGAGCCAGCCCGTGATGCGACCATCCATGCCACGCCAGAACAGACCATGGTGCACGAAGATGGCATCGGCTCCGGCCTCAATCGCAGCCTCGATCAGGGCGCGGCTGGCCGTCACACCGCTGACGATGCGACGAATCTCGCTCTTGCCTTCGACCTGCAGGCCGTTGGGTCCGTAGTCCTTGAAGCGTTCGGGCTGCAGCAGCCCGTTGAAAACGGATAACAGGGTGTTTCGCTCAATGCTCATGCTCCGATTGTGCCCAAGCCCGCACGCAGACCCAGCCAGCAAGGCTTTGGCAGACGTAAAAAAGGGCAGCCCGGAGCTGCCCTTTTTCAAGACAAGCGGCTTCAAGCCTTCTTGGCTTGCCAACCCGTGCAGGCCAGCGGCCAGAAGCCCATGGCCATGCCCAACACGCCCATGGCCGCCACATAGTGGGCAGGAGCCATCACGTCCACCTGCTGCCACACGGACACCAGCATGGGAGTCAGACCGCCGAACACGGCATAAGCCATGTTGTAGGAGAAGGACAGACCGGTGAAGCGCACTTCAGGCGGGAAGGCCCGGACACCCACCACGGGCAGCAGCGAGATGGAGCCCACGAAGAAGCCCACGGTCGCATAGTTGCAGATCAGAGACGCCTCGTTGCCCGGCAGGTTCAGATAGAACAGATAGGCCGTGGCCGTCATGCCGCCCCAGCCGATGAGCATGGTCAGCTTGGTGCCGATCTTGTCGGACAGCCAGCCCCAGAACACGCAGCCAATGGTCAGCGTCACGGTCGCCACGGCATTGGCCTTCAGTGCCATGGCAGGCTCGATGTGGAACACCTTTTGCAGATAGGCCGGCGTGAACAGGATCACCACCACAATCGCCGTGGACAGCACCCAAGTCATCAGCGCCACGACAACGCAGGCTTCGCGGTGATCGCGCAGGATGGTCTTGATCGGCAGTTCGCGGTCAGCGGCCTTGCGGGCCTGCAGCTCCTGGAAGATGGGAGTCTCGTGCAGGAACTTGCGCAGATACACGGACACCAGACCGAAGACGCCGCCCAGAATGAAGGGCAGACGCCAGGCCCAATCGTGGATCTCGCTCTGGCTGTAGGTGCTGTTGAGCCAGACTCCGATGATGGAGCCCAGGAAGATGCCGCCGGTAATGCCGGAAGTCAGTGCACCGATGGCGAAGCCGTAACGCTTTTCGGGAGCATGCTCGGCCACGAACACCCAGGCACCGGGCATTTCACCGCCGATGGCTGCACCTTGCATCACGCGCATCAGCAGCAGCAGGATGGGAGCGGCCAGGCCAATGGTTTCATAGGTCGGCAGCAGGCCGATGACCAGCGTGGGCACGGCCATCAGGAACACCGACAGCGTAAACATCTTCTTGCGGCCCAGAATGTCGCCGAAGTGGGCAATCAAGATGCCGCCGATGGGGCGTGCCAGATAGCCGGCTGCGAAAATGCCCAGCGTCTGCAGCTGGCGCATCCACTCGGGCAGCGAAGCCGGAAAGAACAGGCTGCCGATCACATTGGCAAAAAAGACGAACACCACGAAGTCATAAAACTCCAGCGTTCCGCCCAGGGCCGATAAGCCCAGGGTCTTGTAGTCCTCCCGGTTCAGGAGGCGATTCTTCGCAGCAGCCGGCTCCTTGGCCGATGCAGCTTGGTCAAGCGTAGTCATGGTGTTTCCCAGATCGAACAACAGGACAGCGCGGATAAGGCCGCTGATCACGGGTCAATGTGCAGTGGCATACCGATTGCAGCGGGCTTCAGATGCAAAGCCACACCGGGCCGAATATGAGCACCTTGTGGGCGGTCACGGCGGCATAAGCGCAGTCGAAAAAACATTCTAGGGTTTCCACCCATGCCTGTCGGGGATACAAAACTTTAGAGGCCTGCAGTCCTATAGCCATCGCGCCTGCAATCTGCAAAGCTTTAGGCTATGCAATTGCGTGCAAGCAAATGTTCGCTTCGACGCCCGGTGCAGCCATGCTTCACAATGTGGGCTTGTTCTCCTCACTACCTATACGCATTACATGAAACGCACCTGGTTGCTGTTTTCGCAGGTCGTCACCGTGCTGGTGGCTATCTATTTTGTAGTGGCTACCCTACAGCCCACTTGGCTTCAGCGCGGAAATATTCGCAGCAATGCCGGTGTTTCACTGCTGCAGGCTCCCTCTGCTCCAGCGGGTGAAGTCGCTCCAGGCAGCTTTGCGCCAGCCGCACGCAAGGCCTCGCCCGCCGTGGTCAGCATCAACACCAGCAAGGCGGTGCGCCACCCGCGCGCCAACGATCCCTGGTTCCAGTTCTTCTTTGGCGATCAGGGCCCGCAGGAGCAATCTGGTTTGGGTAGCGGGGTCATCATCAGTCAAGATGGCTACATCCTCACCAACAACCACGTGGTGGAAGGTGCCGACGATATCGAGGTCACGCTGACCGACAGCCGCCAGGCCAAGGCCAAGGTCATTGGCACGGACCCCGAGACCGATCTGGCCATTCTCAAGGTCGAGCTCGACAAGCTGCCCGTCATCGTGCTGGGCAACTCCGACCAGGTCGCCGTGGGTGACCGCGTGCTGGCCATCGGCAACCCCTTCGGCGTGGGCCAGACCGTGACCAGCGGCATCGTCAGCGCCCTGGGCCGCAGCCAGCTGGGCATCAACACCTTCGAGAACTTCATCCAGACCGATGCCGCCATCAACCCTGGCAACTCCGGCGGCGCCCTGGTGGATGCCAACGGCAATCTGCTGGGTATCAACACCGCCATCTACTCGCGCTCGGGCGGCAGCATGGGCATCGGTTTCGCGATTCCCGTCTCCACGGCCAAGATGGTGCTGGACGGCATCGTCAAGGACGGCAAGGTCACACGCGGCTGGATCGGCGTGGAGCCCAACGAACTCTCACCCGAGTTGGCCGAGACCTTTGGCGTCAAGGCCGATGCCGGCGTCATCATCACTGGCGTGCTGCAGGCCGGCCCCGCCGCCCAGGCCGGCATGCGCCCCGGCGACGTGATCGTCAAGGTGGGCGAGACCGCGACCCGCAATGTCTCCGAGCTGCTGACGGCCGTGGCCTCGCTCAAGCCCGGCGAAGCCGCCAAGTTCGATGTGCGCCGCGGCGACAGCGAAGTGGTGCTGAACATCACTCCGGGCGCCCGCCCTGCAGCCAGCACCTTGCAGCAACAGAGCCGCCCCCGCCGTTGACGAACGCTACCGCCAACCACACCAGCCAGCGCCAGTCGCTGGCTTTTTTCATGCTGCGGCCTGTTGCAGGCTGCAGCGAGCCATCACAAATCATCAGGAAATACCGCTCAAGCGCTTACAGGCAAAGCGCCTGAAGCTATCAAAACAAAAGCCCTTGAATCGCTTCAAGGGCTTTGCCGGGAGTCGGGGACGAAGATCAGTGGCCGTCCGTGGATTTCTCCACTTCCGTGCCTGTGCCTTCTTCGGCATCGGGCGCACGCGATACCCGGCTGAACCAGCCGGCTCCCAGAATGCCGATCTCGTAGAGCAGGCACATGGGCAAGGCCAGGGCCAGCTGAGAGATCACATCGGGCGGCGTGATGACAGCAGCAATCACAAAGGCCAGCACCACGAAATAGCCGCGGAAGGCCTTGAGCTTCTCAATCTCCACCAGCCCGAAGCGCACCAGCAGCATCACCACGATGGGCACCTGAAAGGCCGCAGCAAATGCAATGTAGAGCGAGAGAATCGCTTCCACGTACGAGGCGATGTCGGGCGTTGCCGCCACGCTGGCCGGCGTGAAGTGCTGGATGAACTTGAACATATTGCCCAGCACAAAGAACTGTACGAAGGCAATGCCGGCATAGGCCAGCAGGCTGCCGAACATGATCAGCGGCAGGGCGAACTTCTTCTCGTGGCTGTACAGGCCCGGCGCAACAAAGGCCCAGATCTGGTACATGATCCAGGGCAGCGCCAGCAGCACGGCCACCATCATCAACACCTTGAGCGGCACGAAGAAAGGCGAGAAAACGCCCACCGCAATCAGCTTGGCGCCGGGCGGCATGTGCTCCTTGATGGGCAGGGCGATGAAGTCGATCAGGCCGTCGGGGCCCGGCCAGAACATCAGCAGCCCGACGCCGATCAAAACGCCATACAGGCTGTAGAGCAGGCGATCACGCAGCTCCATCAGGTGCTGGACAAACGGCTGCTCCGTGCCGGCGAGTTCGTCTTCTTTAGAGGGTTCGGACATGGTGCAAAACCGCGTCGGAGCCCGATCGGCTCCACACGCTTGAGAAACAACAACGCCCGTGAATCACGGGCAAAGAGCGACATGCGGGCAGCCAAGCCGGCCCACTGGGGTCGGCCATGGCCGACCTTGCGGTCGGCAGGCTGCTGAGCTGCATGTTCAATGGAACTTCTTGGGGCGAAAGCGCGCCACGCGTGCCGCACCCGACTGGACCTTGCTGCGTACCCCGGCACGGGCCTTGTACCACTGGGGTACGGCACCACGCTTGATGCGCCAGTTCTTGCGCGGATGGCGATAGCTGGGCACCACGCTGCTGTGCGTATCCAGACCGGTGTAGCCACCTTCTGCGTCATAGGAGCCGAAGGACGAAGCCGAAGTCATGTTCGAGTCGTCGCGCAGGTCCTTGGTCGCATCGCTCCAGTCCTTTTCAAGATCGGAGGCCTGATTGCGCATGCTGGACTCCACGTCCCGCGCGGCAGTCTCGACCGTGTCCTTCATCTTGCGCAGCTCATCGAGCTCCATGGAGCGGTTGACCTCGGCCTTGACGTCGGACACATAGCGCTGTGCCCTGCCAAGCAAGGTGCCCACCATGCGGGCCACGCGCGGCAGCTTCTCGGGACCGATGACCACCAGGGCCACGGCACCGATCAGCGCCATTTTGGACAGGCCAATATCAAACATCTAGATGTGAGTCCTGCCGCGATCAGCTCTTTTGCTTGGCTTCCACGTCGATGGTGGCCTTTTCGGCAGCCTGCTGGTTGGCCACCTGGCCGGTCGCAGCGTTGGCGTCGGCGTCAGTCGCGCCGTCCTTCATGCCGTCCTTGAAGCCCTTGACGGCGCCGCCCAGGTCGGAGCCGATGTTCTTGAGCTTCTTGGTGCCGAACACCAGAACCACGATGAGCAGCACGATCGCCCAGTGCCAGATAGAAAACGAGCCCATGAGAATCTCCTAGAAATTGCAAACCATTTTAGACGGGGCTTGTGACAGATACGAATCAATCACCCAAAAAGCCTGCAGCGCACAGCTCTATCGCCGTGCACAGGCTTGGTCCATCGTCTGATCAGCCCTTGAGCCAGGGGCGCGGGCCGCCCATGACATGCAGGTGCAGATGGTGCACTTCCTGGCCGCCTTCGCTGCCGGTGTTGACCACGATGCGGAAACCGCCATCGGGATAAGGGTTGCAGCCCTGCTCCAGCGCCAGTTTGGGTGCCAGCGCCATCATGCGGCCCAGCAGGGGCGCATCCTCGGCGCCGACCTGGGCCATGGAGGGGATGTGCTTCTTGGGAACCACCAGAAAGTGCACGGGCGCACCGGGGTGGATGTCATGGAAGGCGAACAGCTCCTCGTCTTCATAGACCTTGCGCGAAGGAATCTCCCCCTTGGCGATGCGGCAGAAAATGCAATTGGCGTCGTAATCGTGGTCGTGCATGGTCTCTGGTATCTCTACGGTTCAGTACTCCGAACGCCCTGCCCAGCCCATGGCCCGGGAGGCCAGAAAGCAGGCAACGGCGTCGCCCCCTGCGGAGGCTATCCCCTATTCTCGTTGAATCGCAGTGTCTGCTTGACGCCAAGGTGCTCGCGGTTGAGCTGCAGCCATTGCTGACCGCGCTCGCGGCCCAGCTCGAACAGCTTGCGCACCATGCCCATGTCTGCGCGCACCTTGCTCGAGGCACCAAAGGGCTTGAGCACCGAGCCGCCATCGATGCGGTGCATCAGCACATGCTTGTAGCGCTCGGGGTCCAGACGCTTTTGCTCCAGCAGCTTGACCACGAACTCAATGGCCCGCAACTCGGCCAGCAAGCTGGCGTTGAAGGTGATCTCGTTCATGCGGTCCATGATCTCGCGAGCCGTATCGGGCGAGACATCGGACTCCTTGGGATTGATCTGCACCAGCAGGATGTCCCGGCTGCGGGTCTCGTAGATCAGCGGATACAGGGCCGGATTGCCAGAGAACCCGCCATCCCAGTAGCACTCTCCGTCAATCTCCACCGCCTTGAACAGCTGCGGCAGGCAGGCCGAGGCCATGATGGCGTCTGCCGTCACCTGCTCGCCCTTGAAGATCTTGCCGCCGCCCGTGCGCACGTTGGTGGCGCAGATGAAGAGCTTGGGCACCACGCCAGGATGAGCGGGATGGGCCAGCGTCTCGAAATCCACCACCCGGGTGAGCAGCTGGCGCAGCGGGTTGATATTGAGCGGATTGGTCTGATAGGGCGACAGAAACTGGTTGAGCACACCCATGAACTGCTTGCTGCCCGGCAGCGGTGCGGCCCAGAACATTTTGCCCACGCTGCCCATGGTGCCCACGCCCTCCCACAGCTCGCGCAGAGACTGGCGCGCCAACTGACGCCCGAGGTAACGGGCATCGTCCAGATTCTTTTCCTGCGCGGCCGCCTGCGCGAAGCCATGGGCCAGCGCCACGGCATTCATGGCACCGGCACTGGTGCCGCTGATGCCTTCGAAGATCAGTCCGTCATCGTCGAGCAAGGCATCCAGCACGCCCCAGGTCAGCGCGCCATGCGATCCCCCGCCCTGCAGGGCCAGGTTGAGGGTGTGGGAAGTCTCTGCAGCCATGGCACGATCCTGTGAAGGTTGAGGAACCAGGTAAGGGCTTGGAACTGTCGCTACGAACGCACAGCGAACACAACTAGCGAATCTGCACAATTTCCGCAGCTTATCCAGCACTGCGAGCATTGCACAGGCCCGGCACCCGTGTCAGCCTGCCGACCCGAATCTGTTGCAGTGCAGCAAAACCACTTGCAAAAACAAAAAAGCCCCGGCCGTAAAGCGGGGGCTTAGCTGTCGGGCAAAACCGGCTCAGGAGCGGATCGCGCGATTCTTGTTCATGGCGATCATGCCGCTGACGATACGGTAGAGGAACCAGATGGAGATCAGCACCCAGGCGGGGTTGAAGATCAAGAGACCCAGCAGGAAGAACGGGAAGGTCACCGCATAGAGCACGATGGCCCAGAGCACGCTGCGCAGGCGCCAGGAAAAATGGCTCTCCTGCCAGGTGCCGCGCGCATCGTCGCGCTTGACCAGATCGATGACAACCGCAATCAGCAACAGCAGCACGCTGACCTGCGCGCCCGGCAGCACCGCGGCCACGGCCACGATCAGGTGCAGCAGATAGCTGACCCAGCCCCAGGCCTTCAGGCCCTCGACCTCGGCAGAGCCGCCGGGGCCTACATCGATGATGTCGCGATCGTCATTCATTCGTGCCTCCTTATTACTTGGCCGCCCCTTCCTGAGCAGCGCGTTCCTGGGCCTTGCGCAGTGCTTTTTCCTCCAGACCGCTGGTGCCCTCGCGGCGCTCCAGCTCGGCCACCACCTCTGCGGGCGTCAATCCGTAGTGCGACAGCGCAATCATGGAGTGAAACCACAGATCCGCCACTTCATAGAGGATCTTGCCCTTGTCCGCGCCATGATCGACATCCTTGGCGGCCATCACGACTTCGGTGGCCTCTTCGCCGATCTTCTTCAGAAAGGCGTCGGGCCCCTTGTGCAGCAGACGCGCGACATAGCTTTTTTCGGGGTCACCACCATTGGCGACCTTGCGGCTTTCGATCACGGCGGCCAGACGGGCCAGTGCGCCCTCGACCGACGCGGTGTTTTGTTCAGACATGACTTTATTTGTAGATGGAAGCAGGATCTTTCAAGACCGGATCGACAGCAAGCCACTGTCCGTCCTTGAACACGCTGTAGAAGCAGGAGTGGCGACCGGTATGGCAGGCGATACCGGGATCATGCCCCTCTTGCGTGATCTTGAGCAAAACCACGTCGTTGTCGCAGTCGATGCGCATCTCGTGCACGGTCTGCACATGGCCGGACTCCTCGCCCTTGAACCACAGCTTGTTGCGCGAGCGGCTGAAGTAAACGGCGCGCCCCAGCTCGGCGGTCTTCTCCAGTGCCTCGCGGTTCATCCAGGCGAACATGACCACGTCGCCGCTGCTTTGCTCCTGCGCAATAACGGGCACCAGCCCCTGCGCATCCCATTTGACTTGATCGAGCCAGCTCATTGCAGACCTTTGTTTTGTATAGCGGCCAGCGCAGGCTAGCAGCCGATTTCAACCACAAAACATATGGAAAGCCGCTTGTACCCTGCGCAAGCCGCTCTCAAAATAATCTTATAGACGCACGGGAATGCCGCGTGCGCGCATACATTCCTTGGCCTGCTGCACGGTGTACTCGCCGTAGTGGAAGATGCTGGCGGCCAGCACGGCATCGGCACCGCCAATGGTCACGCCATCGGCCAGATCTTCCAGATTGCCGACACCGCCCGAGGCGATCACGGGCACGGCCACGGCATCGGCCACGGCACGCGTGAGCTTCAGATCGAAGCCGCTCTTGGTGCCGTCCTTGTCCATGCTGGTCAGCAGGATCTCGCCGGCACCGCGCCTGGCCATCTCCTCAGCCCAACGCACCACATCCAGCCCCACGTTCTTGCGGCCGCCGTGGCTGTATACATCCCAGCCCGGCCCCATGGGCGTGCCGCCGGGGCCGATGCGCTGCTCGTCCTCGGGCGTGCGCCGCTTGGCGTCGATGGCCACCACGATGCATTGCGCGCCGTACTTGTCGCTGCAGGCATTGATGGTGTCAGGGCTGGCAATGGCGGCGGAATTGAAGCTGGTCTTGTCGGCTCCGGCATTGAGCAGCCGGCGCACATCTTCCACACTGCGCACGCCACCACCCACGGTCAACGGAATGAAGACCTGCGAAGCCACGGCCTCGATGATGGGCAGGATCAGGTCACGGCCATCGCTGGTGGCCGTGATGTCCAGAAAAGTCAGCTCGTCCGCACCTTGGGCGTTGTAGCGCGCAGCAATCTCCACCGGGTCGCCCGCATCACGCAGCTCCAGAAAATTGACGCCCTTGACCACGCGGCCGCCGGTCACGTCAAGGCAGGGAATGATGCGTTTGGCAAGCATGGACAAGTCTCGGAATATCTAGGAACAAGGGGGCCAAAGATACCACGGCCCCGCCTCCGCCCTGGACATCCATCCCCTTGTGCAGCCCTGACGTTCCGGCATTGCACAACGCGCAAGCCGTCCAGGTCGGCAAGCGGGCCCGCACCATTGCATCGCCGCCCGATCGCCAGCAATTTGCTGAACGATTGGAAACACTCAGGTTCAAAAACCGGCCAGAGGCAAAGGGATTCACCGATTCCTGCTGCTTCCAATTGAGTAACAGAAAATCCAGAGCCGGATTCAGGATTCAGGACTTTCAGCCTTTGTTTCTTATCGAAACCAGCACGCCAGCGCTTATTAACTGTCGGGCATGGGGCCATCGTCCGTGGCCGGGCAGCCCGAAAACAGAAACCTGTGACCGACCATGGACGGCAGCCATGCGGCAGGACGCTGCAGCTGCCAGGACCTTGAAAACCCTCGCCAGGCCACGCCTAGCTTCATTGCAAGCCATTTCAGGTCCTGGCAGGGATACCCTGAATAATGTAAATAAAAACCAAAATTTGCTTCCAAATATACATAACGTAAAAAGATGTTATTTTTCACGCAGCGTTCTTGTTCGGATTGTTTTTATTAGTGAAACTATGAAAAAAATAAATCAATAGTTTTAATATTTTCAAATCCACATTCCTCTGAATCAATGGGCGGAATCGAAATGCCATCCCGCTCGATGACCGTACTCAAGCGCAGGTGATCATCATGGATATGAGACGCCAATATTTCGGTTCCGACGGAATTCGTGGGCGGGCTGGGTACTTCCCGATTACGCCGGACTTCGCCCTGCACCTGGCCCATGTGGTCGGGCGGATGCTTCACCGCAGTGAAGAGTGCCCGACGGTGCTGATTGGCAAGGACACGCGCATCTCGGGCCATATGCTCGAAAGCGCGCTGGTGTCGGGCTTCAATTCCGCGGGTGTGAATGTGATGCTGGCCGGCACGCTGCCCACACCGGGCGTGGCCTACCTCACACGCGCCTTGCGGGCCAGTCTGGGGGTGGTGATCAGCGCCAGCCACAACACCTTCGAAGACAACGGCATCAAGTTCTTCAGCGCCAAAGGCACCAAGCTGCCCTATGTCTGGGAAGTGGCCGTCGAGCAAATGCTGCTCGACGAGCCGCACTGGGTGTCGGCGATCGCACTTGGAAAAACGCAGGTCCTCGATGACGCCGCAGGCCGCTACATCGAGTTCTGCAAGAGCACCTGCGACCATGCGTTCACCTTGCGTGGACTGAAGATCGTGGTCGATGCAGGCCATGGCGCGGCCTATCAGATAGCGCCCATGGTCTTTCATGAACTCGGGGCCGAGGTGGTGGCCATCGGCTGCGCTCCCAATGGTCTGAATATCAACCAGGGCGCAGGAGCCGCTCACCCTGAACTACTGGCCACCACCGTCTCGGGTTGCGGTGCGGATTTCGGCATCGCTTTAGATGGCGATGCCGATCGCCTGCTGGTCGTGGATGCGGCCGGGCGGCTCTACAACGGGGACGAGTTGCTGTACCTGGTCGTCGCGGACCGCCTGGAGCATGAGGAGAGCATTGCGGGTGCCGTCGGCACGCTGATGACGAATATGGCCGTGGAGCAGGCCTTCGAGCTGCTGGATGTGGATTTCATGCGTACCAAGGTCGGTGACCGCTACGTGCTCGAGGAACTCAGCCGCCGGGGCTGGACCTTCGGCGGCGAGGGCTCTGGTCATCTGCTGATCCTTGACCGGCACAGCACGGGCGATGGTCTGGTCAACGCGCTGCAGATATTGCAAGCCTGCGTGCGCACCGGCCGCACGTTGTCGCAATGGCTGTTGCCGGTGCAGCTCTACCCCCAGGCATTGCTCAATGTGCACCTGCCGCCGGAGCGCGATTGGCACAGCAATGCCTTGCTGACGCGGGTGCAGGCACAGGTCGAGGCGGAGCTGGGCTCCACCGGAAGGGTGCTGGTGCGCCACAGCGGCACGGAGCCGGTGCTGCATGTGATGGTGGAGGCACAGGACGGCGATCAGGCCAGCCGCTGCGCCGAACGACTGGTCTCCGCAGCCAGGGATGGTTAATCCCACCGACGCGACGGCTGCGCTCATGCCATGGAGAAAGCCGGATCCAATCGCAGCCAGCACGAGGAACTGGCTGACATACCCGAAGCAATGCGTGAAAGATGATTTTTGAGCAGGTACGAATGGAAAACGTCTGTTACCGATTGACTCAAAGGGAGAACGCCATGAATCAGGACTCCGGGACCCTTCGCGCACAGCCAGATATCGCACAGTTGCTCATCGTGTCCGGGACCAGGCCCGAAATCATCAAACTGGCCCCCGTCTACCACGCCTTGAAGCAGTCGCAATGGGCCAGGCCCATCTGGCTGCACACAGGCCAGCATGGCGATATGGCCGCTCAGATGCTGGACTGCTTCCATATCCAGCCCGATCATGTGCTGCAAAGACAGGGCAGCTCGCTGCTGGAGTTCGCCACCGGCTGCCGCACGCAACTGGAATCCGTGCTGATGGAAACGGCCTGCGAGGCGGTGATCGTGCAGGGCGACACCGAGAGTGCTTTCCAGGGAGCATTGGCCGGCTTCTACCGCAAGGTGCCGGTCGTCCATGTCGAGGCCGGCCTGCGCACCTACAACCTGCACCGCCCTTTTCCCGAGGAAGGTCTGCGGCAGATGATAGGGCGCATTGCCAGCCTGCATCTGGCCCCCACGCTCAGAGCCCAGCAGGCGCTGGAGCGCGAAAACGTGGCCACGGAAAATATCGAACTGACAGGCAACACTGTCGTCGATGCCCAGCTATGGGCCAGCCAGCATCACCACATCCATCGCCGCATGCAGGGCCGGGGCCATATCCTGGTCACCATGCACCGGCGTGAGAACTGGGGCCCCGATGTGGACCATGTGTGCGAAGCTATTGCCGATATCGCGCGCGAGTTCCCCCAGGTGCCGGTGCTGTTCCCGGTCCACCTCAATCCGGTGGTCAAGGAGCCCGTCCATCGGCTGCTGGGCGGACTGCCCAATATCAAGCTGACGGAGCCTCTGGACTATCTGGCCATGCAGCAGGCCCTGGCCGACGCCTGGGTGGTGCTGACCGATTCCGGCGGGCTGCAGGAGGAGGCGCCCACCTTCAAGGTGCCGGTGCTGGTGTTGCGCGATGAAACCGAGCGCCCCGAGGTGCTGGAGGCCGGCTGCGCCGCCTTGGTCGGTGCCGACAGGAGCAAGATTGTGCAGTCCGTGCGCCAGCTGATGCATGACGATGCCGCCTATGCCAGCATGCAGGCCAGCTCCAACCCGTTCGGCGACGGAACTGCTGCGCAGCGCACCGAAAAAAGACTGCAGCGGATGCTGAGACCCGACCAGGCCGGCATGGCGCAGCAAGCCGCAGAAAGGACGCCCCATGTCCTGGCTTGACCTGTTCACCGCCTACCTCTATGTGCTCAAGAGCATCGCCATCGTCATTGCGGTAGTGATCTTCATCAGCGGACTGGACGACCTGTTCATCGACCTCTTTTACTGGGTGCGGCGCGCCTGGCGTGCTCTGACCGTGTACTCGCGCCATGAGCATATGAATTACAAGGCCTTGATGGGGGTGGACGAGAAGCCGCTGGCCATCATGGTGCCCGCCTGGCAGGAGCATGGCGTGATCGGCAAGATGGCGCAGCTCGCGGCCACCACACTGGACTACGAGAACTACCATATCTTCATCGGCACCTACCCCAACGATCCCCAGACCCATGCCGACGTGGAGCAGGTCAGAGCCCATTTCCCGAATGTGCACAGCGTGGTCTGCGCGCGCCCCGGGCCGACCAGCAAGGCCGACTGCCTCAACAACGTGCTTGATGCCATCTTCCAGTTCGAGCAGCGCTCGGGCATCGAGTTTGCGGGCTTCATCCTGCATGACTCGGAAGACGTGCTGTCCAAGCTGGAGCTGAGGCTGTTCAATTTCCTCGTGGATCGCAAGGATCTGATCCAGCTGCCGGTCTACCCTCTGGAGCGACCTCTGCGCGAATTCACCGGCGGGCATTACCTGGACGAGTTTGCCGAGCTGCACGCCAAGGACATCGTGGTGCGCGAGGCCATGGTGGGCCAGGTGCCCAGCGCCGGCGTCGGCACCTGCTTCAGCCGCCGCGCCATCACGGCACTGCTGGAGCTCGGTGACGGCGTGGCCTTCGACACCCAGAGCCTGACCGAGGACTACGACATCGGCTTCCGGCTCAAGCAGTTGGGCATGCGCGAGATCTTCGTGCGCTTTCCCGTGCACGATGCGGACCAGCCCGCCGATCCCGACCAGCCACGCCGACCCGGGCGCAGCGCGCGCGAAGCCAGCGTCATCTGCGTGCGGGAGTTCTTCCCCGATACGCTGAATGCGGCGGTGCGACAGAAATCCCGCTGGATCACCGGCATCGTGATCCAGGGCTTCAAGACCCTGCGCTGGACCAATAGCGGCGTGCTGAACTATTTCCTGTGGCGCGACCGCAAGGGAGCTCTGACCAATTTCGCCAGCTTCCTGGCCATGCTGCTGGCAATGCAGCTGATTGCCATCTGGCTCTACCAGCGCCTGGTACCGGACAGCTACCGGTTTCTCTCCATCTTCCAAGGTGACTGGTGGCTGTATGCGCTGCTGGCCGCGAACTTCGTGCTGATGCTCAACCGCATTGCCCAGCGCATGTTCTTCGTCACCAGCTACTACGGCATCGTCCAGGGACTGATGTCGCTTCCGCGCCTGCTATGGGGCAATCTGGTGAACTTTCTGGCCAACTGGCGGGCCATCGCCCAGGCGATGCAGGCCAAGGATATCCGGCGCATGGCCTGGGCCAAGACCGACCATGACTTTCCCATGCTCGGAGAGGGACCCCGACTGCGCCAGCCCCTGGGGCAGATACTGATCGCGCAAGGCACCCTGACCGAGAGCCAGTTGCAGGAGGCCCTGGTGCGCCCCACTCCGGGCCTGCGTCTGGGCAGTGCGTTGGTGCACAAGGACCTGATCAGCACCGCACAGCTGGCCGCCGCAGTGGCCCAGCAGGCCGGGGTTTCCTGGGAGTTCCTGGGAGAGAGCCTGATCCCCGACGAGATCGCGGCGCTGCTGCCGGCACATCTGGCACTGCATTACAGCGTGGTGCCGCTGCGTGAGGAGGGAAAGACGCTGGTCCTGGCCAGCGAGTCGGTCATAGACCCGGTCTCGCACGCAGCCCTTGAGCGCAAGCTCGAGAGGCCTGTGCGCTATCTCATTGCCCCCAAGGGAGAGGTCACGGTCGAGCTGCGGCGTCTGTATGCAAGACAGCATGGGGAGCCGGCTCGCGAACTGCTTGCCTGGGCCGTGGAGCGCAAGCGCGTCTCCCCCGAACAGGCGAAAGAGCTGTGGAAACTCTATGTATCGCGACAGCTGATGCTGGGCGAAGTGCTGCAAGCCCTGGGCCGCATCGATACGGCCGTGCTGAATGCCTTGCTGCTCAGGCATGAGCAAAGCGATGACAGCCTGGGTCTGTTCCTGGTGAACCAGGGAGCGTTGACGCAGGCCACACTGGATGAAGCTTTGCGACTGCAACAACAGTTGCAGGTCACCATGGCGCAGCTTCTGCGCCGCCTTGATGCCGCCCCGATCGTCTCCGTTGCTGCCTAGGTACCCATTTATGAAGCTTTCTCGCCCCATTCTGGTTCTTTCCCTTGCATGTGCCACCCCTTACGATGGAATGGCGCAGGTAGTGGATCTAGGTCCGGATATCAGCCCCAGACAGCGCTTTCAGGTCTATCCCCGGATCGACAAGGCGTATGAGGCCATGGCGCGCGGCGATGGCCAGCGCGCCATCTCCGAGCTGCAGCAGGCTCAGCGCCTGGCACCGGAGAACACCGAGATCGCCCTGCAGCTGGCTGCAGCCCATCGCCGCTTTGGCCAACCCGCACAGGCTGAAGCCGTATTGAAGGCCCAGCTTCAGCGTCACCCCGGCGATGCGCGTCTGGCCCAGGCCCTGCGCGATATGCATCAGGGCGCCGTACCGGCCGGACAACCCGAACCTCAGGCCGTACCGGCCCCCTTGGCCCAGGAAGCGCCCAAGGCACCCGGCGCTGCAGCGCCTGCCGCAGCCACGACAGCGCAGCCTGCGGCACCGGCTGTGGACACCCCGCAGCGCCCGCGCAGGAGCCCTGCTCCACCAGCCATGCCCTCCGGCTACGCCAAGGCCAGCCAGGCCTATGCCGCCACCGAGCGACGCGACTTCGCCGCTGCCTTGCCTCTGGCCAGGCAAGCCGTAGCGGCGGCTCCGGCGCGTCTGGACTACCAGCGCCTGCTGGTCTATCTGCTGGTGGAGAACGGACGCTTTGACGAGGCCGAGGCCCGTGCAGCAAGACTGGACAACGTGAAACAGCTGCAGTCAGACGCCGATTGGCAGATGCTGCGTACCTCCATACGCCAGCGCCAGGCCCTGCGCCCTTTCGAGCAAGCCTTGCAGGCCCGCGAGCAAGGTGACATGGCCAAGGCCCTGCGCCATGCCGAGTCCAGCGTGCGTCTGGCACCGCAGGCGCTGGCACCGCGCCTGCAACTGCTGGGCCTGCTGCTTCAGGATGGGCAGGCCGACCAGGCTCAGCGCGTGGCGGAACAAGGGCTGGCGCTGCAGCCTGACCCTGCGCTGCAGGTACTGCAGGGCGTGGCCCTGCATGTCCAAGGTCGCGGCATGGCCTCCGAACAGGCCTTCGACGCAGCGCTTGCCGCCCCCCATCTGTCGCGGTCCGAACGGCAGAACTACGGTGTGATTGCCCTGGATGCAGCGCTGGCAGCCGGCCAGACAGAACGAGCTCAGCAGTTGGTACAAGCGCTGGAGAAGGATAGCAATGCCGATGTCGGCAGCCGCCGCGAGCAGCTCAAGGCCCTGCGCTCATCAACCCTCGCACGCAGCTACGAGCTGCCCTTGCCCCTGGTCAACTGCTTCAGCGCCGGCGATGTACCCGGCTGCGAAATCTGGCCCGGACAGGAAGCGCCGGACCCAGCCTACAAGGTCGCACAGGAGGCCTATCAAGCCTATGGCAATGGGCAATATGCGCTGGCGGCAGACAAGGCCGCTGCCGCCATCCAACTCAACCCCAGGCATCTGCCCTATCGCCAGTTGCGTCTGCAGGCCTTGCTGGCTGCAGGCCAGAAGACCCAGGCGCTTGAAGAAGCCGATCAAACCCTGCAGCTGCAACCCGATGCCGTCGAAGTGCTGGCCCTGCGCAGCCGTCTGCGTCGCGAGCAGGGCATGACCGAGGCGGCCAATGCCGATGCACAGACAGCCTTGCAAATGGGCGGCCTGTCTCTGTCCAGCGAGGTGGATCTGCTGCTGCAACTGGGACGGCGCGAGGAGGCTGCAGCACGTTTTGCCCAGGCCACCTCGGCGGAGCCCGAGCTGCAGCAGAGCGCCAATCCCGATCTGGCCTATATGGCCATCCGCGTGGGCGATGATCGCCGCGCCCTGTCCATTTTCAACCGAGCACGGGACCAGGGCCGCCTGCCTGACACGGCGCTGCGCGACGGCGCCTACACGGCCAGCAGGCTGGCCGAGAACGAGCAGTCCATAGGTTACTTCAAACAGGCGATCAGCGCGGTCCATGAAGGCAAGCTGGACATGACACCGCAGCAGCAATATGAAACGCGGCGCGAAGTCTCCGACCGGGACCGCTCCTGGGGTGTCAACACCTTGCTGGGCTATCGGGGCATTTCCCTGGGTGCAGCCGGTGCCCAGCCTGGCCTGTATGGCGACGTGGCCCAGCTCGTCAGCGAGGTGTACTGGCGCCCGCAGAAGTTCGGCGACGGCCGCTTCTGGGAGCTGTACGGCGGCGCGGCGCAAACCGTCTACAGCCGCCACGATGTACCCACCGGCGGCGAAACCACCCAGGGTGCCCTCGGCATTCGTGCCAAGCCGCTAAGCGATCACAACCTCATACTCGCAGTCGAACGGCGCGTGCGCATCGGCTCGCTGTCCAGCAACGACTGGTTGCTGCGCATGGGGTATTCGGGCGGCATGGGCACCGACCTGCGCGTCGATGTGCCCAGCTGGAACACCGTCAATGTGTACACCGAAGTGGGCCGTTTTATTCATCGCAAGCAAAACTACGCGACATTCGAAGCCCAAGCAGGGCGCAGTTTCCGTATGGGGGGGGGCGACTCGAGACTGGTGCTGTTTCCGCACGCAGTCCTGGGCGCTGATTACAACTCTGAACGCGCAGCCTCGGGCAAGCAAAGCTCAGTAGGCGCTGGCGTTGGTGTGAACATGCGTTTCTGGTTCCGCGAGGACCGTGACCATGCTCCTCGCTCCTACCTCGACCTCTCCCTGCAGTATCGCGCCCGGCTTGCCGGGGACGAACGAGGGAAAGGCGTGTTTCTACGTGCCGCCTTGGTATTTTGAGACGGCACGCCTGCAAGGCCGGAACCCATCGCCATTTCTAGAGTTTGTGGAGATGGTGTTCTTTGACACTTTTTCTTTCTGCCCCCAGAAAGGAGACTCTCATGCACTCCCTCGATCAAAGGCAGGCCATGCGCGCACTGCTCGCGCTGGCGCTGCTGAGCTGGGCCAACTGGTCCCAGGCCTCCAACGTCATGCCTCCACCCTTGCCACCTGGAAGCGCCCAGATCCGCATGGATGTCGGTGCATCCCCCGTAGAACGCAAGCGCAACGAACGTGCGCACCACCACAAAGGACATTTCAAGAAGGATTTCACACGGGATGACACGCTGGATGCGTTGCCGGTCAAACCCGGCAACCCGTCCCCCGGCAGTCCACCGAAGGACAAGCCCAATCCGGGCGGCCCCTTCCGTGGCCAGCAGCAATAGACCCCATCGTGTAAAGATCTCAGGAGAGTCTCATGAAAACCCTAGGACGCATTATCGGGGCATGGCTGCTCGCCATGCTCTTTGCGAGCCCTGGCGCTTTTGCGCAAACAGGCCCGCGCACCCTGATCCTCTATGACGCGCCGCCCAATACGGCCTATACCAAGCTCGGATTCGGCTATGCCATCATGCTGCGCAATCTGCTCGGACATTTCGACAGCAAGGTCGATATGGTCCCGGTGCAGAACTACACGGCAGGCCAGCTCAGCGGCTACGACGCCACGTTCTATCTCGGCTCGTACTACGACAACCCTGTTCCCGCCGCCTTCATGGCCGATGCCGCCAGCTCGAGCAAGACCATCGTCTGGTTCAAGTACAACCTCTGGCAGTTTGCCTGGGACCCGACCTACGGCTTCCAGTCCCGCTATGGCTTCAACCTGACGGCATTGCGAGGCCTCAATGCCGCGCCGACCTCCAGCAACACCACGCCAGGGTTCTTTGACACCATCACCTACAAGAGCCTGCCCTTTGTCAAATACTACGCATACGACAGCAGCACCGGCACCGTGAATGCGGATCCCGATGTCGGGCTGACGGCCATCACCGACACCACCAAGGCGCAGAACCTGGTCTCCATGTCCAACCCCAAGACTGGCGAGCAGGCACCCTATGTGGTGAGGTCTGGCAACTTCTGGTATGTGGCGGATCTGCCATTCAGCTATATCGGGCCACGTGACCGCTATCTGGTGCTCACCGACATCCTGCACGACATGCTGGGCGTGAATCATGCCGAAAGCCACAAGGCCATGGTCCGGCTTGAAGACGTGGGCGCTCTGGTCAGCGTGACGGCGATGAAATCGCTGACGGACTATCTATATCAGCTGCGGATACCGTTCTCGATTGCGACCATTCCGTACTACAAGGATCCACTTGGCGTCTACAACTCGGGAGTGCCGATGCAGGTGCCCATGTCGCAGGCCACGAACCTGAAGACCGCGCTCAACTATGCGCTGGCACGCGGCGGCGAAGTCGTCATGCATGGCTATACGCACCAGTACAGCAATGTGCGCAACCGCTATACGGCTGTGAGCGGCGATGACTACGAGTTCTGGGACATCGTCAACAACAAGCCTGTTGCGGAAGACTCGACCGCCTGGGCTTTGGGACGCTACCGGGCCGGCCTGCTGGAGCTGAACCTCAACGGCTATCGCCCCACCGCCTGGGAGACTCCGCACTATCAGGGCTCGGCGCTGGCCTCCAAGGCCAGCACGCAGGTCTTTGCCAAGACCTATCAGCGCGTGGTGTATTACACCGCTGACACGCCCAATCTGACCGCTGCGGTGGAGAAGGATTTTGCCGTGGGCCAGATCTTCCCCTACCCCATCAAGACCGACTACTACGGCCAGAAGGTGCTCCCCGAAAGCCTGGGAAACATCGAGTACGACATCCACCTGATCGACCCAACCTCGTCTTACAACTACACATGGCAGGACATCCTCACCAATGCCCAGTATGTGAAGACGGTGCGTGACGGCTATGCCTCGTTCTTCTTCCACCCGTTCTGGCTGGAGCCGCAGGTTGGAACCCCTGGTCTGGCGGACTTCAAGAGCCTGGTCAGCGGCATCTCCAATCTGGGCTTCACCTGGACGGTTCCCAGTCAGCTGCCTTGAAGGAAAAGCGCTTTCTCCGCAGGGAGAAAGCGCTCGACCCCATCGATATGACGATGCAACGATGCAGCAGACGCGAGGCCCTGGGCCTGGCCTGGGCGCTGGCCTGTGGTCTGCCCGAGGCGCAGGCCAAGCCCGGCCTGCGCCTGCCTGGCATGGTCTGGCAGCCCAGTGCCGCCACGCTGCGCCCTCAAGGCGCATGGCAGCGCCTGGGTATCCGACGCCTGCTGGTGCAATGGACGGCCGTGGACCATCTGAGCCTGGTGCCCGGCACCTATCTACCCGCGATAAGCCGCAACCTGCCGGACTGGGAGCGCATCGCGACCGAACCCTGGGCGCAGGAGCTGATTCTTGGCCTGGCCGGCATGCATGACGAGACCAGGGCGCGCGCCAGCCTCGCGGACCTGGCAATGCAGTCCTACGCCCTGAAGGCGGCCATCGCAGTGCTGCCGCTGCGGGTTGCTGGCTGGTACTTCCCGGTCGAAGTCGATCCCACCTGGGCAGCGCCCAGTCAGCTCACCGAGGTGCTCAACAAACTGCCGCGTCCGCTGTGGATCAGCGCCTATGACAATGCCAATATGGGGCCTCAGGCGCTGGTGGACTGGATCATGCGCTGGATACCGGAAGACGTGGGCGTGTTCTTCCAGGACGGCGTCGGCGTGCACGCGCGCACGCCTTCCGTGGCGCGCGAGTATCTGCAAATGCTGACGGCCCATCTGGGACATGCGCGTGTGCGCGTGATTGCCGAGGCCTTCCGGCCTGCGCCGGGCGGCGGCTTTCGCAGCGCCATGGCAGAGGAGTTTCTGCCGCAGCTGGCGGCCTACCAGGACTGGACGGTCTTCGCCTTTGACGGTCCGCATTATCTGAATCCGCCTCTGGTCGATGCCTTGGCAGATGCCCTGGGCAGCAAACCCCGCTGAGTCGGCCTCCGCCCTGCTACTGCGGCTTTGGCCCATGGAGCCGGCGACAGGATTGGACAGGCTGGCGGCCTACAGGTCTGCGCACGTGGACCGATCCAGGCTCGGGGTGGCCTCACCCCTGCCCGTTCAGTGCTTCAAAGGCATTCGAAGGTTTGCGCCGCATGCCAGCGCTGGTCGGCTGCAAGAACCACAGGCGCATCAATGGCCGCCGCCTCCACGCACAGCATCTGCTGCCAGCTGTCGGCTTCCATGTCTTGGAGCGTGGCGCACATTGCGGGTCCGGGATTCCAGACCACGGTTTCGCTCCAGGGCATATCCTGTGCAAGCTGCAGCCAGGGCTGGCCCGAGCTTTGCAGCTGCAGGGCTGCCGCCGCACGGGGATAGACACGATCGGTTTCCACACCGAAGGCTACGGAACCCGTCTGCGTGACATGGGTGTCCGGCAAGGCCGCAGCCGCGTCCCAGTAGCTCAACCCTTCAAGGCCGTGCAAGCTGGCCTGCTCGACCTGGGCCACGCGCAGATAGCCGTGCAAGGCGGCGGTAAAGGACAAGTCCTGTCGGCCACGGTTATGCACAGCCAGCTCCACGCGCAACATGCCAGGCCTGAGCTCGACCGTGAGCACGGCTTCAAAGGCATGCGGCCAGACGGCGCGTGTGGCTTCGCTGTCTGTCAGGCGCAGGGAGATCTGCGCACCATCCTCGCCCGATGGATGCGCGGCATCGGCCTGCCAGTGGCTGATGCGCGCAAAGCCATGCTTGACCAGCGGGCCACGTTGATTGAACTGGGGAAAGCAGACCGGAATGCCGCCGCGAATGGCGCTCTTGCCGTCATGAGATGCGCGGGGACTGAGGAACAGGCGCTCCTGCCCCAGGCCGACCCAGGACAGCACCTGGGCGCCCTGCAGGCAGATCAGCACCGAGTCCCCCTGGACCAGCTTCAGGGCAATCGCGGGAAGCCCTTTCCAGTCCAGGGCCTGGGCCTGAAACGTCAAATCACTCACCTGTGAGTTCGTCCGCACGCTCCTGGCCTGCGGCGAAGTCCAGATCGCCGGTATAGATGGCGCGACCGCAGATCACGCCTTCCACGCCTTCGTCCTGCACCTTGCACAGCGCTTCAATGTCGGCCATGCCGGCCAGACCGCCCGAGGCGATGACCGGAATCTTCAGCGACTGGGCCAGCTTGACGGTGGCCTCGATATTGATGCCGCTGAGCATGCCGTCACGACCGATGTCGGTGTAGATGATGGATTCCACACCCCAGTCCTCGAAGCGCTTGGCGGTTTCGATCACATCCTGGCCGGTGAGCTTGCTCCAGCCGTCGATCGCCACCTTGCCGTCCTTGGCGTCCAGGCCCACGATGATGTGGCCGGGAAAGGCACTGCAGGCATCCTGCAGGAAACCAGGGTTCTTCACGGCAGCGGTGCCGATGATCAGGTACTCGATGCCCAGATCGATGTAGCGCTCGATGGTGTCCAGATCACGGATGCCGCCGCCCAGCTGAACGGGAATCTCGCCATCGACTTCCTTGAGGATGCTCTTGATGGCCGACAGGTTCTTGGGCTGGCCCGCAAAGGCGCCGTTCAGGTCCACCAGGTGCAGGCGACGGGCGCCAGCATCCAGCCATTTTGCGGCCATGGCTGCGGGGTCTTCACCGAAAGTGGTGGACTGGTCCATATCACCCTGAATCAGGCGAACGCAGTGGCCGTCCTTGAGGTCGATAGCGGGGATGAGCAACATGATGGTGATCTGCTAGCAAGTTTGGCCGTCAGAAATGGCCGGTTGAAAAAATCGGGTTAACAATGAATAAGTCCTGCGATGCAGCGCGCACTGGATTGGGATGGGCTGCGAGGCGCAAACCACAGCCGGGCTGATCGCCCGGCGAGGATTTGCAACGCTGCAGACCGCCCAAGCCAGGGATGCGATGGGCGCAAAGACTTGTTCAATGTTGACCCTAGGGCTTCCAGCCCAGGAAGTTGCGGAACAGCGCCAGTCCCTGGTCCGAGCTTTTCTCGGGGTGGAACTGGGTAGCGAAAATATTATCGCGTGCGACGGCACATGCAAAGAGGCCGCCGTAGTCGGTCTCGGCCGCGCAATGCGCGCTTTGTTGCACCAGCGCATAAAAGCTGTGCACAAAGTAGTAGAAGCTGCCGTCAGGAATTCCGGCCCACAGCGCATGGGGCTTGTCGCCCTGCTGCGTCTGCTGCACCTGGTTCCAGCCCATCTGCGGCACCTTGAAGCGGCTGCCGTCGGCTTGCGTCCTGCCTTCCAGGCCGAACTTGCGCACATTGCCGGGAATCAGCCCCAGGCCCGGCACATCGCCTTCGTCGCTGTGATCGAGCAGCATCTGCATGCCCACGCAGACGCCGAACAGCGGCTTGTTGACAGCAGCATCGAGCACGGCCTGCTGCAGGCCCGATTCGCGCAGCTCGCGCATGCAGTCGGGCATGGCACCCTGGCCGGGCAGGACCACGCGGTTGGCGGCATGTACCACCTCGGGATCGGCCGTGACGACTACGTCCCAGCCGGTATCGGCTGCGGCCGTGCGCACAGCCTGCGAGACCGAGCGCAGATTGCCCATGCCGTAATCAACCACGGCCACGGTGTTGTTCTTCAAACTCATAGCAGCTACCGCTTATGGAGATTTGTTTTTACAGACAAAGAGCTTTGAAATTCAGTGTGAACAGGCGCATGAAGCTCCTGATTACAGAGCACCCTTGGTCGAAGGGATCACGCCTGCCATGCGCTCATCATGCTCCAGCGCAAAGCGCATGGCGCGCGCAAAGGCCTTGAAGATGGTTTCGCATTGATGGTGGGCATTGAAGCCCTTGAGGTTGTCAATGTGCAGCGTCACGCCGGCGTGGTTGACAAAGCCCTGGAAGAATTCGAAGACCAGCTGCGTATCGAGCTGACCGATGCTGCCGGCCGTGAACTTCACATCCATGTGCAGACCGGGACGGCCCGAGAAGTCGATGACGACCCGGCTCAGGGCTTCGTCCAGCGGCACATAGGCATGACCGTAGCGGCGAATGCCTTTCTTGTCGCCGATGGCCTTGGCAAAGGCCTGGCCCAGGGTGATGCCGATGTCTTCCACCGTGTGGTGGCCGTCGATGTGCAGATCACCCGCGCATTCGATGTCCATGTCGATCAGGCCGTGGCGTGCGATCTGGTCCAGCATGTGGTCGAGAAAGCCGATGCCGGAGTTCAGGCTGGCCTTGCCCGTGCCGTCGAGGTTGACGCGCACGGCGACGCGGGTCTCGGCCGTGTTGCGCTGCACTTCGGCAATGCGCGGCAGGTTCTGGACGATGGAGGGGACGATATTGCTCATAGGCTTTCTTTCAGTGCCGCCAGCATCTGGGCGTTTTCTTCGCGGGTACCCACGGTCAGGCGCAGGCAGTTGTGCAGCAGGGGATGCATGGCCGATACGTTCTTGACCAGCACGCCGCGCTGCTTCATCTCGATCTGGGCCTTGCCGGCATCGCGCACGCGCAGCAGCACCATATTGGCTTCGGAAGGCCAGACTTTTTGCACGCCGTCCAGCAGGGTCAGGGCATCGATCAGCGGCTGGCGTTCGGCGCGGATGGCGGCGGCCTGCTCGGCATACAGCGACTCGTGCTGCAACGCAAAAATCGCCGTCTCGCAGTTGAGCACGCTGATGTTGTAGGGCGGGCGCACCTTGTCGATCTCGTTGACGATGGCCGAAGGGCCGATCAGATAGCCCAGGCGCGCACCGGCCAGACCGAACTTGGACAGCGTGCGCATCAGCAGCACATGGGCATTGCGGCCGGGGTCGGCCTTCATGCGGGTGATCCAGCTGCGGCTGGCGAAGGGCTGGTAGGCCTCGTCCATCACGACCAGACCGCCGATCTCGGCCACGGCATCGATCACGGCCTGCACCTTGTCCTCGGCCCACAGCGTGGCCGTGGGATTGTTGGGATAGGCGATATAGGTGATGGCAGGCTGGTGCTCGGCGATGGCGGCCTGCATGGCCGGCACGTCGAGGTCGAAGTCGCTCGTCAGATTCACGCCCACGAAATCCAGCCCCTGCAGCTTGGCAGACAGCGGATACATCACAAAGCCCGGCATGGGCGCCAGCATCTTGGCGCGGGCATTGTTACAGGGCTGGGCCGTGGCCAGCGCCAGCAGGGTGATGATCTCGTCCGAGCCATTGCCCAGCAGCACCGAGGTGCCGGCGGGGGCGCCGGCATAGTCGGCCAGCATCTGCTTGAGCACTTCCTGGCGCTCGCCGGGGTAGCGGTTGATTTCCAGCGCGCCCAGGTGCTCGCCCAGCTTCTGCTGCAACTCGGGCGGCAGACGGTAGGGGTTCTCCATCGTGTCCATTTTGAGCAGGCCTTGCGCGGGCTGCACATGGTAGCCCTGCATGGCGCGCACATCGGTGCGGATGCGTTGCAGGGCTTTGGTCTGGATGTCTTGAGCAGTCATGGGTTCACTCCTTCACACGAGGCTTGCGTTGGCCAATGCAGTCGATACGGGTCTCTGCGGTCGTGGCGCTCAAGCCTCAAGATTCTCACGGGCAGATTGCTGCAGCGGGTGCACCACGGTCACACCGCCAAACTCCGCCCCGTGGGGCAGATACAGGCTCAGCATCTGATTGCAGCCGCTGTGCTGGGCGCAAGCCACGGCCAGGCAGTCGCCAAAATCCAGCGCATGGCGGGCCTGTACGGCCCAGGCCGTCTCCAGCGTGGCGGCGTCGGTCTTCCAGGGCGTCCAGGTCTGGTAACGGCGGATGGCGGCGCGGGCATCGCCCTGAGGCAGGGGCTGGGCGGCCGTGGTCGCCTGGTCATAGAACTCCACCAGGGCCTGATTGCTGGTGCGGCCGCTGCGGCTGCGCCACAGCAGATCCAGCCATTCCAGCGTGGCCGCATACAGCGCACCGCCGGCCGCATCTTCCGCGGCAATCAGCACCGAGGTATCGACAAACACAGGCTTCACTTGGCCACCTCGGCTTCGGCATTGCTGTGCACCGCAGCCCGTTTGCTGCTGGCACTGCGCGCCAGGGATTTTGCCGACTGGCCGGCAGCTTGCCAGGTGCGCTCATCGGTGCGCCAGGCCAGATAGGCACGCTCGTAGGCATCCTCGCGCTGCATCAGCTCGGCCATGAAGTCACCCAGCATGCGCGAGACGCTGCTGCCGCGCCTGGCCGCTTCAATGCGCGCCCAGTCAAGCACGCTGTCTTCGACGGTGATGGTGACGTTCTTCATGCCACGCATAGTACACGAATTTCGTGCAACACGAAATTCGTGTACCCAGAAATCACACCGACGCCAGCAGGGAGCAGGCGATGGCTCCCACCTGACGCAAGGCCTGCAGATGTTGCGCCGTCCAGTCGCCTCCCAGTCCCACACGGACTCCGTGCCGGAAGCGACCGGCAGTACCAAACAACATTCCGGGCGCGATCAGGATCTGCCGGGACAGACAGGCTTGATGCAAAGCCATGGCATCCAGTGGCGCCGGCAGCTCCAGCCATAGCAGCAACCCGCCCGGAGGATCGCTGACCCGCGTGCCGGCAGGAAAGCTCTGCGCAATCACTTGTCTGGCTTGCTCGACCCGTGCAGCAATGACGGCACGCAACTGGCGCATGGCGGCATGATGGCCGGCCTGCGAGATCAGGTCGGCCAGAGCCAGCTCCAGGACTGCCGATTGACCGCCTGCCTGCATTTCCTTGATCTTGCGCACCTTGTCCGTCCAGCGCCCGGCCTCCAGCCACCCCAGGCGCAGGCCCGGCGCCAATGTTTTGGAAAAGGAATGGCACAGCATCACCTGGCCCGTGCCGTCATAGGCCTTGAGGCTACGCCGGGCAGCATCGCCTTCGGCCAGATCTGCATAGATGGCATCCTCGATCACCGGCAGCTCATGCTGAACTGCAAGCTGCACCAGCTTCTTGCGTTCAGCCTGGGGCATGCAGCTGCCCAGCGGATTGCTGAGCGTTGGCACCAGCAGCAAGGCCTTGACAGGCTGGGTTTCCAGCGCCAGTTGCAGAGCATCCAGCGACAGACCGTGGCGCGGGTGGCAGGGTATCTCCAGGGCCTTCAGCTGCAAGGCCTGCAGCACCTCCAGAAAGGAAAAATGTGTGGGCGACTCCAGTGCCACCACATCGCCAGGCTGGGTCACGGCACGCAGACACAGGGCCACACTGTCCATGCAGCCGCCAGTAATGAGAATGCTATCCGGGTCCAGACTGCAGCCCAAGCCCACGGCGTAGCGCGCCAGTGCACGGCGTGCCTCTTCATGACCGTCCGAGCCTGGATAGGTACACAGCAGGTGGCGGTGCTTTTGCACGGCACGGGTCAAAGCACGGCGTACCCGTTCGGGGTTGAGCAGATCGATGCCCGGGGTACCGCTGCTGAATGACACCATGCCTTCAGGCTGCTCCCGCCCCAGCACGCGCTGTCCCAGCCAGTCCAGCGACACGGCCCGTGGACGACGCATGGGCCGGGCAATCTTGGGCTCGGGCAGTTGGACGGCGCGTGGCGCCACAAAAAAGCCCGAACGCGGCCGCGCCGTGACCTGCCGGGCATCCTCCAGCCAGTGATAGGCCTGTACCACCGTGGTCTGTGCCACACCATACTGCCGCGCCAGCATGCGTACCGAAGGCAGTTTCTGCCCATGGGCCAGCGCCCCCTGTCGTATGGCCTGACTCAGTTGCCCGGCAATCTGCAGATATAACGGTGTCGACGCATCAAAATCCATGGGCAGATTCTGTACTGGCACAGACAAGCTCATGCAGCACAGATGACAGCCAGGACGAGCAGTACAGATACCCGGCCCCAGGTATCTGTACTCATCCAGATCCACTGCCGCTGTGGCTGGCAGTACAGATCTATGCTCGGCAAAGTCGGAGGCATGAACTCAGCTCTCGCCACCTCCTCCTGGAAAACCTTGTCCCTGCAAGCTGCCGCCTCGGTGCAGACCATGCATCTGGGCGCCGGTCTCAGCCTCTGGTTGCAGGCACAAAGCGGCATTGTCTGGCTGACCTGCGAAGGACAGCCGAGGGACTACTTTCTGCAGGCCGGCGAATCACTGCGCTTTGACGGCCCCGCCCGACTCTATCTCGGCACGCAAGGCTCACAGGACGCGACCCTGCGCTGGAGCCGTGCTCGCGTTCGTACTTCATCATCTCCTGCCGCAACTGCAGCACCCACAGTGCCGGCCACAGCCACAGCCGCAGCGGCCTGAGGCCTCATGTCAAAGGCTGGCCAGCTTAGGGCCACGGCAGCGCAGAACCGGCCTCAGCGCCGATACTGCGGCGGCGGCGCATACTGCCGGCCATCCGCCGGGAAGGCTACGGGGTCCCGGGAATCGCGTGGTTCCATCCCTTGCGTAGAGCGGCGGGGCAGATCCGGGTCGCGCTCGTCAAGACGCACATCAAACAGCGCCGTACCAATCACACCCACATTGCGCGCATCGCCTGCGGGCGTGTTGTTGGCATAGGCCCGGCCCTTGCCCGCAAAGCGAAATGCCGCCACCTCGCGGTCGTTCTTGCGAAAGCCGTCGATCACCAGCCGCTCACCGGGGCGCAGCAGATAGCCGCTGCTGTGCACGCTGCCAGGCTGGCCGCTCAGCACATCCAGACCATCCACCGTCGCCACCACTTCGTAGAAGCGATTGCTGCGATTGGTGTAGACCAGCTCATAGCGCTCACCATGGCGACCCGCGACATGGAAGTCCCGGGCTCCGCGCGCGGAAAAAATGCGCAGCACCGATCCGCTTCCGTCGAGCAGCTGCAGCTCCACATCACCGTCTGCCAGCAGCGCATTGGTCTGCCGCTCAGCGGAGTTGCCGAGCGCACGCAGAATACTGTGCTCGTCCGAATAGCGAAGCTGGCTCACATCGCGCGGACGCTCGGGCGTCAGGCGCGATGCGTGCACCACCTTGGTAGCGGACTCCCGCCCTTCACCCCATTGCGTGCCCAGCGTGGACTCGACCCTGGGCGTGCGCGGCGCTGCCGCCGCGCTCTCTGCGACCTGGGACGAAGGCGGTGCACCGCAGGCTGCCAGCCCCGCGACCAGCAGCAGTCCGCCCAGCAGCCGCCAGCCGCGTCGCGGCCAGGAACTCATGACCTGATTCATCTTCACGCTCCCTTGTTGTGATTGGTTATTGAATGCTGCGCTGCCACGCAGCCCGCCGAGTGTCACAGCAAACCCGCTCTTTCCTGCACCATGAAACATCTCGAGATGATTTGCCCCGGAACGGGGGGCATGCCGACCTGCTCTGCAATGAAAAAAGCCGTGGGCTGGCCACGGCTTTGAGAGGAGAGCGCTTGCCGATTTACTTCAGACGCATTTCGGCTGCACGGGCGTGACCCTGCAGACCTTCTCCATAGGCCAGCACGGCAGCGGTCTTGCCCAGGATCTGGGCACCGGCCTCGCTGACTTCGATGATGGAGCTGCGCTTCTGGAAGTCATACACCCCCAGAGGCGAGGAAAAGCGTGCCGTGCCGCTGGTGGGCAGAACGTGATTCGGGCCGGCGCAGTAGTCGCCCAGGCTCTCGGAGGTATAGGCGCCCAGGAAGATGGCGCCGGCGTGCCTCAGCAAAGGCTCCCAGCGGTGCGGGTCACGGCTGGAGACTTCCAGATGCTCAGGCGCAATACGGTTGCTGATCGCGCAAGCCTCTTCCATGTCCTTGGTCAAAATCAGCGCGCCGCGGTCGCTCAGGCTCTTGGCAATGATGGCCTTGCGCGGCATCTCGGGCAGCAGGCGGTCGATCTCCGCCTGAACGGCATCAAGATAGGCAGCATCGGGGCACAGCAAGATGGACTGGGCCAGCTCGTCGTGCTCGGCCTGGCTGAACAGATCCATGGCCACCCATTCGGGCGGGGTCGAGCCGTCGGCCAGCACCAGGATTTCCGAAGGGCCGGCAATCATGTCGATGCCCACGATGCCGAACACGCGCTTCTTGGCGCTGGCCACATAGGCATTGCCGGGGCCGGTGATCTTGTCCACCTTGGGCACGGTGGCCGTGCCGTAGGCCAGCGCCGCTACAGCCTGGGCTCCGCCGACGGTAAAGGCGCGCGTCACGCCAGCCACATAGGCGGCGGCCAGCACCAGCGGATTCTTCTCACCCTTAGGGGTGGGCACGACCATGATGATCTCGGGCACACCGGCCACATGGGCGGGAATGGCGTTCATCAGCACGCTAGAAGGATAGGCAGCCTTGCCGCCGGGCACATAGATGCCCACGCGATCCAGCGGCGTGACCTTCTGGCCCAGCAGCGTGCCATCCTCGTCGCGGTAGCTCCAGCTCTCACCATTGGCCTTTTTCTGCGCTTCGTGATAGCTGCGCACGCGGCGTGCCGCCGACTCCAGCGCTTCGCGCTCGGCAGCTGGCAGGCTGTCGAAGGCAGCCTTCAGTTCCTGCTTGGTCAGCTCCAGCGCCGCCATGGAATCGGCCTGCAGGCCGTCAAAGCGCGCCGTGTATTCCAGCACGGCGGCGTCGCCGCGGGCCTGGACATCGGCCAGGATGTCGGCGACCCGCTGCTCGATGGCTGCATCCGTGTCCGCCGACCAATGCAGACGCTGCGCGAAATCATGCTCGAACTGGGCATCAGCGGTTGACAGACGGGCGGGGGCAGCTACGAATTCCATAGTATTCACCAGTGGGGAAAATCAGTTGTTCTTGGCGGCAACGGCCTGCGCAAACGCATCGATGATGTGGCGCAGCGTAGCCTGTTTGAGCTTGAGCGAAGCCTGGTTAACGACCAGACGCGAGCTGATGTCCATGATAGGCTCGACCTCGACCAGATCATTGGCCTTGAGCGTGTTGCCCGTGGACACCAGGTCGACGATGGCATCGGCCATGCCGGTCAGCGGTGCCAGCTCCATGGAGCCGTAGAGCTTGACCATGTCCACGTGCAC
Organism: Comamonas sp. Tr-654; assembly: GCF_011752915.1. Lineage (NCBI taxonomy): Bacteria > Pseudomonadati > Pseudomonadota > Betaproteobacteria > Burkholderiales > Comamonadaceae > Comamonas > Comamonas sp. Tr-654. The sequence goes on from NZ_VWWQ01000003.1 coordinate 542,778, forward strand.
ACCCTTCTTGGCAAAGAAGTTGCGGGCGATCTCGGGGTACTTGGTGGCGATGCGCAGACGCGCGCCCTGCTTGACGGCCAGCTGGTAGTCAAAGCCGTTGCGCACGGCCACGCTGACGCGGCACTTGGCAATCTGCAGGTCCAGCGGCTGGTACAGGCCCTGGCCGCCATGCTCGATCAACGAGTCCAGGCCCGAGACGCCCAGATCCGCGCCGCCGTATTGCACATAGACCGGCACGTCCGAAGCACGCACCAGCACCACGCGCACATCGGAGCGGTTGGTGTCGAAAATCAGCTTGCGCGACTTTTCCACATCCTCGGTCACCTCGATGCCAGCAGCGGCCAGCAGGGGCACGGTTTCTTCAAAAATGCGGCCCTTGGACAGGGCGATGGTCACAGGCATTGCGGTGCTCATGCGGAAATTCTCTCGATATCGGCGCCCAGGGCGCGCAGCTTGTCTTCCATGCGGTCGTAGCCACGATCCAGGTGGTAGATGCGATCGACGATGGTCTCGCCCTCGGCCACCAGACCGGCAATCACCAGGCTGGCCGAAGCGCGCAGGTCGGTCGCCATCACGGTGGCGCCAGACAGGCGCTTGCCGCCTTCGATGGTCGCCACGCGGCCATCGGTGGTGATGCGCGCACCCAGGCGCACCATCTCGTTGACGTGCATGAAGCGGTTCTCGAAGATGGTCTCGGTCACCATGCTGGTGCCTTCGGCCACCAGATTCAGCGCCATGAACTGGGCCTGCATATCGGTGGGAAAGCCCGGATATTCGGTGGTGCGAAAGCCCTGCGCCTTGAGCTTGCCGGAGGACGCCACCTTCAGGCCGCCGTTCACGCAGTCCACGCTGACGCCCGCATCCTTGAGCTTGTCGATCACGGCGCCCAGATGGTCGGCGCGTGCGTGGTGCAGCAAGGCTTCGCCGCTGGTGGCAGCCACGGCGCAGAGGAAGGTGCCGGCCTCGATACGGTCGGCCACCACCTGGTGCTCGCAGCCATGCAGCTTGTCCACGCCCTGAATCACGATATGGCTGGTGCCGTGGCCGGTGATCCGGGCCCCCATCTTGATCAGCATCTCGGCCAGATCGGTGATTTCGGGTTCCATGGCGGCATTTTCCAGCACCGTCTCGCCTTCAGCCAGCGTGGCGGCCATCAGGAAGTTCTCGGTACCGGTCACGGTCACCATGTCGGTGGTGATGCGTGCACCCTTCAGGCGCTTGCGGCCTTCGGGCAGGCTGGCAAGCATATAGCCGTTTTCCACGGTGATGATGGCACCCATGGCCTGCAGGCCCTTGATGTGCTGATCCACGGGGCGCGAGCCGATCGCGCAGCCGCCAGGCAGCGACACCTTGGCGTGCCCGAAGCGGGCCAGCAACGGGCCCAGGGCCAGTACCGAGGCGCGCATGGTCTTGACCAACTCGTAGGGCGCTTCGGGCGTCAGGCTGTCGGGAGCCACAAAGCTCATGCCGCCGCGTTCGCCATGGGTTTCGGTCTGAACGCCCATATTGGCGAGCAGCTTGCGCATGGTGGCCACATCATGCAGACGCGGCACATTGTGCAGATGCACGGGCTCGGCGGTGAGCAGTGCGGCACACATTTCAGGCAGAGCGGCGTTTTTGGCGCCGGAAATGATTACTTCGCCCTTGAGGGGACGACCACCGTGGATCTTGAGTTTGTCCATGGCTTCAAGCCTTGAATGTTTATGGGTAAAAAATGCACTCAGCGCCTATGTATAAAGCGCTGACAGCTATCAATCTTGCTTTGCAAGCCGCCTCAGGCCTGGGCAGCCGTCCATTCTGCCGGGGTGTAGGTCTTCATGGACAGCGCATGGACTTCATCGGTCGCCATTCGGTTGCCCAGCGTGGCATAGACCAGGCGCTGACGACCCAGCAGACGCTGGCCTTCGAACTGCGCAGACACGATGGTGGCAAACCAATGTCGGCCATCGCCTTCCAGCGCAATATGCTCGCAGGGCAGGCCGGCGGCGATCAGGTCTTTGAGTTGGTCTGCAGTCATGGGGGAACCTTTATGCGCAAAAGCTGGCGAAACCGGTCATTGTCTCGCAAGCAGCCCTGCGTCAATTCTAAAAATCAGTTACGAATCTTGTAGCCGATGCGCAGCAGGTGCACGGCCAGCGCGCTCACAGCCAGCCAGGCAGCGCCCACGATGGCAAAGCTGAGCCAGGGCGAGACATCGCTCTGGCCGAAGAAGCCATAGCGGAAGCCGTCGATCATGTAGAAGAACGGGTTGACATGGCTGACCGCCTGCCAGAAGCCGGGCAGCGAGTGCACGGAGTAGAACACGCCGGACAGAAAGGTCAGGGGCATGATCAGAAAGTTCTGGAAGGCCGCCATCTGGTCGAACTTCTCGGCCCAGAGGCCGGCGATCAGGCCCAGCGTGCCCATCAGAGCGCAACCCAGAAAGCCGAACACCAGAATCCACAGCGGCGCGGCAAAGTCGGGCACCGCAAAGAACAAGGTGACAACAAACACGCCCAGCCCCACCAGCAGGCCGCGCAGAATCGCCGCACCCACATAGGCGCTGAACCAGGCCCAATGCGACAGCGGCGTGAGCAGCACGAATACCAGCGAGCCCATGATCTTGCTCTGCACCAGGCTGGATGAGCTGTTGGCAAATGCGTTTTGCAACATGCTCATCATCACCAGACCGGGAATCAGAAACGCGGTGTAGGGGATGCGGTCATAGACCATGACCCGGCCTTCGAGCACATGGCCGAAAACCAGCAGATACAGCACGGCCGTGAGCACCGGTGCGGCCACGGTCTGAAAGCTCACCTTCCAGAAGCGCAGCACTTCCTTCTTGAGCAGGGTCTGCCAGCCGTTCATTGGACACCTCCTGCAGGAGCCTGTGTCCTGGAGCCTTCATTCATGATGTGGATGAACACATCCTCCAGATCCGCACGGCGGATCTCCACATCCTCAGGGGTCACGCCCGCCTCGCGCAAAGCGGCCAGCAGCTGCTCCACATCGCCGGCATGGGCGGCGGGAATCTGCACGATTCGGCCGGTGACCCGGGCCCTGTCAGCCACTGCCTTGGGCAGGGCGCTATCGGTCTTGAACTGCAGCACATTGCTGGAAGCCGACTTGAGCAGCTCGCTCATGGGCGAGAGCTTGATGATCTCGCCGCGCTTGAGCATGGCCACGCGGCTGCAAAGAGCCTCGGCCTCTTCCAGATAGTGGGTGGTCAGCAGCACCGTATGGCCCTGCTTGTTGAGCTTGGCGATGAAATGCCACAGCGTCTGGCGCAGCTCCACGTCCACACCGGCCGTGGGTTCGTCCAGCACGATGATGGGCGGCTTGTGCACCAGAGCCTGGGCCACCAGCACGCGGCGCTTCATGCCGCCCGAGAGCTGGCGCATATTGTTGTGGGCCTTGTCCGTCAGGCCCAGGCTGTCGAGCAGCTCGTCGATCCAGTCGTCGTTGTTCTTGACGCCGAAGTACCCGGACTGGAACTTCAAGGCCTCGCGCACATTGAAGAAGGGGTCGAACACCAGCTCCTGCGGCACGATGCCCAGCTTACGGCGTGCATCGGCGTAATCGGCCTGCACATCGCTGCCCTGCACCAGCACGCGCCCGCCCGTGGCTTGCGCCAGTCCGGCGAGGATGCTGATCATCGTGGTCTTGCCAGCACCGTTGGGGCCGAGCAGACCGAAGAATTCACCTTCCTCGATATCCAGGCTCACCGATTTGAGGGCCTGGAAATCCCCCTTGGGGGTGCGGTAGGTCTTGGAGACGGATTGGAATGAGACTGCGGACATGGAGCCCATGATTCTAGGGCTTGCCCACAGCCTCTGCCTTGGCGGGGCTTAGCCGGACACAGTGATTGGTCAGCCTAGCCCTGCTGAGCGGTGGCGGCCGCATCGGGCACAGGAGCGGGCATCAGCAAGCCGTCCACTCCATACAGCGCGGCCATGGACTGCAACCCCTTGGGCAGACCGTCGACGATGAGCTGCTTGCCCGCCTCCTGCGCAGCGCGCCGGCAGGCCAGCAGCACGGCCAGGGCCGCCGAATCGAAGACCTTGACGGCGCTGGCATCCACCACCACCCGGGCATCCGCATGGCCGGTGACCAGCGGGCGCAGGCGCAGCAGACAGTCGCGCCCCTGACGATAGGTCAGTTCCTTGGGCAGTTGCAGAGGGTTGCTAGCTGAGCGGGCCATGACGTCTGAAGCGCTTTGCTTACTTGGTGGCCGTAGCCGGCATGGAGCTGCGCGAGGCCAGGGTCTTGATCAGGCCGTCGATGCCGTTGGCATTGATTTCCTGCGCAAACTGGTTGCGGTAGGTCTCCACCAGCCACACGCCGAGCACATTGAAGTTGTAGAGCTTCCAGCCCGTAGCCTGCTTTTCCAGACGGAAATCCAGCTGCACGGGATCGCCACGGCCGTTGACCTGGGTGCGGACCAGCACATCGGTGTCACCGGCTGCCATGCGCACAGGCCTGACGGTAATGGTCTGATCGCCGACCTGGGACAGGGCTCCCGCATAGGTGCGAATCAGCAAGGCCTTGAACTCGTCCTGCAGCTTCTGGCGCTGCTCGGGCGTAGCCTGGCGCCAGGCCGGACCGACAGCGGCCGATGTCATACGGCGAAAGTCCACATAGGGCATGACCTTCTCGTTGACCAGCGCATTGATCTTGCTGGAGTCGCCGCTGCGCAGCGACGCATCCTTCTTGATGGTTTCCAGCACATCGGAAGAGACGCGCTTGACCAGGGCATCAGGCGCTTCCTCAGCGGCCTGTGCAGGCAGACCCAGATTCAGGGCGAGCATGGCACCTGCTGCCATGCCCCACATGCGACGAGTAATCTTCATTGCGTTTTTCTCCTAGGCCCGCAAGTGTCACCGCACTCGCGCAGCCTGTGCATCATGTTTGTAACCAAGCCCTACCGGCTCACTGGCCTTCGGGAGGCAGCTTGCCGGCGTTGTCGTCATCATAGTTTTCGAGACGACCGTCGCCGCCGGACGCCGCGCCGCCAATGCGTGAGCGCAGATAGACATCGCGCACCAGGCTGTATTTGTCGAGCGCAACAGAGTCCAGCACATCGCCGGCCTTGAGCAGATTGGCCCGGTTGTTGACCATGCGCAGGCCGAACAGGCTGTTGCGCCAGCGCACATCGTCCATGGTGTTGGCGGGATAGCCGAAGGCGTCGACCGCCAGACCGGCCGAGTCACGCACCGTGGAAGGGCCCCAGAAGGGCAGCACCAGATACGGCCCCGTGGGCATACCCCAACGGCCCAGCGTCTGGCCGAAGTCCTGCTTGCGGCGCTCGATGCCTGCCTCGCTGGCAATATCGAACAGGCCGCCTATGCCCAGCACCGTGTTCACGCTGAAGCGAACCATGGAGTTGTAGGCACCCTGGCCCTGCCCCTGCAGCACGTTGTTGACGAAGGACCAGGCATCGCCGAGGTTGTCGAAGAAGTTGGTCACGCCCTGGCGTGCCACGCGCGGCGTCACGTTCTGATAGGCCGTGGCCACGGGCTTGAAGACGGCTTCGTCCACCCCTTCGTTGAAGGAATAGATGCTGCGGTTCATGGACTCCAGCGGGTCGGCCGGGTTGCCGGAGCCTGTGGTGGTCGCGCAGCCGGACAGCAGTGCCGCTGCGCACACGCCAGCTGTCAGCGCGGCATGCTTGAGCGTCAGAGTCTTGTCCGACGCCAGTTTCGTTTGTGGGCTTGTTGTAGTCATCATTCTTTCGCTCCCCCGTTGGCTGCGTTGGCTGCGCCAGCACCGGAATCACCGCCCTGCTCGGCCTTGCTGTAGAGGAACTGACCGATCAGATTCTCCAGCACCACGGCAGACTGGGTGGCTGTCACGCGGTCGCCGGCCTTGAGGTTTTCTTCGCTGGCACCCGCTTCAATACCAATGTACTGATCGCCCAGCAGACCGCTTGTCAGAATTTTCAGCGAGCTGTCCTTGGGAAAGGCATAGCGGTTTTCCATGCTCATGGCCACGTCGGCCTGAAAGGTCTGGTCGTTGAAGGTGATGGACTCGATACGGCCCACAACCACGCCGGCGCTCTTGACCGCGGCCTTGGGCTTGAGCCCGCCGATATTGTCAAAACGCGCCGTGATCGCATAGGTCTTCTGGAAATTCAGGCTCAACAGATTGGCCGACTGCAAGGCCAGGAACACCAGGGCCAGAGCACCGATCAGCACAAACAGGCCGACCCAGACATCACTTTTCTTTTGCTGCATGATTTTTTTACCTCTATCTGCTGAGCAGCCTCAAATGCTGAACATGGTTGCGGTGAGCAGGAAGTCCAGACCCAGAACCGCTAGCGAAGCCACGACCACGGTACGGGTGGTGGCCCGGGAAACCCCTTCGGGCGTGGGCTTGGCCGCATAGCCTTGGAGCAAAGCCACAAAGGTCACGGCCAGGCCGAAGACAAAGCTCTTGAGCACGCCGTTGCCCAGATCGCTCCACCAGTCCACGCCCTGCTGCATCTGGCCCCAGAAGGCACCGCTGTCGACACCGATCATCACCACGCCCACCAGCCAGCCGCCCAGAACACCGACGGCGCTGAAGACCGCTGCCAACAATGGCATCGTGATCAGCCCGGCCCAGAAGCGCGGCGCCAGAATGCGCTTGACGGGGTCGACCGCCATCATCTCCATGGCCGACAACTGCTCACCGGCTTTCATCAGGCCGATTTCGGCCGTCAGGGCCGTGCCGGCACGGCCCGCAAACAGCAAGGCCGTGACCACGGGCCCCAGCTCACGCAGCAGGCTCAGGGCCACCATCATGCCCAGCGCCTCGGCCGAACCATAGCGCTGCAGGATGTAATAGCCCTGCAGACCCAGCACAAAGCCCACGAACAGTCCGGAGACGCCGATGATGGCCAGCGAATAATTGCCCAGAAAGTGAATCTGGTCGCCGATCAGGCGCGGACGCCTGAGCGCCGGTCCCATCAAGCCCAGCAGGCGCCACAGCAGGCGCGCACCGATCCCCATGTTGACCAGCTGGCAGCGCACTGCCAGGCCAATGCGTGCGAGAAAGTTCATGCACGCCTCCTGCTGCCGAAGTCCTCGTCGGCACTGACGCCCGGATAGTGGAACGGCACAGGCCCCGTGGATCTGGCATGAATGAATTGCTGCACCAGCGGATCGCTGCTGGCGCGCACCTCTTCGGGCGTGCCTTGGGCGGCAACGCTGCCGGCCCCCAGAATCACCACATGGTCGGCCACGCGGAAGGTTTCCTCCAGATCGTGGGAAACCAGAATCGAAGTCAGGCCCATGGCATCGTTGAGCTGGCGGATCAGCTGCGCCGAGGTACCCAGCGAAATAGGGTCCAGGCCCGCAAAAGGCTCGTCGTACATGATGAGCTCGGGGTCCAGTGCAATCGCGCGGGCCAGCGCCACGCGACGGGCCATGCCGCCCGAGACCTGGGAGGGCATCAGATCACGCGCACCGCGCAGGCCCACGGCATGCAGCTTCATGAGCACGATGTCGCGAATCAGCTCTTCTGGCAGATCGGTGTGCTCCCGAAGCGGAAAAGCCACGTTGTCGAACACGCTCATGTCGGTGAACAGCGCACCGAACTGAAACAGCATGCCCATGCGGCGACGCGCGGCATAGAGCTGCTGCGCATTCATGGTGGTCACATCCTGGCTGTCAAACAGCACCTGGCCCTGCTGGGCGTGGTTCTGCCCGCCAATCAGACGCAGCACCGTGGTCTTGCCGCCGCCCGATGCGCCCATCAGCGCCGTGACCTTGCCGCGCGGCACTTGCAGGGACAGATCGCGCAGGATGACGCGGTCACCATAGCCAAAGGTGACATTGCGCAGTTCCACAAAGGGTGCGTTGGGTGACATGCGTGAAGAGCCGCTCAAGAGAAAGCAAACTGGTATTGTGCCGACATGCTCGACAAAAAGCTCGGGTTAGCCCCAAGTAAACATACATTCACGAATGTTTCTTGAAGGCCTGGCTTGGATCGCAGAGTCGTTACTCCTGTTTCAGGAGCTGTCAGCGCTTGTTGTGCATGCGCAAACTGCCTTTTTTGCGATATGAAACCTCATCGGCAGCTGCGACTTATTTACAACATATTCTGCAGAAACGCCTTGGTGCGCTCATGCTGGGGCGCGGCAAAAAACGCCTCGGACGGGCCTTGCTCGACGATGTAGCCGCCGTCCATGAAGATGACGCGGTTGGCCACCTCGCGTGCAAAACCCATCTCGTGGGTCACGACCAGCATGGTCATGTGCTCTTCGGCCAGTTCGCGCATGGTGCGCAGCACCTCGCCGGTCAGCTCGGGGTCCAGCGCCGAGGTGGGCTCGTCGAACAGCAGAATGTCTGGCTCCATGGCCAGCGCGCGCGCAATTGCCACGCGCTGCTTCTGACCGCCGGAGAGGTGGTTGGGATAGGCATCGCGCTTGGCCGCCAGACCCACCTTGGCCAACAGAGCTTCGGCCTTGGGGATGATGTCTTCACGCTTCAAGCCCTTGACGATGACGGGCGCCTCAATGATGTTTTCCAGCACCGTGAGGTGGGGAAACAGATTGAAGGACTGGAACACCATGCCCATCTTGCGGCCGATCTTGCGGATCTCGGCCTCGCTCACATACTGGGCCCTGGCCTCGCCCTCGGAGCGCGCCAGCACCGCACCTTCGATGCTGATGGTGCCTCGGTCGATCGTCTCCAGGTGGTTGAGACAGCGCAAAAAGGTGCTCTTGCCCGAGCCGGACGGGCCGATCACGGCCACCACCTCGCCGCGCAGCAAGTCCAGGGAGACGCCGCGCAGCACTTCGTTATTGCCAAAGGCCTTGTGGATGCCCTGGGCGGAAATCATCACATCAGGCGTCGTACTTGGCATATTTTTTCTCAAGATATTGGAAGCCCCAGGTCAGCACCAGGGTCATGATGAGATAGAAGGCCGCAGCCACGATGAAGGGCGTGAAGCTGAAGTCGCGCTGCACCACGCCGCGCGCCACGCGCAGCAGGTCGTTGAGTGCCAGCACATAGATCAGCGAAGTGTCCTTGACCAGGGTGATGGTCTCGTTGCTGACGGGCGGCAGAATGCGGGCCCACATCTGGGGCAGCACGATGCGGCGCATGGTCTGTGCATAAGTCATGCCCAGCACCTTCGCGCCCTCGTACTGGCCGCGGTCCACGGACTTGATGCCGGCACGGAAGATCTCCGCGAAGTAGGCCGCGTAGTTCAGCGCAAACGCCACCACGGCGGCAGGAAAGTCGGGCAGGCGCACACCGATGTAGGGCACAAAGGGCAGCGCGAAGTACACGAACAGCAGCTGCAGCATCAGCGGCGTGCCGCGCATCAGCCAGATATAGGCGCCCACGGCGCTGCTCAGCGGCTTGATGCTGGAGATGCGCATCAGCGCCAGTGCCAGGCCCATGGGAATGGACAGCGCCAGCGTGATGAAGAACAGCTTGAGTGTGACAAGGGCACCAGCCGACATGGGCCCCAGGAGCGAGATTACATAGTCCATCAAATGGCCTTCAGTGTGGCGCTGCAGCTATCGAAAGCCCGCCACAGGCACGGGCGTGCGCAGGAGGAAGTGTTTGCACGCATTGTCGTCGCAAAAAAAACCGGCAATGCCAGGCATTGCCGGTGCAGTACGTCAAAAAGGGATTAGTGCTTGATGACGTCGGCGCCGAACCACTTCTGGGCGATTTCAGCAGCCTTGCCGTCCTTCTTCATTTCGGTCAGCACGTCGTTGACCTTGTTGCGAGTGGCTTCGTCGTCCTTGCGGAAGCCCACACCGTAGTCTTCGGTACCGAAGTCCTCGGCCAGCACCACGTAGTTGTCGGGCTTCTTGTTGACGTAGTAGCGACCCACCACTTCATCCACCACCACCACGTCCAGACGACCGGCTTCCAGGTCCATCATGGCAGCGATGTTGTCGCCGAAGAGCTTGGTTTCCTTGAACTTGTCCGACAGTTCCTTGTCCTTGGTCAGGGCGGTCACGGCGCTGGAGCCTTCCTGGGCACCCACGACCTTGCCGACCATGTCAGCCTTGCCTTTGATGGGCGAGCCGGCCTTCACGATGATGATCTGCTTGTTCACCATGTAGGGATCGGAGAACAGGATCTTTTCCTTGCGCTCTTCCAGAATGGTCAGGCCGTTCCACAGAGCGTCCACGCGCTTGCCCAGCAGCTCGGCTTCCTTGGCGTTCCAGTCGATGGGCTTGAACTGCACTTCGATATTGGCGCGCTTGGCCACTTCACGGGCCATATCGATATCGAAACCGACCAGCTCGTTCTTTTCGTCACGGAAACCCATGGGCGGGAAGTTGTCGTCCAGGCCCACCACCAGCTTGGCGGCAACCGCCGCAGGAGTGGGCGCAGGAGCTGCAGCGGTGTTGCTTGCGGGCTCGTTCTTGCCGCAGGCAGCCAAAATTGCAGTCAGGGCCACCGAGGCCAGCAGGGTACGTTTTTTCATGGCGTCAAAATTTGAAGTGGAAAAAGCGGAGGCAGCAGGCTTTGTCTCCCGTCCGGGGCCACCGCAGCCGCTCCGAAGCCGGGCTGCCGCCAGCGCCGAATCCGCTATTGTCGCGCAGACGGGACAGAACGTCACTCGCCGGTCGCAAAACCATCACGACTTAGGCAAAACAGGTTCAGGCAAGACGGCTGCCTCAGGAGGCTGGCCGTTGTTGCATTCTTGTTTGCACAAGTCCTCATCATGAGCAGCTTGCAAAACCAAACCATGTCACCACCGTCACCAGACACCAGCCAGCTCCCGCCCGCCTTGCAGCAGGCCTATCGCGACGCGCTCTACCGGGTCGATGCCGCCCAGGGCGCTGTCGCACAGACGCTACGCGTGGGCGAGCGCAATGACTGGCTCGGGCAGCAACTGGGACGGCAGTCCATCCAGGCCGCCTGCTATCTCACGGCCTGCAATCCCTGGGGACAGATCCTGGAGCCGGCGGAGAACGCCGCCCGCATGCGCGCCCTGCGCCAGGCGCTGGACAGCGAGGGCTGGCAGTACCTGGACGGCTGCGGCCAGGACCCGCTCGGCCATTGGCCTGCGGAAGACAGCGTGCTGATCTGGGGGATGGATGCCGACACGGCCATGCAATGGGGCCGGCACTGGCAGCAGAACGCCGTGCTGTGGAGCGATGCCGACGCCCGCCCCCGGCTTCTGTGGCTGCGCTGACTTTTTTGATAGCACCTTGCGCTTTACAGCAATCAAAAACCTATTGAAAGCTATCTAAACTCCATTTAAGGCAAGCGCTTGCAGCTATCAAAAACAAAAGGCATTCCGAAGAATGCCTTTTGCGTGATGACCCGCTGTGAATGATCAGCGAGGCAGTTCGCTGGCGCCCATCAGGAACTCGTCCACGGCACGCGCTGCCTGGCGGCCTTCGCGAATCGCCCACACGACCAGCGACTGGCCGCGGCGGATGTCGCCGGCGGCGAACACCTTTGGCACGCTGGTGGCATAGCCGCCGATGAAGTCGGTGCTGGCCTTGGCGTTGCCGCGCGCATCCTTGTCGACGCCAAAGGCTTCGAGCACGGTGGCAACCGGGTTCACGAAGCCCATGGCCAGCAGCACCAGATCGGCAGGCCAGACCTTTTCCGTGCCGGGCACTTCGCTCAGCTTGCCGTCCTTGAACTCGACCTGGACGGTGGTCAGGCTCTTGACCTTGCCCTTTTCGCCGCCGAATTCCTTGGTCGAGATCGCGAACTCACGCACCACGCCTTCGTCGTGGCTGGACGAGGTACGCAGCTTGATCGGCCAGTAAGGCCAGACCAGGGGCTTGTTCTCCTGCTCGGGCGGCATGGGCATGACCTCGAACTGGGTCACGCTCTTGGCGCCATGGCGGTTGGAGGTGCCCACGCAGTCGGAGCCTGTGTCGCCGCCGCCGATGACGATGACATGCTTGCCGTCGGCACGGATCTGGCCCTTGAGCTTGTCGCCCGCATTGACCTTGTTCTGCTGGGGCAGGAACTCCATCGCGAAGTGCACGCCTTCCAGATCGCGACCGGGCACGGGCAGATCACGCGACTGCTCGGAGCCGCCGGTCAGCAGCACGGCATCGAACTCAGCGTTGAGCTGCTCGGGGCTGATGGTTTCCTTGGCCCAGTTGGTGACCTTGGAATCCTTGCCCAGACCGTCCTTGCCGGCGATCAGCACGCCGGTGCGGATCTTCAGGCCTTCGGCCACCATCTGCTCGACACGGCGGTCGATCAGGCCCTTGTCCAGCTTGAAGTCGGGGATGCCGTAGCGCAGCAGGCCGCCCACGCGGTCGTTCTTCTCGAACAGGGTCACGTCGTGGCCGGCGCGCACCAGTTGCTGGGCCGCTGCCATGCCTGCAGGGCCGGCACCGACCACAGCCACCTTCTTGCCGGTCTTGTGCTTGGAAGGCAGGGGCTTGACCCAGCCTTCGCTCCAGGCGCGGTCGATGATGGAGTGCTCGATGGACTTGATGCCAATGGCGTCGCCATTGATATTGGCCACACAGGCAGCTTCGCAGGGTGCGGGGCAAATGCGACCCGTGAACTCGGGGAAGTTGTTGGTGCTGTGCAGCGTGGTGATGGCGTTCTTCCAGTCACCCTGATACACGAGGTCGTTGAAGTCCGGAATGATGTTGTTGACCGGGCAGCCGTTGTTGCAGAACGGCGTGCCGCAGTCCATGCAGCGTGCAGCCTGCACCTTGGCCTGATCGGTCGTCAGGCCGATGACGAATTCCTTGTAGTGCTTGAGACGTTCCGCAACGGGGGCATAGCCCTCTTCGATGCGCTCGTATTCCATGAAGCCGGTGGTCTTTCCCATGATCTTTAATCCTTGAAATCTGTGTTCGCTTGCAGTGCGGTGGCCGCCTGGCCGCCACCGCTTCGAGCCGTGTTTACTTGGCGGCTACGGCTTCTTTTTGAGGAGCTGCTGGCGCTTTCGCAGCTTGCTTTTCCTTCTGTTTGCGTTCAAAGATCTCGCCGAGTGCACGCTGGTACTCGGTCGGGAACACCTTGACAAACTTGGCACGCGCTGCGGCCCAGTTGTCCAGCAGATCACGGGCACGCTTGGAACCCGTCCAGCGGCTGTGAGCCTCCACCATATTGCGCAGCTGCTGATCGTCGCTCTGGCCGCGGTGCCAGATGCCGGGATCGACACGCGAGACAAACTCGTCGTGCGGCAGCACCTTCTCCAGCTTCACCGAAGCGGTGTTGCAACGCTCGGCAAACTTGCCGTCCTCGTCGTAGACATAGGCCACGCCGCCGCTCATGCCGGCCGCGAAGTTGCGACCGGTCTTGCCCAGCACGACCACGGTACCGCCGGTCATGTATTCGCAGCCGTGGTCGCCCACGCCTTCGACCACCGCCGTGGCGCCGGACAGACGCACGGCAAAGCGCTCGCCGGCCACGCCGCTGAAGAAGGCTTCACCGCTGGTGGCGCCGAACATCACGGTGTTGCCCACGATGGTGTTGGTGGTAGTAGAGCCACGGAACTCATGGCTGGGATGCACCACCACGCGGCCGCCGGACAGACCCTTGCCGGTGTAGTCATTGGCTTCGCCGCTGAGGTTCAGCGTGATGCCGTTGCACAGGAAGGCACCGAAGGACTGGCCACCCGTACCTTCGAAGTGGATGCGGATGGTGTCGTCTGGCAGGCCTTCGGCGTGATGCTTGGTCACCGCGCCCGAGAGCATGGCACCGACGGAGCGGTTGACGTTGCGCGCCACTTCCATGATGCGCACCTTCTCGCCGTTTTCGATGGCGGGCTTGCAGCGCTCGATGAGCTTGACGTCCAGCGCCTTGTCCAGCAGGTGATCCTGGCTGTCCACGTGGTAGCGGGCCACGTCGGCAGGCACTTCAGGCTGAGCGAACAGACGGCTGAAATCCAGGCCCTGAGCCTTCCAGTGCTCGATGCCCTTGCGGGTGTCGAGCAGGTCGGAGCGACCGATCAGGTCGTCGAACTTGGCGATACCCAGCTGGGCCATGATCTGGCGCACTTCTTCGGCGATGAAGAAGAAATAGTTCACCACATGCTCAGGCTTGCCGGTGAACTTGGCACGCAGCACGGGGTCTTGCGTGGCCACGCCCACGGGGCAGGTGTTGAGGTGGCACTTGCGCATCATGATGCAGCCTTCCACCACCAGCGGAGCCGTGGCGAAGCCGAACTCGTCGGCACCCAGCAGGGCGCCGATGATCACGTCGCGACCGGTCTTCATCTGGCCGTCGGCCTGCACACGCACACGGCCGCGCAGACGGTTCAGCACCAGGGTCTGCTGGGTCTCGGCCAGGCCGATTTCCCAGGGACCGCCAGCATGCTTGATGGAGGACCAGGGCGAGGCACCGGTGCCGCCGTCGTGCCCTGCGATCACCAGGTGATCGCTCTTGCACTTGGTCACGCCTGCGGCAATCGTGCCCACACCGACTTCGGACACCAGCTTGGTGCTGATGCTGGCGTGCGGAGCCACGTTCTTCAGATCGTGGATCAGCTGTGCCAGGTCTTCGATCGAGTAGATGTCATGGTGGGGAGGAGGCGAGATCAGGCCCACACCGGGCACCGAGTGACGCAGTGCACCGATGTAGTCGGAGACCTTGCCGCCGGGCAGCTGGCCACCTTCACCGGGCTTGGCGCCCTGAGCCATCTTGATCTGGATCTGGTCCGAAGAGGCCAGATATTCGGCAGTCACACCGAAACGACCGGACGCGACCTGCTTGATCTTGGAGCGCAGCGAGTCGCCGGCCTGCAGTTCGATATCGGACTCGACCTTGTCCTTGCCGATGATGGAAGCCAGGGTTTCGCCCTTGCTGATGGGGATGCCCTTGAGCTCGTTGCGATAGCGCTTGGGATCTTCGCCGCCTTCGCCGGTGTTGCTCTTGCCGCCGATGCGGTTCATGGCCACGGCCAGCGTGGCATGGGCTTCGGTGGAGATGGAGCCCAGCGACATGGCACCCGTAGCAAAGCGCTTGACGATTTCCTTGGCCGACTCGACCTGGTCCACGGGAATCGCCTTGGCGGGATCGAACTTGAACTCGAACAGGCCGCGCAGCGTCATGTGGCGCTTGGTCTGGTCGTTGATCAGCTGAGCGTATTCCTTGTAGGTGCTGAAGTTGTTGGCACGTGTGGAGTGCTGCAGCTTGGCGATCACGTCAGGCGTCCACATATGCTCTTCGCCACGGGCACGCCAGGCGTACTCGCCGCCGGCATCCAGCATGGTTTCCAGCACGGGGTCGTCGCTGAAGGCAGCCTCGTGGTTGCGGATGGTTTCCTCGGCAATCTCGAAGACGCCGATACCTTCCACACGGCTGGCCGTGCCCGTGAAGTACTTGTCCACGGTCTCGCTGTTCAGGCCCACGGCTTCGAACAGCTGGGCGCCGCAGTAGGACATATAGGTGGACACGCCCATCTTGGACATGATCTTGGACAGCCCCTTGCCGATGGCTTTCACATAGTGATAGATGGCCTTGTCGGCAGTGATGGGCGCAGCTTCGCGGTTGAAGATGTCGACCAGGGTCTCCATCGCCAGATAGGGATGCACGGCTTCCGCGCCGTAGCCGGCCAACACGGCGAAGTGATGCACTTCGCGGGCCGTGCCGGTTTCCACCACCAGACCGGCGGTGGTACGCAGACCTTCACGCACCAGATGCTGGTGGATGGCGGACAGCGCCAGCAGCGCAGGGATGGCCACTTGCGTGGCGCTCATGTTGCGGTCGCTGATGATCAGGATGTTGGCACCGCCCTTGATCTCGTCCACGGCGTGGGCGCACAGCGAGGCCAGCTTGGCTTCCACGCCCTGCTTGCCCCAGGACAGCGGGTAGGTGATGTCGATCGTCGAGCTCTTGAACTTGCCGTTGGTGCGCTTCTCGATATCACGCAGCCTGGCCATGCCTTCGAAGTCGAGCACGGGCTGCTGCAGTTCCAGGCGCATGGGAGGGTTGACCTGGTTGATGTCCAGCAGGTTGGGCTTGGGACCCACGAACGACACCAGCGACATCACGATCGCTTCGCGGATCGGGTCGATGGGGGGGTTCGTCACCTGTGCGAACATCTGACGGAAGTAGTTGTACAGCGGCTTGTTCTTGTCGGACAGCACGGCCAGCGGGCTGTCGTTGCCCATGGAGCCAATGCCTTCCTCGCCCTTTTCGGCCATAGGGGTCAGCAGGAACTTGATGTCTTCCTGCGTGAAGCCGAAGGCTTGCTGGCGGTCCAGCAGGGACAGCTCAGTCTTGGCTGCGGGTGCCTTGAAGTCGGCGGGGATTTCCACCTCGTCGAGCTTGATGCGCAGGTTCTCGATCCACTGCTTGTAAGGCTTGGTGTTGACGACGTTGGCCTTGAGCTCTTCGTCTTCGATCATGCGACCTTGCTCCAGGTCGATCAGCAGCATCTTGCCGGGCTGCAGGCGCCACTTGCGCACGATCTTGCTGTCGGGCACGGGCAGCACGCCGGCTTCGGAAGCCAGGATCACCATATCGTCATCGGTGATGCAGTAGCGCGAGGGACGCAGGCCGTTGCGGTCCAGCGTGGCGCCGATCTGGCGGCCATCGGTGAACACGATGGAGGCGGGACCATCCCAGGGCTCGATCATCGCAGCGTGGTATTCATAGAAGGCGCGGCGGCGCTCGTCCATGGCTTCGTGCTGCTCCCAGGGCTCGGGAATCATCATCATCACGGCCTGGCTGATGGGGTAGCCGGCCATGGTCAGCAGTTCCAGGCAGTTGTCGAAGGTGGCGGTGTCGGACTGGCCGGCAAAGCTGATGGGATAGAGCTTCTGCAGGTCTTCGCCCAGCACGGGAGAGGCCATCACGCCTTCGCGTGCCAGCATCCAGTTGTAGTTGCCGCGCACGGTGTTGATTTCACCGTTGTGGGCCACATAGCGGTAGGGGTGAGCCAGAGGCCACTCGGGGAAGGTGTTGGTGGAGAAACGCTGGTGCACCAGACCGATGGCCGAGACGCAGCGTTCGTCGGCCAGATCGCGGTAGTACACGCCCACTTGATCGGCCAGCAGCAGGCCCTTGTAGACCACAGTGCGGCTGCTCATGCTGGGAACGTAGTATTCCTTGCTGTGCTTGAGGCCCAGGTTCTGGATGGCAGCCGAGGCCGTCTTGCGGATTACGTACAGCTTGCGCTCCAGCGCGTCCTGCACGATAACATCGGCACCACGGCCGATGAAGACCTGGCGCAGGATGGGTTCCTTTTCCTGCACGGTAGGCGACATGGGCATGTCGCGGTTCACCGGCACATCGCGCCAGCCCAGCAGCACCTGGCCTTCGGCCTTGATGGCGCGCTCCATCTCCTGCTCGCAAGCCAGGCGCGAAGCATGCTCCTTGGGCAGGAAGATCATGCCCACGCCATATTCGCCAGCAGGAGGCAGTGCCACGCCCTGCTTGGCCATTTCTTCGCGGTAGAGCTGATCGGGAATCTGGATCAGGATACCAGCGCCGTCACCCATCAGAGGGTCGGCACCCACCGCACCGCGATGGTCGATGTTCTCGAGGATCTTCAGTGCCCCCAGCACGATGTCATGGCGCTTCTGACCCTTGATATGGGCCACAAAGCCCAGACCGCAGGCATCGTGTTCGTTGCTCTTGGAGTACAGACCGTGGTCCTGGAGATACTTGATCTCGGCAGCAGTCGTCATGGGGAATCCTCTTATATCAATCGCGGGGAACGCAAGATTACGACATGACATGAAGTTATGCAATAAGTATTAATTAGGGTCAGATTCCAATTAATTCCCAACTTTTTTTATTTGCATTTAATTGGGGACATATAAAAACAGAGAAAAGCAATTCAATAAAAACAAGGAGTTGAAAGAACTCTCTAGTCCTCGTGCACCGAAGCTGTGCGTGCAGAAGGCCTGCCGGCCTTCTGCCGCTTCACACGTCTCTCGGTTTTTTGTTGCAAATTTTCAATGAAGTCAGGCTCGCCCAGAGCCCAGCCACGCAGTGCGGCATGGCTGATCTGCGCCTGGGTATCGGCATCCAGACCGGCATCCACGGCCCTGACATAAGCGGCATCACGGGCAAACGGCGTGTTGCCCAGAGCCCAGAAAAGCGCGTGCGGGCTGATGAGCGCATCGCTTTGCAGGCCTGCGTTGTGCGCATAGCTGGACCAGGGCCAGTCGACCGCGCGCTGGACCAATCCGTCGCGCACGGGGTTGAGATCCATGGAAACCATGGTGGCCATCAGCCATTGCTCGGCCTGCAGCACGGTGCAGCGGTAGCGCCCCTCCCAGAGGGTGCCGGTACGCCCATGCCGATTGTTGAAGTAACGCACATAGCTGCGCCCCACGGCCTGCATGAACTGGGGCACGCCCTGCTCCGTCCTGGGCGTCAGCAGCAGATGGAAGTGATTGGGCATGAGTACATAGGCATGCACATCGACCTCGAAGCGCCGCGCCATCTCGCGCATCAGATCCAGCATGACAAGACGATCCTGCGCGTCCACAAAGATCTCGCCGCTGTTGTTGCCACGCTGGATGATGTGGTGCGGCATGTTTGCCAGCGTGAGACGGGGAAGACGGGCCATGGAGCGGACTTGGACAGGGGCGACAGGAAAGGCGTTTCGGTCATTATGAAGCGTCGCGCCTGAACCGACGCCTCCTCAGGCGCCGGATGTCACAGATGCATGCGGCCCGAAGCACTCAGCAACTGGCTGATATGGCGCGTAGCGGCCAGCAGTTGCGGTAGCAGCCCTTCGCGCATCATCTGCTCGCTGGTGCGGTTGGCCTGGCCACTGATGTTGAGCGCCGCCACCGTCTGGCCACGCGCATTGCGTATGGGAGCGGCAATGGAGATCAGACCCTCCTCCAGCTCCTGGTTGAGCAGGGCCCAGCCCTGCTCGCGCACGCGGGCAATCTCGGCATACAGCTCGTCGTCGCCGGTCAGCGTGTGGCGCGTGAAGGCGCGCTGCTCGCGCCGGGCCATCAGCGCCCGCAGTTCATCGGGGGGCAGCGCCGCCAGCAGCACCCGACCCATGGATGTCCAGAAGGCGGGCAGTCGCGAGCCAACGCCCAGATTGGTACTCATGATCTTGTGCGTGTGCACGCGCAGCACATAGACCACGTCCAGACCTTCGAGCACGGCGGCCGAGCATGACTCCTTGACCTCGTCCACCAGCGCCTCCATGGCCGGCTCGGCCAGATTCCACAGCGGCGTGGAGCTCAGATAGGCAAAGCCCAGATCCAGGATGCGCGGAGTGAGTGCGTAGTACTTGCCGTCGCTGCGCACATAGCCCAGCGTCTGCAGCGTCAGCAGGATGCGCCTGGCACCGGCACGCGTCAGACCCGTGGCGGCAGCCACCTCGCTGAGCGTCTGCTCCGGCGCCCTGGCACTGAACGAACGTATGACCTCCAGCCCCCGGGCAAAGGACTGCACATAGCTGTCGCCGGGCTTGAGCGGGGCCGCATCGGCCTTTCCAGGGGTTTTCCCTGATGTGGTTTTTACAGTCTCCATTTTCTTCATCCTTTCCTACAATTCTTTTAGCGAACAAATGTTCTATATACGAACATTTTAGCGCCATTAGCGCAAGTCTTTGTATAGAAAATTGGAGACACCCATGATCAACAAGATCGCCGACTCGGTCGCTCAGGCCCTGTCAGGCATTCAAGACGGCTCCACCGTACTCATCGGCGGCTTCGGCACCTCGGGCATCCCCGGCGAGCTGATCGACGGCCTGATCGCCCAGGGTGCACGCGAGCTCACCGTGGTCAACAACAACGCTGGCAATGGCGACACCGGCCTGGCCGCCCTGCTCAAGACCGGCCAGGTACGCAAGATCATCTGCAGCTTCCCGCGCCAAGTGGACAGCTGGGTCTTCGACGAGCTGTACCGCAGCGGCAAGATCGAGCTCGAACTGGTGGCCCAGGGCAATCTGGCCGAGCGCATGCGCGCCGCCGCTGCAGGCATAGGCGCGTTCTTCTGCCCCACGGCCTATGGCACCGAGCTTGCCAAAGGCAAGGAAACGCGCGAGATCAACGGCAAGCACTATGTGCTGGAGTACCCCATCCATGGCGATGTGGCGCTGATCAAGGCGGAAAAAGGCGACCGCTGGGGCAATCTGACCTACCGCATGTCGGCGCGCAACTTCGGCCCCGTGATGGCCTCGGCCGCCAAGTTCACCGTGGCCACCGTGCATGACATCGTGGAGCTCGGCCAGCTTGACCCCGAATCCGTGGTCACCCCGGGCATCTATGTGAGCCAGGTGGTGAAGATCGAGCGCGTGGCCACCCAGGCCGGCGGCTTCAAGAAGGCGGCCTGAGCCCGCCAAGGTCCAGCAAGGAGATACAAGCGTGAGCTATCAAAAAAGAAGCAAGGACGAACTGGCCCTGCGCGTGGCCCAGGACATTCATGACGGTGCCTATGTGAATCTGGGCATAGGCCAGCCCACCCTGGTGGCCAACCACATCCCCGCAGGACGCGAAATTGTTCTGCAAAGCGAGAACGGCATCCTGGGCATGGGCCCGGCACCGGCGGCCGGCTCCGAAGACTACGACCTGACCAATGCCGGCAAGCAGCCTGTGACCCTGCTGCCCGGCGGCAGCTATTTCCACCACGCCGACAGCTTCGCCATGATGCGCGGCGGCCATCTGGACATCTGCGTGCTCGGAGCCTTCCAGGTTTCGGCCACGGGCGACCTGGCCAACTGGAGCACCGGCGAGCCCGGCGCCATTCCCGCAGTGGGCGGAGCCATGGACCTGGCCATTGGCGCCAAGCAGACCTGGGTGATGATGGATCTACTCACCAAAAAAGGCGAGAGCAAGGTCGTGGCCCAGTGCAGCTACCCGCTGACCGGACTGGGCTGCGTCAAGCGCATCTATACCGACCTGTGCACCCTGGCATGCACACCCGAGGGGCTGCGCCTGATCGACAAGGTCGAAGGCCTGGAGCACGCCGAACTCGAACGCATCGTGGGCCTGCCCATCGCGGCCTGAACTTCAGGCCGATCCAGTCTGCACCAGAAGCTCAATTTTCATAACGGAGACATGCCATGAGCAACCAGAACCAAGCCTTTATCTGCGACGCCATCCGCACCCCCTTCGGTCGCTACGGCGGCGCGCTGTCCAGCGTGCGCACCGATGATCTGGGCGCCCTGCCCATCAAGGCGCTGATGCAGCGCAACCCCAATGTGGACTGGACCGCCGTGGCCGATGTGCTCTATGGCTGTGCCAACCAGGCCGGCGAGGACAACCGCAACGTGGCCCGCATGTCGGCACTGCTGGCCGGCCTGCCCATCGATGTGCCCGGCGCCACCATCAACCGCCTGTGCGGCTCGGGCCTGGACGCTGTCGGCACGGCCGCGCGTGCCATCAAGTCCGGCGAAGCCCGCCTGATGATTGCCGGCGGCGTGGAAAGCATGAGCCGCGCGCCCTTCGTCATGCCCAAGGCCGAGTCCGCCTTCAGCCGCAACAACGCCATCTACGACACCACCATCGGCTGGCGCTTCGTCAACAAGCTGATGAAAGCCCAGTTCGGCGTGGACTCCATGCCCGAGACTGCCGAAAACGTGGCCGACGACTTCAGGATCGAGCGCGAAGCCCAGGACCGTATGGCCCTGGCCAGCCAGGAAAAGGCAGCGGCCGCGATTGCCGCGGGCCATCTGGCACGCGAGATCGTGCCCGTCTCCATCGCCCAGAAGAAGGGTGACCCCATCGTCGTGAGCCAGGACGAGCACCCCCGCGCCACCACCATCGAGGCACTGGCCAAGCTCAAGGGCGTGGTACGCCCCGATGGCACGGTCACGGCCGGCAACGCCAGCGGCATCAACGACGGTGCCTGCGCCCTGCTGCTGGCCAACGAGGAAGCGGCCAGCCAGTATGGCCTAGTGCCGCGCGCCCGCGTGGTCGGCATGGCCGTGGCCGGCGTCGCGCCGCGCATCATGGGCTTCGGCCCCGCTCCTGCCGTGCGCAAGGTGCTGGCCCAGACAGGCCTGACTCTTGAGCAGATGGATGTCATCGAGCTCAACGAAGCCTTTGCCGCACAAGGCCTGGCCGTGCTGCGCGACCTTGGCATTGCCGATGACGACCGCCGCGTCAACCAATGGGGCGGCGCCATCGCCCTGGGTCACCCCCTGGGCGCATCGGGCGCCCGCCTGGCCACCACGGCCGTGAACCAGCTTCATACCCTGGGCGGCCGCTATGCGCTGTGCACCATGTGCATCGGCGTGGGCCAGGGCATTGCCGTGGTGCTCGAACGCGTCTGATCCCGACTGTGGCAGGGACCGGCCAAGCCCGGCCTGCTGCCGCACCCCTGCCTCTCACACCAGAACAACGACCGCTGGAGTGCAGCTCTTTTCGGAGCTGCGCTACCGCGGCAGCCCGCGCCCCGGCCACTGGCCGGCGGTGTCTTGCCTTTTTCCGGAGACCTCAATGTCCAATTCCCTTTCCCTGTCTCGCCGCCGCAGCCTGCAGACACTGGCAGCAACCGCCCTGTTCGCTCTGGGCACTGCTCCCGCCATGGCCCAGACGCCCTATCCCAGCAAGCCCATCACCATGATCGTGCCCTTCTCGGCCGGCGGCACGACCGACATCCTGGCACGCGTGGTGGGCCAGGCCCTGAGCACCGAACTGGGCCAGAGCATCATCATCGACAACCGTCCCGGCGCGGGCGGCAATATTGGCGGTCAGGCCGCTGCACGCGCAGCCGGCGACGGCTACACCCTGTTCATGGGCACGGTGGGCACGCACGCCATCAACGAAGCCCTGTACAAGAAGATGCCATTCGACCCGGTCAAGGACTTCGCCCCTCTGACCCGGGTTGCCAATGTGCCCAATCTGCTGGTCGCTCACCCCAGCCAGCCATTCAAGACGGTCAAGGAAATGATGGCCTATGCCAAGGCCAATCCTGGCAAGCTGAACTTCGGCTCCTCGGGCTCGGGCAGCTCCATCCATCTGTCTGGCGAACTCTTCAAGTCCATGACCCGTCTGGACATGGTGCATGTGCCCTACAAGGGCAGCGCGCCGGCCATCACTGATTTGCTGGGCAACCAGATCGCCATCATGTTCGACAACATGCCTTCGGCCATCCAGCATGTGCGCTCGGGCAAGCTGCGCCCCATCGCGGTGACCACGGCCAAGCGCTCGCCCGAGCTGCCCGATGTACCCACCGTGGCCGAAGCCGGTGTGCCCGGCTACGAGGCAACCTCATGGTTCGGTCTCTTCGTGCCAGCCAAGACACCAACCGACATCCAGCAAAAACTGCACGCAGCCATTGCCAAGGTGCTCAAGGACCCCGCCGTGATCAAGAAGATCAACGACCAGGGCGGCGAAGTCGTGATCGACACCCAGGACGGCTTTGCCAAGTTCATCGACGCCGAAACCAAGAAGTGGGGCAAGGTCGTCAAGGACTCCGGCGCCAGCGTTTGAGATCAGACACACCCCCTGAGCCGCTGCGCGGCTTCCCCGTGGCCCGGCACCCTCTCGTAGCCGTCGCTGCGGGGCAGCAAGGCCTCTGCTCGGCTGCCCCCCCCGAACCCAGGACGCACCACTGCGGCACTTCTTTCCACCCCTTTTACGAGCCTGTATGACCACCTCCCTGCTCTCCACCGCCAGCGGCGATTTCCGCATTGATCTGCAAGGCCCTGACGATGCCCCCGTGCTCGTGCTGTCCAACTCCCTGGGCACCACGCTGGAGATGTGGGATGCACAGGCAGCTGCCCTGCGCAGCGAATTTCGCGTGTTGCGCTACGACACGCGGGGCCATGGTGCCAGCGCCTGCAACGACGGCCCCTACAGCTTCGACCAGCTGGGCCGCGACGTGCTGGCCATTCTCGACACACTGGAGGTGCAGCAGGCGCATTTCTGCGGCATCTCCATGGGCGGCCTGACCGGCCTGTGGCTGGGCGTCAATGCCGGCCAGCGTCTGCGCAGCCTCACCGTGGCCAACAGCGCCGCCAGGATCGGGGTGGAGTCGGCCTGGCTGGAGCGAGCCGCCCAGGTGCGCGCCAACGGCGCAGCCGGCATGCAGGCCCTGGCCGAATCGTCGCCCGGCCGCTGGTTCACACCCGGCTTTGCGGCTGCCCAGCCCGCCGTGGTGCAACGCGCCCAGGGATGGATCGCCGGTATCGCACCCGAAGGCTATGCCAGCTGCTGCGAAGCACTGGCCCGCGAAGACCTGCGCGCTGCGATTGCCGCCATCGCCACGCCCACGCTGCTGCTGGCCGGCGCCCACGACCCCGTGACCACGGTGGCCGATGCGCAGGCCATGCAGGCCGCCATCGCGGGCTCGCAGCTGGTCGAGCTGCAGGCCTCGCACCTGTCCAACCTGGAGGCGCCCGAGGCCTTCGAACAAGCCCTTGCCGGCTTTGCACGCCAGCACTGACCGACGCCGCGACGACCGGCTGCCCACATCCGGCAGCGGCCGCCACGGCCTGTGATACGGAGACCGCCATGCCCACTCCCTCCCGCCGCTGGAGACACCGCCCCGAAGGCTCGACCTGGGGCGATTTCGGTGAAGACGACCAGCTTGGCCGCCTGAACCTGCTGACCCCCGAGAAAGTCCGCCAAGGCGTGGCCGAAGTGCAGACCGGCCAGCGCTTTGCGCTGAGCCTGCCGCTGGACTACCCGGGCGGCAGCGCACTCAATCCCAACCGCAAGCCCCCGGTGCTGCGGCCGCTGCAGCGCAAGGGCCGCGTCAATTTCAACTGCCTGCTGCAGGAGCTGGAGCCCGGCCGTACCGACGTGCTCTCGGACGATATGGTCATCCTGTCGCTGCAGTATTCCACGCAGTGGGACGGCCTGGCCCATGTGGGCGCCCTGTTCGATGCCAACGGCGACGGCCTGCCCGAGCCGCTGTACTACAACGGCTTTGCCGCAGGTACCGACATCGTGGGCCCGGCCGACGTGAGCGGCACCGGCATTCCCGCGCGCCTGGACGACAGCGCCAGCACCAGCTGCGCCAAGGCCCTCGGCATCGAAGGCATGGCCCGCAACGGCGTACAGGGCCGCGGGGTGATGGTGGATCTGCGTGCCCATTTCGGTGACGCCCGCACCGTGGTCGGCTATGAGCAGCTGATGCAGGTCATCGCCGCAGACGGGGTACAGATCGAGCCCGGCGACATGCTGTGCCTGCACACCGGTTTTGCCCAACGGGTACTGGACATGCACAAGAACCCCGACCCCGAGGTACTTGAACACGCCTGCGCCGTGCTCGACGGGCGCGATGCGCGCCTGCTGCAGTGGATCACCGACAGCCAGATCGCCGTCATCGCCACCGACAACTACGCGGTCGAGGCCTTCCCCGCGCGCCCCGGCGCCGCCTGCTGCGCGGCCTTGCCTCTGCACGAGCACTGCCTGTTCAAGCTGGGCGTGCACCTGGGCGAGCTGTGGCATCTGACGCCGCTGGCGCACTGGCTGCGCGAGCACGGTCGCCACCGCTTCCTGCTCACGGCACCGCCGCTGAACCTGCCGGGCGCCATCGCCTCGCCGGTCACGCCTGTCGCCACGGTCTGAGCCCAACACCGGAGCCTTTATGCCTTTCATCATCGAAACCTTCGACAAGCCCGGTCACCAGGCCGTGCGCCAGGCCCATCGCCCCGCGCACCTGGGCTTCCTGGACACCCACAAGAACCTGCTGCTGGCCTGCGGCGCCAAGCTGGCCGACGACGGCAGCGACCTCGGCGGCGGCCTGTACGTGGTGGAACTGGACACGCGCGAAGCGGCCCAGTCCTTCATAGAGTCCGACCCCTTCTTCACCGCCGGTCTGTTCGAGCGCGTGTCCATCACCCGCTGGCGCAAAGCCTATGTGGCCGGTGCCAGCCACCTGCCTGCGGCGGCCTAGCTCCCGTCCAGCAGCAGCCCTTTCCCCGCATTCCGTCCGAAAGTATTGCCATGTCTTCCCAGAACGCTTCCCTTCCCGTCCGTCCCCGCGTGCTGATCACCGGCGGCGGCGCCGGCATCGGTGCGGCCGCCGCCGAGCGCTGCCGTGCCGATGGCTACGAGCCCATCATCATCGACCGTATGGTCGATCACGTTCCAGGCGGCATCCAGGCCGACCTAAGCAATGCCGAGGACACGGCCCGCGCGCTGCGCTTGGCCCTGGAAGGCGGCCCCATCACGCGCCTGGTCAACAACGTGGGCGTGGTCGTGCCCAATGACGCCGCATCCCAGACCCTGGCCGAGTTCGACCTGGCCGTCTCGCTGAACCTGCGCTGTGCCTTCCAGTGCATGCAGGCCCTGCTGCCGGGCATGAAGGAGGCGGGCTTCGGGCGCATCGTCAACATGTCCTCGCGCGCCGCACTGGGCAAGGACCTGCGTACCGCCTACGCTGCCACCAAGGCCGGCCTGATCGGCATGACGCGCGTCTGGGCTCTGGAGCTGGGACAGTGGGGTATCACGGCCAACGCCATCGGCCCCGGCCCCATCCGCACCGAGCTGTTCGACAAGGCCAACCCGCCCGATGCACCGCGCACGCAGAAGATCATCCAGTCCGTACCCGTCAAGCGCGTGGGCACGCCCGAAGACGTGGCCCATGCCGTGTCCTACATGCTCGACGAGCGCAGCGGCTTTGTGACCGGACAGGTTCTCTACGTCTGCGGCGGCATGACCGTCGGCGTAGCCTCGGTCTGATCAGGCCCTGAGCCGCTTCGCGGTCTGCCTGGCCGCGCGCCTATCCCATCCCGCGCCGCAGCCGCTGCGGCACGGCAGCTTTTCTCCCCAAATCCAGACAACATCGGAGACCGGCGTTCATGTCGAAAATCACCGCATTCTTCACCGAGCTGATGCGCAAGTATCTGCCCGACCCCTTTGTCTTTGCCATCCTGCTGACCCTGCTGACCATGGTCCTGGCCTTTGCCGTGGAAAGCCGGCCCGTCAACCTCGTGGTCGAGGACTGGGGCAAGGGCTTCTGGAGCCTGCTGGCCTTCACCACGCAGATGGCCGTGATCCTGGTCATGGGCTATGTGCTGGCGGCTGCGCCCCTGGTCAACCGCTTCCTGGACCGCATCGCCAGCCATGTGCACACACCGCGCCAGGCCATCATCGTGGCCACCATCGTGGGCTGCGTGGGCAGCTACCTGAACTGGGGCTTCGGCCTGGTGATCGGTGGCATCATGGCGCGCAAGCTGGCGCTCAAGGTCAAGGGCGTTCACTATCCGCTGATCATCGCCTCTGCCTATACCGGCTTCACCATGTACAGCCTGGGCTTCTCGGCCACGATTCCGGTGCTGATCTCGACCAAGGGCCACACCTTCGAGAGCAGCATGGGCCTGATCCCGCTGACGCAGACCATCTTCTCAGCACCCATGCTGCTGACCAGTCTGGCCGTGCTCATCGCCCTGCCGCTGCTGAATGCCGCCATGCATCCCAAGGCCGGCGAGAAGATCGTGGAGCTGGACCCTGCCGTGGCCGCCGACGAAGGCAAGGGCGGCGCAGGCCACGATCTGCTGGGCGACCAGAAGACCCTGGCCTACCGCCTGAACAACAGCCGCGTGCTCAATCTGCTGATCGGCCTGTGCGGCATGGCCTATGTGGTGCTGCACTTCGTCAAGGGCGGCAACCTCGACCTGAACATGATCAACTTCTTCATCCTGTTCCTGGGCGTGCTGCTGCTCAGGACGCCCATGCTCTACGTGGAAAAGGTCAATGAAGGCGTCAAGACCATCGGCGGCATCATCCTGCAGTTCCCCTTCTACGCAGGCATCATGGCCATCATGCATGGCTCGGGCCTGGTAGAGTCCATCGCCCACATCTTCGTGAGCATCGCCAGCGAGCACACGCTGCCGCTGTGGGGGCTGGTCAGCTCCTTTGTGATCAACTTCTTCGCGCCCTCGGGCGGCGGCCACTGGGTGCTGCAAGGCCCGTTCATGATCGACGCGGCCAAGACCCTGGGCGCCTCGCAGGCCCAGACCGCCATGTCGGTGATGCTGGGCAATGGCTGGAACGACCTGGTCCAGCCCTTCTGGATCCTGCCTGCCCTGGCCTTGTCCAAGCTCAAGCTCAAGGACATCATGGGCTATACCGTGGTCTCCATGATGCTGGTCGGCGTGATCTACGCGAGCACCATGCTGATCTGGCCGCATCTGTAACCGGGCGCCGGCGCTCTTTTTCCGTTTTTCCGTTCACATCCTCACCTAGGAGAACCCATGCTGTACATGGTCGAAATGATTGTCCAGATCCCTCACTCGCTGGACCCTGCCGTGGTCGCGCAGATCAAGCAAGACGAAAAGGAATACTCGCAAAAGCTGCAGCGCGAAGGCAAGTGGCGCCACATCTGGCGCGTGGTGGGCGAATACGCCAACATCAGCATCTTCGACGTCCAGAGCAATGACGAGCTGCACGGCCTGCTCAGCGGCCTGCCACTGTTCCCTTATATGCAGATCAAGGTCAAGCCCCTGGCCAACCACCCCTCCTCCATCGTGCAGGAGTAAGCACGACAGCGGCGGGCATGCGCCCGCCCATAACAAAGCCCATGCAGCTCCTGGCCGCATGGGCTTTGCTTTTGATAGCTATTACCGCCTGTTCACAAAGGATTTCAATACTTTTTTCACCTGAAATCTTTATCAATCAAGCGAAAGAAGCTCCTTTAAAAAGAGCTTTCGCGCCTTCGCTGCTGCCTGCCCCGGCCGCGTCTTTGCCGGCCTTCAGGTATAGCGCTTGGCGCGCAGATTGTTCTTCATCTGCTCCAGCGCAGGCTGCAGCGCAGGCCCGATGCGTAGTGCCACGCAGGTCGCCAGCACGTCGATGATGAGCAGGTGCAGCAGCCGCGACACCATGGGGCTATAGCGGTCGTAGCCTTCGGGGTGATCGGCTGCCAGATGCACCTGGCAGGCCGAGGCCAGAGGCGAGCCGCTGGCCGTGATGGCAATCGTGGTGGCACCGTTCTTGCGGGCGATATCCGCCGCATCCATCAGATCTCGTGTGCGCCCGGAGTTCGAGATGATGACCACGCAATCGCCCGGACCCAGCAAGGTGGCGCTCATGACCTGCATATGGCCATCGCTGGTAGCCAGACTGGTCACACCGAGGCGAAAAAACTTGTGCTGGGCATCCAGTGCCACGATGCCCGAATTGCCGGCGCCGTAAAACTCGATGCGCTTTCCGGTCTGCCAGGTCGCGGCAATCGCCTGCGCAGCCTGCTCTATGGCCGCCGTGCTGGCCGCATTGCGATACTGCAGAAAAGCGGCAACCGCGTTGTCCACCACCTTGACCATGACATCGCTGGTCTTGTCATCGCTGTCCACACTGCGATGGATGAACGGCACGCCTTCGCTGACGCTGCCCGCGAGCTTGAGCTTGAAGTCCGCCAGGCCGTCATAGCCCATGCTGCGGCAAAAGCGCACCACCGTGGGTTTGCTGACATGCGCCCGCACTGCCAGCTCTCGCACCGGCAGATGAGCGAAGGCCCGCGGATCGGCCAGTACCAAGCGTGCAACACGCTGCTCTGCAGGCGCCAGGGACGGAAGGGAGGCGGTAATGCGATCGAGCATATTGGCGCGGATGAGGTGGAGGCAATAAATGCGTGCGTAAAAGGGCGAGCATAAGACCGAAGCGCCTCACCGGCCGCAAAACTTGAATATTTCCGCAAATAAATAGGCAAGCGCAGATATTCAGCAGGGTTTGCCTTGATACATCATCAAACAGAGTGTCGGCAGGCTCGTTTTCAATCAGGGATTCACGCTCTACACTTGCTGGTTAGTTTGAAACACAGCAAAGGATGGACATGAATCAGTTGGAGGCGCTCAAGCAATTCACAACCGTGGTCGCGGACACCGGTGATTTTCATCAACTGGCGCAGTTTCAACCGCAAGATGCCACCACCAATCCATCCCTGATTCTCAAAGCGGTTCAAAAGACCGAATATGCACCACTGATGCGCGCCACCGTGGCGCAATTCAAAGACAGAGGGCTGGACGAAATCATGGACCGGACGCTGGTGCGCTTCGGCTGCGAGATTCTGAACACCATACCCGGCCGTGTTTCCACCGAAGTCGATGCCCGCCTGTCTTTCGACACCGTGGCGACGGTCACGCGCGCCGAGCGACTGATCGAGCTGTATCAGGCAGCCGGCATCCATACCGAGCGCGTGCTCATCAAGATCGCCGCCACCTGGGAAGGAATTGAAGCGGCCCGTATTCTTGAGCAGCGTGGCATTCGCACCAATCTGACGCTGCTATTCTCCTTCTGCCAGGCAGTTGCCTGCGGCCAGGCCAAGGTCCAGCTGATCTCGCCCTTTGTAGGCCGCATCTACGACTGGTACAAAAAGCAGGCCGGCACGCAGTGGGATGAAGCCGCCATGGCCGGCGCCAATGATCCGGGCGTGCGCTCGGTGCAGAAAATTTACGACTACTACAAGCACTTCGATGTTTCCACCGAGGTCATGGGTGCAAGCTTTCGTAATACCGGCCAGATTCTGGCGCTGGCGGGCTGCGACCTGCTTACCATTGCACCTGAGCTGCTGGCCCAGCTCCGCGCACAGCAGGACGACGCCATACCTTTGACTCGCGCCCTGGACCCGGACAAGGCCAAAGCCCAGCCGCAGGAACGCGTTCTGTACGACCAGGCCTCGTTTCGCTTTGCGCTGAACGAAGATGCCATGGCCACGGAAAAGCTGGCCGAGGGCATTCGCGCTTTCACTGCGGACACTCTGAAGCTGGAAGCATTGATGCAGCAAGCGGCTGCAGATTGACGGGAATTTCCTTTGACGCCTCTTTGTCACGAGCTGCCTGCCTGGCAGGCTTTGCAAACCCATTACCGGTCGCAGATCCAGCATCTGGATCTGCGCCAGGCTTTTGCACAGGACCCACAACGTCTTGATGCCCTGAGCATGCAAGCGCCGCATGTCTTCGCCGATCTGTCGAAGAACCTCTGGACCGGCGAGACCGAAGCCTTGCTGAGGCAGCTTGCCGTCGAGAGCCGGCTCACTGGCAAGCGCGACGCCATGCTGGCCGGCGCAGCCATCAATACCAGCGAGCAGCGCAGCGCGATGCACTGGCTGCTGCGCACTCCTGCAGACGGCGGGCAGCTCGCCCAGTCCCCTGTGCTTCGGTCCTGGCCCCAGGACATGCATTCAGCTCTGCGTGACGTGCATGAGACGCTGGATAGGATGCTCGCCCTGGCCGACCAGATCAAGGGCAGCCAGCAGATCACCGATATCGTCAATATCGGCATCGGCGGCTCGCACCTGGGTCCGGAAGTCGTGGTCAATGCCCTTGAGGACTGGATAGACAAGGACAAGAACTTTCACTTTGTCTCCAATGTGGACGGCCACGAACTGGGACATGTGCTGCGCCGGGTCAAACCGGAAAGCACGCTGTTCCTGATTGCGTCCAAATCCTTCACCACGGCCGAGACCATGCTGAATGCACGCTCGGCCAGACAGTGGTTTCTCGATCATGGAGGCAGCGAAGATCCGCAGGCCCCATGCTCGATTGACCGCCACTTTGTGGCCCTGACCAGCAATACACAGGCGGCCGCAGAGTTCGGCATACAGCGCACACTGGGTTTCTGGGATTGGGTGGGCGGACGCTTTTCGCTGTGGTCTGCCATCGGGCTGCCCATTGCCATCGCCATAGGCTCGGAACAATTCAGGGCGCTACTGGACGGTGCGCATGCGATGGATGCCCACTTTTTCACTGAGCCTCTGGAGACCAATCTCCCGGTACGCCTGGGCCTGCTGGACGTCTGGTATCGCAATTTCTGCCACTTCTCCAGCCGCTGCATCGCACCTTACAGCCATGGCCTGCGCCGCCTGACAGCCTATCTGCAGCAGCTGGAGATGGAGAGCAACGGCAAAAGCATCAACAAGAATGGCGCTCGGCTCTCAGCTCCCACGGCACCGGTGATCTGGGGCGAACCCGGCACCAATGGGCAGCATGCTTTTTTCCAGATGCTGCACCAGGGACCGGATGTCATACCGGTCGAGTTCATCGCCCTGCGCGACGGAGGCAAATATCTGGGCGAGCACCATCAAAGCCTGGTGGTCAACGCGATTGCCCAGGCCCAGGCGCTGATGGTCGGGCGCGGCGGCGAAGGGCAGGAAAAGGACTGCGACGGCAATCGCCCCAGCAGCTTTCTGATGCTTGAGAGACTGGACCCCGCCTCTCTGGGCGCCCTAATTGCGCTGTATGAACATCGCATCTTTGTCTCAGGCGCCATCTGGGACATCAACAGCTTCGACCAATGGGGCGTGGAGCTGGGCAAGAATCTGGCCAAACAGCTGCATGCCCGCCAGAGCCACAATGACTGGGCTGGAGTGGACGTATCGACGCAGGAGCTGATGAAGCGCCTGATGCAAAGTCGCTGAGCAGCAAAAGCAGAGGCCCGATAGGCCATGCCTTGAGGCTGCTCAGACCGCGCTGGTTTGCGGCAAATGGGGATAACGCACACCGGCCAGACCTTCCAGCCCGAACTCGGCGAGCAGCTGGCGCAGACGTTGCGCCGCACTGCGCTTCTTCTGCCCTGTGTAACGGGCCACAATCAGCTCGTTCTTCATGCTGTGCTCCCAGCCCACCAGCTCAGTGACCGTGACCTGGTAGCCGCAAGCTTCCAGGTACAGACAGCGCAGCACATTGGTAATCTGGCTGCCCATCTCGCGCGTGTGAATCGGGTGGCGCCACAGCTCGGCCAGCGGAGTGCGTGCCAGGCTCATGGCCTTGGTCTGGCGCAGACATGCGGCCACTTCGGCCTGGCAGCAAGGTACGAGCACCATGGCCCTGGCCTGCTTTTCCAGTCCGAAGGCGATCGCATCATCGGTCGCCGTATCACAGGCGTGCAAGGCAGTCACCACATCGAACTGCACGGGCATGAAGTCTGCTCGCGTGGACTCGGCCACCGACATATTGAGAAACTCCATGCGCTCAAAGCCCAGCTCAGCCGCCAGTTTCTGAGATGCCTCGACCAGCGGCGCACGTGTCTCGATACCGTAGATCCGTCCCTGGTCCAGGGCCTTGAAATACAGATCGTAAAGAATAAAGCCCAGATAGGACTTGCCTGCACCATGGTCGGCCAGCGTCACGGCCTGCCCATTTCTGGACAGCTCCGTCAGCAACGGCTCGATGAACTGATAGAGGTGGTAGACCTGCTTGAGCTTGCGGCGCGAATCCTGGTTGAGTCTGCCCTCGCGCGTGAGGATATGCAGGGCCTTGAGCAGCTCTATGCTCTGACCGGGCTTGAGCCCCAGTTGCTGGGCAATATCTTGCGCACCTGTTTGGGCAGGCTTTGGCAGGCTCTGCTTTTTTTCAGTCTTGGCCATCACTTCTCAGCCTTTGTCTCACCATGGCCAGTCACGGGACAGCGGGCGCCGACATCCAGATCCAGCCAGCCCTCAATGCCGATCTTTTCCAGCGTTTCCATATTGCGCTCGTAAATCGTTTCGGCTTCAGGAAACACTTCCACCGCCTTGTCGATGCTGTCTTCGCGCAGCAAATGCAGGATGGGATATGGAGAGCGGTTGGTGCAGTTGGTGACGTCATCCACATCCGTGCCCTCAAACTGGAACTGTGGATGAAACGAGGCAACCTGCAAGATACCGCCCAGATCCAGTTCCTCGACCATGGCGTCGGCCACTTCGAGAAAGTCATTGAAGTCCAGGAAATCCTGCAAGGCATGGGGCAGGATCAGCAGCGTCGTATCGCGTTTTTCCGCACTGGCTTCGGCCAGTGCCTCGAGCTCGCGATGCAGGGCATCAGCCACGCCCTGCGCATCGCTCGCATCGCTGACGGCATAGTGGATCTGGGCCTTGACATGCACGCCTTTGGCGAAGGGACAAAGATTGAGGCCGATGACCGCTTTTTCCAGCCAGCGCACGGTATCCGCAATCACAAGCTCTGGTGGGAAGGCCTGATCGGCGATGGTTGAAGTTTCGGTCATGACAAGGCCCTTCCAAAATGCAAACGGGGGCTATCGCCCCCAAAGAATGCGCACTGGGCGGGAAATATTCCGGCTCTAGATACACAGAGCCGTTATTTTAGCGATCCGGCCTGGGCCATGCTCGCCAACGGCCGCAAGACCGTTGGCGAGCATCCTTCAGGCCTCTGTCAGCAGTCTCATCCCGGTGATGCGCTCATGCTCGTGCGCCGCATAGCGGTCCGTCATACCCGCAACAAAGTCGGCCACCACGCGCGCACGCTCATGCAGGGTATCGGCAAGCTGGGCGCGCTGGACAAAGCGCGGTTTCATGCGCTCGGGCTCCAGCATATAGGCGGCAAACAGCTCTTTCACGACCTGCTGGGCATTGTTCATGGTCTGCATGACCTGAGGATGCCGATAGAGCTGATGGAACAGAAACTGCTTGAGCACCAGGGACTGCGTCTTCATCTCCGGACTGAAGCCTATCAGCGTCTGCCTATGCTGATGCACCTCCTGCACCGAGCGCACACCGGCCTCCTCCAGGCTGGCCGATGAGTGATGGATAACGTCATAGACCTGGTCGCTGAGCATGCGGCGAATGCTTTCATAGAGCAGCTTGCGCTGGGCATCCGGCACCGCCAGATCGGGCCACTGCGCCAAAGTGGCCGCATGATAGCGAGCAAACAAAGGCACGGCATCGCGCAGCTGGGCCATGCTGATCAAGCCTGATCGAACGCCATCGTCGACATCATGAGCGTTATAGGCAATCGCGTCGGCTAGGTTGCATAGCTGGGCCTCCAGCGAAGGCTGGGTTCCGTCTAGAAAACGCTGGGCCACCCCGCCGGGCTCGCGCTCATTCAATAGCTGCGCATTGCCGCGCGAACAATGCTTGAGAATACCTTCTCGCGTCTCAAAAGTCAGGTTCAGACCATCAAAGGCCGGATAGCGCTCCTCCAGCCTGTCGACCACCCGCAGACTTTGCAGATTGTGTTCAAAGCCGCCATGAGGCTTCATGCACTCATTGAGCGCATCCTGCCCCGCGTGCCCAAACGGCGTGTGTCCCAGATCATGCGCCAGACAGATGGCCTCAACCAGGTCTTCATCCAGGCGTAAAGACCGCGCGATGGAGCGCCCGAGTTGAGCCACCTCCAGGGAATGCGTGAGCCGGGTGCGAAACAGATCGCCCTCATGGTTGACAAAGACCTGGGTCTTGTAGACCAGTCGCCTGAAGGCCGAGGAGTGAACAATGCGGTCCCGATCGCGCTGAAAGTCACTGCGCGTGGGGGCCTGAGGTTCGGCAAAGCGGCGCCCGCGGCTTTGCTGGGGATGGCAGGCATAGGGAGCCAGAGCAGTCATGCAAATCGCCTCAACAACTCGATGCAACGACTCTAACAGCTAGGGCCATCTCTTTCCCCACGGAACCTGCCTAGAGCAGGCCATCCGTCAAGCGCAGCAACTCTCTATTACCTCACGCACCAGCGCATCGGGGGCAGAGCGCGTCACGGCCTGTCCCGGGCCATCGATCAGCACAAAGCGGATTTCACCGGCTTCGGATTTCTTGTCGACACGCATCAGTTCCAGATATCGGCCGGCGTTGTCGCGGGCATCGATGACCGCTCCGCACACCGGCAAACCCGCACGCCCGATCAATGTGCGCAGGCGAGTCACAAAACTCGCATCCACCATGCCGAGACGCTGGGAGAGCTCTGCCGCCATCACCATGCCGGCCGCCACACCCTCTCCATGCAGCCAGTTGCCATAGCCCATGCCGGCCTCGATCGCATGACCGAAGGTGTGACCGAAATTGAGAATAGCGCGCAGACCGGACTCCTTCTCGTCCTGACCCACCACCCAGGCCTTGATTTCCACGCTGCGCTTGACGGCATGGGCAAGCAGGCCGCGATCACGGCGCAGCAAGCCGTCCATGTTCTGCTCGAGCCAGTCAAAGAACTGCATATCGGCAATCGGGCCGTATTTAATGATCTCACCCAGACCTGCACTCAGTTCGCGCTCTGCCAGGGTATCCAGCGTGGCCAGATCGCAGAGCACCAGTTGCGGCTGGTAGAAGGCCCCAATCATGTTCTTGCCCAGCGGGTGGTTGATGGCCGTCTTGCCCCCCACCGAAGAGTCGACCTGGGACAGCAGCGTGGTTGGCACCTGCACAAACGGCACGCCACGCATGTAGCTGGCGGCAGCAAAACCCGTCATATCCCCCACCACCCCGCCACCCAGTGCAAACAGCACCGTCTTGCGGTCGCAGCCGTGTTGCAGCAGGGCGTCGAAAATCAGATTCAGCGTCTGCCAGTCCTTGTGCGCTTCGCCATCGGGCAGCACCACCTCATGCACCTGGGCATATTGGCTGCTCAGGGCCTCCTTGAGCGCTGAGAGATAAAGCGGAGCCACCACATCATTGGTGACCACCAGTGCCGCCGCCGCCTTGGGCAATGCCTGCCAGGTGGAGCCCAGGGCAAGCTGGCCCTCTGCAATCACGATGGGATAGCTGCGCTCTCCCAGATCAATACGCACTGTTTCCACATTCAACCTCTCTCAAAATACATGGCAGGCACGGCATACAGCGTATTGGCCAGCCAACGCTTCTGTCCCATCACGAATGCTGACCAAGTTCGATCTGCATGGCCACTCGCTGGGCTACCTGCGCAGCGGACAGGCCGCTTCCCGCCACCACAAAGTCCGCCACCTCCTTGTAGAACGGGTCCCTTAGGGCATGCAGATCCAGCAATCGCTGCAAGGGATTGTCCACCTGCAACAGGGGGCGCTGCGTGTCTCGCTGCAGACGCTTGGCAATTTCATGCGGTGACGCGCTCAGATAGACCACTTGGGCATGCTCTGCCAGCTCCTGCCGGTTCTCGGCCTTCAATACGGCACCGCCACCCGTGGCAACCACTGTTTTCTCAGAACGCGCGAGCAGCACTGCCAGCACCTCCTGCTCGACATTCCGGAACCTGGGCTCGCCTTCCTTGGCAAAGAATTCGCGAATCGTGCAGCCGATATGTTCTTCAATGGCCGTATCCACGTCCACAAAAGGCATGGACCAGCGCTTGGCCAGATAGCGTCCGATGGTGGATTTGCCGCAGCCCGGCAAGCCCACAAGAGCAATATGAAATTTATTTGTAACAGTCATCGCGTTACCGTCATCCGCCAATCCGGCCAGTCCGTGATTCTCGCAGCCCGCAGATATTACAAACAAAAAGGCCCGCATTCATTCATGCGGGCCCTATGTCAAAACTGATAACGGCTATTTGCTGTTGCTGCGCGCCTGATTCAGCATTTTCGGAGTGATGAAAACCAGCATTTCGCGCTTGCTCGAAGCCTTGGTGTTGCTGCGGAACAAATGCCCCAAGACCGGCAGATCCCCGAACAGCGGCACCTTGTTGAGCTGGTTAGTCTCCTCCATTTCAAAGATGCCGCCGATCACCACCGTGCCACCATTTTCGACCAGCACCTGGGTCTTGATGTGCTTGGTATCGATAGCCACGCCCTGAGTCGTGGTCTCGCCACGGCTGTCCTTGTTCACATCCAGATCCAGAATGATGTCGCCTTCAGGAGTGATTTGCGGAGTAACTTCCAGCTTCAGCACCGCCTTCTTGAACGAAATCGTCGTGGCGCCATTCGGTGCCGTGACGGAATACGGATACTCCGTGCCTTGCTCGATCAAGGCCTTGTTCTGGTCTGCCGTCACCAGACGAGGGTTGGAGATGATCTTGCCGTCGCCTTCAGCTTCGAGAGCGGACAACTCCAGGGACAGAAAACGCGTCATCGAGCTATTGAAGACCGAAAATGCGACCTGCCCCACGGTGTTGATTCCTGAAACGCTGGCCGGCAGGTTGACGAAGTTGCCACTCGGAAACTTGGTGCCCGTTCCCGAACTGCTATCCGGCAGAAACTGGGACGATGTCATGGCAGCATTGCTGCCAACAGCTCCACCACCAAACTTCACCCCCAGCGAACGACCGAAGGTGTCCCGTGCCTCGACAATGCGAGCCTCGATCATGACCTGACGCACTGGCACATCCAGCGTTGCCAGCAAAGCTTTCAATTCCTCAAGCTTGGTCGGCGTGTCGGTCACAAACAGCTGATTGGTACGGGGCTCTGAAATAGCGGAGCCGCGAGACGACAGAAAGCGCGTGCTGGATCCGGTACCACCCGTACCACCACCACCTGTCGAAGTCGTGATCTGCTGCAGGATGTCTGCGGCTTTTGCATAGTTGAGCTGGAAGCCCTGCGTACGCAGAGGCTCGAGCTTCTGAATCTCCATCGCCGCTTCGTAGTCACGCTTGGTGCGTGCGTCGATCTCGTCCTTGGGAGCGATCCAGAGCACCGAGCCGGACTTGCGCATGCCCAGCCCCTTGGCATCCATGATGATCTGCAGAGCCTGATCCCAGGGGACATCCTTCAGGCGCAGCGTCAAAGCACCGGTGACCGTATCCGAGGTGACGATATTGAAGTTGGTGAAATCCGCGATGACCTGCAGCAGGGAGCGCACTTCAATATTCTGAAAATTGAGCGACAGTTTTTCGCCGCTGTAGCCCGGGCCCTGGGTCAGCTTGCTGGTGTCGACCTTTTTCTGGCGCACTTCCACCACGAACTGATTGTCACTCTGGTAGGCGCTGTGCTCCCAGTCGCCCACAGGGTCGATGCGCATGCGCACCCGATCGCCTTGCTGCGTGGTCGAGATCGTCTGCACCGGCGTGCCGAAATCCCCCACATCCAGCTTTTTGCGCAGATTCTCAGGCAGGGCTGTACGCAGGAAGTCCACTGTCAGGCCTTTGCCCTCCTGCCGCAGATCCACTCCCACCTGGCTGCTGCCAAGGCTGACCACGATCCGACCGGAGCCGTCACTGCCACGGCGAAAGTCGATGCCACGAATCGGTGCCGCATCGGAGGAAGCTGTCTTGCTCTCGAATACCGGCGCCATGGCAGGAGCTGCAGCCGTGGCAGATGCCGCCGCGCCGGCGGGATCAAGCAGGATCAGCAGAGAGTTTCCCTGACGCTGCAGGCGATAGGTGGTGGCCGTCTTCAGGTTCAGTACCAGACGTGAGCGGCCCGATGCTTCCACCAGATTCGCCGAGCGCAGATTGCCCTGGTTGAACTCCAGCAGGGACTTGCCCGAGCCATTGCTCACACCCGGAAAATCCAGCGCGATACGGGCCGGAGATTGCACGACAAATCCGGTCGGATCGGCGGCCAGCGGCTCGGACATTTCAACACGAATGACCTCGGAGCCTGACTGCAAAGCACCTGTTACCGTCTCGATGCGCGCCTGAGCCCAAGCTGCCGAAGAAAGCAAAAGGCTGCTCAGGGTCAGACCCCAACGGGCCTTCCCCATAGTGCTGCGGTTAATACCCATCATTTGCCAACCTCCTGCAACTCCAAAGTGCTTGTTCTTTCAATCCAGTCACCACCGCCATCCTGGACAATCTCTCTGAGCTGGATGGAGTTTTCCGTTATCCGGGTGATCTTTCCGTAGTTCTGCCCCAGATAGTTACCGACACGTACCTGGTAAAGCAGGCCACCGACTCTGACCAGGGCCGTAGGCACATTCTTCTTGTCCAGGCTGCCCACCATGGTCATGGTGTCCAGCGGCTCGGCCTCCAGCGGTTCCTTGCGTCGGCTCAATTCCGGTGTCAGCAAGGCCGTGCTGATATTGGATTGCGCCGACTCCTTGCGCAAAACCTGAATCAGCTTGAGCGGGTTGAAGGGGTCCATGCCGTCACCCCCTGTATATGCCTGAGGCTTGAACGGCTTGGGCTCCTCCAGCGGCGTCACACGAGGCTTGGCATTGGCGCGCTCCTGCGCCATCCATTCACGCAGCTGATCCTCTTCGGAGGAAGTACAACCTGCCAGCAAGGCGCTGCCCATCAGAAGCAGGCAGATAGGGCTCAAGAATGCCTTGCTCATTTCTTCCCCTTGGCTGCGTCACGCTGCGCCTTGACTTCGTCCGCATCCAGATACCGGAAGGTACGTGCCGTGGCATCCATGGACAGCACGTCCGTATCCTTGCCGCCTGCGCCAGGAGCGATGGACAGATTGTTCAAAGTCACAATACGGGACAGAAAAGCGATATCCGAGGCAAAAGCACCGATGTCGTGATAGCGACCCGTCACTTTCAGTGCAATCGGCAGCTCGGCGTAGTACTCCTTGGTCACCATTGCGCCGGGACGGAATACTTCAAACTGCAGGCTGCGACCCAGACCGGCCTGGTTGATATCGGAAAGCAAGGCTGCCATTTCCGCCTTGCTGGGCAATTGCTTCTCCAGCTGCGTCACATACTGCTGCACCTGTTCACGCTGCTTCTTCAGGCCATCGAGGCTCACCGCCTTGACCATCTTCCTGGAATAGTCCTCACGCAAAGTCACCTCAGTAGCACGCTCTGTTTCTAGCTCTTCTTCATAGTCTTTCAGGATGACAAACCACAGCAAGGCAGCCACAGCAACCGCGACGGCGATATACAGCAATGCCTTGGGCAGCGCCGGCCAGACCGAAGGGTCATTGGGATCCAGGTTCCGGAATTGGCGCTGAATTTTGTCTTGCAACGCCGCGAAATCGATATCCAGAGATTTCTTGCTCTTTGCCATCACTGCGCCTTCACGGAGGGGCTAGCAGCGAGCAGATTTTTCTCCGCATCGCTGGCCCGGGTCAGATTGAAGCGCAAGGTGAAAGCAGCCGCACGGCGCTTGTCCTTGGCGGTCACATCAACGGTCTTGGCCACGATCTCCATCAGTTCCGGCTTGGAGAACCAGGGCGAACCATCGGTCAGATTGCGCAGCATCTCGGAGATACGCTCGTTCGACTGTGCGGTGCCCTGCATGGTCACCGACAGACCGTCCTGCTTGATGCTGCTGATGTAGACACCCTCCGGCAGTTGCTTGACCAGCTCGTTGAGCATGTAGACAGGCAGGTTGCGGTCGGACTGCAAGTCCTCCACGGCCTTCTGGCGCGCACGCAAAGCCGTGATCTCTGCCTCGAGTCCTTCGATTTCCTTGATCTGCGTCTCCAGGACCTTGATTTCGGAGCGCAGCAAGTTGTTCTTGTTCTGCTGGCCCTCGATCATCATCTGGAAGTACCAGTAGATCAGCGCGGCGATCAGCAGTCCAGCCAGCGCGGCCAGCACCATATTGACCTGGAACGCCTCTTTGCGGCGCTTCTTGGCCGCCTCGCGGTGCGGTAAAAGGTTGATCAATATCACTCTTGAAACCTCCGCATGGCCAGACCGCAAGAGGTCAGATAGGACGGGGCCTCACGCGCCATCTTTTTCAAACGCACACCGCTGCCAATTTCCATGCCATCGAAGGGATTGGCGAGACTGCAGGCACAACCCGTCTGCTGGCTGACGGCTTCCACCAGCCCCGGCAAGGACGAGGACCCGCCTGCCAGCAAGATATGGTCGACGCGGTTGTAGGGAGTGCTCGTGAAGAAGAACTGCAGCGCACGCGCCACTTCCTGGGTCAGGCTTTGCACAAAGGGCTTGAGCACCCCCGCCGCATAGTCGTCCGGCAATTCACCGCTGCGCTTCTTGGCTTCCGCTTCTTCCGGAGAGAAACCGTACTGGCGCGCGATCAGCTGCGTCAACTGTGCACCGCCAAAAGCCTGGTCACGCTCATAAAGCACTTCGTCATTACGAAGCACCTGCATGCTGGTGGTCATGGCTCCCACCTCGAACAGCGCGACAACGGCGTCACGACCGGCATTGGGCAAACGGGACACCAGACGCGTTGCCGCCATGCGCGCGGCATAGGGCTCGATATCGATGACGATGGGCTTGAGACCGGCCGCCTCGGCCAGACCCTGGCGGTCCTGCACTTTTTCCTTGCGCGATGCCGCGATCAGCACATCCACATCCCCGGGCGATACCAGCGAAGGACCAACGACGCAAAAATCCAGGCTCACCTCGTCGAGCGAGAACGGAATGTACTGGTTGGCTTCGGACTCGACCTGAACTTCCATCTCCAGCTCGGTCAAACCGGATGGCAAAGTAATCTTCTTGGTGATCACGGCTGCGGCTGGCAGCGCCATGGCGACCTGCTTGGTCCGCGTTCCGCTTTTCTTCACCAGACGGCGCACGGCTTCAGCCACTTCATCAAATTTTTCAATATTGCCGTCGGTGATCCAGCCTTTTTCAAGAGGCTCGATCGCACAACGCTCCAATTGCCACTCGCCGGATTTGCTTTTGGCCAGTTCGACCAGCTTCACGCTGGAGGAGCTGACATCAATGCCAAGCAAAGGTGCAGGCTGACGGCTGAATAAAGAACTCAGAGCAATCAACATGCCCCCCCCAGGTTTGTAAGAATGGAAACAAAAGCCAGCAATACCCTGGAATCCTAGCAGCAAGCTATAGCAGCACATGCTTTGCTGCAGCGCTTTACACCTTATTTCGTGGCCAAAAAAAGACAAACTTGTGTAACGTCAAACAGCAAGAAAGCCACCCCTTGCCCATAGTGGTGCTTACCCTGTGATTTAGGATTCGACCAAAGCGCGGCTCCCACCCAGCCGCTGAGATGCTTTTCCGGGAGGCATTTCTATAATGCCCTACCCCTTGTCAATACTGCGAAATGCCGCCATCAGAACACTCTGCCCACCAGGCCCCAGCGCCTGGCTCCCAAGCTCCCAAGAAACGCATGCACTGGCTGCTGCGCTCCATTTTCTGGCTGATCGGACTTGCTGTCGCTGCTGCCCTGGCCGCTTTGCTGGCTGTGGCCGTAGCGCTGGCCATGGCTTACCCCAATCTCCCCGATGTCTCCGAGCTCGCAGACTACCGCCCCAAGCTCCCGCTGCGGGTTTATTCCAGCGAGGGGGCTCTGCTGGGTGAATTCGGTGAAGAACGCCGCACCCTGACGCCCATCAACGAGATCCCCAAGGTCATGACGGATGCAGTGCTCGCCATCGAGGACACCCGCTTCTTCGAGCATGGCGGCGTGGACTACAAGGGCATGCTGCGTGCCGCGCTGGCCAACCTGGGCAAGGTAAAGAGCCAGGGCGCCTCCACCATCACCATGCAGGTGGCGCGCAATGTCTACCTCTCCTCCGAGAAGACCTATACCCGCAAGATCTACGAAATCCTGCTGACCTTCAAGCTTGAGCATCTGCTCACCAAGGAGCAGATCCTCGAGATCTACATGAACCAGATTTTCCTGGGCAACCGTGCCTATGGCTTTGCAGCAGCCTGCGAAGCCTATTTCGGCCATCCGCTCAAAGACATCACGGTGGCCGAAGCCGCCATGCTGGCCGGCCTGCCCAAGGCCCCCTCGGCCTATAACCCAATCAGCAACCCCAAGCGCGCACGCATCCGTCAGCTCTACATCATCGAGCGCATGGAGGAAAACGGCTTCATCACTGCAGAGCAGGCCAGGCAGGCTCGTGAAGAGCCACTCAAGCTGCGCACGGCGGCCAACTCGACCCGCGTACACGCGGAGTACGTGGCAGAAATGGCCCGCCAGTTGATCTTTGCCCAGTACGGCAACGACGCCTATACCCGCGGCCTGAACGTCTACACCACCCTCAATGCCGGCGAACAAGAGGCCGCCTACAAGGCTTTGCGCGAAGGCATCATGAACTACGAGCGCCGTCAGAAGTACCGCGGCCCCGAGAAGTTCATCACCCTGCCCAGCAATGCGCAGGAGCTGGAAGACGCCATTGACGATGCCCTGGCCAACCACCCCGACAACGGCGACGTGGTTGCGGCCGTGGTGCTGGAAGCCTCGCCACGCAAGATTGTCGCGGCCCGTGCGGACGGTACCCATTTCGAGATCACCGGCGACAACCTCAAGCCCGCCGAGTCCGGCCTCAGCCCCAAGGCTCCGCCCAACATCAAGATCCGCCCCGGTGCCGTGATCCGCGCCGTCAAGAACACCAAGGGAGCATGGGAAATCACCCAGCTGCCCGAAGTCGAAGGCGCTTTTGTCGCCATGTCCACACAAACCGGTGCCATCCGCGCGCTGATCGGTGGTTTCGACTTCGAAAAGAACAAGTTCAACCACGTGACCCAGGCCTGGCGTCAGCCCGGCTCCAGCTTCAAGCCCTTCATCTACTCGGCGGCACTGGAGCACGGTTTCTCGCCTTCCACCATGATCAATGACGCACCGATCTTCTTCAGTGCAGCAACCACCGGTGGCCAGCCCTGGGAACCCAAGAACTACGACGGCCGCTACGACGGGCCCATGACCATGCGCACGGGCTTGAACAAGTCCAAGAACATGATCTCCATCCGACTGCTGCAGGCCATCGGCCCCAAGACCGGACAGGAATGGGCGACGCGCTTCGGCTTTGAAGCCTCCAAACAGCCCGCCTATCTGACCATGGCCCTGGGTGCCGGCTCGGTCACGCCGCTTCAGATGGCAGGGGCCTACTCGGTGTTTGCCAACGGCGGCCATCGCATCAACCCCTGGCTGATCGCCCGCGTGACCGACCACAAGGGCCGTATCCTCTCCGAATTCACCCCTCCGGCGGTGAAGGAGCTGCCCCAGGCCATTCCCGAGCGCAACGCCTTCCTCACCGGCACCTTGCTCAATGATGTGGCACGCGTGGGCACGG
Organism: Comamonas sp. Tr-654; assembly: GCF_011752915.1. Taxonomy (NCBI): domain Bacteria; kingdom Pseudomonadati; phylum Pseudomonadota; class Betaproteobacteria; order Burkholderiales; family Comamonadaceae; genus Comamonas; species Comamonas sp. Tr-654. Next base: position 587,026 of record NZ_VWWQ01000003.1, read on the forward strand.
CTGCACGTGCGCAAGCCACACTCAAGCGCCCTGACCTGTATGGCAAGACCGGCACCACCAATGACTCGGTGGATGCCTGGTTTGCCGGCTACCAGCCCAACCTTGCCGCGGTCTCCTGGATCGGCTACGACACACCGCGCAATCTGGGCTCGCGTGAAACCGGTGGCGGCCTGAGCCTGCCCATCTGGATCAGCTTCATGCAGCACGCGCTCAAGGGCGTGCCTGTGGCCGAAGTGCAGGCGCCGCCCGGCGTGGTCAATATGGGCGGCGACTGGTATTACGAAGAAAACGCCCGCAACGGCGGCGTCTCCAGCCTCGGCATGGAAGGCGCCTCCGACCCGAATGCAAGCGGCAATGCCGGCCCGGGTGCCACCCAGCCACCGGCCGCAGAGGAGCGCAGCCGCATTCTGGACCTTTTCAGAAACTAAGCCTTCGCAAAGCAAAAAGCCTGCCTCTCGTCGAGGCAGGCTTTTTTATTCCAGCGCCCCGAATACTCAGGCCAGGGCCTTGAACTCCAGCGCCATGCCCGACTGCTCGCTCGCGTATTGCGTCAGATTGGCAAAGAACTCGCCAGCACCCTTGGTGTCCAGCCAGACCTTCTTGTCTTCGTCAAAACGATAGTGAAAGCCGCCAGCCTTGGCCGCCAGCCAGATTTCATGCAGGGGCTTTTGCTGGTTGATGACAATCTGGCTGCGATTGGCAAAAACCAGTGTCACCATGCCGCCCACGCGCTGGGCATCAAGGTCGGCATCGGTTTCGTCATCGATGCGGTCGCAGCATTTCTCCACAGCCAGCAGAAGTTGGTCGGCGCGGTCCAGATATTCAAGGTCAGTCATTACAATTTGCCCATGTTGAAAGCCAACCAAATTCTAGTCAGGAGCATTGCCCTTGCGGCTTGTGCGGCGTCCCTCGCCGCACTTTCGGCCTGTGGACAAAAGGGCCCGCTCTATCTGCCCACCGATCCTGCCGCCCAGGGCCGTGCCACGCTGCCCGAAACGCTGGGCATTTCCAGCAAGCCGTCCGCCACGGAAACACCTGCGACCCCAACCAAGCCACCGCTCGAGGCCGGCGAGACGGACCAGACCGATGCCAAGCCCTGAGGCTTGATACACATCAACATGTCGCCCAGGCTTACTCTCTAGAGTGACGGCATCTTGTCCTTTGACAAACCGTCATGTCCATTGAGCTCTATCGCGACAAAAACCACATCTGCCTGATGTTCACCGACCTCATTGAGGAGGACGGTCAGGCCATTCAGGCCAATCAGTTCCTGATTGTGGACCACGGCACGGGAGCCATCATCGATCCCGGCGGCAACCTGGCTTTCAACGAGCTGTTCATGGGCATGTCGCGGCATTTTCCGCCGCAAAAGCTCGCCTATCTGATTGCCTCACATGCCGACCCGGACATCATTGCCTCGCTGGACCGCTGGATGAGCAGCACGCGCGCGCAACTGGTCATCTCGCGCATCTGGGAGCGCTTTGCACCGCACTTCACCAAAGTGGGCAAGACGGAAAACCGCGTCATCGGCGTGCCCGATGCGGGCGGACGCCTGCCGCTGGGGCATAGCGAACTGGTGCTGCTACCCGCGCATTTCCTGCATGCCGAGGGCAACTTCCACTTCTACGACCCGATCAGCAAGATTCTGTTCACGGGCGACCTCGGCGTATCCCTGACCACCGGCGCAGAAGCCCAGAAGCCCGTCACCGACCTAGGCCCGCACATCGCACGCATGGAAGGCTTTCACCGTCGCTACATGGTCTCCAACAAGATTCTGCGCCTTTGGGTTCAGATGGCGCGCCAGCTCCATATCGACATGATCGTGCCCCAGCATGGCGCTCCCATCATGGGCAAGCGGGCGATTGGCGATCTGTTCGACTGGCTCGAAGGCCTGCAGTGCGGCATCGACCTGTTCGACCAGGATGCCTACCGGCTTCCTTCGGCGCAGATCGACCCGGTCTCGCGTCAGGTACGTCCACCCCTGCGCGCTGCAGCCGGTTGATTGCCTCTGAGTGCATGCAGCACTCGCCAGCCAAGCAAGCTACCGAGAATGGCTGCATAAACCGCTACCTCGGCAAAATTGTTCTTGCTGGCGCGCATCCAGAAAAAATGCAGCAAGGCCAGCGGCACCGCCACATAGACCGCGCGGTGCAGCCATTGCCAGCGCTTGCCGCCTAGAGCCCTGAGCATGAACTTTGGCGAGGTGGCAGCCAACACCAGCAGCAGCAGCCAGGTGCTGAAACCCACCAGAATGAATGGACGCTTGGGGATATCAGCCAAGATATCGCCCCAATCCAGCCCCATGTCGAACCAGGCATAGCAAAGCAGGTGCAGACAGGCGTAGAAGAACACATACAGGCCCAGCATGCGCCGGTAACGCACCAGCAGATTCCAGCCGCTGATCTGGCGCAGCGGCGTCACCGCCAGCACGATGCAAAGAAAACGCAGAGTCCAGTCACCCGTGCTGCGCAGCAGGGCCTCGGCCGGATTGGCCCCCAGCCCGTCAGTGAACGCCGCATAGAACAGCCATGCGCAAGGCAGCAGGCACAGCGTAAAGACCAGCGGCTTGGCCCAGGGCTTGAGCAACCAGGCCTGCATCAGTAGAACTTCTTCAGATCCATGCCCGCATACAGCGACGCCACCTGATCGCCATAGCCGTTGAACAGCAAGGTCTTGCGGCGCTTGGCGAACAGCCCGCCCTCACCAATGCGCCGCTCGGTGGCCTGGCTCCAGCGCGGATGATCGACCTCGGGATTCACATTCGAATAAAAGCCGTACTCGTTGCGTGCCGCCTTGTTCCAGGCGGTGCCCGGCTCCTTGTCGGTCAGGCGGATTGCCACCAGCGACTTGGCGCTCTTGAAACCATATTTCCAGGGCACGACCAGACGCAGCGGCGCACCATTCTGGTTTGGCAAGACCTCGCCGTACATGCCGAAGGCCAGCAGCGTCAGCGGATGCATGGCCTCATCCAGCCGCAAGCCCTCGGTATAGGGCCAGTCCAGCACGCCGCTTCTGAGTCCGGGCATCTGGGCCTTGTCGGCCAGGGTGACGAATTCCACATACTTGGCGCCGGAGAGCGGCTGCACTTTCCTCAGCAGTTCGGACAGCGAGTAGCCCACCCAGGGGATGACCATGGACCAGCCCTCCACGCAGCGCAGGCGGTAGATGCGCTCTTCCATGGGTGCGAGCTTGAGCAGGCTGTCGATGTCCAGAGTCTGCGGCTTCTGCACGAGACCTTCGATGCGCACCGTCCAGGGCCGGGTCTTGAGCGTGTGTGCATTGCGTGCGGGCTCGTCCTTGTCCAGACCGAACTCGTAGTAGTTGTTGTAGCTGGTCACGTCCTGGTAGCTGGTGGCCGCCTCCACGGTCATGGCGCCAGCCACCTTGCTGGCCACGCCCTTCAGGGCGGGTAGATGCACACGATCGGCCGCAGCCAGCGCATCACGGCCGGCCCAGCCTGCCAGGGTCGCGCCAGCAGCGCCCATGGCCAGGGTCTGCAGAAAGTCCCGGCGCTGCAGGTATTGGCTCCGAGGCGTGATCTCGCTGCCCAGTGGATGTTCAAAGCCTTGGTTGCGGTGACGTATCAGCATAGGAATGCTCCCAAACGACGATCAAGAGTAGTGCGATTTGGAAGCCCTCTGCGTCAGCAAAGTTCCTCCGAGCTTCTCAATAAAAAAGGAGCTGCCAGCGCTTGATGATCAAAGGTTTCAGACTGTTTTCAATCTGAATTCCTTATTCAATCAGCGCAAGCAGCTCCTGTTTTTTGGAGTGCCTGGTACGAGGCCTACAGCTCGCCGTAGCTGTGCAGACCCGACAGGAACATGTTCACACCCAGGAAGGCAAAGGTGGTGACGGCCAGACCCGCCAGCGCCCACCAGGCGGACACCGTGCCGCGCAGACCCTTCATCAAGCGCATATGCAGCCAGGCCGCATAGTTGAGCCAGACGATCAGCGCCCAGGTTTCCTTGGGGTCCCAGCTCCAGTAGCCGCCCCAGGCCTCGGCCGCCCACAGAGCGCCGAGCACGGTGGCAATGGTGAAGAAGGCAAAGCCCACAGCGATGGCTTTGTACATCACGTCGTCCAGGATCTCGAACGAGGGCAGGCGTGCGGCAATGCGCTTGCGCGAGAGCAGGATGCCGGCCACGATCAGGGCCGAAATGCCGAAGTACACCATCCAGTAGCTGCCGCCGTTCTCGGTCGCGCCCTTGCGAAAGACGATGGGCTCAAAGCACAGGACCACGCCCAGCAGCCACAGCGGCGCCAGCTTGTACCACTTGGTCTCGGTGGCCTGCTGCTTGATCAGGTAGGCAAACGCCACCATGGCCGACAGCGCAAACGTGCCGTAGCCGATGAAGTTGGCGGGCACATGCAGCTTCATCCACCAGCTCTTGAGGGCGGGCACCAGGGGCTGAATCTCATGGGCCTGGCGCACCAGCGTGTACCAGAGCAGAAAGCCCACGGCCGCGCTGACCACCAGCATTACAAAGCCGCCCAGGGCGCGCGTGTCGTAATGCTGCTCGTAGTACAGATAGAAGATGGCCGTCATCCAGCAGAACATGACGAACACTTCGTAGAGATTGCTGACGGGGATATGGCCGATGTCCGGGCCAAGCAGATAGCTCTCGTACCAGCGCACCATGGTGCCGATCAGCGCCATGGCGACGGCCAGCCAGGCTAGGCGCGAACCCAGCAGCGACATGACCGAGCGCTCGCCCTTGGCGAACACGCCTATCCAATAGAAAGCCGTGCTGATGAAGAACACCATACTCATCCACAGGATGGCGGACTGGCTGGAGAGGAAGTACTTCAGGCCGAAGACGGTCTCCGACCGTGCCAGCTCGCCGCCATCCGCTCCTTGGTACAGGCCGATGGCCAGGAGCGAGCATCCCGCCACGCTCAGCATCAGCACTGCCAGCGGGCGCCAGAACCAGCCCAACCAGATCATGGCCGGGATGGTCGCCAGCAAAATGCCCTTCTCATACACATCCATATAGGCGGCATAGCGCTGCAGCGCTATGCCCAGGCCCACGGCCACCACGACCGCGAACAACCAGTCAAACCAGTTGCGGCGGGCGAAATAGCCTTCGTTCAGAGTCAATGTCGTGGTTGCGGTGTTCATACAGAACCTCCGGGAGTCTTCTTTTGTAAGGGCTTGGCCCCGATCAGCTTGTCGGCCAGCATGGCGAACTCGCGGTCGCCATCCATGGTCTTGCGGTTGGTGGACAAGGCCATGTTCGCATGGCTGCCACCATTCGCAGGGGTCAGCCAGATCCAGATGCGGCGGTCACGCACGTACAGCATGGCAAAAACACCGATGATCAGGAAGAGGCAACCCAGGTAAACAATGTTTTTACCGGGAGCCCGCGCCACCTGGAACACGCTGGCCTGGACCTGCTTGAAGTCCTGCAGCATGAAGACCACGGGCGCTGGGTAGAACTGCGCGTCGCTGAGCGAGAACACCGACTGCGTCATGAAGGCCTGAGTCTTCTCGTCGTTCTCGAAAGGCTTGAGCCCTGCCTGCTGACGCACCTGCTGGGCCAGCTCGAACAGCACGCCGTTGAGAATCCGCACCAGCACCTCGCCGGCGCGCTCGCGCTCGGCCTCGGGCACGTTGCTGTCCATGAAGCCCGATATCGCCTGCAGGCCACCGAGCTGACGGCCGTCGGGAGCCTTGAGCTTGCTGTCCTGACCGGCAAACAGCTCCAGCGCCTTGAGCGCGGACTGCGTCAGCGGCTCGGCCAGCTCGGGCTTGGAGACATCGACCGCCCGCTGCACATAGGCTCGCGCCGCCTTTTCCGCCTGGGTCTTGCTCTGCATGGCCTGGCGCAGCTGCATGAAGGTGTTCATCGTGCCCTCAGGGTCGGCAGGCACGCGCAGATAGCGCATCTGGTCAGCCTGGTTCTCACGCACGCCGAGCAGGAATACGGGCTGGCCGTCGCCCGTGTCCACGGGCAGCATGTAGTTCTGGAACTCGCGTGCCTGGCCCGAGGCATCGCGCAGCTTGTAGCCCACGCTGGGGCCGATATTGCGCAAATCCTTTTTGTCCGTGGTCTTGTGGGCTGCTCCCAGGCGCTCGTCGATGGCCTGCCTCAGATCGACCTTGCGCACATCGGTGCCGGCGCCCTTGTCCTGGCCGCCGAAGTTCTCCACATTGATGGTGCGCAGCGCCGTGTACTCCAGCGTCACCTTGTCCTGCTGGCCATCGGCCAGCTTGCGCTCGAACTCGGTGGAGTTGCCGATCACGCCCTCCACGTCGAAGGGCTGTGAGACGCCGTCCATGGGCACTGCATGCAGCTTGACGCTGGAGCCGCCGTCATCGAAGCTGCTCTGGTAGATCTCGATGCCCTTGTAGCTGGCCGGATGGTTCACCTCCACGCGCTTTTCCAGCTTCTCGCCGGTGGCGCGGTCATGAATCACGATCTCGCTGGCAAACAGCTTGGGCATGCCAGTGGAGTAGTACTCCACGATGAATTTCTTGAGTTCCACCGAAAATGGCAGATCTTGCAGCAAGATGCCGTCCGATTGATTCAGGATGGCCGTGCCGGACTGCGTGCCTTCAGAGACCATGAGGTTGCCGCGGAAGGTCGGATTCTTGATGGACAAACGGTGCTCGGGCGCGACGTCCGAGATCATGCCGCCGCCGGTATAAGGTGTTTTGCCTCCCAGCAGCATCTGCGCCCGCACGATGAGGTCGCCGTCAAACAGCCCGCCGATGCAGATCAGCACGATTGCACAATGCGCGGCGATATAGCCCAGCTTGTTGACCGCACCGGCCTTGGCAGCCAGCATCCAGCCGGTGCCGGGCCCGGCCGCCGTGTCGCGCTGCTGCATCTTGACCTTCCAGCCGCCGGATACCAGTTGCTGGCCGAGGCGCTTGGCGGCCTCTTCGGTACTGCCCGCCACATCGGCCTCGGCGCGATGGTGGAATGCCTTGAGGCTTTGTTCGCGGAGGTTTTCCTTGTAATTGCGGATATCGGCCAGATATTTGGGGGCATGGCGGCTCACGCACAGCGAGGTGCTGATGACCAGAAACGTCAGAATCAGCAGAAACCACCAGGCGCTGTAGACCGCGTTGAGCTTGAGCGCCAGAAACAGCTGCGCCCAGAAGGGGCCGAACTGGTTGACATAGTTGACCAGCGGTTCATGTTGCTTGAGCACCGTGCCGATGACCGATGCGATGCAGATCACTGTGAGCAGTGAAATCGCAAAGCGCATGGAGGCCAGCAACTCCAGAGTCGCGCGCACTGCCTGTGAGCGAGAGGAGTCACGATCGCGAAGTGGAAGGTCTGACATGGGGATGAGATAGAGCCGAACGCAAAAAGGCGGGCCATCTGCTGAACTAGCCGATGGGTCCGCCTGACTTGGGGGGTGCCAGATGCCTGAAAGTTCCCGGAGTCACCCGCGCATCTGGTGAAAAGGATTTTTAACGCAAGCCAGCTATATAGTCTGCCACGGCCTTGATTTCGCGATCATTAAGCTTGGCAGCAACCTGGGCCATGGGAATGCTATTGCTGCGCTTGCCGTCGCGAAAGTCCGTCAACGACTTCACGGTATATTCAGCATGCTGACCCGACAGACGCGGGTACTGGGCCGGAATGCCGGAGCCATTGGGGCTGTGGCAACCTGCGCAGGCAGCAATCTGACGATCCTGAATGCCACCGCGGAAAATGCGCTCACCCAGTGCGATGGAGTCCTTGTCCTTGGAGAAGCCGTTCTTGGGCGCCTGGGTATGCAGCCAGGCCGCGATATTCTGCATATCGCCATCGCTGAGCGTGGAGGCAAAGCCCTTCATCACCGGATCGTTGCGCTTGCCGTCCTTGAACTCGCGCAGCTGCTTGACTAGATACTCGGGGTGCTGGCCTGCAAGCTTTGGCTGCAAAGGAATGGTGGAATTGCCATCTGCGGCATGACAGGCGACGCAAACCGCCCCATAACTGGCTTGCCCTTTGGCAGCATCCGCCTTGACAGGTGTTTCTCCCGCCGAAAATGCGGGGAAGGCAGGTGCTGCGAAAATGGCAGCAGTCAGCAAAGAGGCAAGCAACTTCATATCAAGGGGCTGGGTCTATTGTTGAGAGCGCGAATCCGTCAAATTCTACAATGGGCCTCCCTGAAATAGTTACCGTCATGACCCATGCTTCCCCGGATACCACTGCCGGAAAATCACTTTCTTTGATCGACAGCAAGCTTGCGATGGGCTGGATGCACACCGCACGCTTTTTTACGACCGCAGCCCAGCTCAATCAGCTGCCCAAGGTCGAGGTTCCCGAGATCGCCTTCGTCGGCCGCTCCAATGCTGGCAAGTCCACCGCCATCAATACCCTGACCCAGCAAAAACAGCTGGCCTTCGCCTCCAAGAAGCCCGGCCGCACCCAGCACATCAACCTGTTTTCGCTGGGCAAGCAGGGCGTGACCGATGCCGTGCTGGCCGACTTGCCCGGCTACGGCTACGCGGCCGTCTCGCGCACTGACAAGGAGCGCTGGCAGCGCGTCATGCTCAACTATCTGATGAGCCGCGAAAGCCTCTCCGCCGTGGTGCTGCTGTGCGACCCGCGCCTGGGCCTGACCGAACTCGACGAAGCTCTGCTGGACGCCATCCGTCCGCGCGTGGAGCAAGGCCTGAAGTTCCTCATCGTGCTGACCAAGGCCGACAAGCTGACCCGCGCCGAGCAGGCCAAGATCCTGTCCATCACCAAGCTCAATGCGGGCGGTGGCGAGGTGCGTCTGTTCTCCGCCCTCAAAAAGCAGGGTGTGGACGATGTGGCCCAGTTGCTGTGGCACTGGTGCCACCCCGAGGGATTGCCCCAGGCAGGTTTGCCCCAGGCGGGAATGCCCCAGGCTGCTCCGGTCACCCAAGCGACGCCCGCTGACGGGACGCCTGCGCAAAATCAGCCATAGGCGCTTATCTTGCAAGCGCCAGAAGCTACAAAAAGGAGAGCTTCATGGTCATGACTTGCACGCATACCCTGTCCACAGGGGTTGAACTGGAATGCCGTACCAGCGGCGAGCCGGGTCAGCCCCTGTTGCTGTTTCTGCACGGTTTTCCCGAAGGTGCCTTCATCTGGGATGCGCTGCTTGCGCAATTCGGCAGCCGCTATCGCTGCGTGGCCCCCAATCTGCGCGGTTATGGCCGCTCCAGCCAGCCCACGGCCATCAGCGACTACCGCGCCAAACACCTGGTGGAGGATCTGGCCGCCCTGATTGCGCTGGAAAGTGCCGACAAGCGCGCTGCCTGCGTGATTGCCCATGACTGGGGCGGAGCCGTGGCCTGGGGCCTGGCTAACCGCTACCCCCAGCAGCTTGAACGGCTGCTGATACTCAACTCCCCGCATCCGGGCAGCTTCCTGCGGGAGCTGCAGTCCAACCCGGTGCAGCAGTCCGCCAGCCAGTACATGCATTTTCTGCGCCGACCCGATGCGCCCGAGTTGCTGGCCGAAAACGGCTGGCAACGCATGCTGGGATTCTTTCAGAACCCAGACGGCAGCACGCCCGCATGGCTGACGCCCGAGCGCAAGCAGCAATACCGCGAGCATTGGGATCTGGGCGTGCACGGCGCCTGCATGTTCTACGCTGCCAGCCCGCTGGTGCCGCCCCGACCCGGCGGCAGCGCCGATGAACTGCAAGACATTCGCGAACTCAGCCTACCCGATGAAATGCTGCACATTCCTGTACCGGTGCGCATTCTCTGGGGGGACAGCGACCTGGCACTGCAGCCTGCTTTGCTGCATGGGCTGGAGCAATGGGTGCCGCAGCTGGAGATAGAGCATCTCCAAGGCTGCAGTCACTGGGTGGTCCATGAGAGGCCCGAGGCTGTGCAGCGCGCCCTGACCGAATTTCTTAAGACGCCAGTGCGCTCCTGAAAAAGAAGCTTCCAGCGCCCAGCCATCATGGCATGGAGAACGATCTGACGCCTATTTCTCGGAGTACAACGATGGCTCGCCGTCAGGGCGCGTCTTGAAGCGTTTGTGCACCCAGTAATACTGCGGAACCATGGTCATGATGGCGGCCTGCAGCTCACGGTTCATGCGGGCGGTGTCGGCCACATGGTCGTCCGTCGGGAAGTTCTCCCAGGCCGGCGTCAGCTCTGCCACATAGCCCTCAGGCGTCATGCGGTTGTAAAGCGCCACCACTTTCGCCTTGCCCAGGCGCGCAAAGCGCGAAAGCGAGGGAATCGTGGCAGTGTCCTGCACCGCGAAAAAGGGCACAAACACCGAGTCATTCTTGCCGTAGTCCATATCGGGCAGCAGATACAGCAGCCCGCCCTTGCGCAGGCACTGGATGATGGGTTTGACGCCGTCGGCGCGGTTGAGCATCTTCACATTGCCAAAGCGCTGGCGGCCATTCATGAACCAGCGGTCCAGATCCGGATCGGGATTGGTGGCGAAGATGGAAGTGAACTCGCGCTCGGTATTGAGCGGCAGGGCCAGGCCACCGGCATCCATGCTGTAGAAATGCGGCGCGAAGACGATGGTGGGCGTATCTCCCTCCAGCTCATGCGTGGCTCCGACCAGCTTGACACGGCTGCGCACCAACTCCTCGGAGCCGAACCACAGCCAGCTTCTGTCTAGAAAAGTCTGACAAAAGACTTCAAAAGACTCTTTCGCCCAGGCTTTGCGCTGTACCTCAGGCACATCAGGAAAGCACAGCTCGAAGTTGCGCAGCGCGATGCGCCGGCGCTGGCCCGCCACCACAAACAGCACACGCCCCACAACCTTGCCCAACCCGCGCAGCAGGGGCAGCGGCAGCTTGGCCAGCACATGCATGCAGCCGATGGCGATCTTGCTGGCACTCATGCCTTCTCCCCCGAGATTTGCTTGTCTTCCCGCGGCTGCTTGTAGCGGCCGTAGCCCCACAGGTATTGCTGCGGAGACTGGCGGATGGTGGTTTCCATGGCGCGATTGATCAGCGCCACGGTGGCGTCCAGCGATTGAGATTCGGGCACAGGCAATTCCTCTAGATACAGCGTATAGCCCCGCCCCCAGGACTTGCGCTCGCACCGCGCCACGATGACGGTGGCCCCAGTTTGCAGCACCAGTCGCGCTGCCAATGTCATCGTATATGCATCGCGGCCGAAAAAAGGCGACCAGATACCCAGCCCGTTGGGCGGAACCTGATCGGGCAGCAACCCCACAGCAGCGCCCTGACGCAGGGCCTTGATCATCTGCCGCACGCCCGCCAAGGTGGTGGGAACAGCCTGGACGCCGGGACGATTGCGCGCGGTTTCCAGAATCTCGGCCAGCCAGCCCTGGCGTGCGGGGCGATAGAGCACGGTGATTGCGCCATGCCGGTCCGACCAGCGCCGCGCTGCAGCCTGCACGGACATCTCGAAGCAGCCCAGATGTGGCGTGAGAAACACAATGCCCTTGCCACGTGCATAGGCCTGCTCGACCACGGCTTCGTTGACGATGTCGCACTCCGGCAACTGACCCAGCCAGATGCGCGGCATCTCGAACACCATGCGCCCCGCATGCCCGACCGCAGCCCTGACCTGCGCAAAGGCATAGCCGGCCTGTGCGGCATTGGCTGCAAATCGGCGCCGATAGGTGGGAGATAGCGCCCAGGTCATCCATCCCATGGCAGCGCCAAGGCCATGCAATAGCCATAAAGGCAGTGCAGCAAACAGTCGAAACAGGGAAGGCATTAGAATAGCGGGGTCGCTGAGTTAAAGAGCAACTTGCAGGGCGACGTAAAAACAAAACTGCTAAAGCGTTCGCCAGACTTCGAAGCTCGGGCAACGCAATTGCCCAAGCAACAAGGAGTTATATCAATGGCGAACAGCGATTTTCTGTTTACCTCGGAATCGGTTTCTGAAGGCCACCCTGACAAGGTTGCCGACCAGATCTCTGACGCGATTCTGGACGCTATTTTCACCCAAGACCCGCACAGCCGCGTGGCTGCCGAGACACTGACCAACACTGGTCTGGTGGTATTGGCTGGTGAAATCACCACCGGCGCGAATGTGGACTACATCCAGGTCGCACGCGACACCATCAAGCGCATCGGCTACGACAACACCGAATACGGCATCGACTACAAGGGTTGCTCGGTGCTCGTCGCCTACGACAAGCAAAGCCAGGACATCGCCCAGGGCGTGGACAAGGCCAGCGATGACGAGCTGAATACCGGCGCTGGCGACCAGGGCCTGATGTTCGGCTACGCCTGCGACGAAACACCCGAGCTGATGCCCGCGCCCATCTATTACGCGCACCGCCTGATGGAACGCCAGGCCCAGCTGCGCAAGGATGGCCGTCTGCCTTTCCTGCGCCCGGACGCCAAGAGCCAAGTAACCCTGCGCTATGTGGACGGCAAGCCCCACAGCATCGACACCGTGGTGCTGTCCACACAGCACAGCCCCGATCAGTCGGAAACAGCAACCAAGATGAAGGCATCGTTCACCGAAGCCATCATCGAAGAGATCATCAAGCCCGTGCTGCCCTCCGAGTGGCTGCTGGACACCAAGTACCTGATCAACCCCACCGGCCGCTTCGTCGTGGGCGGACCTCAGGGCGACTGCGGCCTGACCGGTCGCAAGATCATTGTGGACACCTACGGCGGTGCCTGCCCCCATGGCGGCGGTGCGTTCTCCGGCAAGGATCCAACCAAGGTGGACCGCTCGGCTGCCTATGCCGCCCGCTATGTGGCCAAGAACGTGGTGGCTGCCGGTCTGGCGCGCCAGTGCCAGGTGCAGGTTGCTTACGCCATCGGCGTGGCCCGCCCCATGAACATCACCGTGTACACCGAAGGCACAGGCGTGATTCCCGATGCGGAAATCGCCAAGCTGGTGGCCGCGCATTTCGACCTGCGCCCCAAGGGCATCATCCAGATGCTCGATCTGCTGCGCCCCATCTACAGCAAGACCGCCGCTTATGGTCACTTCGGCCGCGAAGAGCCCGAGTTCACCTGGGAACGCACCGACAAGGCGGCTTTGCTGCGCGCCGCTGCCGGTCTGAAGTGATTCGGATACCCGCGAAACGGGTCTGAGAATCCGAGGGCTTGAGCCCTCAAGCCTCGCCAGGAAGCCACCGCTACACATTGCGGTGGCTTTTTTGTTGTCGGATCAAGCCGACAAGGATTTCCCCCAAATGAGCACCGCAAGCCTGCGCCCGGCGACTTAGTCTTGAGGCATCGCTTCAGACAAAGGAGTTCCGATGCTCAAGTGGGCTATTATTTTTGCCATCGTTTCCCTGGTGGCCGGTGTTTTCGGCTTCACCGGCGTAGCTGCAGGCGCAGCCGGCATAGCCAAGATCCTGTTCTTCATTTTCATTGCCGTTGCCGTGATCTTCGTGGTTCTGGCCCTGCTGGGCATTGGCGCAGTCAGCTAGTCGACGCAGCCGGACCCGAAACACCAACCCGAATGCCTGCCTTGCGCAGGCATTTTTTCATGCGAAACGGCCTCAAAGCCCCCGGGTAGTCAGCGCCAGCGTCTGGCTGAAGCCGGGTTTAGCCCGGTAAAGCTGGGCAGGCCGGTGCGCCCCGCCACCCTGCATGGCCCCAGGCACGGCCTCCAGCCAGTCCATCTCGTCCATCTTGCGCCTGAAGCTGACCTTGTTCAGCGGCTCACCCAGAATGTTTTCATAGACCTGCTGCAGCTGCGGCAGCGTGAAGGTTTCGCCGCACAAATGCACGGGCAATGAGGAATACAAGCTTTTGCTGCGCACGCGCTCCAGGGCTGCATCCAGGATGGCACGGTGATCGAACGGCAGCTGCGGCAGGGCCGAGAACGGCACCACGCTGAGGTCGGCTCGATCAGGCGGCAGATTCTGCACGGGCAGCAGAGCGCAATAGGCGATTGCCACTGACCAGCCGCGCGGATCGCGCGCCGGGCCGCTGAAAGTAGCCAGTTGCTCAAGATAGGCACCTTCTATGCCCACCTTGGCTCTGAGCACGCGCGCCGCACTGGCCTTGGCGTCTGCATCCTCATCGGTATGAATGAAGCCGCCTGGCAAGGCCCACACCCCGGCAAAAGGCGCAGCCTGACGACGCAGCAGCACGGCATGAAGCTGCTGCTCCACCAGAGTCAGCAGCACCACATCCACACTGACCTGCACCGCTTCCCTGCGCTCATCGCTTTGATTCATTTCTTTACCAACTTCGTTTTTATTGGCTGATTATTTCATACGATCTTAAAAATACTTAGTTGCAAAAATATTTTAAGTATTCTAGACTGCAGACATTGCATCTCGCAGGAAAGCTGAACACCATGAGTCATCCACAAACCCAGCTGCTCATCATTGACCCGCAAAACGACTTCTGCGATCTGCCTGCCGACTGGTGCCCCCGTTCACCAGACACTCATCAGCAGATAGCACCCAGCCTTGCGGTGACGGGCGCTCATGCCGATATGCAGCGCCTGAGCAGCTGGATGGCAGCCCATGGAGACAAACTGGGCCAGATCACCATCACTCTGGACTCGCATCAAGCTTATGACATTGCCCATCCCGCCTTCTGGCAGCAGCGCGATGGCCGTTCCGTCCTTCCATTCACCCCGATCACGGCAGCGCAGGTCCGTGCCGGCGACTATGCACCGCGCAACGCTGCCGAACGGGAACGCACGCTGCAATACCTGGATCAGTTGGAGGCCCAAGGCAGCTACACCCTGATGGTCTGGCCGCTGCACTGCGAGATCGGCAGTTGGGGCCATGGCGTGCATGCCAGCGTGCTCGCGGCCTGCCGCCAGTGGCAGGAGCTGCAGCACCGTGCCACCCGCCATGTCTTCAAGGGCATGAATCCCTGGACCGAGCATTACAGCGCCATTCGTGCCGAGGTTCCCGACCCGCAGGATGGTGAGACCGGCCTGAACACCGCCCTGCTGGCCCAGTTACGCCAGAGCAGCACCCTGGTGATCGCGGGCGAGGCCAGCAGCCACTGCGTGCGCGCCACCACCGAGCACATCGTGGAGCACTGGGGCGGCAGCGATTACTCGCGCATCGTGCTGCTGACGGACTGCATGAGCCCGGTCGCCGGATTCGAGGCCGCGCATCAGGACTTCCTGCAACGCATGCGTGCAACCGGTGTACGCTGCGAAACCAGCGCCAGCTTTGGCTTATGAGACAAATCAGCCTATAGCGCCCATGGATAAAGCGCTAGCAGCTCATATTTTTGAAAAGAAGAACGGCATGAAGCCCATCATCACCAGCCTGCTGGACACCGACCTCTACAAATTCACGATGTGGCAGGCCATGCTGCACCGCCACCCCCAGACCGAGGCCGAGTACGAATTTGTCTGTCGCACGCCCACGGCCTTCCCGCTGGCCGAGCTGCTGCCCGAGGTGGAGCGAGAGCTGGACGCCCTGTGCAGTCTGCGCTTTGACCAGGGGGAGCTGGACTATCTGGCCGGCCTGCGCTTCATGAAGAGCGACTTCATCGACTTTCTGCGCATCTTCCAGTTCCAGCGTGCCTTCATCCGTGCCTGGGCCGAGGGCGACCGGCTGCATATCGTGGCCAAGGGCCCGCAAGTCCATGTGATGGGCTTCGAGATCTATGTGCTGGCCATAGTCAACGAGCTGTACTTCCGCCGCTTCGATGCCGAGGCGGCCCTGGTCGAGGGCCGCAAGCGCCTGCAGGTCAAGCTGGCCCAGCTCAAGCACCTGGCTGTCGAGGCCAAGCTGCACAACCCCTTCGAGCTGTTTGACTTCGGCGTGCGCCGCCGCTTCTCGGGAGCCTGGCAACGCGAGGTGGTACAGGCCTTTGCCCAGGAGACCGCACAGTGGTTCAAGGGCACCTCCAATGTGCTGCTGGCGCGCGATCTGAACCTGGTGCCCATCGGCACCATGGCCCATGAGTATCTACAGACCTATCAAGCCCTGGGCGTGCGTCTGCGCGACTTCCAGGTAGCTGCCCTTGAGGACTGGGTGCAGGAATACCGCGGCGATCTCGGTATCGCCCTGACCGATACCGTGGGCATGGACGCCTTTCTGGCCGACTTCGACATGTACTTCGCCAAGCTGTTCGACGGCCTGCGTCATGACTCAGGCGATCCGTTCGAATGGGGCGAGAAGGCCATTGCCCACTATGACCAGTTGCGCATTGCCCCGCAGAGCAAGCGTCTGGTGTTCTCGGACGGTCTGGATCTGGACACGGCCCTGGCGCTCTACCACCGCTTTGCCGATCGCATCCAATGTGGCTTCGGCATAGGCACGCGATTGACCAATGACATGGGACTGACCACGATCAATATCGTGATGAAGCTGACCCATGCCAACGGCCAGCCTGTGGCCAAGATTTCGGATTCGCCCGGCAAGACGCTGTGCAACGACGAGACCTATCTGGCCTATCTGCGCCAAGTCTTCAACATCCCTGAGCCTGCTGCCAAGGCCACCTGAATCTTCGGAGGCAACCATGCTGAAAGTCACCCTCGCCCAGCTCAACTACATGGTGGGCGACATCAGCGGCAATATCCGCCGCATGAGAGAGGCCGCAACCAGGGCCGCAGCCGAGCAGGCCGACCTGGTGGTGTTTTCGGAACTGTCACTGTGCGGCTACTACCCAGGCGACCTGCTGGACGAGCCCAGCTTTCTGCAAAGGCTGGATGCAGGTCTGCAGGAGCTGCTGCAGGCCACGCGCCAGTTTCCCGATCTGCACTGGGTCGTGGGCGCCCCCACTCGCCACGACGGCCCCGGCAAACCGCTGCACAACAGCCTGCTGGTGCTCAAGAACGGACAGATTCGCCTGCAGTACGACAAGCAACTGCTGCCCACCTACAACATCTTTGACGAGCGCCGCCACTTCGAGCCCGGAGCCGACACGGCCAAGGTGCTGCGCGTGGGCAATTGTCAGGTGGGCTTTCTGGTCTGCGAGGACGGCTGGAACGACCAGGGCGCCGACTACGCCACCAACCCCTTTGTACGCATGGGCGATGCGGCCCCTGATCTGGTCATCAGCATCAACGCCAGCCCCAGTCACCTGGGCAAGCGCGAGCAGCGTCACGAGGTCTTCACCCAGGCGGCGGCGCGCCACAAGCTGGCCATCCTCTATATCAACCAGATCGGCGGCCAGGATCAGATCGTGTTCGACGGCGCCTCGTTTGCCGTGGAGCCCGAGGCGGGCCTGGTGTTTGAAGCCAGACGCTTCGAGGAAGATATCTACACACTGGAGCTGAATGCACAAGGCCGATTTCAGGCCTGCGACGGCACGGCCTTGCCTGCCGTGCCGGCGCAAGGCCTGGCCACCATGGAGTTCTACCGCCAGCAGATCGTGCTGGGCCTGCGCGACTATGCGCGCCGCTGCGGTTTCCAGCAGGTAGTGGTCGGCAGCTCGGGCGGCATCGATTCGGCATTGACGCTGGCCCTGGCCGTCGACGCCCTGGGAGCGGATAACGTGGTCGGCATCACCATGCCGTCGAGCTACTCCTCGGCGGGCTCGGTCGACGACTCCGTGCTGCTGTGTCGCAATCTGGGCATCAGGCTTTACGAGCACCCCATCAAGGAACTGGTCACCACCTATGCACGCCAGTTCGAGGCCAGCTTTGGCGAACCGCTCAAGGGCCTGGCGCTGGAGAATCTGCAGGCCCGCGCACGTGGCACAACTCTGATGGAGTTCTCCAATGCCTTTGGCCATCTGCTGCTGACCACAGGCAACAAATCCGAAGTCTCGGTGGGCTACTGCACCCTGTATGGCGACACCAACGGCGGCCTGGGCCTGCTCGGCGATCTGTACAAGACCGAGGTCTTCGAGCTGTCACGCCATATCAACCGCCATGCGGGCCGCGAGTTGATCCCGCAGGCCGTCATCGACAAGCCGCCCTCGGCCGAACTGGCTCCCGGCCAGAAGGACGAGGACAGCCTGCCGCCTTATGCCGTGCTCGACGAGATTCTCAAATGGCATATCGAAGGCCAGCACCTGTCCAGCAAGGAATATGCGCAGGCTGCTGCCTTTGTGGACAGGCTGCGCACAGAAGCCGGCGGCCCCGAGACCATTGCCCGCGTGCAGAAGCTGGTGTTCCGCAGCGAATACAAGCGCCGCCAGGCTCCGCCCATGCTCAGAGTACGCCCACGGGCCTTTGGCACGGGCCGGCAGATGCCGATTGCGGCACACTACGAATAGCAATGCCCGGCATCTGCTTGAGACAAGCTGGCAACGCCTTGCAGCACCTTGGGTGCGGCCGAGCGCTTGGCGGCCTGTCTCGAATGCCGACTTTGGCCGTACCGGGCCTGATTAAACATTAAAAAGTGAGCTAATTCCGCTTGCCCAGTAAGCGCTTGGCACGCTTTTTATCCATATTTTGCCCTTGCGGGCGCCGATTTCTGTACGGGTTTCGCTCTCATGCCTCAAGCCAGTCCCAACACCTCCAGCAAGCGTGTCATCGCCGCCGCACCCGAGACTCTGCCCACCTCGGTGCCCCTGCATACCGCCGTGCTGATCGGCCGCTTCCAACCTCTGCACAACGGCCATATGGCTTTGCTGCATTCCGCACTGGAGCGTGCTCGCCAGGTCGTGGTGGTACTGGGCAGCGCCTGGCAGGCGCCCAATCCCAAAAACCCTTTCAGCTGGCAGGAGCGCGCGCAGATGCTGCGCAGTGCGCTATCGAAAGAGGATGCCGAGCGCGTACGCTGCGTTCCCGTGCGCGACTATTACAACGAGCCCCTGTGGGTGCATGCCGTGCGCGAAGCCGTGCAGGCCCATGTACCCGAAGGCGCGAGCGTGGCTCTGGTCGGACATTTCAAGGACTCCAGCAGCAGCTATCTGGCACGCTTTCCGGGCTGGGAGCTGATCAGCCTGCCGCGCCTGGGCCAGTTCGACGCCACGCCGCTGCGCGAAATCTTCTTCGGTGAAGGCGACGCCTCGCCCGAGACCATGGGTGCCGCCCTGGCCAGGCTTTCCTCCCAGATGCCAGAGAGCACGCTGGACTTTTTGCGCCGATGGGCCCAGACACCGCTGTATCTGCGCCTGCAAAAAGAATGGCATATGCTGCAGGACTACAAGCGTGCCTGGGCCAAGGCACCTTATGCACCGGTGTTCGTCACCGTGGATGCGCTGCTGCGCTGCCGTGCCAAGGGCCAGGACCAGGTGCTGCTGATCCAGCGCGGCCATGCTCCGGGCCAGGGCCTGTGGGCGCTGCCCGGCGGATTTCTGGAGCAGCGTGACAGCCTCTGGCAATCCTGCATGCGCGAGCTGCGTGAAGAAACCTGCTCCTCCATCAGCGAGGCCGATCTGCTGGCGGCCCTGCAGGCCGTTCAAGTCTTCGATCACCCGGACCGCAGCCTGCGCGGGCGTACCATCACCCATGTGCACTATCTGGATCTGGGCGTGCAGCCCAGTCTGCCCCCGGTACAGGGGGCGGACGACGCGGCCCTGGCACGCTGGGTGCCGGTTGCCGATCTGCCACTCATGGAAGCCGAGTTCTTCGAGGACCATTTCCAGATCCTGTGCCAGTTCCTACCTGTGACTCTGGCTCAGAGCGAGCCCGAGCGCCAGGTCGCCTGATATATCAAAACCATAGCAGAAAGCGCTTGACTATCAAGCGCTGGGTCCACTTTTTCCTGTTATTTAATGAGCCAGCTCCATATCCGCCCCGCCACCGAGCAGGACATCGACCTGATCCTGCACTTTGTGCGTGAACTCGCCATCTATGAAAAGGCCGAACATGAAGTCAAGGCCACGCCCGACCATGTGCGTCGCACGCTGTTCTGCGCCAACCCGGCCGTCTTCGGCCTGATCTGCGAGATTGACAGTCAGGCCGTGGGCTTTGCCGTGTACTTCTTCAACTATTCCACCTGGCAGGGCCAGCACGGCCTGTACCTGGAAGACCTGTACATCACGCCTGACGCACGCGGCCACGGCGCCGGCAAGGCCCTGCTCCAGCATCTGGCCCGAATTGCCCTGGAAAAGGACTGCGGCCGCTTTGAATGGAGCTGCCTGGACTGGAACACGCCCTCCATCAAGTTCTATGACAGCCTGGGCGCCCTGCCGCAGACCGAGTGGATCCGCTATCGCATGACCGGCTCGGCCCTGCAGGCTATGGCCGCCGGCGACAAATAGGACTGAGCTGCAGACCGGATCATCCAGAGTGATGTGTGCAGACCTTCAAAATGATGCGCCCCCCTTTTCAGTTTGAGTGTACGCAACATCAACAATGCGGCGCGTTCGCACTTGCGCCAAAATGAATGGTTTTGCAAAACAATAACAAAGGCGGCAATCAGTGCTGACCTTTCACACTATCTCTGGAATCCAGAATGCCAAGCTATCAAGAACTCATCGCTCAGAAAAGTGCACTGGACAAGCGCATCGAAGAAGCGCGCAGCACCGAAGCCAAGGAAGCCCTGGCCACCGTCAAGCAACTGATCGCAACCTTCGGCTTTACCTCTCAGCAGGTCTTCCCCTGGAAGCCTGAAGAAAAGAAAAAGGTCGAGGCCAGGTACTACGACCCCGAAAGCGGCGCGACCTGGACCGGCCGCGGCAAGCCTCCGAAGTGGATCGAAGGCAAGGACCGCAGCCAGTACGAAATCAAGACCACACCTACCGTGGACTTCAGCGCCCCTCGCGACGAAAAGAACCCGTTCCCGGTTCAATAAGCGGCCCGGCCCGCTCAGCCCCCAGCATCCTGCTCGTCGGCAGTGGCGCCTTGAGCATGCGCACCAGGGCCGTCACGTTCAGGCATTGGATGAGCAGATCTCCGTCATTGGCACGGATCAAGCAGTCCACCAGCTGATCTGCCGCACCCGCCATTGCAGGAGCCAGTCGCAACTGCCCGCTCTCGAAGCGCACCACGCCTTCGAGATCGCTGACCAGCACGCCCAGCTTGAGCCCCTGATGCTCCAGCACGATCACCTGGCTTTGCGCCGTCCTGGTCACGGGCTTGCCAAAGAGCAGTGCTCCCAGATCAAAGACCCAGACATAGCCGGCCACGACTCCCTGGCTGCGCCTCGCCAGCGTACCCACACAGTGCGGCAAGCGACCGGCTGAAACGGGGGCGATGGCCGAGGCACTCTGGGCCTCGAGCACGCAGGCCGCATCGACGGCAAGCACGCTGCGCCCCACAAAAAAAGTCGCCATCTCCATGCCCAATGCGCTGCCCTGACTGGGCGCCGCCAGGCCTTGCACCCTGGTATTGCGACGACCGACAGCCGCCAGCGCATCGTCCTGCACGGCACCAAAAGCCTGCACGGACAGCGCAAGCACCTCTTCGCGATAGCCGTCGCTGCGCTTGAACTCCCGGTAGCCGCTGCCCGCCGTTATCGCCACCACGCAGTACTGACCTTGGTACACCATGGCACGGGCCAAGCTCTGGCCTGGCGCCAAGGCCAGCATCTGCGGCGGCAGATCCACCCGCATGCCTGGCTGCAGCTGCACATCCGAGGAGGACATGACCATGCCCGATCGGTTCAGGTAAGCCACCTGTCTGCTGCTTGCGCCTCCTGCCTGCACGTCGGTCACGCCTTCCAGCATGGCCTTGAACTCACGCTGTGCATGAAACACCAGGCCAATCCCGCCCAGCACCATCCCGTCGGCGTTGCGTATGGCCGCGTGATAGACATAGGTCGGGCCATCATCCTCGTGCTGCACACAGGGCCGCCATGGAGACACGTGATAGGCCTGGGTCCCCGCCAGCGCCAGGACCTGGTGCAGGCTGTCCGCCTCTATATGGCTACCCAGCAGTTCCTGGCTCTCTGCCTGCCCTCTCTGGCTGACGGCCACAACTTTGCCGCGGGCGTCATAGACCATGATTTGCTGGTAGACCGTATAGAGATCGTGAATGGCGGTGAGCAACCCGCACACCTCGCTCACCAGATCCCCGGCCCTCTCCCCCAGGGCAAGGGCCTCGAGCAAATCGGACAGCTGCGGCGTCAAGGCCCACCAGCGGCAGTCGTTGGCGCGCTCGTAGAGATTACGATCCAGCAGATCCACCAGCAGACTCGTCAGCAGGCTGTTGTCCCGCAGTGCGGTATTGAGCACCGTGCCATAGAGCGCATCAATGGATTGAGAGAAGACCTCGTTGGTCCGCGCCCCCGTCTCGCCAATCTGCTCCAGAACGGCTTGCAGCCGCGTGTTGTCCATCTGCTTGCCTGCAGTCATCACTCTCCCGTTCCAGACCACACGGCGTATGGTGTCCGCCGCGCTGTGGATGGCGTGCAGAGGCGGGCAGAAACGGTGCGCATGTGTCAGCAGGCCCTGAGCCACCGCGGGATCCAGCCCATCCAGACCCGCTTGCAATTGAAGACCGAAGGCCAGCTCCAGCGGCGTCATGATCTGCGCTCGCCAGCCCTGAGGGCCCATATAGCCTTGATAGCCTGCCGATGCCGCAGACTGCACCAGATAGGTGCATCCTCCATGCACATGCAGCACGCTCGCACCATCACGGTGAGGCCGCACATTCGCGCCCACACCAATCCAGTGCAGATCGCTGCTGGCCAGCACCTGGCCCTGCTCATCCAGCAGCAGGGCGATGCTGGTCTGCGCTTCTGGTGCGCCACTGCCGTCGACCTGGTCGCGTCCGCTCCAGATGCCTTGCATCTCGCCTTCGAAGTCGAAGCACAGGCACAACACGCCCATGGCTTGCCTGTTGATGGGGTCCAGCATGCGATGCGCATAGATCAGACCGCAGTCATGGCCGGGCAGCAGGTCGGTTGCACCAAAGCTCTGCACAAAGCCTGGGCTTTGCAGCGCACGAGCAATCAACGCATCCCGGCATGGCTGATCTGTGGCCAGACTCCTCTTGCGCGCACTCGCTCGCACCTGGCCTTCTGCATCCAGCAGCAGAATGTCCGCATAGACCGTGTATTTGCTCCGGTAGGCTTGCAGACGCCGGGTGATGACTGCCTCATCGCCATCCAGTCCAGCCATGAAACTGCACAGCACGGCATCGGTCGCCAGAAACCCCACATCGGCCGTGCGCTCGTAGAGATTGCGCACCAGAGTATCGATCAGATGCTGTGCCTGACTGGACAGCCCTGCCGTCACTCCAGCCACCGCCTGCATGACCATGGAGCGCACCAGATCCTGCTCCAGCCGCTCGAAGCCGCCACGCGTGGCGGCCATCATGGGCAACAAGGCCTGCGCTTCCTGAGGGCAATTCATCTTGGCGGAGGACTCTATGAGCCGCCACATCAGATTCAGCTCCCTAAGCGAACTCTCGCAGCGCCCGACCTGGCGCATATGAGGAATGAAGACGTCTGTCTGCAGCAGATCCTGGGCGCGCTGCGCCGGGGCAGTCATGGTTTCTAGAGGCATGTTCTGGCAGAGCAAAAGCCAGGCCTATTTGTAAAAACACGTTACACATGGCTCAGAACAAACCCTGCTCCTTGACCAATTTGCCCTCTGATCGGCTGGGGGGAGGTCTTGAAAGCTCGGGAAATTGCCTTATTATTAGCACTCAATGGGGTTGAGTGCTAACAGCTTGACCCTAGATATTCCGAATGTCGGCCAGGATGGCTGGCAAGTCTTGTTTCAACTTTGTTGATGTATTTAGGAGTTGGTATGAACCTGCGTCCCCTGCACGATCGCGTGATCGTCAAGCGCCTCGAAAACGAAACCAAGACAGCCTCGGGCATCGTGCTCCCTGATGCTGCCACCGAGAAGCCTGACCAGGGCGAAGTGCTGGCTGTGGGTCCCGGCAAGCGCAATGACAAGGGCGAACTGATCGCCCTGAACGTGAAGGTCGGCGACCGCGTTCTGTTCGGCAAGTACTCTGGCCAAACCGTGAAGATCCACGGCGACGAGCTGCTGGTCATGAAGGAAGACGACCTGTTCGCAGTCGTCGAGAAGTAATCCTTCCCGAACACCTCCCCTATTCATAGCTGCCGGCGATTGATTGATAAGCGCTGGCAGGACATTTGAACCCCATTCTTTAGGAGCCAAAAATGGCAGCAAAAGACGTAGTTTTCGGCGGTGAAGCACGTGCACGCATGGTTGAAGGCGTGAACATCCTGGCTAACGCAGTCAAGGTTACCCTGGGCCCCAAGGGTCGCAATGTGGTGCTGGAGCGCTCCTTCGGCGCCCCCACCGTGACCAAGGACGGCGTGTCCGTGGCCAAGGAAATCGAACTCAAGGACAAGCTGCAGAACATGGGCGCCCAGCTCGTGAAGGAAGTGGCCTCCAAGACCAACGACATCGCCGGTGACGGCACGACCACCGCTACCGTGCTGGCCCAGGCCATCGTGCGCGAAGGCTCCAAGTACGTGGCTTCCGGCCTGAACCCCATGGATCTGAAGCGCGGCATCGACAAGGCTGTCGCCGCCCTGGTGGAAGAGCTGAAGAAGCAATCCAAGGCCACCACCACCTCCAAGGAAATCGCCCAAGTCGGCTCGATCTCCGCCAACTCCGACGAATCCGTGGGCAAGATCATTGCTGACGCAATGGACAAGGTCGGCAAGGAAGGCGTGATCACGGTTGAAGAAGGCAAGTCGCTGGACAACGAGCTCGACGTCGTCGAAGGCATGCAGTTCGACCGCGGCTACCTGTCGCCCTACTTCATCAACAACCCCGAAAAGCAAGCCGCTGTTCTGGACAACCCCTTCGTGCTGCTGTTCGACAAGAAGATCAGCAACATCCGCGACCTGCTGCCCACACTGGAAGCTGTGGCCAAGGCCGGCCGTCCTCTGCTGATCATTGCCGAAGACGTTGAAGGCGAAGCCCTGGCGACTCTGGTGGTCAACACCATCCGCGGCATCCTGAAGGTTGTGGCTGTGAAGGCACCTGGCTTCGGCGACCGCCGCAAGGCCATGCTGGAAGACATCGCCATCCTGACTGGCGGCAAGGTCATCGCTGAAGAAGTGGGCCTGTCGCTGGAAAAGGTGACCCTGGAAGACCTGGGCCAAGCTCAACGCGTCGAAATCGGCAAGGAAAACACCACCATCATCGACGGTGCTGGCCAAGCTGCTGAAATTGAAGCCCGCGTCAAGCAAATCCGCGCTCAGATCGAAGAAGCGACCAGCGACTATGACCGTGAAAAGCTGCAAGAGCGCGTGGCCAAGCTGGCCGGCGGTGTTGCCGTGATCAAGGTTGGCGCTGCCACCGAAGTCGAAATGAAGGAAAAGAAGGCCCGCGTGGAAGACGCCCTGCACGCCACCCGCGCTGCTGTGGAAGAAGGCATCGTGGCCGGCGGTGGCGTGGCCCTGCTGCGCGCCAAGCAAGCCGTTGGTGCCCTGGCTACCGGCAATGCCGAACAAGACGCCGGCATCAAGCTGGTGCTCAAGGCTATCGAAGCCCCTCTGCGCGAAATCGTGGCCAACGCCGGTGGCGAGCCTTCGGTGGTCGTGAACGCCGTGCTGAACGGCTCCGGCAACTACGGCTTCAACGCTGCCAACGACAGCTACGGCGACATGCTGGAAATGGGTATCCTGGATCCCACCAAGGTGACTCGCACTGCTCTGCAGAATGCCGCTTCCGTGGCTTCACTGCTGCTGACTACCGAGTGCATGATCGCAGAAGCCCCCAAGGCTGATGCAGCTCCTGCCATGCCCGACATGGGCGGCATGGGTGGCATGGGCGGCATGGGCATGTAATTGCTCTGCTGCTACCGGGTGGTATGCACCATCCGGTTTTGCACAAAAGGAAAAGGCCGCAGATGCGGCCTTTTCCTTTTGAGTCGCGCTTCACGAGCGGCTCTTCTCCGGACACAAAAAAGCCAGCCGATATCGGCTGGCTTTTTTTGTCCAAGGATTCGCCTCAGAAGCGATGACGCAGACCGATGGTGATGCCGGTACGCTTTTTCGCGCCATTGGCATCGAGCATCACGCCCGCACCGCCTTTGGTCTTGGTGTGGTCCACCGCGAAATAGGCATCGGTACGCTTGGAAAAGGCATAGTCGGCCACGGCAACGATAAAGTCTGCCTTGCCGTTGAAAGCGCCAGTCGCCGATCCCGATTGCTTGGCATGGTAGTAGTGCATGCCGGCATTGAGCTGCGGCGTGACTTGGTAGCCAAAGCCCACCTTGAACATCTCACGCTTGTTGGCAAAATTGCCAGGGGCATTGCCCGCGATAAAGCCACCATTGGACGAACCTGTCCAATATGCATTGAGCAAGCCGGCATCAAAAGCAGCACCTGCGCCCGCAGCCGCCAGACTATCCTTGACCTTGTTCTGGCCGTAGCCAGCCATCAGATAAAGAGGCCCGGTGCGATAGGAGCCGCCCAATGTCCAGGCATCCACATCGGTGCCAGCTGGCAAGGTCGAGCGCTGGAAAGCACCGCCCACAGAAATGCCGTTGGCAGAATAGCGCAGATAGCCGCCTGCAGTCTTCAATGCCAGGCCGCCTGGAGTCATATCCACTCCAGCCCCTTTCTTCGCAAAGGTATTGCTCTCGTCAAACGAGTACTGCAAGCCCGCACGAACAGGGCCGAACTCGGCCACGTACTTCAGCATATTGTTTGCGCGCGCGCCCAGAGACATGCCGATTTCAGGCTTGTAGGCATCCATATAAGGGGAATATGGGAACGATGCGTAGGTAGAGGTGACCAGATCGAACAAGACGTTGTACTGGCGACCCATGGTCAGCTGGCCAAAGCTGGTGCTGCGCAAGCCCACCCAGGACTGGGCGAAATAAGGCTGTGCGGTGCTGGGAGTGCCAGAATCCGTCCAGAAACGATTTTCCAGATTGGCAATCGCCGACAGGCCACCGCCCAAGTCTTCCTTGATATTGATACCCCAGCGGCTTTCGGACATGCCGCCGCCAATCATTTTGGTCAGACCGCTTTTATTCGCTCCCTCATTATTCGTATGGCGAATTGCCGCATCCACAATGCCATATAGCTGAACGCTGCTTTGTGCATATGCCAGAGTTCCCATGGTTCCCAGCACAGCCAAGGCCAATGTTTTTTTCACAAATGAAGCTGCCATTGTGTTGCCTCTCTCTTAATTCAATTCGCAAACAGTTGGTGGAAAATTCATTCTAGAAATGCTTTCCTCAACCGCGCGAGCATTGGCACAAGCGCAACACAGGCCTTTCCCTCTGGGGGCAAACCTCTCAGCAATCACCCTTTAAGGTCTAACCCGGAAAAACAAAAAAGGCCTGTCTTTCGACAGGCCTTTGGCTTTTAAACAGTTACTGGCTTACACCAGCAATTGATTAGAAAGCGTGGCGGATACCAACTTGCACGCCGGTTTGGTTCTTGCCCAGACCAACAGAAGTGTTCACGTCCTTGGCTTGCAGAGCCAGGCCGGAGTTCTTGTTGTTCTTCAGGTAAGCCACGGTACCGTACAGAGCAGTGCGCTTGGACAGGTTGTGTACATAACCCAGAGACAGTTGGTGAGCCTTGGTGTTGTCGCCCTTTTGGTCGTAGAAAGCGTACTGAGCCTTCACTTCACCCACGCCACCCACGGGAGCCGAGACACCCAGAGCGTAGTTGTTGAACTTTTCGCTGGAACCAGCGTTGGGCTTGTACTTGATCTGTTGAGCCTGACCCACAACCTTGGCCACGCCGAAGTTGTAGGAAGCGCCGATGGACATTTCGTCGCGGTCACCCAGATTGCCGTAGCTCAGAGTGCCGTAAGCAGCAGTCACGCTCAGGGGGCCATTGTCATAGCCAACGTTACCACCGATGTAACGACCACCCTTGCCACCCAGAGTAGCTTGGTTAGCCTTTTCGTCGAAAGCGTAGCTGATGTTGCCGGTGAAGCCGCTGAAATTGGGCGAAGAGTAGGACAGCATGTTGTCCTTACGGATCGTGTTGCCGTCAGCCAGACCGGAAGCAGCCCAGTCCTTGTAGCCCATGAATTGGCCGATACCGGTAGCGCCGAACAGGTCATACTTCAGACCAGCACGGAAAGTGGGGGTGGTTTCACGACCCAGGCGAACTTCACCGAAGTTGCCGGACAGACGCACTGTGGATTCGCGCTTGAAGTCAAAGCCCGAAGCATTGCCGTTGTCACCGAAGATTTCGCCTTCCAGCCAGAAGCCAGCCTTCAGACCGCCACCCAGGTCTTCAGTACCGCGCAGGCCCAGACGGCTGGTTGCGTTGCCGCTGGTGCCAACACCGTACTTGCTGTCGCCAGCAGCGTTGATGTTGTTCACGTAAGACACGCCAGTGTCAACGATACCGAACAGAGTCACGGAAGATTGAGCCATTGCGGCGCCGGAAGCGGCCAGCACTGCCAGGGCGATCAGAGATTTTTTCATTACGAGTTACTCCAAGGTTTAGAAGGGCGCCGGTTCTATGGGAGAGAGACTTGAGCCTCGAGCTCCACCGGTTTCCCGCGCCAACCTCCTGGTGGGGAAGTTGGGTCTATTGCACCAGACCCCCGAGCCCAGCGCAAAGGAATTCACCCAAAACTGCTCGATTCGGCGCGTTTTCGTTGCACCACCGCAACAAACTCCGGACCGTACTAGCGGGCACACCCTTAGGGGTTTCAGCCTAGCATTGCCCCAACGCAAGTTGCGGATGAATCACTCTGGTGTACCTTATGTGCATTGACGCCACACGGGCGCCGCACTGAGCTCTTTTCACCATGGACAAGTTTCTGACCGCTGCCGATGCAGCTCTTCGCACTCTCTTTGCCGACCCGGTTGCCTCCGAACGTTCGCCCGCTACAGGAATTGCCGAAGCCGATTTAAGCGATGAGCAGCGACGGCTCTCTGCAGCCTTGATGCGCGTCAATCATGTGGGCGAGGTCTGTGCCCAGGCCCTGTACAACGCCCAGGCCATGGTCACCAAGGACATGGAGCTGCGCGAACATCTGCTGCATGCCGCGCGCGAAGAAATGGACCACCTGGCATGGACCCGGGAACGCCTGCATGCCCTGGGTGGCAGGCCTTCGCTGCTGAACCCGCTGTGGTTTGCGGGCGCTTTTGCCATCGGCACGATTGCCGCCAAGATCAGCGATGCCACCAGCCTGGGTTTTGTGGTCGAGACCGAAAACCAGGTCTCCGCCCACCTGGGCAGCCATCTGGGCCGCCTGCCTGAGGAGGACGAGGCGTCGCGTGCCGTAGTCGAGCGCATGAAGGATGACGAGGAACGTCATGCCGCTGCAGCGATCGATGAAGGTGCGATGCAACTGCCCCCGATTGCCCAGGGACTGATGCGTGTGGCAGCCAAGGTCATGACTATTACAGCGCACCGTATCTGACGTATCACACGGAGACGGACACTTTGTTCAACAAAAAACGGGCCTTAGCGGCCCGTTCTTTGTGATCGTGAGTACGACTCAGGCTTCGACGATGTCGAAACCCGTCGTGATTTCGGCGGTCTTGCCCAGCATGATGGTGGCCGAGCAGTATTTGTCGTGGCTCATGGCGATGGCACGCTCGACGGCGCCGGCAGGCAGGTTCTTGCCGCTGACCGTGAACTGCATATGGATCTTGGTGAACACCTTGGGGTCGACATCGGCGCGCTCGGAAGTCAACTGCACGCTGCAGCCCTTCACATCGTGGCGGCCACGCTTGAGGATGAGCACCACATCGTAGGCCGTGCAGCCGCCGGCGCCGGCCAGCAGCATCTCCATGGGGCGCGGAGCCTGATTACGACCGCCGTTGGCCGGGTTCTTCTCGTCCGGCGCGCCATCCATATTGACCACATGGCCGCTGCCGGTCTCTGCCACAAAACCCATGCCCGAGCGCGTTCCGGTGGCCGCGCCTGTCCAACTAACCGTGCATTCCATTGTTTTTCCTCTCGTAACTGTTGCAATTTTGCATCAAATACATAAAAACCCGAATCTTTTGATGCACAGAAAACACAAGCCTCATACAATACAACCCAAGCGTTACCTGTGAGGTCAAACCCGCAGGCAGACTGCAGATTACTGGTTAATCCCGATCTGTATCGCACCCCTTGTCTCCTCCACCTCCTCTAATGGTGGATTCAGCCCCTAGCTCTTGAGCTAGGGGCTTTTTTTCGTGCCTGCTCCCCGGGTTTCTCAGAGCAACAGCATGCACCTCTTGAGCGAGTACTGCAGCGCAGCAAGCAAGCGCCTATCATGGTCGGCTTCCATGCACCCGGCAGGCTGATTACCCTGGCTCTGGTGCTCTGCTTTCGATTTGCACCATGACCCAAGCCCTGACCCCTGCCGATTATCTGACTCGCATCCTCAATGCACGCGTCTATGACGTAGCCGTGGAGTCGGATCTGGACATTGCCAAGAATCTCAGCCGCCGCCTGCACAACAAAGTGCTTCTGAAGCGCGAGGACCAGCAGCCCGTGTTCAGCTTCAAGTTGCGCGGCGCCTATAACAAGATGGCCAATCTGACGGCCGAGCAGCTGCAAAAGGGCGTGATCTGCGCCAGCGCGGGCAACCATGCCCAGGGCACGGCGATGAGCGCCAAGAAGCTGGGCTGCCGCGCCGTGATCGTGATGCCCACCACCACGCCCCAGGTGAAGATCGATGCCGTGATCGCTCTGGGCGGCGAGGCGGTGCTGGCCGGAGAAAGTTACTCCGACGCCTACAAGCACGCCGTCAAGCTGCAAAAGTCCGAAGGGTTGACCTTTGTCCACCCCTTTGACGACCCCGATGTGATTGCCGGCCAGGGCACCATCGCCATGGAAATGCTGCGCCAGCTGCAAAAGCTGGGCAGCCAGCGTCTGGATGCCATCTTCGTGCCCATCGGCGGCGGCGGCCTGATTGCCGGCATTGCCAACTACATCAAGGCCGTGCGCCCCGAGGTGAAGGTGATCGGCGTGCACACCAAGGACTCGAACGCCATGATGCAGTCTGTGCAGGCGGGCGAGCGCGTGGAGCTTGCCGATGTGGGCCTGTTCGCCGACGGCACGGCCGTGAAGCTGGTGGGGGCGGAAACCTTCCGCGTCACCCAGGGCCTGGTGGATGACTATGTGACCGTGGACACCGATGCTGTCTGCGCCGCCATCAAGGACATCTTCACCGACACCCGCTCCATCGTGGAGCCATCGGGCGCCCTGGGCGTGGCGGCCATCAAGCAGTACGTGGCCAGGCACAAGACCAAGGGCGAGACCTACGCCGCCATACTGAGCGGCGCCAATATGAACTTCGACCGCCTGCGCTTTGTGGCCGAGCGTGCCGAGGTCGGCGAAGAACGCGAAGCCCTGTTCGCCGTCACCATCCCCGAGGAACGCGGCAGCTTCAAGCATTTCTGCGAGGTGGTGGGCAAGCTGCCCGGCGGCCCGCGCAGCGTGACCGAGTTCAACTACCGCATCAGCCACGACAGTAAGGCCCATGTGTTTGTGGGCCTGACCACGCCGACCAAGGGTGAGTCCGAGAAGATCTGCAAGAACTTCCAGAAGAACGGCTTCGAGGCGCTGGACCTGACCTTTGACGAGATGGCCAAGGAGCACCTGCGCCACATGGTGGGCGGCCACTCGCCGCTGGCCCAGGACGAGCGCCTGCTGCGCTTTGTCTTCCCCGAGCGTCCCGGTGCACTGTTCAAGTTCCTGAGCCTGATGGCGCCGACCTGGAATATCTCGCTGTTCCACTACCGCAACCAGGGCGCCGACTACGGCCGCATCCTGGTCGGCATGCAGGTGCCGGCCAAGGACCACAAGAAGTTCGACAGCTTCCTCAAGAACCTTGGCTATCCCTGGGTCGAGGAAACCGGCAATCCTGCGTACCAGTTGTTCCTGAAGTAAAAAACAGGAGCTTCTGCCGCTTACTCAGCATGAATTTCAGATAAAGAAGACTCTGAAATCCATGAATATCAAGCGCAATTAGCTCCTTTTTTATTCACAACCCATGCAAGCCCTGCGCCACTATCTGCTGGCCGTCCAGTTTTTCAGCCGCATCCCCGTGGCTGGACGTCTGGCGGCCTGGGTGGGCTGGAGCCCCGAGATGCAGCGCGCCAGCGCCGCGCATCTGCCGGGAGTGGGCTGGCTGGTGGGCCTGTGGGCTGCGCTGCTGCTGGGAGCCCTGCTGTGGCTGCTGCCGGCAAGCCCCTGGTCGCCGCTGGCGGCGGCGCTCATCAGCACCGCCGGCACGCTCTGGCTGACCGGCGGTTTCCATGAGGACGGCCTGGCCGACGT
The DNA here is from genome assembly GCF_011752915.1 of Comamonas sp. Tr-654. Lineage (NCBI taxonomy): Bacteria > Pseudomonadati > Pseudomonadota > Betaproteobacteria > Burkholderiales > Comamonadaceae > Comamonas > Comamonas sp. Tr-654. Next base: position 618,879 of record NZ_VWWQ01000003.1, read on the forward strand.
TGCCGACGGGCTGGGCGGCCTGGTCGCGCCCGAGCGCGCGCTGGAGATCATGAAGGATTCGCGCATCGGCGCCTATGGCGTGATGGCCCTGCTCATGGCCCTGCTGACCAAGGTCGTGCTGATCGCCCTGCTGCTGTCCGTGATGCAGTCGTTCTGGGGGCCGGTGCCGGTGCTCATCCTCGTGTGCTGCATTCATGTGCTGTCGCGGTTTGCGCCGCTGGTGCTGATGCACAGCCTGCCCCATGTCGGCCTGGTCGCGAGCAGCAAGACCCTGCATATCGCGGGCAGGCAACTGGGCTGGCAAGGCCTGCTGACCGGCGGCCTCTGGTGCCTGCCGGCACTGGGGCTGCTGGGCTGGCTTGGCGTCTGGAGCTTTGTGCCCAGCCTACTGGGAGCCATGCTGGTCACCACCTGGCTGCTGCAGCGCTGGCTGCGCAAGCGTCTGGGCGGCATGACGGGCGATTGCCTGGGCGCCTGCCAGCAGCTCAATGAACTGGCGCTGCTGCTGACCAGCTGCATCTACCTGCGCCAGTTGCTTCAGGCATGAAAACACTATGGCTGGTGCGCCACGCACGCCCCTTGATCGACACCGAGCGCTGTTACGGCCGCCTCGATATCGCCGCCGATGCAGAGGCCACCCGGCAGGCCGCACAGGACTTGCTGCCATCTCTGCAGCCCCTGCATGGACAGTTGCAGATCCGCCATTCGCCGCTAAAGAGGTGCAGACAGCTGGCGTTGGATCTGCAGGCACTGGAGCCCGATTTCGTCTCCACCGCCGACCGCAGATTGCTGGAGATGGATTTCGGCCATTGGGAAGGCATGCGCTGGAATGACATCGGCGAAGCCGCCATCAGCGCCTGGGCGCAGGATCTGGCGCTGCATGCGCCCGGCGACGGCGAATCCCTGGCAGACATGCTGCAGCGCGTTCACGAAGCGCTGCAAGACGCAGCCGCCGGCGACAGCGCACATATGGTGTGGATCTGCCACGCAGGCGTGGCGCGCTGCGCGCAATGGCTGCTGCAGCATGGCCGCCAGCTGCCGCAAAGCCATGAATGGACCTTGCCTGCGCCCGCCTATGGGCAGTGGCTGCGGCTCGAACTCAGTTGAATGACGCCATGGGTGGCCTGGGCAATTGCAGCACCGTGCTGGCCGGCCCGTTGGCGGGACCCAGTCGCGCTTCGCGCGCCGCCAGAGATTGCAGAATCACGCCCTCCTCCACGGCTTCACCCACGCGCACGGCCCTGCTGCCCTTGCCTTCCACGGCAATCACGGCGGCACCGCCACCAGTTTCACGCCCGGCCAGTACACCCAGCAAGGCATAGCGGCTGGCCACTGGTGCAGCCACGGCGGCAACAGGCGCGGCGACCGCCCCCAAAGCCTTGGCCATGGCCTGGGCATTGGCCTGCACCGGCTGCGCAGGCAGGACCGAGGGTAACTGCTCACTGGCGCTGCCAACGAACCGGAGTGTCCAGAACACCACCACCGCAGCGGCAATCGCCCACAGCAGCAGGGTGGTGAGCTTGACCTGCATGGGGATGCCTTGACCTGGATTGAAAGATTGCGTTCGCATTCGACGATTATGATGGTGCAATACTGCATTTTTCCTACAGTTTCCAATGAGCACCAACTGCCGCCATCCGCTGTCTGCTATTCGCCACGCCGCATCGCGCGGCTTTACCCTGATCGAATTGATGGTGGTGCTGGTCATCATCGGCGTGCTGGCTGCCCTCATCGTGCCCAATGTGCTGGACCGTGCCGACGATGCCCGCGTAACCGCCGCCAAGACCGATATCGCCAATATCAACCAGGCGCTCAAGCTCTACCGTCTGGACAACCAGCGCTACCCCACGGCCGAACAGGGTCTGCAGGCGCTCGTGGTCAAGCCCACCACCGGCCCGGCTCCGCAGAACTGGAAACCCTATCTGGAAAAGCTGCCCAACGATCCCTGGGGCAATCCCTATCAATACCTGAACCCCGGCGTGAAGGGCCCCATCGACATCATGTCCCTGGGCGCTGACGGCAAAGCCGGCGGCGAAGGCAAGGATGCGGATATCGGCTCCTGGCAATAGCAATGAGCCCCCACGAGAGCATCGACCCCACGCTCCCTCACTGCGTGTGGTCGCTGCCCCCAAGGGGCCCTGACCGGCTAAAGCCGAGTTTCGCCCTGGGGCTGCCCGGCAGCGAAACGTCCTCCGTCTAACCCGCTTCACATCAGCAATTCGGCCGCTCACTCCTTCATGGCTCAACTCAAACACGCCGGATTTACCTTGCTGGAGTTGCTGGTGGTCATCTCCATCATGGCGCTGGCAACGGCCGGTGTGAGCCTGGCCATACGTGACAGCGGAGAGCAGCAGCTCGAGCGCGAAGCCCAGCGCCTGGCCACACTGCTGGAGTCGGCACGCGCCCAGGCCCGCACCAACGGCACGCTGGTGGTCTGGCGCCCGCTGCCACAAGGCTTTCGCTTCGAAGGTCTGCCGGCCAATGTCAAGATGCCCACGCAATGGCTGCAGACAGCCGTGCTGGTACAACCCGCCACGCCCGTAGTGCTGGGGCCGGGGCCGCTGATTCCAAGGCAGAGCATTACGCTGTCGCTTCCCGGCAGCAACTCGGCGCCGCTGCAACTGGCCACCGACGGGCTTCGCCCGTTCAGCATTCAAAGCCTACAGGTGGCGCCATGAAACCCGCACTGCAGCAACGCGGCTTCACACTGATCGAGGTGCTGGTCGCGGTCGGCATTGTCGGCGTCACCCTGCTGGCCGGCCTTCAGGCCAGCAGCGCGCTGACGCGCAACGCCCAGCGCCAGTCCGACGTGATCCTGGCCCAGCTCTGCGCGCAGAACGAGCTGGTGCGACTGCGGCTGTTCAATCAGATGCCGGCAGTCGGCGATTCAACCATCAACTGCCAGCAGGCCGGCAGACAGATGCAGGTACAGCTCAGCGTGCGCCCCACGCCCAATCCCAGCTTCAGGCGCGTGGATGCCCAGGTGTTTTCCGAAGCGGCTGCAGTGCTGCGCGTCTCCACCATCGTCGGTCGTTACTGAATCATGAGCAGCATGCGCAACAGAAGCCATGGTTTCACGCTGATCGAGCTGCTGGTCGCCCTGGCCGCCATGGCCCTGCTGTCCATCATGAGCTGGCGCGGCATCGACGGCATGCTGCGCGCGCAGGAGGTGACGCGTGAACGGGGCGAGCAGCACGCCGTCATGCAGACCGTGCTGGCCCAGTGGAATGCCGACCTCAACGCGCTGATGCCGCTGCAGGGGCGCCAGGTGCTGGACTGGGATGGCCAGGTGCTGCGCCTGACGCGCAAGACCAGTGCCGCTGTCGACAACGGGGCACTCGTCGTGGCCTGGAGCCGACGCAATGTGGACGGCCGCTCCCAATGGGTGCGCTGGCAATCGCTGCCCGCACGCACGGTCAGTGAATGGAACGATGCCTGGAACCAGGCAGGCCAATGGGGCCGCAATCCCTCCAGCGACCAGATGCGCCGCGAAACCGTGCTGATACCGCTCGATCTCTGGCGTGTCTACTACTACCGCAGCAATGCCTGGACCAACCCGCAGTCCAGCGATCAGGACGGCGATGACGGCAGCAGCGTCGGCAGCGACGGCAATCCCGTGCTGCCCACGGTGCCCGACGGCATACGCATCGAGCTGACCCTGCCGCCCGGCCGCGCGCTCAACGGTGTGATGACGGTGGACTGGGTCAACCCGCTGCGCTCCAACTCACGATCATGAAATCCGCCCTGAGTCGCTTCGTGCCTTCCCCCCAAGGGGACACCCCCATCGCTGCGGGGCGGCCCTTGCTCGGGGTTTCCGGCTTGGGGCGCGCCAGTCTCAGGCGCACGCGCCAACGCGGTGCAGCGCTGCTGGCTGCCATGCTGACGGTGGTGCTGGTCGCCACCCTGGCCTCGGCCGCGCTCTGGCAGCAATGGCGCGATGTCGAAATCGAGACCGCCGAACGCAATCGCGTGCAGGCCAACTGGTTGCTGCTGGGCGCGCTGGACTGGTCGCGCGTGGTACTGCAGGAGGACTCGCGTGCCAACCGCAGCAACCCGGTAGACCATCTTGGCGAGCCCTGGGCCGTGCCGCTGCAGGAAGCGCGCCTGTCCACATTCCTGGCCGCAAAGAACAATGTCAGCCAGGTGGACGACGGCCTTGCCGACATGCAGGACGCCTTTCTTTCGGGCGAGATCGTGGATCTGCAGTCGCGCCTGAATCTGCGCAATCTGCTCAGCGGAGCCGATTCAAGCGTGAAGGAGGAAAACCTCAAGCCTTTTCTGCGCCTGTTCGAGCGCCTGGGCCTGCCTGGCAGCTCCGCCATGCAGATCGCCACGGCCCTGCAGCAAGCCATGCGCGGAAAGAGCCAGGCTGCGCCGCTGATGCCGCGCACGGTCGGGCAACTGGGCTGGCTGGGTGTTGATCCACGCATCATCGCGCGCATCGAGCCCTATGTATCGCTGCTGCCTGAACGCACCACCGTCAATATCAACACGGCCAGCGCCGAGGTCATCTGGGCCAGCACCGAGGATCTGGACTGGGCTCGCGCCAACCAGCTGGTGCAGCTGCGCGACGCCTCCCCCTTCAAGTCCCTGAGTGCTGCGGCTGCGGCCATAGGACTGACCGGCATCTTCAACAGTGCCACGCATTCCGTGACCACCAGCTATTTCGAAGCCCGTGGCCGCCTGCGCCTCGGGGACAACGTCTTGAGCCAGCGCTCACTGATTCAGCGCAAGGACATGAGCGTCAACACCTTGTGGCAGGAGCATGCCGACTGGGGGATGCCCTCAGTTGCCAGACACTGACACCCCGATGTCACACTGACCCCATAGAATGTTGCATCTTCCCTCATGAGCACATTGCTAATACAGCTGTCGGCGAAGCCCGCCAACTTCGCCACGGAATATCTCTACGTCCTCAGCGATGATGGTCAAAGCGTTCAGCGCAGCGGCCAGGCTGCGGCGTCCCTGCTGCCGGCCACCGGCCGCACCACCCAGGTCACCGCCGTCATCCCGGCCGCTCAGCTGTCCTGGCACAGCGTCACCCTGCCCCCGGGCCTGAACGTACAAGGCCGGCGCCAACAGCGCCTGCGCGCCGTGCTTGAAGGTCTGCTGGAGGAAAAGCTGCTCGACGAGCCGTCCACCATGCATCTGGCACTGGACGCCGGCTCCGCCGCAGGCCAGACCTGCTGGGTGGCAGCCTGCGACAAGAGCTGGCTGCAATCCCATCTGCAGGCGCTGGAACACCAGGGCCATGCCGTCAGCCGCCTGGTGCCGGAGCAGTGGCCCAGCAGCAATCCGCAGCTGCTGCTGTCGGGCGACAGCCTGCAGCCCCAGCTCAGCGCCACCGGACTGGATGCGCAGGCGGGGCTCGTGATCCTTCCTCAGCACGCGGACCCCATCCTGCTTCAGTCCCTGCTGGCGCGCCTGCCCGAGCAGCTGCCGGTGCTGGCCGAGCCCCATCTGGCCCGCAGCGCCGAAGCGCTGCAGCGCCCGGTCAGCATCTTCACCGCCGCCCTGCGACTGCTGCAAAGCCATGGCTATGCCGGCGACCTGGCCCAGTTCGATCTAGACCTGGGCGGCAGCACCCGTGCCAAGCGGCGCCTGCTCGATGCCTGGCACGGCTTTGCCAAAGCCCCGCAATGGCGTGCCGCCCGCTGGGCTGCAGGCATTGCAGTAGCCGCCCAGCTAGTCGGGCTCAACGCCTGGGCCTTCAAGGAAAACCGCGCCATCGCAATGCGCCAGCAGCAGGCCAAGCAGGTGCTGCAGACCGCCTTCCCGCATGTGCCCGTGGTCATCGATGCGCCGGTGCAGATGCAGCGCGAACTGGATCTGCTGCGCAGCAACTCCGGCGCCCTGTCCGCAGGCGATCTCGAAGCACTGCTGGCCGCCAGTGCCGGCATCCAGGGCGTTCAGAACGCCAAGAGCCTGCAATACCAGGACAAACAGCTGCGCATCTCGGGGCTGGACCTGAGCCCCGAAGCGCTGAGCGACGCGCAGCAAAGTCTGCAGGCCAACGGCTATCTGCTGCAACGCGAAGAGGCGGAGCTGGTTCTCACTGCAAAGGCTCAGCCATGAAGCAGAAAAATGCCTTGAAAGCCGCGTTGGCGCCGCTGCGCCAGCGCTGGAGCGCCCTGGCTCAGCGCGAACAGAATCTGTTGCTGCTCGCCGCCAGCGTGGTGCTGCTGGCCCTGCTCTGGTGGGTGGCGCTGGCACCGGCGCTGCACAGCCTGCGCACGGCCCCGGCACGCCATGCGGCGGCGGAGCTAGAACTGCAGAACATGCTGCAGATGCAGGCCCAGGCCGAGCTGCTGCGTCAACAGCCGCAAGGCAATAGCGCCGATGCACGCTCGCAGCTGGAGCAGTCGCTCAAGACCGAGCTGGGCAACAGCGCCCGGCTTCAGTGGCTGGGCAACCGTGCCCAGGTCAGCCTGACCCAGACCGCCGCGCCGGCCCTGGCCCGATGGTTGGCCCAGGTGCGCGACAACAGCCATGCTTCGGTGGCCGAGATGAAGCTCAACCGCATCCTCGGCGAAACCGCCGACGACGCGGCCATCACCCGCTGGAGCGGCACTCTGCTGCTCGACCTGCCCGGCAACGCGGGCGGGCAGAACTGAGCCCAGGCCATGAAACTCTCCCGGTCACGCCCCGCCAGCCAAGCCCTGCACAGACCGCGCGAGGCGGGCGATCCGCGTTCGCCGCGCCGCTGGGCAGTGGGCGGTGCCTTGCTGGGTGCTCTGCTGACAGTGCTGGTCCAGGCTCCGGCAGCCTGGCTGGCAGCCGGCGTGCAATCGGTCACGGCCAACCAGGTACTGCTGCAGGAGCCGCGCGGCACGCTCTGGCGTGGCTCGGCCCGACTGGTGCTCACCGGCGGCAAGGACAGCAAGGACCAGAGCAGCTTGCCCACGCGCCTGAACTGGACACTGCGCCCCAGCCTGAGCGGCGCTAGCATCAGCCTGCAAAGCGATTGTTGCACCAGCACCCCGATGCTGGCGCAGCTGCAGCCGGGCTGGAACGCCATGACGGTGCGCTTCAAGGACAGCGTGCTGCAACTGCCCGCCGACATGCTGGCCGGCCTTGGCACGCCCTGGAACACCGTGGCCCTGCAGGGCCAGTTGCGCCTGTCCACCGTCGGGCTGACACTGCAATATCGCGCCGGCCGGGCCACCAGCCAGGGCCTGACGCGGCTGGAAGCATTGGCCGTATCGTCCAGACTGTCGTCGCTCAGACCCCTGGGCAGCTATCGTCTCGACATACAGGGCGGAGACAATGCCCAGCTGAATCTGACCACGCTGGGCGGCGACCTGCAGCTCAGCGGCCAGGGCCAATGGGTGGGTTCGCGCTTGCACTTCAGGGGCGAAGCCTCTGCCAACCCCGAGCGCGAAGCCGCTCTGTCGAATTTGCTCAATATCTTGGGGCGCCGCCAGGGTGCGCGCTCCATCATCACCTTTGGTTGACCCATGACTCAGCATTCACGCACCGCCTGGCAAAACACACTGCATTCGATAGCTGTTGCCTCGCTTGCCGTCTGCATTTCAGCACCAATTCATGCTCAAACCCAGAGTGGACAAGCGAATGCCACTCCTAGTTTGCGACCAGGCGAGCCGGTCACGCTGAACTTCACCAATGCCGACATCGAAGCCGTGTCGCGCGCCATGGCCGCCATCACCAATCGCAATGTGGTGGTGGATCCGCGCGTCAAGGGCCAGATCACGCTGCTGACCGACAAGGCCGTCTCGCCGGCCACGGCCTACCAGCAATATCTGGCGGCGCTGCGCATGCAGGGCTTCACGGTGACGGAGTCGGCAGGTCTGTTCAAGGTGATTCCCGAGGCTGATGCCAAGCTGCAGGCCAGCGAGGTCGCCATCGGCCAGGGTGCACGCGGCAGCCAGGGCGGCGGACAGATCGTCACGCAGATCTTCAAGCTCAACTACGAGAACGCCAACAATCTGGTGCCCGTGCTGCGGCCGCTGATCAGCCCCAACAACACCATCAACGTCAACCCCGGCAACAACTCGCTGATCATCACCGACTACGCGGACAATCTGCAGCGCATATCCCGCATCATCGCCAGCACCGATGTCTCCAACGCCACCGATGTGGAAGTCATCTCGCTGCGCCATGCCGTGGCTGCAGACATGGTCGCCCTGGTCAACCGCCTGATGGAAGGTGGCTCGGCCACCGCCGGCGGCGTGGTCCAGGCCGGAGCCGGCGCGGCCGCTGGCCAGGCAGATACCAGTTTCCGCACCTCCATACTGGCCGAGCCGCGCAGCAACTCGGTGCTGGTCCGCGCCGCCAACCCCGCCAAGCTGTCGCAGATCCGCTCGCTGATCGCGCGCCTGGACCAGCCGGCCATGACGGGCAATGGCGACGACGGCAACATCCATGTGGTGTATCTCAAGAACGCCGACGCGGTGTCCCTGGCCGCCACGCTGCGTGCAGCCATCAACGCCCAGACCAGCGCCAGCACCACCCTGGGTGGCCAGCAGGGCATGACGGCAGCGGCCGGCTCGAACACGAATGCTGCCACCAGCTCCCAGCCCGTGATTTCCCGCGGCACGGACGGCAGTGCCACCGTGGGCCTGGGCGGTGGCAACAGCGGCCCCAGCTCCCGCTTCGGCACCGCCCAGCAACCATCTACGGGCGGCATGATCCAGGCCGACCCCACGACCAACTCGCTGATCATCACGGCCCCCGGCCCGCTGTACCGTCAGCTGCGCACCGTCATCGACAAGCTCGACGGCCGCCGCGCCCAGGTGCTGATCGAAGCGCTGATCGTCGAAGTCTCCGCCGACAAGGCCGCCCAGTTGGGCGTGCAGTGGAGCTCGGTGATCCGCAACAACGGCCGTGTGCTGGGCGTGCTCGGCAACGGCACCTCCATCAGCGGCATCTCCAACATCTTCGGCCTGTCGGGTGCCGTGGGCAATCTGGTCAACGGTACAGCCCTCACCGACAGCCAGGCCTCGGCCATCGGCAGCATGAAGGGCATGAACCTGGGCTTCACCCAGAGCGTCAACGGCAACACCAGCCTGGGTGCCCTGGTCAATCTGATGCAGGGCGACGGCGACACGAATATTCTGTCCACGCCCAATCTGATGACGCTGGACAACGAGGAAGCCAGCATCATGGTGGGCGAGAACGTCCCTTTCCCCACGGGCTCCTACACCAACACCGCAGGCACCTCGGGCTCGGTCAATCCGTTCACCACGTACGAGCGCAAGGATGTGGGTACGCTGCTCAAGATTCGTCCGCAGATCAACGAAAACGGCACCATCAAGATGGCCGTCTACCAGGAGAACTCTGCGGTCAAGCAGGGAACGGCGAATGCACAGTCCGGCGCCACCACCACCAAGCGCTCCATCGAGTCGAATGTGCTGGTCGAGGACGGCGCCATCGTGGTGCTGGGCGGCCTGATTGCCGATGAATACAGCCAGAGCCAGGAGCGCGTGCCGCTACTGGGCGACATTCCCCTGCTGGGCAATCTGTTCCGCAACACCAGCCGCGAGCGCAAGAAGACCAATCTGATGGTGTTTCTGCGCCCCACCGTGCTGCGTGACGCCAACTCCACCAGCCAGCTCTCGCAGGACCGCTATGAGTCGATTCGCGGCATGCAGCAAACCGTGCAGCCCGACCCCAATCTGCTGATGCGCAATGTCAATGCCGCGCCTTTGTTGCCAGCCTCCAGCGGCGCAACTCCGGCTCGCGCGGCCAACGTGGTCATCGTGCCCGGCGCCAAGCCCGAGATCGTGGATTTCACGCGTCCCGGCCAGCCCACGGTGGACGGCCAGCCCGTGACCGTGACGCCTGTGACGCCCGCCCCCCTGCCTGCGGGCACCCTGTAAGCGAAGGCCACGCATGCGCTATCCACTGCCTTATGGCTTTGCCCGCAGCAGCCAGCTGCTGATCGAGGATGACGGCCAGGAGCCCGTGCTCTGGCATGGCCCGCAGCCCGATTGGGCGGCCATCTCCGAAGTGCAGCGCAAGCACGCGGTGCAGCGTTGGCAGCTGCTGGACAGCGGCGCACTGGCTCACCGCATCAGCGCGGCCTATGCTCAAAGCGATTCCAGCGCCGCCATGGTGGTCAGCGAGGTCGAGTCCGATGCCGATCTGACACGCATGATGCAGGACCTGCCAGCCGTGGAGGACTTGCTGGAGACCGCCGACGACGCCCCCATCATCCGCATGCTCAACGCTCTGCTCACGCAGGCGGCACGCGACGGCGCGTCGGACATCCACATCGAGCCCTACGAGCGCCATTCCAGCGTGCGCTTCCGCGTGGACGGCGATCTGCGTGAGGTAGTGCAGCCCAACCGCGCGCTGCACGCCGCCCTGATCAGCCGCCTGAAGATCATGGCCGACCTGGACATTGCCGAGAAACGCCTGCCCCAGGACGGGCGCATCAGCCTGCGCCTGGGCACGCGAGCCATTGACGTACGCGTCTCCACCCTGCCCAGTGCCCACGGCGAGCGCGCCGTGCTGCGTCTGCTGGACAAGAGCGAGAGCAAGCTGAGCCTGGAGGCCGTGGGCATGGGCGGCGAGACGCTCAGGCGCTTCACCCATCTCACGGCGCAGCCGCACGGCATCGTGCTGGTCACAGGCCCCACGGGCTCGGGCAAGACCACCACGCTCTATGCCGCGCTGCAGCGCATGGACGCCAGCCACAGCAACATCATGACGGTGGAAGACCCCATCGAATATGAGCTTGCCGGCGTGGGCCAGACCCAGGTCAATGCCAAGATCGAGCTGACCTTTGCCAAGGCCTTGCGCGCCCTGCTGCGTCAGGACCCGGACGTGATCATGATCGGCGAAATCCGCGACTTCGAAACCGCGCAGATCGCCATCCAGGCTTCGCTCACCGGCCACCTGGTGCTGGCCACGCTGCACACCAATGACGCGCCCAGCGCCGTCACCCGCCTGATCGACATGGGAGTCGAGCCCTTTCTGCTGTCGTCCTCACTGCTAGGAGTGCTGGCACAGCGCCTGGTGCGCAAAGTCGACCTGAGCGAACCCAGCGGCTACCGGGGCCGTACCGGAATCTTCGAGCTGCTGGCGGTGGACGACGCCATTCGCGCCCAGATCCATCGCGGCGCCAGCGAGGCCGAGATCCGTGAGACTGCCATGGCGGCAGGCATGCAGCTGATGCGCGAGGATGGCGAACGCCTGGTGCGCGAAGGCATCACCACCCAGGCCGAGGTCATGCGCGTCACACGCGACTGAGCGGCCACGGGCTCACTCGCGCCAGCGCAACATGGCCGGGCCCGTGAGCAGCACGCGCACGAAATCGGCCTGCCGCCCCACGCCGACCTTGACCGCCGCCGATTTGAACTGCGAACGTGCGGTATGGATGGACAGGCCTTGTCTCTCGGCGAACTCCTGCAGGGTCCAGCCATTGATCAGCGCCTGAGCCAGTTGAGCCTCCGCCAGAGTGAGCCGATACAGATTGCGCAGCAACTCCTGCAGCGAGGGAATGCTCAGTGCCGGATCGCTGATCAGCAGCATGGCGGCACTGCGTTCGCCATAGGGACTGGTGTGCACGGGCAGCGGCGACACCATGACCTGCAACTGCTGTCCGGCCAGCCCTGTGAAGCGGCTGGCCCGGCCGTGGTGCTGCCCCTTGCCCAGTCCTGTGGCAACACAGTCCCGCATGGCTTTCTGCAGCCAGCGCTGGTCTGCGGCATTGGTGGCATGCAGGCTCTCGTCGGCCCTGCGATACATCAGCTGGCTCTGCTCCATCAGGCGCAAGGCCCGGCTGCTGGCATGCATCACGGCCGCACATTCATCCAGAAGAACCACGCCCACCGGCAGATCCTCCAGCACGGACAGCGATGCGTTGAGCAATGCCTGGGTACGGTACAGGCGTCGGTGCATCGCAAACGCGGTCTGCAGATGCGGCATAAGCTGCTGCACAAGGCCCAGCTCTTCGGCGCTGTAGGCGCCCACCGCATGCGGCCTGACGACGGTGATGTTGAACGAGCGGTCGTGCTGGTTGTCGACCACGGCCGCGCAGGAATAGAACAGATCCTGAGGCTGCAGCCAGTCGCCATACCATTCGGTACCCGGCAGGCTCCGGTCGGGAAACAGGGTGGAGGAATTCACCACCGTGCCCGGTCTATGCAGGCTCTGGTCCTGCAACCAGACATTGCACTGGCAGTAGTGCGCAGCAAAGCTTTCGAGTTCGGCGGCGGCAAAGCCCTGGCTGGCGCCGAAAGTGCCGAAGCCCCCGTCCAGATCCACCGTCCGCTGTGCGAAGTCGTTGGCCCATATCACGCTGGCCGGTGAACGCAGGGCCGCACCGAACAAGGCCAGAAAGCCCTGCCAGTGCGCCGGCTCCAGCGCCGACTCGTAGATGGCCGCTATCAAGGCAGGAACCCGATCCTGCAACATCAAAGGCAGATGCGCTACCGCCATAGAGCCCCCTTCCAAGGCTCGCCACAGCAAGCGCCTGATGGCACTTCGCCGGGGATTTATTTCATTTACTCACACTTTGAAATCACTGCAAACCCTTCACCCATTTTGGTGATGTTTTCGCGACAACAAGTACTTACAAACAAGGCAGCCACTCTCAACCAAAGGCTGCCATGTCACAAGCACCCACCACCACACCATTCATCCGCCGCTCAGTGGCCCTGGGCTCCCTGGTCCTGATTGCCTCCATTGCCGGCTGTGGCGGCGGCAGCGACAGCGCGTCTCCCGCACCGTCGCCCTCGCCCGCTCCGGCACCCGCCACCACTTCGGTCTCCACCACCGTGATCGACGGTGCCCTGCAGAACGTCAAGGTCTGCCTGGACAGAAATGACAACGGCAGCTGTGACAGTGAAGAGCCCAGTGCCGTCACCGATGCCTCCGGCAAGGCAAATCTGGACGTGCCCGAGGCCGATGTGGGCAAGTACCCGATTCTGGCCCTGGTCACCAAAGACTCCGTCGATGCCGACACCGGCGCCGTTCCCGTGGCCTTCATGCTGCGAGCCCCCGCCGATCAGCCTGGCGTCGTCAGCCCGCTGAGCACCCTGGTCCATGCGCACAGCCAGGCCACGGGCAGCAGCACCAGCGATGCGGCAGCAGCCATCCAGAGCCAGCTGGGCCTGGGCACTTCGGCGCTGGTGGATTTCACCCAGGACGGCAGCAACGCCGGCAAGCTGGCCGCCACCATGGCGCGCCTGATCGTGGTGACCACCCAGACCCAGCTCACCAACACGGCGGGCGCCACAGGCGTCGACGGCACGCCGCTGACTCCGGCGCAGCTCAATGCCGCCGTCAACAGCGTGCTGCTGCAGCAGCTGCAAACCGTGGCCACGGCCGTGCTGGACAATCCCGCCCTCAGCGACACCAGCACCTCCATGAAGGACAAGCAATCCGCCATGGAAACTGCGGGCCAGCAAATTGCACGCGCTTCGGGCGTCACGGCCGGCAATGTGGGCCTGATCGCAGCCATGCAGGCGCAGACCACCAGCCCCGAGGCCGGTGCCCCCGCGCCGAGTACGCAGTTGCGCTGGCTCAGCTTTAGCGACACCAGCAACTACTACATCCGGGCTTTCGAAGCCACGGCCGAGCAGAACACGCCAGATGCCAACGGCAAGCGCTATTTCACGGAATTTCGCGAGCGCGTGGTTGACGGCCAGGAGCAGCCCTGGACCCGGCCGCAGGTCTATTGGACGGGCAGCGAATGGTTTTCCTGTCCCACCGATTTCGTACAGCAGACCACCAGCCTCGCCAGCGGCGAGACCGAATCCCTGTACTGCAAGAGCCTGACCAGCAGATCCAAGCAGAGCGTGCGCAATATCGCCGGCCTGAAGATGCGCGACATCGTCACCGAGATCCGCTCCGCCCCCTGGCAGGACTCTGCCGACGGCAGCTTTGCCAACTGGGGCCCCAGACCCGATCAGCTTCCCGCCGAAACGACCTTCCCCAGCGGCTCCACGCTCAGCTATCGCACCGTCACCGACCTGGGCGGCAGCGACTACTACCTGAGCAACAACGCCAACCGCGCCACCATTGCCCGTGCCGACGCCCCCAACAACCCTGACTCCAGCACCTGGCGCAGTGCGACGCTTGCGGAGTTCATCGCCTGGAACGCAGGCGACTTTGCGCCCAATGTCTCGGCCGCCGATGTGCATGGCAACAACTCGCGCGTGCTGGTCAGCCGCCGTGACTATCTCAAGCCCGATGGCAGCGCTGCCTACAAGCGCTATATGGTGGGTTTCGAGAACGGCGGCGAGCAGCGCGCGCGCTTTTATGAATGCGAGGGCGATATGAGCACCCTGCCCAACAACCGGACCCTGTTCATCAACGGAGTGTCCACCTGCAAGACGATCCTGGTCAGCAACTACAGCATCGCCACCCAGGCGGATGCCAAGGTGCTGCGCTTCACGCAGGAGCCCACCCAGCTCAATGTCAGCAACTTCCAGAACTACCGCCTGTTCGTCGAGCGCGGCGGCATCACCTATGTCGGCTATCGGGACAAGCAGATGGTCAGCAATCAACAGCGGCTCAACGGCACTGCAGCCGATGCGCTACTTGCCGCCCTCGGCCTGAACTGACTCCCCGCCTCGATGCACAGCCCACCTCTCGGTGGGCTTTTTCATGCATGGCCTCAGTCAGCAGCGGTCATTGAGCCTTTGCCAGAATCGTTGCCATGCTTGAAAACCTTCGCACCTCCGTCCAGCCCTATGGCGGCGATCTGTTTCTGCTGCTGATCGCCCTGGCTGTCATCAGCCTCGCCGTGCTGTTCAACCTCAAGGCCCGCCTGCCCGTGGACCAGTTGCGCCGCGTAATCCGCATGGCGGCGCTGGTGGCCTTGCTGGGCTCGGTATTCGCCATGCAGGCCGGCAGCACCTATTACGCCATGGCAGCTTTGCTGCTGGCCTGGGGTGTGATGGTCGGCATTGTTTTTGGACGTGAAATCGGCCGCAAGCGCTGACCCCAAAAACGCTGCAAGCTATCAAAACCATAGAGATCAATCGCCATGAAATCCCTGAACAACGTCAAGCTGTCCATGCTGGACCTGGTCGCCGTGCGCGAAGGCGGAACGGTGGCCGATGCCCTGCAGATTGCCGTGCGCACCGCGCAGCAGGCTGAAAAGCTGGGCTTCAACCGCTACTGGCTGGCCGAGCACCACAATATGCCGGGCATTGCGAGTTCGGCCACAGCCGTGCTGATCGGCCACATCGCAGGCGCCACGCAGAAGATTCGTGTGGGCTCGGGCGGCATCATGCTGCCCAACCATGCACCGCTGGTGGTCGCCGAGGCCTTCGGCACGCTGGCCGAGCTTTACCCGGGCCGCATCGACCTGGGTCTGGGGCGCGCGCCGGGCACCGACGGAGCGACCATGCGCGCCTTGCGCCGCGACCGCGTGGAGACGGAGGAGGACTTCCCACGCGACGTGCAGGAGCTGCAGCGCCTGCTGGGCGATCACCAGGATGGAGCACGCATCATCGCCATGCCCGGTGCCGGCACCCACGTGCCCATCTGGCTGCTGGGCTCCAGCCTGTTCTCGGCCCAGCTGGCTGCGCACATGGGTCTGCCCTATGCCTTTGCCTCGCACTTTGCCCCGCGCATGCTGCACCAGGCCCTGGCCATCTACCGTCAGACCTTCAAGCCCAGCGCCACGCTGGCCAAGCCTTACGCGATTGTCGGCGTGCCCGTGATTGCGGCCCCCAGCGATGAAGAGGCACGGTTTCTGGCCAGCAGCACCTATCAACGCGTGCTCGGCATTCTGACCGGCAACCGCACCCGCCTCATGCCCCCGATACCGGACTTCTGGGAGCAACTGGATGGGCGCGCCCAGGCGGCGATTGCCGATTTTCTGGCCGTGGGCGTCATCGGCGGCCCGGATACCGTGCGCCAGGGCCTGCAGAATCTGGCCGATGAAACCCAGGCCGATGAATTCATGATCGTCAGCGATGTCTATGACGCCGAGCTGCGCCTGCGCAGCCTGGAGATCACGGCTGGCGCCATGAACACCACCTCCTGAGCGGGCCTGGCAGCTCCCTCCTCTCTCGCAGTGATGGAGGAGGGAGCTCGGGGATAACGACCAACAGGCCTCCCGGCATGAGAGCATGCCAAACTCCGGCGTCGTTCACCTCTGAAATTTGCCCATGAGTCGTTCCGCCCGTCTGCTGCAATTGCTGGATACGCTGCGCCGCGCCCGTCAGCCGCAGACCGGGCCCGAGCTGGCCCAGGCACTGGGCATCAGCCTGCGCACGCTGTACCGCGACATTGCCACCTTGCGCGCCCAGGGCGCCGACATTCTGGGCGATCCCGGTATAGGCTTCGAGATGCGGCCCGGCTTTCTGCTGCCGCCGCTGATGTTCAACGCCGACGAGCTGGAGGCCCTGCTGCTGGGCGCTCGCTGGGCCAGCCTGCAGGCCGATCCGCAATTGGCCCAGGCCGCCACCGCCGCCATGGACCGCATCCGTGCGGCACTGCCGCTGGAGCTGCGCATCGCTGTCGATACCAGCGGCCTGCTGGTTCCCAATATGCAGAACGACCCGCCGCCCGAGCCCTGGCAGGCCGCACTGCGCCGCGCCATCCGCGCCGAACACAAGGTCGTGCTGCATTACCGCGACCAGCATGGCGTACCAAGCCAGCGCCGGGTCTGGCCGTTTGCCATGGCCTACTTCGAGCGCAGCCGCGTGGTCTCGGCCTGGTGCGAGTTGCGCCAGGCCTTTCGACACTTTCGCGCCGACCGCGTGGACGCGCTGGAGGATCTGGGCGAACGCTATCCGCAAAGGCGCCAGGCGCTGATACAGCGCTGGCTGGACGAAACCGGCTACACGCTAGATTGAGCGGCGCTGCTGACAGAAACTGTCAGCCCCCGCTCCTACATTGGCTGCATGGCGTTTTTGCCATGTCACAACAACCCGCCAAGGAGAGCCGCAATGTCCACACCTCAACAGCCCAAGCTGCGCTTTTTCAGCAACCCCAGATCACGCGCCCGCATGGTGCGCTGGATGCTGGAGGAATGCGGTGCCGACTATGAAACCGTTGAGCTGGAATTCGGGCCCGAGATGAAGTCGCCCGAGTACCTGTCCATCAATCCCATGGGCAAGGTCCCGGCGCTGCAGCATGGCGATGCCGTGGTCACCGAGACCGGAGCCATCCTCGCCTATCTGGCCGAGCTTTTCCCCGAGAAACGACTGGCCCCGGCGATGGGCAGCCCGGAGCGCGCCAGTTACTTTCGCTGGCTGTTCTTTGTCGCCGGGCCGGTGGAGGCCGTCACAACCGCCCGCAACGAAGGCTGGCTGACATCGCAAACGCATCAGCAGGCCATAAGCGCGGGCTTTGGCCGCTTTGACGATGTGCTGAACACCTTGCTGCATGCAGTGGCCGGCAAGCGCTATGTCTGCGGCGACCACTTCACGGCCGCCGATCTGTATCTGGCCAGTTATATCGGCTGGAGCATGATGGACGGCAGCTTGCCCAAACGGCCCGAATTCGAGGCCTATGCCACGCCGCTGCTGCAGCGTGCAGCCTCGGTGCGCGCCGACGAGATCGACGGCGATATGCAAGCCGCCGCCATGGCGCCGGTCGTTTAAAGATTTTGGCCTGCAGCGCCTGCCAGTCGGGCGCAAGGCCATCAAAACCTATAGCAAACCGCTGCAAACCACTCAACGCGCCAAGTAACCGCCGTCGACCGGGTAATAAGCACCCGTCACAAACGACGCGCGGTCGCTGGCCAGCCAGGCCACCAGCTCGGCAATCTCCTCGGGCTGACCCAGGCGCCCCATGGGATGGGCCGCCACCAGCGCCGCATGCGTGGCAGGGTCCTGCTCCAGACCGCTGATCATGGGGGTCTGGATAAAGCCCGGCCCCACGGCATTGACGCGCACTCCCAGGGCTGAATATTCGAGCGCGGCGGCCTTGGTCAGACCCAGCACGCCATGCTTGGCGGCCGTATAGGCCGCAGAGTTGGCAAAGCCCACGGCACCGAGGATGGACGCCATGTTGATGATGGAGCCGCCGCCACCCTGCAGCATGGCGGCGATCTGGTATTTGCAGGCATAGAAGACGCCCGAGAGATTGACGCGCAGCACCTGCTCCCAGGCATCCAGCGGATAGTCGGCGGTGGGCGCGCTGACGCCGCCGATGCCGGCGTTGTTGCAGGCCGCATCCAGGCGGCCGAAGTGGCGCATGGTCAAGGCCACCAGCGCCTCGTGATCCGCCGGGCTTCCGGCGTCGGCGCGCAGATACAGGGCCTCGGCACCCAGCTCGCGCACCAGGGCAGCTGTCTCCTGGCCCTGCTCCTCGTTGAGGTCGGCCAGCACCACACGCGCGCCTTCCCTGGCCCATGTCAGTGCCACACAGCGGCCTATGCCGGATGCAGCTCCCGTCACCAATGCAACCTTGTCCTTGAGCATCGAAACCTCCCGTTCTTGAATCGGCAGACCATTGTGCCGAGCTCGACCGCGGCAGTCATGACCTGCATCAAGCCGGGTCCGCTCTCTCAAATGCCGAAGGGCTGACATCATTAGTCGCTACCATCGGCACTAAACCGTCACTGTCAGATCGATTCGCGCATGCCTGCCTTTACCTTTGAAGCCCTGGATGCCCAGGGCCAGACCCGCAAGGGCACCCTGGAAGCCGACAACGCCCGTGCCGCGCGCAGCCAGCTGCGCAGCCAGGCCCTGGTGCCGCTGCAGGTCGAACCCGTCGCCGCAGGCCAGGGCCGGGGGCGGACAGGCGCATCCGGCTGGCTCACGCGCCCGGTCTTCAACTCCACCAGCCTCGCGGTATGGACCCGCCAGCTCTCGGGGCTGGTCAGCTCCGGCCTGCCCATAGAACGCGCACTAGCCGCGCTGGCCGAGGAAGCCGAGGACGAACGCCAGCATCAGCTGGTCGCGGCGCTGAGGGCCGAGGTCAATGCCGGCTCCAGCTTTGCAAAGGCGCTGGAGCAGCATCCACGCGAGTTCTCCGACATCTTCTGCGCCGTGATCGGCGCCGGCGAGTCCAGCGGCAGCCTGGGCCCGGTGCTGGAAAACTTGGCCGACGACCTGGAGGCGCGTCAGGCATTGCAGTCCAAGCTCATCGGCGCCTCGCTGTATCCGGCCATCGTGACGCTGGTGGCCATCGTCATCGTGATCTTCCTGGTCAGCTATGTGGTGCCGCAGGTGGCCGGCGTGTTTGCCGGCACCAAGCGTGCACTGCCGTTTCTCACTGTGGTCATGCTCGGCATCAGCGACTTTGTGCGCAGCTATGGCTGGTTCATGCTGGTCGTGCTGCTGCTGGCTGCCGTGGGTTTTCGGCTGGCGCTCAAAAACGAGGCATTTCGCGAGCGCTTCGATGCCCAGTGGCTGCATCTGCCGCTGATAGGCCGGCTCTCGCGCAGCTATAACGCGGCGCGCTTTGCCGGTACCCTGGCCATGCTGGCCGGAGCGGGCGTGCCCATTCTCAAGGCCTTGCAGGCCGCCGCCGAGACACTGAACAACCGCGCCCTGCGCGCCGATGCCATGGATGCGCTGGTACTGGTGCGTGAAGGCGCGCCGCTGGCCTCCGCCCTGGCGCAGAAAAAGCGCTTTCCGGGTCTGGTCGCCATGTTCGCCCGACTGGGCGAACAGACGGGCCAGTTGCCGCTGATGCTGCAGCGCGCCGCCACCCAGCTGTCCACCGAGGTCCAGCGCCGTGCCATGCACCTGGCCACGATTTTGGAGCCCCTGCTCATCGTCGTCATGGGGCTGGTGGTCATGCTCATCGTGCTGGCCGTGCTCATGCCCATCATCCAGCTCAACCAGTTCGTCAAATAGGCCTGACAGGCCTGTGCCGGTGCGGAAGCACCCACTCTAGCTTGGCGCAATTCTTGCTTTCTTTTAGTGCATTGCGGGTTTTTTCCGCAATTTCGCACCAATAAATAGCAAATTTCAGCTGGAGCGTTTTCATGCAAGCACTAAAACAGGGCGCGGATGCCCTGTTCATTTTGATGGGCGCCGTCATGGTCCTGGCCATGCACGCCGGTTTCGCCTTTCTGGAGCTGGGCACCGTGCGCCGCAAGAACCAGGTCAATGCCCTGGTCAAGATCCTGGTCGACTTCTCGGTCTCCACCGTGGTCTATTTCGCTCTCGGCTATGGCGTGGCCTATGGCACGCACTTTTTCGTGGGTGCCGAGCAGCTGACGGCACTCAACGGCTACGGCCTGGTCAAGTTCTTCTTTTTGCTGACCTTCGCGGCCGCCATTCCCGCCATCATCTCGGGCGGCATTGCCGAGCGCGCCAAGTTCTGGCCCCAGCTGATCGCCACGGCCATGATCGTGGGCCTGATCTACCCCTTCTTCGAGGGCATTGCCTGGAACCAGCATTTCGGCGTCCAGGCCTGGATCAAGGCGCTGACCGGCTCCGAGTTCCATGACTTTGCCGGCAGCGTGGTCGTTCACGCCGTGGGCGGCTGGATCGCCCTTGGAGCCGTGCTGCTGCTGGGCCCGCGCCGCAATCGCTACCGCCAGGGCGGGGCGATTGCCGCCACACCGCCCTCCAGCATTCCCTTCCTGGCGCTGGGCGCCTGGATTCTGATCGTGGGCTGGTTCGGCTTCAATGTGATGAGTGCCCAGAGTCTGGACAAGATCTCGGGTCTGGTCGCCGTGAACTCGCTGATGGCCATGGTGGGCGGCACGCTGGCCGCCCTGGCGGTGGGCAAGAACGACCCGGGTTTTGTGCATAACGGCCCGCTGGCCGGTCTGGTCGCCGTCTGCGCGGGCTCGGATCTGATGCACCCTTTGGGGGCACTGGTCGTGGGGGCTGCCGCCGGCGCCATCTTTGTCTTCATGTTCACGCTGACGCAGAACAAATGGAAGATCGACGACGTGCTGGGCGTGTGGCCGCTGCACGGTCTGTGCGGCGCCTGGGGCGGCATTGCGGCCGGCATCTTCGGCACGCAGGCACTGGGCGGGCTTGGCGGCGTGCATCCGCTGGCCCAGCTCATAGGCACGCTGATGGGCGTGGCCTGGGCCGCGCTGGGCGGCCTGCTGGTCTACGGCCTGCTCAAGAAAACCATGGGCCTGCGCCTGAGCCAGGAGCAGGAGTTTGACGGGGCCGATCTGTCCATCCACCACATCAGTGCCACGCCAGAGCGCGAAGCCAACTGGTGAGGGTGCGGCGGCCTGCGTATGATCGAAGCCTGTCTGCACATTCGCTCAAAGCCGTACCGCCATGGCCATGACCCTGAACGACAAGCTCGTCGTCGCCATCTCCTCGCGAGCCCTGTTCGATTTTGAGGAGGAAAACCGCCTCTTCGAGGACAGCGACCCGGCGAGCTATCTGCGCCTGCAGCGCGAGCGGCTGGACGTGCCTGCCGCACCGGGCGTTGCCTTCTCGCTGGTCAAGAAGCTTCTGGCCTTCAACACCGAAGGACAGCAGCATGTGGAGGTGGTGCTGCTCTCGCGCAACGACCCCGTCAGCGGCATGCGCGTCTTCCGCTCGGCCAAGGCCCACGGCCTGCACTCCATACAGCGCGGCGTTTTCACGCAGGGACGTGACCCTTTCGGCTATCTGCGCCCGCTGGGAGCCCAGCTGTTTCTGTCGGCGAATGCCGATGACGTGACCCAGGCACTGCAGCTGGGCTACCCGGCCGCCCATGTGTTCACCGACTCCATGCGCGCCAGCAGCAGCCATCCGCGTGAAGTGCGCATCGCTTTCGACGGCGATGCCGTGCTGTTTTCCGACGAGGCCGAGCGCATCTTCCAGGCCCAGGGCCTGGAGGCATTCCAGCGGCATGAGCTGGAAAAAGCCGCCCAGCCGCTGCCCGAAGGCCCGTTCAAGCCCCTGCTGGCCGCCTTGCACCGGCTGCAGCAAGCCGATGTGGCCGGCATGCGCGTGCGCACGGCCCTGGTCACTGCGCGCAGCGCCCCGGCCCATGAGCGTGCGCTCAATACGCTGATGGACTGGAAGATCGATGTCGATGAAGCCATGTTCCTCGGCGGACTGGCCAAGGGCGGGTTTCTGCGTGAGTTCGAGCCCGACTTCTTCTTCGACGACCAGACCGGCCATGTGCGCAATGCGGCCGGACATGTTCCCTCGGGCCATGTGCGCAGCGGCATTGCCCATGACAAGGCCGCGCTGCCTACGTAAAGCTTGGCAAAGTCCGGCAAGCGAATGCAAAACTTTGAAAGTGCGGCGGGCCGGAGGTTGAGAATGCCGTCATGGCCCTCATCTGTACTGTTATGTCAAAAGCCAAGAACCACCCCATCGTCGCCCGCAGCAGCTCGGTCATGAAGACCGCCATGGGCGTGCTGCTGACCAGCGCCGTATTGCTGCTGCCCACGGTGCGCGCCGAGGAGACCGCCGGCGACAAGATCGGGGAAAGACAGGGAACCCAGCTCTCCAAGGGAGAGATCAAGGCCCAGCAGCAATTCAAGATGCTGGACTTCAATCAGGATGGCAAGCTCAGCCGCAAGGAAGTAGCCATCATCCCCAAGCTGGCCGCCGCCTTTGACGAAACCGACACCAACAAGGACGGCTTCGTCACCTATGAGGAAGTGCGCGCCTTTGCCGTCAAATACCGTGCTGCGCGTGAAAAGGCCAAGGCCGCCGAAGCCGTGGCTGCGGCGCCGGCCAAGGACGATGCTCACAAATCAGAAGCTGATAGCGCAGGCCCTGAAAGCAAATAAAGCGCAAAAATAGCTGAAGCGCTTGAATATCAAGCGCAATCAGCTCTCAAAATCAAAGCAAGCGCCTTACTTGGCGTTGCCGCTGCGCTTGACCCGGGGCTCGGAATAAGTCAGCGGCTCATTGCGCGCCTGCTGCTTGCTCTGCAGCAGATCCTCCGACTTGCTGGTTTCCTGCGCCTGTTCCACCGCCTGGGCGCTGGCGCGCCACATGGACTGGATGAACTCGATCAGCTGCTTGGAGATGGGCTCCTTGGGCGGCTCCTCCACCTCTTCTTTTTGCTTGATCTCCTCGGCCAGGGTCCAGTCGCGGTTCTCGGTATCGGGAGCCGATGGCTTCTCGGGTTCACGCACAGTGCGGCCCTCGCCGATCTTGTCCACAGACTCTGGAGCATTCACGGCATTTACGGGGCGCACCGGCGCCGCGCCCGAAGCCCCTGTGGAGTACAAATCCGCACCCTGGGTACGCCAGGGCGTCTGTGTCCGGTCTAGAGGTGGAATTTGCATGGCTTGGCCCTCGGCAGTAAAAAGGTGCAGGCGGAAAAACAGCTATCTCGCCCTGTTATCGGCCACGCTTGAGAAAACTGTAGGATTATTTTCAATCCTAATTTGATAGCTATTAGTCTATGTATATCAAGCACTGCTGCGCAATTTGATACAAAAAAGGCCTCGCGATGAGGCAAGGCCCTTGAAATAGTCGCGCTGCACAGCTTACAGAAAACGCTCCAGCAGCTTGCGCGAATGCCTGTCCAGCCGAGTGCTGTCGGGAATCCGATATTGCACGCCGTCCTGGCCCGTGATCTGCAGTCTGGTGCGACCGGCCAGCTTGCGGATGTCTTCTTCGGCCTTGAGCACCATCTGCGTCAAACCACGATCCGTCTGCAGCTCCCAGGTGCTGGGGGTGGAAAAGCTGGAGACCTTGAGGATGCGCTCGATGGTCGGCACGAACTCCCGCACCGCCAGGTCCTGCTCGATCAGCTGGCGATGCTCGGGCTGCAGGTCGGCCATGCGAGCCACCCACAACGCTTCCTTGCCATCGGCGGCGATCAGCGACAGCCCTTCGGCAGGCGCGGCAATCGGAAATGCACGCACGGGAACCACCGCTTCGTAGACCAGGCCGTTGCCCAGGGTCAGCACCAGACGGCCATGGGCGTTGCGCACCAGCTGCATGCCGTTCAGATTGGATTGGGGAGCTTCGATCATTGGGGTTCCTTGGTCTGCAACTTCAAGCCGGCCGCTTGCGCATCCTCTTCGGCACGGCGCGCCTGCGCGTCGTACAGGCGGAAGTAATGACCCTTGAGGTCCATCAGCTCGTCGTGCGGGCCCACTTCGACGATCTCGCCACGATCCATGACCACCAGACGGTCGGCCTTGCGCAAGGTGGACAGACGGTGGGCAATGGCGATCGTGGTGCGACCCTGCACCAGGTTGTCCAGTGCCTTCTGGATTTCCTTTTCGGTCTCGGTATCCACGGCCGAGGTGGCTTCATCAAGGATCAGGATGCGCGGATCGATCAGCAGCGCACGCGCGATGGAGATACGCTGGCGCTCACCACCCGACAGGCCCTGGCCGCGCTCGCCGACCAGGGAGTCATAGCCGTGGGGCAGGCGCAGGATGAATTCGTGGGCATGGGCGGCACGCGCCGCGGCCACGATTTCCTCGCGCGTGGCGTCGGGCTTGCCATAGGCAATGTTCTCGGCAATCGTGCCGAAGAACAGGAAGGGCTCCTGCAGCACCAGGCCGATATTGCTGCGGTAGTCGGACACGGACATGCGGCGCACGTCCACGCCGTCGAGCTGGATGGAGCCCTCGGAGACGTCGTAGAAGCGGCAGATCAGATTCACCAGGGTGCTCTTGCCCGAGCCGCTGTGACCGACCAGGCCGATCATCTCGCCGGGCTTGATCTGCAGGTTCAGATGCTTGATGACGGCGCGGCTGCCGTAGCGAAAGCCGACATCCTCCATGGTGATGGCACCCTTGGCCTTGCCAGGCAGCTTCACGGGATTGCTGGGCTCGGGCACATTGCTCACATGGTCGAGGATGTCGAAGATGCGCTTGGCACCGGCCGCCGCCTTCTGCGTGACCGAGACAATGCGGCTCATCGAATCCAGGCGGGTATAGAAACGGCCGATATAGGCGATAAAGGCCGTCAGCACACCGACGGTGATGGAGCCGCCGGCCACCAGATAGATGCCGAAGCCCCAGACCACCAGAATGCCGACCTCGGTCAGCAGCGTCACCGTGGGGGTGAACAGCGACCAGGTCTTGTTGACCTTGTCGTTGGCCTGGAGATTGATCAGGTTGGCGTCGGCAAAGCGGTCGGCTTCACGCTTTTCCTGGGCAAAGGCCTTGACCACGCGGATGCCGGGAATGGTGTCGGCCAGCACATTGGTTACCTCGGACCAGACACGGTCTATCTTCTCGAAGCCGGTGCGCAGGCGGTCGCGCACGGTATGGATCATCCAGGCGATGAAGGGCAGCGGCACGAGCGTGACCAGCGCCAGCCAGGGGTTGATGGAGAACAGGATGGCCGAGGTCATCACGATCATCATCACATCGGTCGCAAAATCCAGGGCATTTAACGAAAGAAAGAGATTGATACGATCGGTTTCAGCACCGATGCGCGCCATCAAGTCCCCCGTGCGCTTGCTGCCGTAGTAGTCCACCGACAGGTTCAGCAAGTGGTTGTAGGTGGTTGTGCGCAGGTTGGAGCCTATGCGCTCGGACACCTTGGCCAGCACGAAGGTGCGCGCCCAGCCCAGCGCCCAGGCCAGCAGCGCCGACACCAGCAGCATGCCCAGATAGAAGAAAACCAGATCCCGGTTGATCTTTTCGCCGTTCTGGAACGGAATCAGGATCTTGTCCATCAGCGGGATGGTCAGATAAGGCGCCACCAGTTGCGCGCCCGTGCTGGCCACGGTCAGCAGGAAGCCCAGCAGCAGCTGGCCCTGATAGGGCTTGGCAAAGCGCCACAGGCGCAGCAGCACCCAGGTCGAGGTCTGAGGTGCCTGCTGGCGTGCGCAGGCCGGGCATTCTTCGGTATCGGGCGGCAGAGCCGTGTGGCAGACCGGGCAATGCGGGACATCCTCGTCGCTGACCGCGCTGTAGACCTCCTGGCGCGCGATGCGCTCGCGCTGGCGGTCGAACTGCTGCATCAACTGCAGCATGGCGGTCTGGTGCTTCAGGGTGATGAGCCAGTGCGCCAGACGCTCGCGAGGGTCATGCAGCTCCAGATTGCCCACGCCGCCATGGTCCTGCAGGCGCAGGCTCTGCTCCACGCTCAGAGCCCATTCACGCCACTGCCGGGTCTGGGGATCGCAGGCCAGCAAACGCTCCTGGGTCAGGGCCAGCAGGCCGCTGCCAAACTGCAAATCCGCACTCAGGTCAACCGGGACGACGGCTAATACGTTTTCATGTTCAGCGAGTCTTGCTCGTAGCTCGCCCCCCAGGGGGCCGGCAAAGACTGCCGAGGCGTCCACAGTATGGTGATGTTGCATGTTGAGTTATTTTTCTCCGCCGATGGCGGCTCCAAGAGTCATGCGGGCAACCGCTTCGGCATGGTGAATATGGCTGCGCCTGACGTCCGATACACCCTGGTTAACGCGCGAACCTGCATTTAGGCTGACAAGCTTCACAATGCAGATTCTGGGCGCACAATGCCAACCTATCAGGGGCAGGAGTTTAAGAAAACCTGCTCTCCTCATTCCTATCCGCTGATCAACATGGCGAAATTCAACGACATCCAACTCTTGCGCACAACTTTCCTGCGTGGCCCCAGTGTCTGGACCTACCGCCCGGTACTGGAGGTCTGGCTGGATCTGGGAGAGCTGGAAGACTATCCGTCCAACAAGATCCCCGGCCTCAACGAGCGCCTGACCAGCTGGTTGCCCGACCTGATCGAGCACACCTGCGGCGTCGGCGAGCGCGGTGGCTTCATCCAGCGCCTGGAAGGCGGCACCTGGATGGGTCATGTGATGGAGCATGTCATCATCGAATTGCTGAATCTGGCCGGCATGCCCGCCGAATTCGGTCAGACCCGGGAAATCTCCAAGCGCGGCGTGTACCGCATGGTGTTCCGCTGCCCCGAGGAGGCCGTGGCCCGCGTGGCACTGGAGCATGGGCACAAGCTGCTGATGGCGGCCATCAATGACGAGCCGTTCGACCTCAAGCCCGCCGTGCATGCCATCAAGACGGCCATCAACGACCGTTATCTGGGCCCCTCGACCGGCTGCATCGTCGATGCCGCCAGCGAGCGCCGCATCCCCCATATCCGCCTGAACGACGGCAATCTGGTGCAGCTGGGTTATGGCGCGGCGCAGCGCCGCATCTGGACGGCAGAGTCCGACCAGACCAGCGCCATCGCCGAAGGCATCGCCCAGGACAAGGACTTCACCAAGCGCCTGCTGGCCGCCTGTGGCGTGCCCGTGCCCGAAGGCCAGATCGTGGCCTCGCCCGAAGAAGCCTGGGAAGTGGCGCAGGACATCGGCTTTCCTGTGACCGTCAAGCCCTCGGACGGCAACCATGCCCGTGGCGTGACCCTGGAGCTGTCCAAGGAAGCAGACATCAAGGCCGCGTTTGCACTGGCCCAGCCCGAAGGCTCGGACGTGATCGTCGAGAAATTCATCGACGGCGTGGAGCACCGCCTGCTGGTCGTGGGCGGCAAGGTGGTGGCAGCCACCAAGGGTGAGACGGTTTCCGTCTACGGCAATGGCAACGCCACGCTGCGCGAACTGGTGGAAGTGCTGAATCAGGACCCGCGCCGCGGCCCCGAGCAGGAATACCCGCTGGACTGGATCAATCTGGATGCCGGCGCCGTGAAGCTGGAACTCAACCGCCAGCATGTGACGCCCGACAGCGTGATTCCGCAGGGCCAGAGCGTGCTGCTGCAGCGCAACGGCAATATGGCCATCGACTGCCTCGACGAGGTACACCCCGACGTGGCCTACTACGCCGTGCTGGCCGCCAAGATCGTTGGCCTCGACATCGCCGGCATGGACATGATCCTGCAGGATGTCTCCAAGCCCATGCAGGGCCAGGGTGCGATTCTTGAAGTCAACGCCGGCCCCGGCCTGCTGATGCACCTCAAGCCCACCAGCGGCGCACCGCGTCCCGTGGGCATGGCCATTGCCGACCACCTCTTCCCCCGCGAAGACGGTGCCGGCGCCGGTCGCATCCCCGTGGTCGGCATCGTTGGCACGCGCAACAACGCCTTCATCTCGCGTCTGGTCGGCTGGCTGCTGCAGCTGTCGGGCAAGCTGACCGGCGTGGCCAGCGACGAAGGCATGTTCCTCGCCAATCGCCATACTCAAAAGACCAATACCGCCAACTGGGCCGGTGCCCATCGCCTGCTGACCAACCGTCTGGCCGAGGCCGCCGTCATCCAGACCACAGCCCGTTCCATCCTGGAAGAAGGTCTGGCCTATGACCGCTGCCTGGTCGGCGTGGTCACCGACATGGACGGCTATGAGCAGCTGGCCGATCACGATGTGCTGGAGCCCGGCCAGATGCGCCGCGTGATGCGCACCCAGATCGACGTGGTTCTGGACGAAGGCGCGGGCGTGCTCAACGCCGACCTGCCCGAAGTGGCAGATCTGGCCGAGCTCTGCGACGGCGAAGTCATTCTGTACGCCACCGGTGCCGACAACGATTTTGTCGCCGCCCACCGCGCCAACACCGAAGCCCGTCATGAAGGCGGCCGCGCCGTCTTCCTCAAGGGCCACAACGTGGTGCTGGCCACCGGCACCCAGGAACGTGTGCTGGGCACGCTGGAGGCGCTGTCCCTGGCCGGTGGCAAGCGCCCCGACACCAGCGCGCTGCTGGCCGCGATTGCCACCGCCTGGGCGCTGGACATCACGCCCGAGCTGATCGGCGCCGGCATCAAGACCTTTGAGTACCAGGCTTGATTGCCCCATAAAACGCTTCAACAGATATAGCTGCTGACACTTGCCACACAAGCGTCAGACCAAGAAAAGCTTGAAATTCAGCTGAAAGAAACACTATGCAGATCACTCGCAACCGAGCCTTGCGCGGCCCCAACCTCTGGACCCGCAGCACCGCCATCGAAGCCATCGTGCACTGTGAAGACAGCGAGCTGCTGTACACCGCCATGCCCGGCTTTGAAGAAAAGCTGCGGGCGCGTTTCCCCACCATCGGTACGCTGCAGCCCCATGGCGCGGACCAGCGCCTGTCGCTGGCCCATGTGCTGGAAGTTGCCGCCCTGTCGCTGCAGGCCCAGGCAGGCTGCCCCGTCACCTTCAGCCGCACCCATGAG
Source organism: Comamonas sp. Tr-654 (assembly GCF_011752915.1). NCBI lineage: Bacteria > Pseudomonadati > Pseudomonadota > Betaproteobacteria > Burkholderiales > Comamonadaceae > Comamonas > Comamonas sp. Tr-654. The sequence continues at coordinate 647,735 of NZ_VWWQ01000003.1, forward strand.
ACCGTGGAGCACGGCACCTTCCAGGTGGTGGTCGAGTACACCGAAGAATCCGTGGGCAAGCTGGCCATGGAGCGTGCCGAGGCCCTGATTCAGGCCGCATTGAACGACACCCCCTTCGATGCCGACGCCACGATTGCCGAACTGCGCGAGATGGACGAGGACGACCGTATCGGCCCCTCGACCGGTGCCATCGTCGATGCCGCCGTGGCACGCGGCATTCCCTTCCGTCGCCTGACCACCGGTTCGCTGGTGCAGCTGGGCTGGGGGTCGCGTGCACGCCGCTTCCAGGCCGCCGAGATCGACTCCACCAGCGCCGTGGCCGAATCCATTGCGCAGGACAAGGACCTGACCAAGCGCCTGCTGCACGCAGCCGGCGTGCCCGTGCCCATGGGCCGCCCCGTCGCCGACGTGGAGGACGCCTGGGCCGTGGCCCTGGAAGTGGGACTGCCCGTGGTGGTCAAACCCCAGGACGGCAACCAGGGCAAGGGCGTGGTGGTGAACATCACCACCCGCGAAGGTCTGGAAGCCGCTTACAAGACCGCCAGCGAATTTGGCGACGAAATCCTCGTCGAGCGCTTTTTGCCCGGCCATGACTTCCGCATGCTGGTCGTCGGCGGCCAGCTGGTGGCTGCCGCCCGCCGCGAACCACCCCAGGTGCTGGGCGACGGCCAGCACACCATCCGCGAGCTGGTGAACATCGTCAACCAGGACCCCCGCCGCGGCTCCGGCCACGGCACGGCATTGACCAAGGTACGCCTGGACGATATCGCCATCGCCCGCATCGCCAGCGAAGGCCTGACGCCTGACAGCGTGCCCGCCCAGGGCCAGCGCGTGGTGCTGCGCAACAACGCCAATCTGTCCACCGGGGGCAGCGCCACCGATGTGACCGATGACGTGCATCCCGAAATCGCTGCCCGGGCCATCGAAGCCGCGCAGACCATCGGTCTGCATATCTGCGGCGTGGACGTGGTCTGCGAAACCATGCTCAAGCCCCTTGAAGAGCAAAGCGGCGGCATCGTGGAAGTCAATGCCGCCCCCGGCCTGCGCATGCATCTGGCCCCCTCCTTCGGCCGCCCCCGCAATGTGGGCGTGCCCATGGTGGACGAGCTGTTCGCGCCCGGCGACGACGGCCGCATCCCCCTGGTCGCCGTCACCGGCACCAACGGCAAGACCACGACCACGCGAGTGATCGCCCATCTGTTCACCTCGCATGGCTGGCGCACCGCCATGACCAACACCGACGGCGTGTACGTCAACGGCCGCCAGATCGACAGCGGCGACTGCTCCGGCCCCAAGAGTGCACGCAACGCCCTGGCCCATCCCGAAACCGATGCGGCCGTGCTGGAATGCGCACGCGGCGGCATCTTGCGCGAAGGCCTGGGCTTTGACCGCTGCCAGGTCGCCGTGGTCACCAATGTGGGCGAAGGCGACCATCTGGGTCTGAACTTCATCACCACCAAGGAAGATGTCGGCGTGCTCAAGCGCGTCATCGTGCAAAACGTGGCGCCCACGGGCTATGCCGTGCTCAACGCCGCCGATCCGCTGGTCGCGGCCATGGCCCATGTTTGCCCCGGCAAGGTCATCTTCTTTGCCGCCGACCGCCACCACCCCGTCATGGCAACGCACCGTGCCCAGGGCAGCCGCGTGGTCTATGTCGATGGCGACGCCATCGTGGCCGCTGAAGGGTCCTGGCGCGAGAGCATCGCGCTGCGCGACATTCCGCTGACCCGTAACGGCACCATCACCTTCCAGGTGGAGAACGTGATGGCCTCCATCGGCGCCGCCTGGGCGGCCGGCCTGCCCTGGCAGACCATCCGCCGCGGTCTGGCCGGCTTCCTCAACGACAGCGACAACGCCCCTGCCCGCTTCAACGTGATGGATTACAAGGGCGCCACCATCATTGCCGACTACGGCCACAACCCGGACGCCATTCGCGCGCTGTCCCAGGCCGTGGAAGCCATGCCTGCCAAGCGCCGCAGCGTGGTGATCTCGGGCGCCGGCGACCGCCGCGACCAGGACATCACCGAACAGACCCAGATTCTGGGCAAGGTGTTCGACGAAGTGGTGCTCTATCAGGACGCCTGCCAGCGTGGCCGCGTGGATGGCGAGGTGCTGGCCCTGCTGAAAAAGGGTCTGGAAGGCGCACCCCGCACCAGCTACAGCACTGAGATCCATGGCGAGTTTCTCGCCATCGACCATGCACTGGCCCGCCTGCAACCCGGCGACCTGTGCCTGGTGCTGGTGGATCAGGTGGAGGAGGCGCTGGAGCATCTGCGCAAGCATGTGAATGGGCAGTGACCCCCTAACAGCGCCCCCCTGAGGCGCTGACGCGCCTTCCCCCTCACGAGGGGGACGACAGCCTCGCTGGGGCGGCCCTCGCGCGCGGCGGCGGGGCCGCCCAGGCGCTTGCTTGCAGTCTCTCACATAGGGCGTGACAGTTTTTCGGACCCGGCCTTGCGCCGGGTTTTGTATTTGAAGTCACAGCACTTTGCACCTGCGGCAGGCCTTGCGCGGCGGTTTTCACGCATGGTCTGAGGCGGCAGACGACGTATGATGCGGACGCATATTCGCAGCGCCCACCCCATGACCTTGCAACAGCTTCACCGCATAGCCACCTGCCTGCTGGGCCGGTGCGTGCTGGCATGGCTAGCGCTGTCCATGGGGGTGGCGGCAGCCGCTCCGCTGATTCAGTCTCAGGGGTTTGAGCTGATCTGCACCAGCACTGGCGCGGTCAAGCTGATCGTCAAGGGCGAAGACGGCGGCAGTGCCCTGGGTGCTGGTCATCTGGATTGCCCCATGTGTCTGCCCCATGCAGCACCGCCTCCGCCCGCGCTTCAACTGACGCCCCCTACCGAGTCGCCGCTGTGGCATGCGCTGCAGCCCGTGGAGCGGGCGCGCATCGCCGCCATCACCGCCGCGCCTCTGCCTGCGCGCGGGCCGCCTCCCGCTTACCTCTGAACTATTTCGGGCTCTAGCGCAGTCTTGATCTGCGCTGGCCGCTATCAGATTCATAGGGACAACCACGTCCCAAGGTAAGCATTCATGAAACAGATTTTTCTGCCACTGGTGGTCAGTGGTATAGCATGGCCGTGCCTGGCCCAGACTTCAACCGACTCCGCCGACCTGCCTGAGCGCTCCAAGACACTGGGCGTGGTCACCGTCAACGGCGGCCAGCCCAGCTCGCTGCCTACGCAGATTCCGACCACCATCGAAGGCATCACGCGGGAGGAGATCGAGACCCGCATCAATGCTACCGATAGCGAGGACGCGCTCAAATACCTGCCCAGCCTGCTGGTGCGCAAGCGCTATGCCGGCGACTACAACCATGCCATCCTCTCCACGCGGGCTTCGGGCACCGGCAATAGCGCGCGCTCGGCCGTCTATGCCGACGGCATTCTGCTGTCCAACTATCTGGGCAATGGCATTGCCAACGGCAGCAATTACGCGCCGCGCTGGGGCCTGGTGACGCCCGAGGAGATCGAGCGTGTCGATGTCATGTACGGTCCGTTCTCGGCCGCCTACCCCGGCAACTCCGCCGGTGCCGTAGTGGACTATGTGACGCGCATGCCCGACAAGCTCGAAGCCCATGTGGCCGCCGGCTATGCCCGCCAGAGCGCCGACGTGCTGGGGAGCAGCGGCCATTACCGCAGCTGGAATACCAGCGCCTCCATAGGCAGCAGAAGCGGGGACTGGTCGTACTGGATCAATCTGAGTCGCAGCGACAGCCAGGGCCAGCCCATGACCTTCCCCACCGTGCTGCAGTCCGCCGGCGTGGTGGGCGGTGCCGGCACGCCTGTGACGGGTGCGATTGCCGGGCTCAACACCACCAATCAGCCCTGGTACATCCTGGGTGCGGGCACGCAGTACCGCACCCGGCAGGATCACGCCAAGATCAAGCTGGCCTATGACATCACGCCTACGCTGCGCGCCAGCTACACGCTGGGCTGGTGGCAGAACAGCGCCAGAGGCAGCTCCGAGACCTATCTGCGCGGGCCGGACGGCCAGCCGGTGTACAGCGGCAACATCAATATCGACGGCAAGACCTACAAGCTGGCCGACACCGCCTTCGGACTGAGCCAGGACCAGCAGACCCACACCATGCATGGCGTCTCGCTCAAAAGCCATACCCAGGGCGAGTTCGACTGGGAGCTCAGCGCCAGCCTCTACGACTACGGCAAGGATCAGCAGCGCGTGCCCACCGTAGCCCAGCCAGCTGCCAATCTGGGTGGCAAGGGCACGCTGCAGGATCAGGACGGCACGGGCTGGAACACGCTGGCCGCCAAGGGCACATGGCGACAGAACGACATACTGGGCCTGCAGGGCACACATATCGTGGACTTCGGCCTGGGCCGCGATGCCTACAAGCTCAACATCAGCAAATACAACGTGGTTGGCGACTGGCAGTCCGGCCCGGCCAACGAGCAGTCCATCGTCAGCCAGGTCGGCGGCAGGGCCGAGACCCGCTATGCCTGGGCACAGGACAGCTGGCAGCTGGCCAGGGACTGGAAGGCCGTGCTGGGTCTGCGCTGGGAGGACTGGACGGCCAGCCAGGGCCATACCGCCACGGCCAGCAGCCAGCTGAATTACGCCCAGCGCAGCGAATCGCATTTCTCGCCCAAGGCCGCGCTGGCCTACCAACTGGCCCGCAACACCACGCTCAAGGCCTCGCTGGGCCGTGCCGTGCGCTTTCCCACGGTGGGCGAGCTGTATGGCGCGACCTCTGGCGGGGCGCTGTCCTTTATCAACGACCCGAATCTGAAACCCGAAAAGTCCTGGACGGGCGAGCTGACGGCCGAGCAGGATCTGGGCAATGGCCTGCTACGCGCCACCTGGTTCCATGAACGCACGCGCGATGCACTCTACAGCCAGCTGATTCCCGGCACCACCATCTCTGCGGTGCAGAACGTGGATCAGGTCCGTACCTCGGGGCTGGAGCTGGCTTACTCGGCGCAGTCGGTGTGGATTCGCGGGCTGGACCTGGGCGGCAGCCTGACCTGGGCCAACTCGCGCATCACGGCCAATGCCGCCAACCCTGCCAGCGTGGGCAAATGGCAGCCCCGCGTGCCGCGCTGGCGTGCCACGGCCTGGGCCACCTACAAGCCCGATGAACGCTGGGCCCTGACGGTGGCGGCGCGCTACAGCGGGCGCCAGTACTCGAATCTGGACAACAGCGATGTCCATGCCGACACCTATATGGGTGCCAGCCAGTACTTCAGCGTCGATCTGCGGGCCCGCTATCAGATCGACAGACAGCTATCGGCAGCCTTCGGCATAGACAACGCCAACAATGCCAAGTACTGGAACTTCCATCCCTATCCGCAAAGAACCTTTAGCGCCTCCCTGCGCTGGGATCTATAGACCCCAACGGCTCTAGGCCAGCCTGGCCACCAGGCCATGGGTCTTGCGCATCCTGAAAGTGCCCAGGCACGCCAGCAGCGCCAGGGCCAGGCCCAGCACGCAGGCACCTTGCCAGCCGTCAATGCGCCAGGCGAGAGTCCCCAGCGCCGAGCCCGCTGCCGCGCCCGTGAAATAGCCCGTCATATAGACAGCATTCATGCGGCCGCGCGCTGCGGGCAGCAACTGGGCCACCGTGGCCTGGTTGGTGATGTTCAGGCATTGCAGACCCAGATCGATCACCACCATGCCCAGCACGAACCAGCCCAGATGCGCTCCGCCCACCCACAGCAGGGGCCAGGACAGTAGCAGGGCCAGCGCCCCGATGGCGCAGCTCACGCGGCCCAGGCCCTTGTCCACCAGCCTCCCCGCCTGTGTGGCCACCAGGGCTCCTGCCGCGCCGGCCAGACCGATCAGGCCGATCTGCCCGTCATCCAGGCCCAGGGGGCCGCTGGACAACTGCAGCGCCATGGTCGAGAACAGCACGCTGACCGAGGCGAACGCCAGCGCGCTGACCAGGGTACGCTGGCGCAGACCCGGCTGGCTGCGCAGCAGATGCCACATGCTTCTGAGCACCTGTGGATAACTGACAGGACTGGGGTTGCGCGATGCCGGCAGCGCCTTCCACAGCCACAGTGCCACCACGGCCATCACCAGCGCAGCGCCCTGGTAGACGGCCTGCCAGCCCCAGGCCTCCGAGACCATGCCGGCCACGCTGCGGGCCAGCAAGATGCCCAGCAGCAGACCGCTCATGACCCAGCCCACGGCCCGCCCGCTTTGCCCCGGCTGGGCCAGTGCCGCCGCCATGGGCACCAGCACCTGGGCCGCAACCGAGAACAGACCGGCCATCAGCGTGCCCAGCAAAAACCGATCGAACTGGCCCGCCAGACCGCACAGCGCCGGCCCCAGGGCCGCCAGCAGCATCAGGCTCACCGCCAGGCCGCGGCGCTGCAGCTTGTCCCCCAGCGGAGCGAGCAGCAAAAGGCCTGCCGCATAGGCGACCTGGGCCAGCGTCACACTGGTCGCGGCCGCCGACTCGCTGACCGAGAAATGAGAGGCAATCGAGTGCAGCAGTGGCTGATTGAAATAATTGCCGCCCGCGCACAGGCCACAGGCCAGTGCCATCAACAGCAGGGAGGAAGCGCTCAGACCGGGCGCGGAAACATTCACCGACATAGATAACGGCCACATCCGGCGGATGCGGCGCTTGCATGAAGCCACCGCCCGAGGGGCAGTCGCTGATCAAAGAGGGAGTTCGGAAGTCCGGCATGCGCTGTGTCATGCCTGTGGCAGCGTCTCAACTGCCGGCGCCCGCCAGCAGGCCGGGGCAAACCGTGATGCAATACAGAAAGCTCTGCAGCAGCCGGTATTGTCTTCAGGCCGGCTTCCGGTCTCACGTCCGAGGCACAATGCCCTGCCAGAATTCAAGGGTTAACCCTAGTCAACCTATGCGTACCACCATGAAATTGCTCTCCGCCGTTCTGGCCGTTGCGGCCGCCACCGTAGGAACCATGGCCTTTGTCGGCATGAGCCATGCCGAACAGATAGGCGCCGTGGATACCGTCTTCAAGTGGATTGGCCCGGATCACAAAATCGTGGTCGATGCCTATGACGACCCCAAGGTGCCGGGTGTGACCTGCTATGTCTCGCGTGCCAAGACCGGCGGCATCAAGGGCGGCCTGGGCCTGGCCGAGGATCGCTCGGAAGCGTCTATTTCCTGCCAGGCCACGGGCAACATCCAGTTCCCCGCGCCGCTCAGGCAGCAGGAAGAAGTGTTTACCGAGCGCACCTCGCTGCTGTTCAAGCGCCTGCGTGTGGTGCGTATGGTGGATGCCAAGCGCAACGCCCTGATCTATATGACCTACTCGGACCGGGTGATCGAGGGCTCGCCCCAGAACAGCGTCACCGCCGTAGCCGTGCCCCAGGGAACGACTATCCCGCTGAAATGAAAATCAGAGCAGGCTGCGCTTATGCAGCCTGCGTTTGAGGCGGTTTTGACCGAGAGCCAGGCCCTGCGACCTACTGACTGAAAGTCAGACCGCCGGCGTCCAGCGCGGGCGGGCGCAGCAAATCCTCGTTCACGCCCATGGCCTGGCTGGCGCGCTCCACGGCCTGCCAGAGTCCGGCAGGCATCTGCAAAATGGCCTCGGGGGACTGCGCATCGTCGATCCAGTGGCTGATCTGCAGGTGCTGTTCGTGGGTGAGCAGGTCCAGGTGCAGCATTTCATCGATGGTTTTCATGGTGTTCCTCCCTGCTTGAGAAAGCCGGCGCTGCACAGCTCGCGCCCGACTTGTCTACCCAATATAGAGGCAAAACCGGTGTCGCAAGCAAATCATTGTTAAGAAAACCATAGCTGTCGACGTCTGTCATTCAGGCGCTACAGCGTGTTTGACATTGGAGGCACCGAGGGCTCGCTCAGCGCCGGTTCGCTGGCCTTGCAGGCATCGACAAAGGCCTGCAGCGCAGGCGAGCGGCGCTTTCCGGCGCGCTGCACCAGAGAGAAGTTGCGCCACATGCGCGGCAAGGTGGTGGGCAGAATCTCCAGCGCCCGCGCCTGCAACTGTGACTGCACCAGCACGCGCGACAGACAGCTGATGCCCAGCCCCTGCTCGACACAGCGCGCAATCGCCTCGGAGCTGCCCAGCGTGGCGCTCGCAGGCAGCTGGTGCAGATGCGGCAGCAGCGCATGCTCGACCATCTCGCGCGTGCCCGAGCCCGCCTCGCGCAGCAGCCATGCCGCCTTGCGCAGTGCTGCCACGCCCAGCGGCTTGCTGCGCGCCTGATCGGCCAGCGGGTCCTGCGGCGATGCCACGATGACCAGTTCGTCGCGCAGCCAGGGCTCGACCTCCAGCCCCTGCCAGTGGCTGCTGCCCTCGATCAGGCCCATGTCCACCTCCATGGCCAGCACGGCTTCGCCCACTTCCTGGGTGTTGGCTATCTGCAGATCCACGCGCACCAACGGATGCGAGCGCGCCAGTCGCGCCAGCACTTCAGGCAGCGCATAGGTGCCGATGGTGGTGCTGGCCGCCACGCGCAGGCGCACCGGCATATTGGCTGCACGCGCGGAAAACGTCTGCTCTATGCCTCTGGCCTGCTCCAGCACGCCCAGGGCCTGGGGCAGCAGCGCGCGCCCCGCATCGTTGAGCACCAGGCGCTTGCCCACGCGCTCGAACAGCTGCACACCCAGGCCTTGCTCCAGCTGCTGCAGCGCGGCACTGGTGGCCGACTGGGAAAGCGCTACGGCCTCTGCAGCCGCCACCGTGGTCCCGCTTTGGGCCACGGCGCAGAAGATCTCGAACTGACGCAAGGTGAGGTGCAGCATGACGATGATTCGTATATTCGTATCGATGACAACAGGCTCGCTCGCCAGCAGCGCCTGCCTGCCCGCAGAAAACCGGCCATCCGGCCATTCCACCGCTGGCTCATCCAGCCAATGATTGAGTCGAATTGCAGGCGCCAGAAAGCTCAATCTACCTGTTTTATAGGTTGATCTTACAAAAACTATTAGTTATACAAATATAACCAAGAAATCTAAAGTGACCTCCATGCCGGCAATCAGACCTGTTGTCTTGCCTGCTGCGAAAGGTCACGATGAACACTACAACACTGAAAAACTCCGCACCCTCGCAAGGCTGGATGCACAAGACCGGCGGGATGATTCCCGGCCTGCTGCTAGCAGGTGCCATCGCTGCCGTGGCCACCTGGGCCGCACAGTTTCCGGCCATCAAGAACAACGGCCTGAGCGCGCTGACGCTGGCCATCATCATCGGTCTGCTGATCGGCAACACCATCTATCCGGCCATCGCCAGCCAGTGTGCCAGCGGCATCGCTTTCACCAAGGCCCGCCTGCTGCGCACCGGCATCGTGCTCTATGGTCTGCGCCTGACCTTCCAGGACATCGGTCAGGTCGGCATGGCCGGCGTGGTAATCGATGCGCTGGTGCTGTCCAGCACCTTTTTGCTGGCGCAGTGGATAGGCCAGAAGCTGCTGGGCATGGACAAGCGCACCACCATGCTGGTGGGGGCCGGCGCCTCCATCTGCGGCGCTGCCGCCGTGCTGGCCACCGAACCCGTGGTCAAGGGCCGCGCGGAGGACGTGGCAGTGGCCGTGGCCACCGTGGTGGTGTTCGGCACCATCGGCACCTTTCTCTACCCGGCGCTGTTCCACTGGAATGCCGAGTACGGCTGGATAGACACCAGCATGCAGCAATACGGCGTTTTCGTCGGCTCCACCGTACATGAGGTGGCCCAGGTCGTGGCCGCCGGCGAAGCCATCGGCAGCCAGGCCGCCGATACGGCCGTGATCGCCAAGATGGTGCGCGTGATGATGCTGGCGCCCTTCCTGCTGGTGCTGTCCATGTGGCTGACACGCAGCGAACGAGCCCTGGGCATGAACGACGGCCAGCCCGGCAACCGGATCACCATTCCCTGGTTTGCCGTGGGCTTCGTGGCCATGGCCGGCGTCAACTCCCTGGGCGTACTGCCCAAGGAAGCGGTCAGCGTCGGCATTCAGCTTGACAACGCACTGCTGGCCCTGGCCATGGCCGCCCTGGGACTGACCACTCATATCCGCGCCGTGCGTGCTGCCGGCACCAAGCCGCTGATTCTGGCCCTGGCGCTGTTCGTCTGGCTGCTGGTCGCCGGTCTGGTATTGAACCTCTGGATTCCTACACTTTTTTGATAGCTGCTATCGCCTGACTGGATTAGAACTAAAACATTTACAGGTCTGAAACCCTTTGAAAGAGAGCGCTTGTCGCTCTCTTTTTTTATGCCGCACAACATCAAGGGAATACCCTATATATCAATGCAGACTCAATTAGTTTGAATTGCAAATTAATTGAACAAGCATCAAAATTCGGCCATGTCTTTTGCCGATGCTCCCTCCCGCGACCGCCTGGGCTTTCTCATGGTCACCCTGACCCGCCAATGGCGGCGTTTTGTCGAAGAACAGCTGGCCGCCAGCGGCCTGACCGATGCCACCTGGACGCCGCTGCTGCATCTGCGCGCCTGGGGTGACGGCGTGACGCAAAAGGAGCTGGCCGAGCGCGTGGGCCTGGACGGCTCCAGCCTGGTGCGCCTGCTGGACATTCTCGAAGGCAAGGGCTGGGTGGAGCGCCGCGCCGATGCGGCCGACCGCCGCAGCAAGCGCATCTTCCTCACTGCCGAAGGCCATGGCGCCGTGGACCATGTCCGCGCCACCATGCTCGAGGCAGAACTCAGTCTGCTGCAGGACCTTGAGGACTCCGAAGTCGAGGCCATGCTGGACGGCGTCAACAAGATTCGCGCCCGTATCGAGCAGATGCACGAGCAGCGCTCAGCCCAGGCCCACCCCGACACAGAGGAGCGCGCATGAGCGTGGCTGCCTACGACCGCCTGCTGGAGAGCGCCACGCGATGGGGCTTTGACAGCGCTCGCCTGCGCCAGCATCTGCGCACGGCCTTTGCAGCCTGTATTGCCGTGTTCGCGGCCTGGGCCCTGGGGCTGGAACATCCGCAATGGGCGGGCATGACAGTCTGGGCCGCCTCCCAGCCGCTGCGCGGCCAGCTGCTGGAGAAAAGCTTTTTCCGTACCACGGGCACGCTGGTCGGCACGGCCGCCGGCGTGGTGCTGGTACTGGTGGCCAATGGCGATCTGCTGTGGCTGGTCACGGGGCTGGCGGTGTGGATTGGTATCTGCGCGGGCCTGGGCAATCTGCAGCGCAGCTTTGCCTCCTACGGCACTATGCTGGCCGGCTATTCGGCCTCCATGGTGGCCCTGCTGGACAACGGCAACCCCGCCCATGTCTACGCGCTGGGCTGGGATCGCCTGTTCACCGCGTTGACCGGCGTGGCCGCCGCCCTCGTCGTGGGCTGGCTGTTCACGCCCGTGGGCGCCGAAATCCCCGGTGACGGCAGGGTACGACGACTCTGCGCCCGCCTGCTGCGCGACATCGCCGATGCGGCACAGGCCACGGCCAGCGGCCATAGCGCCCTCAGCCCCAGGGACCTGGCCGAGCGGCTGGCCGTGATGGCCGCCATCGAGGAAGGGCTGGATCCGCATGCCGCCGGCTCGCAGCGCTCGCGCCGCGCCGTGCGGGCGCTGCGCCGCCTCATCAACACCCAGATCTCGGCCCTGCTCTGGCTACGCGACAGCACGGGCAAGACCCTGACCCCCGCCTTCACGGCCGAGCAGGCCCGGATCATGACGACCGCGCTGGAGCAGGCCGCCAAGCTGCTGGAAACCCAGCCTGCACCGCTGGCCGCCATCGACGCCATCGCCACGGCCCGCAGTGCCGCTTCTGGCTGGGGCCATGCAGAGGAAATCCTGGGCAATATCGGCCTGGCCCTGCAGGCCCATTTTGTGGCCGCCAGCGACCTGAGACTGCCGGCCCACCATCGCGCACGCCAGTTGCCCGTGGTCCTGCACAGCGACTGGGTGGGCGCGCGCCGGGCCATGCTGCGGGCCTTCAGCGCCATCTTTCTGGTCGGCCTGGTCTGGGTGATCACAGGCTGGCATGGCGGCGCCTACATGCTGCTGGGCCTGTCGGTGATGATCACCGTGTTCTCCTCGTTCGAGAACCCGGTCTTCACCATGCGCTTTGTGATTCTGGGCCAGGCCATGGGTGCCGGCGTGGCGCTGGCCTGCCAGTGGTTTGCCTGGCCATTTGCCAACAGCCAGCTGCAGATGGTGCTGATGATGCTGCCCTTCATCTTTATTGGCGCCCTGCTGCTCAGCCACCGCCGCACCACGCTGTACGGGTTCGACTGCAATATGGTGATCCTGCTGGCGCTGTCGCCGCACTTCCCCTACCAGCTCGATGTGGGCCACTCGCTGTCCATGGCGTTTGCCATCGTCACCGGCCCGCTGGCCGGCTGGGCGGCCTATCGCTTCATCCTGCCCGTCACCGCGCAAGGCAGGCTCAACGGCCTGCGTGCCATGATGGTTCACGAGCTGCAGGACATGGCTTCCGCCCCGGTGCACGCCCGCGACGTGCGCGTGTGGCGCGCCCGCCTCTACCACCGCCTGCTGCGCCTGGTGCGCGCCTGCGAAAAAGTCAGCGCACCCGCCGTGCAGGACGCAGCCGACTGCGGTCTGGCCGCGCTGCGGGTGGGCAAGGCCGTGCTGATCCTGCACCAGTTGCAGGCGGATTTACTCCTGTCCGAAAGCACCTTGCGCGGTGTGCGCAGCGCGCTGCAGAGACTGCAGCAATTGCCCAGCGCTCCCGCCGGGGCCGTGCCACTGCTGCAAGGCCTGGCCCGGCGCATACAGCAACGCCAGCCCGAGCAGGCGCTGCAGCTGCGACTGGCCGCCCAGGACATTGAAGCGCATCAGCAGTTTTTTGCCAGTACCGCCAAGATCGCCTGAGCACCATCGCCCATGAAAAAAGCCGCTGCAAACACAGCGGCTTTTTGCTTCTCAGAGCGAAACCTCAAAGCAAGCATGTCCCATCTCGGAAACGCCAAGCAAGAGCCCGGCCTGCCGCGCCGCCTCGCGGCGATGGCGTCGCGCGCAGCGCATAGAGAAAGGGAGAAGGCGCAAAGCGCCTCAGGGGTTACACACAGCTGATCGCCACGGCCTTGGCCACCAGATAGGCTTCCAGCGCCTCCGGGCCGCCCTCGGAGCCGTATCCCGAATCCTTGATGCCGCCAAAGGGCAGCTCGGCCGATGGCAGAGCAGGCTGGTTGATCCACAGCATGCCGGCTTCCACATCCTGCGACAGCAGGTGCGTCGTCTTCAGCGAACGCGTAAAGGCATAGGCGGCCAGGCCATAGGACAAGCGATTGGCCTCCTGAATGGCATCCTCGATCTTGTCGAAGCCGCGAATCGCCGCCACAGGGCCGAAAGGCTCCTGGTTGAAGATATCGGCCGTCAGAGGCACGTCGGCCAGCACCGTGGGCGCAAAGAAGTTGCCGGCAGAGCCAAAGGATGCGCCGCCCGTCATCAGCTTGGCGCCACTTTGCTCGGCGTTCTGGATCAGCTGGGTCAGCGCGGTCACGCGACGCGGATTGGCCAGCGGGCCCATCTGCGTGCCCTGCTCCAGGCCGTTGCCGACCTTCAATGCCTCGGCATGGGCCACCATGGCGCGTGTGAACTCCTCGCGCACGCTGTTGTGCACCAGAAAGCGCGTGGGCGAGATGCAGACCTGGCCCGCGTTGCGGAACTTGGCTGCGCCGGCGGCCTTGACGGCCAGTTGCACGTCGGCATCCTCGGCCACGATCACGGGGGCATGACCGCCGAGTTCCATGGTGGAACGCTTCATGTGCTGGCCGGCCAGAGCTGCCAGCTGCTTGCCCACGGCCGTGGAGCCCGTGAAGGTCACCTTGCGGATCACGGGGTGGGCAATCAGATATTCGGAAATCTGTGCGGGGTTGCCATAGACCAGGCCCACTACACCGGCAGGAATGCCGGCATCGACAAAGCACTTGAGCAGGGCGGCAGGGGAGGCCGGAGTCTCCTCGGGTGCCTTGACCAGGAAGGAGCAGCCCGAAGCCAGGGCCGCGCCGATCTTGCGCACGATCTGGTTGACGGGGAAGTTCCAGGGCGTGAAGGCGGCGACCGGGCCAACGGGGTCCTTGATCACCAGCTGCTGCTGCTCGGGGCGACGCGAAGGCACGATGCGGCCATAGACACGTAGAGCTTCGTCGGCAAACCATTCGATGATGCCGGCGCCGGCAATGATTTCCACCTTGGCTTCGGCCAGCGGCTTACCTTGCTCCTGCGTCAGCAGCGCGGCGATCTCGTCGGCACGCTCCTTGAGCAGGGCTGCGGCACGGCGCATGATGGCGCCGCGCTCATGGGCAGACACCTTGCGCCAGACCTGAAAGCCCTTGTCGGCCGCCGCCAGTGCGCGGTCCAGGTCGGCGATATCGGCATGGGCCACACGGCCAATCACCTCGCCGCTTGCCGGGTTGCGCACATCAATTTTCTTGCCGCTGGCAGCGTCCTGCCACTGACCGTCGATCAAAAGCTGGGTATCGGGATATGCAGTGCTCATCGCATGACTCATAGGTGTCGGCCGCCGCTATCCCCCCTGCAGACTGACGAGGCCGGGTGTGACAAATGTTCAGGGGTTACCGGACAAATTCTAGTCATGCGGGCTCGGCACTCAGACAAAAGGGAGACAGCTGTCAGCAATCGGCCTTAAGCACCCACGGCACGGCGAAGCTGCACCTGCTCCAGCAGGCCGTCAAGGCCGGCTTCCGACGATGCGGCAAGACCGACGACGTTGCCCACCACGAACACGCAGGGACTACCCAGTCCGCTGCATGCCAGCGCCTGCGTCATCTGCCCCAGATCGGTCAGTATCTGCTGCTGTGCGGGCAGGCTGGCGTTCTGGACCATGGCCACGGGAGTCGTGGCCGGCAGTCCGCCAGCCAGCAGCTGCTGCTGGATGATGCCGGCGGTGGCAACGCCCATGTAGATCACCAGCGTCAGCCCCAGCATGCGGGCCGTGCCGGCCAGCAGCTGCCAGTCATGGCCGGCGCTGCCCGGCTTGGCATGGCCGGTGATGAACACCACACCATGGGCATGGTCTCGATGCGTCAGCGGTACGCCCAGACTGGTGGCGGCCGCCAGCCCGGCGGTGATGCCGTTGACCACTTCCACGGCGATTCCGGCTGCACGCAGATGCTCGACCTCCTCGCCACCCCGGCCGAAGATAAAAGGGTCGCCGCCCTTGAGGCGCACCACCAGCTCACCCTGGCGGGCCGCCATGATCATGAGCTTTTCGATGAATTCCTGCGAGGTGCTTTCGCGCCCGCCGCGCTTGCCCACATGAACGATGCGGGCGTTTGCGCTGGCAAGCTTGACGATGTCGGCAGACACCAGGTCGTCGGCCAGCAGCAGCGTGGCGGACTGGATCAGCCTCAGCGCCTTGAGCGTGAGCAGCTCCGGATCGCCGGGACCGGCACCGACCAGATAGCAGCGGCCCGCGGGCGGCAGGGAAGTGGCATGGCTGTTTGTCATGGCTGGCCTTTCATATGCATTGCCGGACATCGACATCTAGGCGGCAACCGGCAGGCTTGCCGACTGCGGCGCAGGCGTCGCCTGTACCAGTTGTTTGATTCTGGGAATACAGGAGCCGCAGCGCGTGCCGCACCCCAGGGAAGACTTGAGCTGCGCGAGCCGCTCGTCGGCGGAGCCCTGGCACACGGCCAGTGCCGAGCTGATGCCGGCCTCATCCACATTCATGCAGGCACAGATCTGTGGCGACCGGGCCGGCATGGCGGCGGGCGGCCTGGCCCCCGAGGACAGCAGCAGGCGCCCATAGCTTTGCACCGATTGCTCGTCGCGCAGTACCGGCCCCAGCCAGCGACCGGCGCTGGCGTCGCCGCAGAGCAAAAAAGCATCAAGCCTGGGCTCCTCGGTCTGCCGGCCAATCGCCATGGCCCGGCTGCATTGGCGACGTGCGTCGGCATAGCGCATGGCCTGCGGGCCATTGAGCTGCAGCAGGCTGTGCAGCCGCGCCAACACCTCGGCACCGGGCTGCGCATAGGCTGCCGCGCGAAACTGCACGCCGGTGCGGCCCTGATCCGCTTGCTCCAGCGGCACGGCGCGCCCGAACAGCACACAGCTGGCAAAGTCGAACTCGGCCATCAACTCGGTCAAAGCCTGGCGAACCGACTGCACCTGCTGCTCATCAAGCCAGGCCATGCCCAGACAGGTCCAGGGCAGCTCGGCCTTGAGCAGCTTCACGGCCACATGCTTGAGCTCGGGCTGCTTGGAGCGCGGGCAGCGCTCGGGCGTGGTCAGGGCGTTGACGCCCGCAAGCCGCTGCCCCTTGGAGCCCATGCCGCTCAGGTACATGCTGCCCCAGTGCATGGGCAGATAGAGCTGTGCGGGCTGCAAGCCCGGGTCAGCCTGAACGGGCAACACGATGGCGCCATAGCGGTTGGAGACATGGACCAGATCGCCGTCCTGCAGTTGCATGCGCTGCATGTCCTGGGGACTGACTTGCAGCTGCGGTTCGCTGACATGGGCAAACAGGCGCCCCAGCTGGCCGGTGCGCGTCATGCCATGCCATTGATCGCGCAGGCGACCGGTGTTGAGACTGAACGGGTGCCGCGCATCGCGCGGCACGGCCGGCTCCTGCCAGGCCTGGACATCAAAGCGTGCGCGCCCGTCCGTCGTCGCAAACACCGCATCGCCATACAGACGCTGCCGGCCCTGGCTGGCTCCTTGAGGCATGGGCCATTGCTGGGGTCCCTTGACCTCCAGCACCGCCCAGCTCAGACCCGTGATATCCAGATCGCGCCCGCGTGTGGATTCGCGATGCTCGTTCCAGACAGCTTCGGCACCCGCGTCGGCATTCGCGGTGTCATAGGGAAACAAGCTTGGCAGCGAGGGCCGCAGATGCCCCTCCAGGCGCCGCGCCAGCTGCACACCTATCTGCCAGTCATGGCGTGCAGCCCCCGGCGCGACCATGGCAGCGCGCACCCGAGAGATGCGCCGCTCGCTGTTCGTGACGGTGCCCAGCTTCTCGCCCCAGGTGGAGGCTGGCAGCAACCAGTCGGCATAGGCCGTGGTCTCGGTCGTGGCAAAAGCCTCCTGCACCACCACCAGTTCGGCACGCTCCAGCGCCCTGCGCACCATGGCTTGTTCGGGCATGCTCTGCGCGGGATTGGTACAGGCAATCCACAGGGCCTTGATCTGGCCGTCGGCAGCTGCCTCGAACATCTCCAGCGCGGACTTTCCGGGCTGCTGCGGAATCGACTCCACGCCCCATAGCTGCGCCACTTCGGCCCTGTGCTCTGCGTTGGAAAGATCACGATGCGCGCTCAGCAGATTGGAGAGTCCGCCCACCTCGCGCCCGCCCATGGCATTGGGCTGGCCCGTCAGCGACAGCGGGCCTGCGCCTGGCTTGCCGATCTGGCCGGTGGCCAGATGCAGATTGATCAACGCCGCATTGTTGGCCGTGCCACTGCGGCTCTGGTTCAGGCCCTGGCAGTACAGGCTGAGCGTGGGACGACGCGCTTCCGCCGGCTCCTCGGCACCGCCCAGCGCCATCCAGCGCGCCGCCCGGTACAGGTCCGCCACGGGCAGGCCGCAGATGGCAGCGACCTTCTCGGGCGTGGCTTCGCGCACCAGTTCCTTGAGCGCTGCAAAGCCGCTGGTGTGCTGCGCGATGAAGGCGCTGTCCGTCCACCCCTCCCACAGCATGATGTGCAGCAGACCGTGAAACAGCATCACATCGCTGCCCGGCTGAAGCGGCAGATAAAGATCGGCCAGCTCTGCGGTCTCGGTACGGCGCGGATCGGCAACGATGATCCTGAGTTGCGGATTGCGTGCCCTGGCCTCTTCCACACGCCTGAACAGAATGGGATGCGCCCAGGCCATATTGCTGCCCGTGATGAACATGCAGCCGGCCAGATCTATGTCCTCATAGCAGGCCGGCGGCGCATCGGCGCCCAGCGTGGCCTTGTAGCCGGCCACGGCGCTGCTCATGCACAGGCGCGAATTGGTGTCGAGATTGTTGGTGCCCAGCAGACCTTTGACCAGCTTGTTGAAGACGTAGTAGTCCTCGGTCAGCAACTGGCCACTGAGATAGAAGCCCAGTGCGTCGGGACCATGGGCTGCATGAATCTGGGCGATGCGCCCGGCCAGTTCGCCCAGTGCCAGATCCCAGTTGACCGCCTGCGTTACGGCTGTACGCTCCAGCCTGCGCATGGGCTGCAGCAAACGGGCCTGCTGGGCATAGGCGGGCGCGGCCGTCAAATGCAGGGTGCTGCCCTTGGTGCACAGACGACCCAAGTTGGCAGGATGCTCTGGATCGCCACGCACACCGGTAATCTGCAGACCATCGGACTCGATGACCACGCCGCAGCCGACACCGCAATAGGGACAGGTGGACTTGGTTACTTTCATGGTGTCACCAGAGAAAGGCAGCGGCGTTCATGTTCACCGCTACGCGGGCCGCCGCAACGCGGACCGCCGAAGGCGAGTCCGCAGCCGACACCGCAATAGGGACACGTGGATCGGATCTCATGCATGGCAGACTTTCAGTGAAATCACGCTGTAGCGCTTTCTGAATAAGCGCATGCAGCTATTCATTTCATATCAACAGAGACACTAGGCCGTGGCGCAGCCGGATTTGCCCGCGCAATGCGCAGGCCCGGCATGCGGGCGGGTCTGCTCCAGTGCGCGGCTGGCCAGCTCGTCGGCGCGCAGCTGCACCTCGCCGTCCTGTACACGCACGCTGAAGTAAGGCGTGCAGCCCTCGTCGGGCGCCGCCGCCTCGCCGCTGCTCAGTGCAATCGTCCAGTTATGCAGCGGGCAGGCCACGCTGCGTCCGAACACAATGCCCTGCGACAGCGGGCCGCCTTTGTGCGGGCAGCGGTCCAGCAGCGCAAACACCTCGTCGTCGGCATTGCGGAACACGGCCACATCCAGGCCTTGTGCACGCGCTACGCGGCGTGCTCCCAGCACGGGGATGTCATCGATCGTGCAGATAGAAATCCATTCGCTCATTTCTGGCTCCTCGGTGCTTGTGATCAGACGCTGGCGCTTTCGGTTTGCGCAGCCATCAATGGCTGGAACTGCCGCGTATCCACGGATGCCTTGTCGGCTTCGAACCAGGGGTCGGGCTCGCCGTCCAGTGCAAACTGCAGCTGCTCCCACAGCGCCTTGCGGCCCTCGGCATCGTCGAGAATGCGTCGCTTGACATAGTCCAGACCCACGCGATTGATGTAGTGCACCGTGCGCTCCAGATACCAGCCTTCCAGGCGGTACAGCTGCATGAAGGCGCCCGTGTACTCCATCACCTCTTCGGCGGTCTTGAGCTTGGTGAAGAAATGCGCGACCTCGGTCTTGATGCCGCCGTTGCCGCCCACATACATCTCCCAGCCCGAGTCCACACCGATGATTCCCACATCCTTGATGCCGGACTCCGCGCAGTTGCGCGGGCAGCCACTGACCGCGAACTTCACCTTGTGCGGTGCGTACATGCGCCACATGGCGCGCTCCAGGTCCTTGCCCATCTGGGTGCTGTCCTGCGTGCCCATGCGGCACCATTCGCTGCCCACACAGGTCTTGACCGTGCGCAGGGCCTTGGCATAGGCATGACCGCAGGGCATGCCTATATCGTTCCAGACGGCCTGCAGATCCTCCTTTTTCACGCCCAGCAGATCGATGCGCTGACCGCCCGTGACCTTCACGGTGGGGATCTGGTACTTGTCCACCACATCGGCAATGCGGCGCAGCTCGGAGGCCGTGGTCTCGCCGCCCCACATCCGCGGAATCACGCTGTAGGTTCCGTCCTTCTGGATATTGGCGTGGCTGCGTTCGTTGATGAAGCGGCTTTGCGGGTCGTCCCTGGCTTCCTTGGGCCAGGTGCTGATCAGGTAGTAATTGACGGCCGGGCGGCAGGAGGCACAGCCATTGGGCGTGCGCCACTCCATGAAGCGGAACACCGCATCGGTACTCAGCAGCTTGTGCTCGCGGATCGCATCGCGCACGGCCTGGTGCCCGTGGTCGGTGCAGCCGCACATGGCCTTGGTCTTGGGGGCGGCCGAGTAGTCACCGCCGGCCGTGAACATGATGATCTGCTCCACCAGCCCGGTGCAGGAGCCGCAGCTGGCACTGGCCTTGGTGTGCTTGCGCACATCGTCGAGTGTGAACAGGCCCTTGTCCTTGATGACCTTGCAGATCGCACCCTTGGTCACGCCGTTGCAGCCGCAGACCTCGTCGCCGTCGGCCATGGCCGCGGCCTTGCTCTGCCCCTGGTGGCCGGTATCGCCGAGATTGGATTCGCCGAACATCAGCTTGTCCCGGATATCGGCCACGCTGCGGCCCTCGCGCAGCAGCTTGAAGTACCAGCTGCCGTCCACCGTGTCGCCATACAGGCAGGCACCGACCAGTTTGTCGTCCTTGATGACCAGCTTTTTGTAGACCCCCGCGTAGGGGTCGCTCATGAGAATGTCCTCGGTATCGCCGCCGCCCTGGAAATCGCCTGCAGAGAACAGATCGATGCCCGTGACCTTGAGCTTGGTCGAGGTCAGCGAACCCAGATAGCGGCCGATACCGAACTCCGCAAGATGGTTGGCCAGCACCTTGCCCTGCTCGAACAGGGGCGCCACCAGTCCGTAGGCAATGCCACGGTGCGCCGCACATTCGCCCACGGCATAGATGCGCGGGTCGGTCACGGTCTGCAGCGTGTCGCTGACCACGATGCCGCGGTTCACATGCAGATGCATGGACTCGGCCAGTTCGGTGCTGGGGCGAATGCCCACGGCCATCACCACCAGTTCGGCCGGGATCTCGCTGCCATCCTTGAAACGCACGGCGCGCACGCGGCCACTGCGCCCGGCGTCTTCGTCGCCGAGCAGCTCCTGCGTCTGCGCCTGCATGCAGAACTGCATGCCGCGCTCGGCCAGCGATTTCTGCAGCATGCGGCCCGCCTGGTCGTCGAGCTGGCGCTCCATCAGCCAGTCGCCGACATGCACCACGGTGACCTGCATGCCGCGCTTCATGAGGCCGTTGGCCGCTTCCAGTCCCAGCAGGCCACCGCCGATCACCACTGCATGCTTGAGTGTCTTGGCCGCTTCGATCATGGCCTCGGTGTCGGCAATGTCGCGGTAGGCCAGCACGCCCTCCAGGTCCTTGCCGGGGATGGGCAGGATGAAGGGCTTGGAGCCCGTCGCCATGATCAGTCGGTCGTACTCGGCGCTGGCGGTCTCACCCTGGGCATTGACCGCATGCACGGTGCGCCGGGCCCGGTCAACGGCCGTCACGGTATAGCCGGCGTGCAACAGGATATGGTGGTCCTGGTACCAGGACCAGTCGTTGAGCACGATATCGCCGAGCGTCTGCTCGCCGGCCAGCACGGGCGAGAGCAGGATGCGGTTGTAGTTGGGATGCGGCTCGGCGCCGAAGACCGTGATGTCGTACAGATCGGGGGCGATGGCCAGCAGCTCTTCCAGCGCGCGCACGCCTGCCATTCCGTTACCAATCATGACCAGTTTGGATTTTTTCATCTGAGTCCCCGTGGGCATCTGCAAAGCCAAAAAAAAGACGTCTGCGCGCTTCATGACTTGCATGAACGCGTAGACGTCTTTGTCTGTGGGTTCTGGTCCAGCCTTGCACCATCCCCCGGTGACCCACCTTGGCCACGCTGAACAACATGCAATTGCTGTGCCAGCTTTTCTCAGCCTGAAGAGGCTATTCCATCCCGCGGCATGCACTGCTTTTGTGCATGGCCGCTTTATTGCTGTGCAAAACAAACATGGCGCACCAAGGCGCCATGCAGCTTGAAATCAAAAAAGGCTCAGGCCGCCTTCTCCACATGGCCCTGGCGCGTGTAGAGAAAGTCGATCACCGCCTTGCGGTAGCTTTGGTACTGCGCATCCTCGGCCAGTTCCACCCGGCTGCGCGGGCGTGGCAGCGCCACATGCAGCACCTCGCCAATCGTGGCCGCAGGCCCGTTGGTCATCATCACGATCTTGTCGGACAGCAGCACGGCCTCGTCCACATCGTGCGTGACCATGACCACAGTGCTCTGGGTGCGTGCCACGATCTCCAGCAACTCGTCCTGCAGCTTGGCACGCGTCAGGGCGTCGAGAGCGCCGAAGGGCTCGTCCATGAGCAGCACCTGGGGCTCCATGGACAGGGCGCGGGCA
Organism: Comamonas sp. Tr-654; assembly: GCF_011752915.1. NCBI lineage: Bacteria > Pseudomonadati > Pseudomonadota > Betaproteobacteria > Burkholderiales > Comamonadaceae > Comamonas > Comamonas sp. Tr-654. The sequence continues at coordinate 669,721 of NZ_VWWQ01000003.1, forward strand.
ATGCCCACGCGCTGCTTCATGCCGCCCGAGATCTCTCCGGGGCGCTTTTGCGCCGCATGGCTGAGCCCAACCATGGCCAGCGCCGCATCGGTGCGCTGCGCCAGCTGTGCCTTGCTTTCGCGCTTGCCGAAGACGCGCTCCACGGCCAGATGCACATTGCCCCAGCAGGTCAGCCATGGCAGCAGCGAATGATTCTGGAAGACCACCGCACGCTCGGGGCCGGGGCCCTTGATTTCCTTGTTGGCGCACAGCAATGCACCGCCCGTGGGAATGGTCAGGCCCGCAATCAGATTGAGCAGTGTCGACTTGCCGCAGCCCGAGTGCCCGATGAGGCTGACGAACTCGCCTTTGGCAATGTTCAGATTGATGTCGCGCAGTGCGGGAAACAGTCCCTTGGCAGTCTTGAAGGTCTGCTCCACCCCGTGGATCTCGATGTACTTGGTGCTGAGAGAGGTATGCATGAGGTACTCCTTGCTTTTTTCCGAGGCCACCGTAACGCCGGCTTTGCCGGGCCACCGGTGGTGCCCCCTTGAGGGGGTGACGAGCCCGAGGGCGCGGCTCAGGGGTGGGTTAAGTCTTGACCTCTTCAAACGTAAAGGCCGAGGCCAGCTTGACCAGGGCCCACTCCAGCACCAGGCCCACGATGCCGATCACGAAGATGGCGATGATGATGTTCTTGACATTGAGGTTGTTCCACTCGTCCCAGACCCAGAAACCTATGCCCACGCCGCCCGTCAGCATCTCGGCGGCCACGATCACCAACCAGGCAGTGCCCACGGCCAGGCGCACGCCGGTCAGCATATAGGGCAGCACCGCAGGAAACAGAATGGTGGTGGCGATCTTCCACTCCGACAGATTCAGGACGCGCGCCACATTCATATAGTCCTGGGGCACACGCTGCACGCCCACTGCGGTGTTGATGACCATGGGCCAGATCGAGCAGATGAAGATGGTCCAGATGGCTGCCGGATTGGCGCCCTTGAACACCAGCAGGCCTATCGGCAGCCAGGCCAGCGGCGACACCGGACGCAGCAGACTGATCAAGGGGTTGAACATGAGCGACAGAAAGCTGAAGCGCCCGATCACGAAACCCAAGGGGATGCCGACCAGCGCCGCCAGACCGAAACCCAGGGCCACGCGCTGCAGCGAGGACAGCACGTTCCAGCCCACGCCCTGGTCATTGGGTCCGTTGCGGTAGAAGGGATCGCTGAACACCTGCAGAGCCTGTTCCCAGGTCTCGGCCGGGGTAGGAATGCTCTTGCCGGTGGTGCTGGAGACCAGCGACCACAGGCCGACCAGCAGCGCCAGCCCCAGCAGCGGCGGCAATACCTGGCCAGCAAACGCTTCCGCGTGCCGGCGCCAGCGGCTGGGCGGTGCCGAGATCACCGCCGGGGATGCCTTGACGACAGCAGTATCTTTTTTCACTTCAGCCCTTGAAATATCTGCGTTACCAACTGCCTTTTCTGCAGTTTCCAGCTGTGCATCGTTGGCGGCCAGAGCGGCCAGTTTGGGGTCATGCGGGGGATCGAGTTCCAGCGGCGAATGAAGTGCGGCACTGACCATGATGTCTCTCCGTTAGGTGGGGCGGCCTCAGGCCTTGATCTTGAAACCGTCAGCGTATTGGGCCGGGTTCTTGCCATCCCAGACCACGCCGTCGATCAGCTTGCTGCTGCGCAGCACATCCTTGGGCACACTGACCTTGAGCTGGCTGGCCGCCTGCTGGTAAAGGTCGATGCGGTTGATCTGCTTGGCCACGGCCAGATAGTCGGGATGGGCCTTGAGCAGGCCCCAGCGCTTGTGCTGGGTGAGGAACCACATGCCGTCCGACAGATAGGGGAAGTTCACGGCCCCGTCGTTGAAGAACTTCATGTGGTTGGGGTCGTCCCAGGTCTTGCCCAGGCCATTCTGGTAGCGCCCCAGAATGCGCTGGTTAATGGCGTCCACGCTGGTATTGATATAGGACTTCTGGGCCACGGTCTCGGCCATCTTCGTCTTGTTCTGCAGGCTGGAGTCGATCCAGCGGCCGGCTTCGAGAATCGCCATCATCACGGCGCGGCAGGTGTTGGGATTCTTCTGTGCGAACTCACCCGTGGTTCCCAGCACCTTCTCGGGATGGTCCTTCCAGATGTCCTGTGTGGTGTTTGCCGTAATGCCTATGCCGTCCATGATGGCGCGATGGTTCCAGGGTTCGCCCACACAGAAGCCATCCATATTGCCCACACGCATATTGGCCACCATCTGGGGCGGCGGCACGGTGATCAGCTTGGCCTCGGACAAGGGGTTGATGCCTGCAGCCGCCAGCCAGTAATGCATCCACATGGCGTGGGTGCCGGTGGGGAAGGTGCCGGCGAAGGTGTATTCGCGCTTTTCCTTGGCCATGACCTTGGCCAGACTGGCTCCGTCGACCGCCCCCTTGTCGGCCAGGGCCTTGGACAGCGTGATCGCCTGGCCGTTGTTGTTCAGCCCCATGAGCACGGCCATGTCCTTCTTGGGGCCGCCCACGCCCAGGTGCAGGCCGTAGACCAAGCCGTAGAGCACGTGGGCGAAGTCCAGCTCGCCATTGACCAGCTTGTCGCGCACACCGGCCCAGCTCGCCTCCTTGCTGAGAACAATCTTCACGCCGTATTTCTGGTCCAGACCCAGCACCGAGGCCATGACCACGCTGGCGCAATCGGTCAGCGGAATGAAGCCGATCTTGACCTCTTTCTTCTCCGGCGCGTCGGAGCCTGCGGCCCAGGCGCCGTGGTGGCCCAAAGTGCCATAGAGGGCGGCGGCGCCGGCCACACGCAGAAACTCACGCCGGCCGCCGGCAGATACGGGCTCCGGCACGGGAGCAGTAGTCGAAGAAAGGCGCTGGCTCATGAGAAAACTCCATCAAGAATCGTGGTGAAGGCGATCCGGAAAACAAAAAGGCGCCCTTCCCTCCTCGGGTGTGAGGAGAAAAGGACGCCGTTGTCCCAGGTCACTCGTAATAACGCTTTAAGCGCGACCGCCTTTGGTCTGCTTGACATCAACAGTCATGCACAAACCATGCCAGACCTTGATCAGAGGTGGAGCAGGCTTTGCTACCCCGGTTTTGGCCCATATTTGGTGCAGCGCAACAAGCACAGCGCTGTCATAGCGATGAATTGGTGCTGCCAGGCAGCAGGTCCACCGTGGCCAGAATCGCCTCGGCCACATCCAGCATGCGCCGGTTCTGGTTCATGGCCGTCTGGCGGATCAGCTTGTAGGCCTCGCCCTCGCTGAGCTGGCGGTAGTTCATCAGCACGCCCTTGGCCCGTTCTATGGTCTTGCGCTCCTTGAGCGTGGCGCGCGCCTTGTCGATCTCGGTCTGCATGTCCTGCAGGCGCATGGACTGCTCCTGCACCAGCAAGACAATGCTCTTCTCGAGCTGCAGCCCGTATGCGCCCTCCGCAGGCAAGGAGGCTGCTGGCTGCGTGGCCCCCAGAAAGGCCGCAGCCGCTTCGGCGCGAGTCCCAGGCTGCGGCTGCATCTCCAGCAGCGCCTTTTGCTGACTCAGCGCCGCGCCCGCCTGCTCCAGCTTGCGCAGACATTGGGCCTGCAGCTCCTCGGCCAGGAATGCCTCAATCTGGTGCATGGCATCGAGCCGGCTGGAGCAGGCTTCAAACCAAGGCGAGCTCAGGCTGCGGTCCAGCGCCAGGCCGTCACCGGCCGTACAGCCCAGGCGGCGCAGCCGCTCGATCACCGTCATATCGGGACAGGCCCCGCATTGCTGCTGCCAGCGCTCCATTCCCGAGGGGCTGGCGAAGTCTGCAAACACCTGAAAGCAGCGCTCCTGCGATTCAATCAGATGCAGCCAATGGCGCTGACGCTCTGTCCTGCCGGCCCCTGCGGTAAACGCCGCGACCCCTGTGGCGCGCTCCTGGCCCGCCAGCTCCTTGCCCTGCATGAAATGAAACAGCGCCACCAGCAATTTCGCGATATCGGGATCGCAGGCGCTGTCCGCCGCCTCGAACACCACGGTCAGGCAGGCCGCAATCATGCGGATCAGCGCCTGCGTGCAGTCTTCGGCACTCAGCTGCAGCGCATCGCGCCTGCGGCGCAGCAGCGGCAGGGCTTCAAAGCCTTGCAGCGCATTGGCGATCGCATTGAACAAGCGAGCGCCATGCGCACCTGGCGCCCGCGCGCCCAGCTCTTCAAGTGCGAGGCAGACCCGCTCCATGACCTGGTCCACATGAAGGCCGTGGTCGAGCAGGCTCTGCTGCGCCTGTGCACCGCCGCTGACCAGAAAGATATTCGAGAGACCGCGCTCTTTTTGCAGCGCATGGACGAGCTCGGACATGCTCGCCACCAGGCTGCTGGCGCGGCTGATCTGTTCCAGCTCGGCAATCTCGCTTTGCCTTGCAGCCACCAGATAGTGCAGAGGCGTTTTCATGGGGTAGTGCTTGTCGTCATGTTGATGCCGTGGACGATCAGCACATTTCATGCCATCTCAGGCAGGGCGACGCTGCCGCCTCTCCCAGAGCTGGTCCACCATGGCACCCACACCGATTCCCACGACATAGGCCAGCAGATCCAGAGGATCGAAGCCATTGCCCAGCACCAGATAGGCCAGCTTGTTGGCGCGCACAGCCTGCATCCAGGGGGCCTGATAGAGCTGCAGGAACTCGATGGCAAAGGCGATGACCAGGGACCATGTCATGAGCTTGCCACGCGTGATGGCCGGCCGCAGCCAGGCCACGCACAGCAGCACCACCCAGGCCCAGAGCGCATCGCCCGGATAGTTGCCCAGCACGGCGGGAAAGGGCACGTAGCCCCGGCGCGAGGCCAGCCCGATGGCGATGACCGCCCCAATGAGCAGGGTCAACCCCGCCCGTGAGCGACGAAAGGATCCGCCAGCGGCCAGATGTATCAACAAGCTGTCGTCTCCTCAGTCGATATGCGCGCCGGAGTCCTTGACCACCTGCTTCCAGTACGCCAGCTCGGCCGGCAGCATGGCCTTGAAGCTTTGCGGCGTGGACTCTACGCGCTCGGCGCCCAGGGTCTTGAGACGCTCTGCCATCTCGGGCCTGGCCAGCACGGTCTTCACTGCCTGATGGAGCTTGTCCACCACCGGCTGCGGCGTACCGGCTGGTGCAAACAAGCCATACCAGCTGGTCACGGCCAGGCCCTTGCCCAGCACGGGGATCTCGGGCGCCAGCGATGTCGGCCTATCGGACGCCACGCCCAACACGCGCAGCTTGCCGCTGCTGACAAAAGGCATCACGCCGGGAAAGCTGCCAAAGGTCACCGGCAACTGGCCGGCCACCACATCGGTGGCGGCAGCCGACGCCCCCTTGTAAGGCACATGCAGCAGGCTCACGTTCTTCTGCTTCTTCAGCATCTCGCCCAACAGATGGTTGAGCGTGCCATTGCCGGCAGAAGCGTATTCCACCTTGCCCGGATGCGCCTTGGCATAGGCCACCAGTTCGTCCAGATTCTTGGCCGGAAAGTTCGGATTTACCACCAGCAGATAAGGCGCGACGGCCAGCTGCATCACGGGAGTGAAATCCTTGATGGGATCGAACGGCACCCTGGAATAAAGCGCCGGATTGATGGTGTAGGCGCTTTGCGCCGTCACCAGAAAGGTGTAGCCGTCGGCCGCGCTGCGCGCCACCTGGCCCGTGCCCAGATTGCCGTTGGCACCGGCACGGTTTTCCACGATGACGGGCTGGCCCAGCGAATTCTCCAGCCCCTGCGCCACGGCACGCGCAATCACATCGTTGGCACCGCCCGGTGCCTGGGGCACGACAAAGGTTATCGGCTTGGTGGGCCAGCTGCCGCCCTGCGCCAATGCTTGCGTCAGAGGAGCGGCCACCACGGTAGCCAGTGCCGCCAGCAGTAGCGAGCGACGTCGGGTTCCGGAGATAAAAACAGCGTTTCGCGCAGTCTCGGTGCGCGCAGTTTCTTCATACTTCATGGCAATCATTTCCTGTGGTGGTGGACATGGATGCTGCCAGCCCTCCATGCCGGCCTATCGTCCCATGCAACGAGCCATTCTTGCATCGCTCGCCGGGCGGCCTGAACGGCACTCACTGTTCGGCCATCGTCTTTGGCAGGGGCGGCCTCCTGCAAATGCCGTGGCCACAAACCTGCCAGCAGCGGCTCGGCCTCTTCACAACAGCACCAGGCCCGGCGGCAGGCTGTCGCCCAGACTGCGCTTGTGATCCTCGGCCTCCATCTGCACCACCTGCTCGACCATGGTCATCCAGCGTTCGGGCGCACCACTGCTGCGCATCTTCTCCAGCACCTGCGCTCTGATGGCATCGGGCAGGTCACGCGCGCGGTCGCCCGTCATGCGGGCCATCTGCACGGCGGCAAACATCGCGGTTTCGTTCCTGCGCCAGTCCTGGGCCAGCGTGGCGTTCAGGAACTCCAGCGCCGCCTCGGGCGGCATCACCAGATGGGCGTTGGCGGCCAGCGACTGGCGTGCCGCGAGGCGGCCTATGGCCCACCAGGTCTGCACGGTTTCACCCTCGCGCCTGAGGCGCTGCAGCATCCACTGCCCCATTTCCTGGCGGTACTGCCAGGGAACGGCCTCCATGGCCGCGAACAGGCGCAGCATGTCGTCATAGCTGCCATGGCTGGATTTGCCGCGCGTGTTCTGCTGCACGGCCTTCTGCATATGGCCGGCCACGTCTTCGAGCAGCTCCATCTGCCGGGCCTCGTTCAGACCCGCAGCCACGCGGCGCCAGAACACCCACCACTCCGTCCAGTTGGCGGCATCTTTGGCATGACCCAGGCCCTGGCCATACAAGGCCCAGACCTGGTCTATGCGCCAGCCATCGAGTTCCGCCCCCACGCCTGGGCGCAGACACCAGCCGGCAAGGTTGAACCAGACGCGCTCATGGTCGGCCGTGCGGCGGCGGCGCCTGGCACGGGCCAGCAGCGCATCGAACAGGGCACGCAGCAGGCCCAGCTCCCAGCCCTCGCGCGGGCCGAGGACTCTTTCGAGCGACTGACGCAGCTGGCGCACTTCCTTGGCCGTCACCTCCTGTGCCTGCGTGCCAAAGATGCGGTCTATCAAGGCCACGGCGTCGGGCAACTTGGTCGCTACAGAATTGGATTGTTGTTGGGCTTCAGCGCTTTGTGGGTCTGGGCAGCCAGCTATGGTTTCCGCAGTCACTGCACCGCGCACGGCAAAGGGCAGCAACCAGGACTGGCCTGCGTCCTGCACGGCCACGCAGCGCACTTCCAGCGTGCCGACCTCGCTCATGCAGGCTTGCAGCTGCACCTCGACCTGGGCAGCAGAGCGGCCTTCGGGCGCGGGCAGCACCGTGGCCAGGGGCGGAAGCTCCACCCAGCCATCGCCGGTCAGCGCTGCAATCTGGCCGGCCTGCGCAGGTAAATGGCTCTGGCTGTTGGCCAGCAAATTGAAGCGCACGGCCTGGCCCAGCCTGAGCGCAAAGCGCCGGCCCGAGAGCACCATGCGCACGCCCTCTTCCGTGCCACGCGGCAGCAGGCACAGGCCTTGCGGAGCCTCGCCCTTCTTGCCCGGAAGCAGCAGCCAGTAGCTGCGCGCCGAACCGCCGCCAATGCGCGGCACCAAGGGTTTGACCACCGCTGACGCTTGCCCGGCCCGTGCTTCAGGCCGGTTGGGTGCAGCAATCTGGGCCGCAGCCAGCTCGATCTGATGGCGCGCCAGCCCATAGGCCGCCGCACCGCGCGCCACGGCCCAGTCCGGGTGCGGGTTGTGCAGCACGCGCACCGGGCTGCCGCGCCACCGGTCAAGCAATTGCGTCAGACGCTGCACCATGGCATGGGCGTGGAACACACCGCCGTTGAGCAGCACAGTATCTGGCAGCCCCTCGCTTGCATGCTGGCCGAGAAATTGCGCCAGATGACGGCTGATGGCCGCATCGGCTGGATAGGGCAGGCCAAAGCCGCGCAACGCACCCTGACGCCTGGCGGGCATATCACTGATCTGGACGACCGGCAAAAAGCCGTCGACCACCGACTGCCGCACCTGCTCGCGGCTCAGCGTGACGCTGTGAGTCGCTGCCAGCAGCTTGCTGCCGCCCCCCAGCAGGGTAATGCCGATCTGCTCTGGCGCGTTCTGCGCCAGCAACTGTTCCTTGGCCATGCGGCAGCGCTGCACCAGCTGGGCAAAGCGCTGGGCGGACAGTCTCTGGTTTTGCTCTCCCGCCTTGGCCGCAAACGCAGTCTCAAGCTGATGGGCCAGCGCCAGATCCATGTTGTCGCCGCCCAGCATCAGGTGCTCGCCGACGGCCGTGCGCGTCAGCGTCGGCAGGCCACCGTCGGCCGCTGCATCCACGCGGATCAGCGTCAGGTCGGTAGTTCCCCCGCCCACGTCCACCACCAGTACCAGCCGGCTGTCCGCCAGTTGCGCGGCCAGCTCATCGCCCTGCAGTACCAGCCAGTCGTGAAACGCGGCCTTGGGCTCCTCCAGCAGCTGAACGTGCAGCAGACCCGCCATCTGTGCGGCTTCCAGCGTCAGCGCACGTGCGCCCTCGTCAAATGAAGCAGGCACCGTCAGCACCACGCTTTGCTGGTTCAGTGGCGCTTCGGGATGGGCTTGGTCCCAGGCTGCTTTCACATGGGCCAGATAGGAGCTTGAGGCCGCCAGCGGCGATACCTTGGCCACGTCCTCGCCGGCCCCCCAGGGCAGGATGGCGGCCGTGCGATCCACACCGGTATGCGAGAGCCAGCTTTTGGCACTGGCCACCAGCCGCCCCGGCACGGCTGCTCCCAGGTCTCGCGCCCAACGACCGATGACGGAGGGCGCCGCTGCATCTGCGCCCTGCGGCGGCCAGGGCTGGCGCCAGCCCTCGCCCAGCTCGCCCGGGGCTGCCTGGTAGCGCACCGAAGGCAGCAGCGGCTGGGCCACGACCTCTCCTGCCGTGCTGCGCTGGGGAATGTCGAGCAGCGCAATATCGCTTGTCGCACCGTCCAGCGCAACGCTTGCCACGACCGTGTGACTGGTGCCCAGGTCGATGCCGACGGCGTGGGTGGGGCGGGATGAATGCATGGGCTGAGACGGAGACACGTAAAACTCTGTCGCCGATCGTAACAAGAGCCGGATGCCCGAATCGCCTGCCGGGATCAGCGGACGGCGAGGTCTCTGTCGCTGGCAATAAAGCTTTTGCTGCTCGGGTAGCCTCCTGCCACAAGGCCTAACCCCTGTTTCAGCGCACGTGTGTCACTGGCTTGTTTGGGCGACATGCTTTGGACACGGGCATACATGCAACCGCAAACTCCGCTGTGACTTTCGCAAACAAGAATGCAACAAGGGCCTGCCTGCAGAAGTAGTCGCCCAGCCTGAACCCGTTTTGCGTAAGTCGTGTCCAGTACAAAAAAGCCCGCCAACCAATCGGCCAGCGGGCTTTCGCAGTCAAGCGACTCAACAGCCTTACCCGGCAACCTCGGCAGAGGTCTCCGCACGCACATCGAATTCCACCTTCCAGCGCTCGCTTCCGCCCACGGGCACGGCGTTGAGTTCCAGGGTTCCGATATCGGTCACGCGCGCCTCCAGGGTCACGGGCACCACCTCGCCGGCCGCACGGCCAGAGGCGGGCAGATTCAGCTCAATCTCCTGCAGCTCCACCAGCTCTTCGGGTGACCAGAAGTCCAGCATGGTGCCGACCTGATCGGTGCGCCGCACGGACGATCCGAAGAAGCGCAGACGCACGGGCTCGCCCACGACCAGGCCGAACTCTTCGTCAGGCAGCGCGACTTCCGTGCCCTCTTCCATGCCGAACGGTGCCAGGCACAGAGCGGACAGGGGCGGCTCCATGCCGGGGATGGCGGGCATATTGCTCTCCACGCCCACGTAATAGGACTGGGCCGTGCCGCCGCGAATGCGCACGCCGCGGCCGCTGGTGGCGATATGGCCGTAATAGGCCGCGCCACGCGCCACGGCCAGATCGAGATTGGCACCGTCCAGCAGACGCGCAGGCTCGCAGGCCTCGTCGTCCAGCCAGCCGTTGATGACTTCCAGAATGCGCTGCTCGATCTGCGGCGCCTTGAGCACGCCGCCGTTGAACAGAATGGCCGTGGGATGCAGAAAGGTGGAGCCGTCGATCTGATCGCCGCTCAGGCCATCGATCTCGGCCAGCGCATGAACCTGGCGGCTCAGAAAGGCCGCCAGATGGCGCGTGACGGCCGCATCCTGGGCATAAGGCAGGCCCAGCTGCGTGAGCGCGCCACGCGCACGGGTCTTGGGCTTGTCGCTGACGGCCACCTTGGGGAAAAAGCCTTCGACCAGCATGGCCAGCACTTCGTCCTTGGTGACTTCGGTGCGGATGCTGCCGCCGATGAGCTTGCTGCCCCGGCTGGGCACGACCACGGGCACGGCCTGCAGGCTTGCGTCGGCCAGCAATTGCTCCTTGGCAGCGCGGCAGCCATGGGCCAGCGCGCGGGTTTGCCAGGCATCCAGCTGCTTGCCCTCGGCCGCCAGCTTGCGTGCCACGCCATAGGCCAGGGCCAGGTCCATGTTGTCGCCGCCCAGCAGAATGTGTTCGCCCACGGCAATGCGCTGCAACTCCAGATTGCCTTCGCGCTCCAGCACCGCGATCAGCGACAGGTCGGTGGTGCCGCCGCCCACGTCCACGACGAGGATGATGTCGCCATGCCTGACCTGCTTGCGCCATTGGCCGCTGCTGGCCTGGATCCAGCTGTACAGCGCGGCCTGGGGTTCTTCGAGCAGCGTCAGCCTGGCAAAACCCGCGGCCTTGCAGGCCTCGGCCGTCAGCTCGCGCGCGGCGGGGTCGAACGATGCCGGGATGGTGACGGTGATGTCTTGCTGCTCGAACGGGGCCTCGGGATGGGCCTGCTCCCAGGCGCGGCGCAGATGCGCGAGATAGCGGGTGGAAGCGGTCAGCGGCGAGATGCGGCTGACTTCCTCAGGGGCATCGGCGGGCAGAATGCCGGCGCGGCGATCGACGCCAGGGTGGCAGAGCCAGCTCTTGGCGCTGCTGACCAGGCGGATGGGCGTGGCCGCGCCACGGCTGCGGGCGAATTCACCGGTGATGAAATCACCGGGCGCGCCGGGCAAGCTGCGCTCAGCCTCGGTCAGCTCGCTCTCGTGCGGCAGATAGAGAAAGGACGGCAGCAGGGGCCTGGCCTCGACACTGCCGGGAGCCGTGAGCTGGGGAATGTCCAGCACGCCCTGCACCACCTTCTCGCCATCGCTGGCGGTCTTGTTCACATAGGACAGCGCGCAGTGCGTGGTGCCCAGATCGATGCCGATGCTGAACTGAGCGCCGGCAGAAGGAACATCGACCTGGCCAGCAGCGCCTTGCGGCTGAGCGGCAGCAGCCACGGGCGCGGCCTGGGAAGCCGCACCGGATGCGGCGATGGAGGCAAACATGTTCATGGCTTACAGCTCCACTTCGGCCTGGGCGATGACCTTGGCGGCCTGGCTGTCGATGAGCTGGGGCAGCTTGACCTCCGTCACCAGCCAGCCACGGTGGGACAGCGTGCCGGTGAACGGAGCATTGCCGACCACATTGCCCGTCAGGCGCACGGCAGCGGCGTCAAAGCCGGCCAGCAATGTGATGCGCGAGCCTTCGGCTTCGCTGCGCACGGGGCTCAGTGTGAAATGCTCGCGCAGCACCTTGCGGCAGCCTTCATGGACCACGCGCGCGGCAGCGCCGATTTCGGCGTCGGTATAGGGGGCGACGTCTTCCTGGATGAAGTCCACAAAGCGGGCCTCGCGCTGCATCAGTCCCAGCAGCTGCAGGGCGGCGCTGTCGTTGGCGACGAGTTTTTCCACCTCGACGCGTTTTTCGACCGGAACCTCGACGGTCTTCTCCACGATTTTCTCGACCGGCACTTCGACGCGGACCTCGACGATCTTCTCGACCGGCACTTCCACGCGCACTTCCTTGGGCGCGACGTCGGCGGCAAAGGCCTCACCGGCGCGCACACGGGTCACGTCGGCGGCCAGACGGCCGTTACCGAGGATGGCAAAGAAACTGCCGATCGCGATGGCGATGCGGCTCAGGAATGAGGGGGGAGTATTGGCAGTCATGGAGTCTGTCTCAAAACGGGTTCACGCATGCAGAGTCTCTCTGTGGCGCCCTTGCGGGCTGGGCTGCGCGAACCGAAAACGGAGCCTGACCAGGTGGCAGCAGCACGGCCGGCCCTGGCGACACAAGGCTGGACGCGTCGCAAACGGATGCGCGCGGGCCTGTGCAATAGGCGCAGATATTACCCAAAAAGCCCGATCTGCCCTCCCGCTATGGCTTTGCCTCGCCTGCGGCCGCGCCGGGAAGCGCGCTGCCGGGTCATACGCCGCAAGCATGACCTTCTTCCGTTTCATCGTTATGAAGCCGCCGCCATTTGCCGGATAGTTGCTGCATAACATTGACAGACAGGCCGTTGCGGCCACAGGTCCTACCGGTTCACGGGCTGCAGCAATGCGTGGCACCAGGAACGACCGAACAACAACAGCATTGCGTTTTCCATACGCCCACTTTCCGAGGAGACCTCCCCCATGCGCCTGATGACCGCGAACCTGACGCTGGCATGTACCGCCCTTGTAGCCGCCATGACCACTTTCGGTGCCCAGGCCCAGACCGCCCCCGGCAGCACGCTTGAGAAGCTGCAAAAGACCGGCAAGGTGGTCATAGGCGTGCGCGAGAGCTCGGCCCCCATGGCCTATGCCATAGGCGCCAACCATCGCTTCACCGGCTACCACGTGGAGCTGTGCGAGAAGGTTCTGGCCCAGATCGCGCCCAGCGCCAAGATCGAATACATGGCCATCACCGCGCAGAACACCATGCCGCTGGTGCAGAACGGTACGGTGGATCTGGGCTGCGGCCCCACGACCAACAACCTCAGCCGCCAGAAGCAGGTCGCCTTTGCCGTCACCACCTATGTCAGCCAGGTGCGCATGGCCGTGCGTGCAGACTCGCCCGTGACCTCGTTCAAGCAGCTCGACGGCAAGACCGTGGCAGCCTCGGCAGGTACCACCGCCGTGCAGCTGCTGCGCAAATACAGCCACGAGAACAATGTGAAGCTGCCGACCCAGCTGGGCAAGGACCACTTCGAGAGCTTTCTGATGCTGGAGTCCGGCCGCGCGGACGCTTTCGTGCTCGACGACAACCTGCTGGCCGGCGTGATCGCCAACGCCAAGGACCCCAAGGGCTACAAGATCGTGGGCGAGGCGCTGGGATCGGAGCCCATCGCGCTGCTGATGCGCAAGGACGATCCCAGCTTCAAGAAGGCCGTGGACGATGCCCTGGTGCGCATGATGAAGTCCGGCGAGGTGGCAAAGATCTACGACAAATGGTTTATGCAGCCCATTCCGCCCAAGGAGATGCCACTGAACCTGCCCATGAGCGAGACGCTCAAGCAGCTGCTGCAAACACCCAACGACAAGCCGCTGGAAGCCTACAACAGCTGAAGCAACCACCAGCCGGCGCTTGGACCCATGCATTATTGATAGCTGGTTGCGCCTGCTGAGAAATCACTTCAGACATATTCATCGCTGAATCCCTTGAAGGAGCTGCACTGGCAGCTCCTTTTTACATTACAGCGGTGCAGAGGAAGCGAACTCCTGCGCGACCTGCTTGAGCCAGCCCTGGAAAGCCTGCAGCGGCGGATAGGCCGAGCGGCTGGTCGGCCAGGCCAGGTAGTAGCGTTCGGCACTTTGCACCTCGGGCAGCTGCGGCAGGGCCTGAACCAGATCGCCGGCCTGCAGCTCGCGCAGGATCAGAAACTTGGGCAGCAGCGCCACGCCCACGCCGGCAATCGCCGCCTGCGCTGCCGTGGCGAACTGATCGAACAGCATGCCCTGCATATCCCCGCCCTGGCAGCCCTGACTGCCGAACCAGCGCTGCCAGGCGTCGGGACGCGACGCCAGATGCAGCAGTGGCGCGCGCAGCAGATCCTCCGGCCTGGCAAAACCGTGGCGGGCCGCCACATCGGGGCTGCAGGCCGGCACCACGGTCTCGCTCATCAGAAACTCCAGCTCCGCGCCCGGCCAGTTCGGCAGGCCGAAATGAATGGCGGCATCCACGGCTTCGAGCTGGAAATCGAACTGTGACAGTCGCGTGGTCAGATTGATGGTGATGCCCGGATGGGCGCTGAAGAACTGCGGCAGCCGCGGCGCCAGCCAGCGCGTGCCGAAAGTCGGCAGGATGGCCAGGTTCAGGCTGCCGCCCTGGGGATTGGTGCGAAAGCCCAGCGTGGCATTGGAGATGCGCGCCAGGGCGGCGCGGATCTCCTGCGCGTAGACCTGACCCGCAGCGCTCAGGCGCACGGTCTGGCGCTCGCGCACAAACAGCTCGGTGCCCAGGCGCTCCTCCAGCGCCCGGATCTGGCGGCTGACGGCACTTTGCGTGAGATGCAGCTCGGCGGCCGCCGCAGTAAAGCTCTGGTGCCGCGCCGAAGCCTCGAAGGCGCAGAGCAGGGACATGGGGGGCAGAAAGCGACGGGATAGCTGCATGGAACAAACCGGTGAGTGTGGGGCTACTGGCAGGTTCATTCCATTTAGGTATGACCTGAAGGCAGGATTATCGTTTGACCAAAGTCATGACGACGCACAACATCCTGCATATTCCTGCGGCCACGCCAGCGGCGCGGCTATCCCACGACCCCAAAGACCCTTCTGTTCCGTCATGAGCGCCACGCCCCACGCCTCTTCCACAGCTGCCCGATTTGTCTCCTCCAACGAGATCCGCACGCGCTTCTCGCGCGCCATGTCCGAGATGTACCGCAAGGAAGTGCCCCAGTACGGCACGCTGATCGACCTGGTTGCCGATGTCAACGCTCTGACGCTGCAGGCCGATCCCGAGCTGCGCCAGCGCATGAGCAGCAGCGGCGAGCTTGAGCGCCTGGATGTGGAGCGCCATGGCGCCATCCGCGTGGGCACGGCCGAGGAACTGGCCACGCTGCGCCGCCTGTTCGCCGTGATGGGCATGGAACCCGTGGGCTATTACGACCTCTCGGTGGCCGGCGTTCCCGTGCACTCCACGGCCTTTCGCCCCGTGCACGACGAGGCGCTGCTGGCCAACCCGTTTCGCGTCTTCACCTCGCTTCTGCGTCTGGAACTGATCGCCGATGAGGCGCTGCGCGCGCAGGCCGCCGAGATCCTCCAGCGCCGTCGCATCTTCACGCCGCGCGCATTGGAGCTCATTGCTCAGGCCGAACGTGACGGCGGCCTGGACAGCGGCGATGCCGACGCCTTTGTGCAGCAGGCCCTGGAGACCTTCCGCTGGCACAGCGACGCCACCGTGGATGCCGCCACCTACAGCGCCCTGCAAAAAGCCCACCGCCTGGTGGCCGATGTGGTGTGCTTCAAGGGACCCCACATCAATCATCTGACGCCGCGCACGCTGGACATCGACCTGGCCCAGGCCGATATGCCCGCGCGCGGCATGGATGCCAAGGATGTGGTCGAAGGCCCGCCGCAGCGCGCCTGCCCGATCCTGCTGCGTCAGACCAGCTTCAAGGCGCTCAAGGAGGCCGTACGCTTTACCGATGCCGACGCCAACGCGGACAGTGCTGGCGCCCATACCGCCCGCTTCGGCGAGATCGAGCAGCGCGGCGTCGCGCTGACGCGCAAGGGCCGCGCGCTGTACGACGAGCTGCTGGGTCTGGTGCGCGGCATCGACAGCGCAGGCAGCGCCGCGCCCGACTATGCACACCGCCTGCGACAGGTCTTCACGCAGTTTCCCGACACCCACGAGGAGCTGCGCCGCCAGGGTCTGGCTTTCTACCGCTACCGGTTGACCGGGCTGGCTCAGGCCGCGCTTGCCCAAAGCCCTGCCGAGGCAGATCTGGAAGCGCTGATCGACAAGGGGCTGGTGCAGGCCGAGCCGATCACCTATGAGGATTTTCTGCCCGTGAGCGCAGCCGGCATCTTCCAGTCAAACCTCGGTGGCGAGGAGCAAAAGCAATACCAGGCCCATGCCGCGCAGCAGGTCTTCGAGAGCGCACTGGGCGCACGCGTGCATGACGAAATCGCCTTGTACGAGGCCAGCGAGCAACAATCCAGGGCCCAGGTTCTCGGGCTGCCGTCGGGAGCTGCGGCATGAGTCAGGACAGCGCACTGGCCCCCTTTGCCGCCGTGTTTGCCGAGCCTGCTGGATCGCCGATACGCGAGCTGTTTCCCTATCTCTCGCGCCCCGGCATGATCTCGCTGGCCGGCGGCTATCCATCGCCCAGCCTCTTCGATGCCGAGGGCCTGGCTCAGGCTGCACAGCAGGCCATGGCCCAGGGCCCCGGCGCGCTGCAATATGGCGCCACCGAAGGCCTGAGCGAACTGCGTGAGGCCCTGGCACAGCAGGCGCGCGAGCGCGGCATGCAAGCGACGGCCGCCGACATACTGGTGACCACCGGATCGCAGCAGGCCTTTGACCTGCTGGTGCGCGTGCTCATCGAGCCCGGCGACACGGTGCTGGTCGAGGTCCCCGCCTACCCCGCCACGCTGCAGGCCCTGCGCCTGGCGCAGGCGCGCATCCTGCCCATTCCCATGGACGATCAAGGCCTGCAGACAGGAGCCCTGGCCGACCTGCTGGCCGCACTGCCCGCAGACCAGCGCCCCAAGCTGCTCTACACCGTGCCGAACTTCTCCAACCCGCGCGGCACGCTGCTGGCGCAGGAGCGCCGCGAGGCTCTGGTGCAACTGGCCAGGCAGCACGGCTTCTGGGTGGTCGAGGACGATCCCTATGGCGAGCTGCGCTTCGACGAGCCCGGCGACGTCCCCCAAGCCATGCCGGGCACCGTACGCTCCGCGGGCGAGCGCCTGGCGGCAGGCGGCAGCAACCCGGTCATCTATCTGTCCAGCCTGTCCAAGACCGCTGCTCCCGCGCTGCGCGTGGGCTGGATGCTAGCCGACGCGCCGCTGCTGCGCCGCTGCACGGTGGCCAAGCAAACGGCCGATCTGTGCACCTCGCCGCTGACGCAGTCGGTCGCTGCCTTCTATCTGGCCAGCGGGCGCTACCCGGCCACCGTGCAGCGCGCACGTCAGGAATACCAGCGCCGCATGCAGGCCCTGGTCCAGGGCTTGAACGCGGCACCGGACAGCGGCATACGCTGCTCGCGTCCCGCAGGCGGCATGTTTGTCTGGGCCGAGCTGGACCGCCAAATCAATCCGCAAAAGCTCTTCGAAGCCGCCGTCGCCCTGGGCGTGATTTATGTGCCAGGCAAGGCCTTCTATCCGGCCGACCCCGACCTGCACACGCTGCGCATGTCGTTTGCCGCACCCGAGGTGCCGCAGATCGCGCAGGCCGTGGAGCGCCTGTGCCAGGCCGCTGCGCAAAGCCGCTGAGATAAAGCCCCCTGTGCCGCTTCGCGTCTTCCCCCTCTCTGGCTTCGCCGGAGGGGGACGGCACCGATGCTGCGAGGCGGCCCTTGCGCGGCGCCCGGCCATGCACAGCGCCATGAAATAACGGAGAAGCAGGAGGTCATCTGCACCGGCCCGGGCTGCGCGGCATAATCGAGGCTCAGTCATCTTCTTATCCATGGCCTGCCTGCACCTGTCCACCGCCGCCCGCCTGCGCCGCTCTGCCCTGGCTGCAGAGCTGTCCGCGCGTGCCTGCGTGCTGCGTGCGCTGCACACCCGCCGCCATGGCATTCCCACCGCATTCGTGAGCCTGAGCGGTGTCACGGCCATGCTTTCCGCCGCCGTGCGGAAGGCTTGAAGCACACAGCTCACATCCTCCGCACGGCCTTCCAGAACAGCATTTCCCAGGTGCATGGGAGAGGTACGTCCACGCCTTCGAGGTTCCGTACTGCCACAGGCACCGCATCTTGCTCAAAGGACGATCCGGAGGTCAGCCATGGACATGGAACTCACTCAAAATTTCTTGCGCGGCAAAAATCCCTGTGCCATGGGTTACCGCTGGTTTGTGCGCAACAACCTGGCCGGCGGCGACTACCAGGCCGCCATGGACACCCAGGTGGCCGCTGGCCGCGTGGAAGATGCGCGCTGGCTGCTGGAGAACTTCGGCTCCACCAACAGCGTGCTGGAGCTCGAGCATCTGGAGGCCGACCACTTCGTCTATGCCGGCACCCTGATCGTGCACGGCGATGTGCGCGTCACCGGACAGCTGCTGGTGGGCCGCAGCCTGCAGGCGGGCGGTGGCATACGGGCGGGCAAGCTCGAAGCGGGCGAGGAAATTCAATGCGGCGGCGCCATCTTCGCCAGTGAGCTGCTGCAGGCTGGCGGCAGCATCAAGGCGGCCTGGAGCGTGGAAGTCGAAGGCGAGCTGCGCGCCGAAGACCTGCGCTGCGGCTGGGAGCTGAGCGTCGGCAGCCATGTGAGGCTCAAAGGCAATGCCCATATCGGCCAGGAGGTGCTGGTGCAAGGCGATATGCACTGCGGCAAGGGCCTGAAAGCAAGCGGCGCGATCGAGGTGCAGGGCCTGCTCGATGTAGGCCACGGCATTGCCGGCAACGACGGCATTCTGTGCGGCAACCATATTCAGGCCGGCTGGGGCATCAAGGCCCAGGGCGATATCCGCGCGGCCTGCAGCATCCGCAGCGGCGAGACCCTGCAGGCCGATGGCGAGATCGCGGCCGGCCCGGGCTATGGCGTGTTTGCCGGCATGAATGTACAGATGCAGGCCTGGCCCGACTGCGCCTGGGTGCGTGCGTTCAAAAAGCCCGAGGCGCTGATCAGCGGCTTCTGGGAAAATGCAGCGCTCACCCCCTGAGGCGCTGCGCGCCTAGGCGGCCCCGCCCTCCCCCTCTCTGGCTACGCCGGAGGGGGACGACACCCTCGGTGCGGGGCGGCCCTTCCTCGGTGTCCCTGAGCAAGCGGCCCTTCTTACAGTGCAGGAGACGCTCTGTCCGCTCTGCAGAACACAGGCAAAATAGCTTTTTTGACCCAAGGTCGGCGCCCGGCGTCCGCCTGTTGATAAGAGAGTCTGCACCGTGTTTACCGGCATCATTCAGGCCGTGGCAAAGATTGCCGCGCTGCGCGACCAGGACGGCCTGCGCACCTTCATCATGGAGTTCCCCGAAGGCTTCTGCCAGGACCTGGCCATTGGCGCCAGCGTCTCGCACGACGGCGTCTGCCTGACGGTGACCGAAAACCTCTCGCCCACCAGCGCCAGCTTTGACGTGATGCTGCAAAGCCTGAACATCACCACGCTGGGCAGCTGCAAGGCCGGCGACACGCTCAATGTGGAGCGCGCCGCCAAGGACGGTGCCGAGATTGGCGGCCACCCGCTGTCGGGCCATGTGGACTTCATGGCGCCGCTGCTGGAGGTGATGCAGACCGAGACCAATCACAAGATCCGTTTCGGCATTCCCGAGGCCTTTCGCCCCTATGTGTTTGCCAAGGGCTATATCGCCGTCAACGGCGCCAGCCTGACGGTGGCCGAGGTGAATCGCAAGGAGGGCTGGTTCGAGGTCTGGCTGATTCCCGAAACCCTGCGCATGACAGTGTTCGGCGGCAAGAAGGTTGGCGATCTGGTCAATATCGAGATCGAGCGCAGCACACAGGTGGTGGTCGATACCGTGCGCGAAACCGTGGAAGCCAGCCTGGGCCGGCTCAAGCCCGTGCTCGAAGCCCTGCTGCAAGAAAAAGGCCTGAGCCTGGACGATTTTGTGGACGTGCCGCAGTTGCCCAAACAATAGCCCTGGCAAGGGGTAAGCGCCGGAATATCTTCCAGCGCCTGTCCATCCGTTGCTGCCGCCCCTCTTGTCAGAGAGCCGGTTTGAAGCGCTTGAGCCGCAGCGCGTTGGAGAGCACGAAGACGCTGGACAGCGCCATGGCCCCAGCGGCAAACACGGGCGACAGCAGCATGCCGTTGAACGGATAGAGCAGCCCTGCCGCCACCGGTATCAGCGCCACGTTGTAGGCAAAGGCCCAGAACAGGTTCTCGCCAATGTTCTTCATGGTGGCCTTGGACAGCGCGATCGCATTCGGAACGCCCGAGAGATCGCCCGACATCAGCACCACATCGGCCGCCTCGATGGCAATATCGGTGCCCGTGCCTATGGCGATGCCCACATCGGCTTCGGCCAGGGCTGGCGCGTCATTGATGCCGTCGCCCACATAGGCCAGCGTGCCATGCTCGGCCTTGAGGCGCTTCACGCTCTCGACCTTGCCGCCGGGCAGCACCTCGGCCACCACCTCGTCAATGCCCAGTTGCCTGGCAATCGCCTCGGCCGTGTGACGGTTGTCGCCGGTGATCATGGCCACCTTCAGGCCCAGTGCGTGCAAGGCATCGATCGCGGGCTTGCTGGTGGGCTTGATCGGATCGGCCACGGCAATCATGGCCGCCACGCGGCCACCGATGGCCGCATACAGCGGCGTCTTGCCTTCGCTGCCCAGCCGCTCGGCCTCGGCCGCAAAACCGTCAACGCTCAGGCCGAGCTCGCGCATGAAGCGGTCGGCACCGATCTCCACCTGATCGCCCAGCACCACGGCACGCACGCCGAAACCGGTCACCGATGCGAAATCGCTGATGGCCGGAATCTCCAGCCCTTCGGCTTTGGCCGCATCGACAATGGCGCGCGCGATCGGATGCTCGCTGCGGTCTTCCACGGCGGCTACCTGCGCCAGCACAGCGCCGCGCTCAAAGCCGCATGCCAGCACCAGATCGGTGAGTTCGGGGCGGCCACGGGTCAGCGTACCGGTCTTGTCCACAGCCACCACCCTGGCATCCTTGAGCTGTTGCAGTGCCTCGCCCTTGCGCAGCAACACGCCCATTTGTGCGGCACGGCCGGTGCCCACCATGATGGAAGTCGGCGTGGCCAGGCCCATCGCGCAGGGGCAGGCGATGATGAGCACGGCCACGGCATTGACCAGGGCAAAGCTCAGCGCGGGATCAGGACCCCAGATCAGCCAGATCACAAAAGTCAGCAGGGCCGCGGCCATGACGGCCGGCACAAACCACATGGTGATCTTGTCCACCAGGGCCTGTATCGGCAGCTTGCTGCCCTGGGCCTGCTCCACCATGCGGATGATCTGCGCCAGCAGCGTATCGGCGCCCACCTTGGTGGCCCTGAATGCCAGCGCACCGTTCTGATTGACGGTGCCGCCCACCACTTCGGCGCCCTCGGCCTTCTCGACCGGCACGGGCTCGCCGCTGATCATGGATTCGTCAACAAAGCTGCGGCCTTCGATGACCTCGCCATCGACGGGAATGCGCTCGCCCGGACGCACTTCGATCAGATCGCCGGCACGCACCTGGGCGATATCGATTTCCTGCACCAGGCCTTCGCAACGCACGCGCGCGGTCTTGGCCTGCAACTGCACCAGACGGCGAATGGCCTCCGAAGTATTGCCCTTGGCACGCGCCTCCAGAAAGCGGCCCAGCAGGATCAGCGCCACGATGACGGCCGCAGCTTCGAAGTACACATTCACGGTGCCTGCAGGCAGCCATTGCGGCACAAAGGTCGCGACCACCGAATAGGCAAACGCCGCCGAGGTGCCGACGGCGACCAGAGAATTCATGTCGGGTGCAGCGCGCAGCAGGGCGGGCACGCCTTTCTCGAAGAAGCGCCGGCCCGGCCCGAACAGCACCACGGCCGTCAGCGCGAACTGGATGTACCAGCTGTTCTGCGTGCCGATGCTGCCCGCAATCCAGTGATGAAACGCGGGCACCATGTGACCGCCCATTTCCAGCAGAAACACGGGCAGTGCAAACAGGGTCGCAAAGATCAGGGAACGCTTGAGCGATTCGCGCTCCTGTGCCTGGCGCTGGGCTGTGGCGTCCTCGCCAGTCGCGCCGGCGCTGTGCGCAACGGGCTGCGCTTCATAGCCGGCCTTTTCAATCGCCGCGATCAGAGCGCCCACCGTCACGCCGCCCTGCAGCTGCACGCTGGCACGTTCGGTCGCGAGATTCACCACTGCATCCTGCACTCCGGGCACCTTCTTGAGCGCGCGCTCCACACGGCCGACGCAGGACGCGCAGGTCATGCCGTTCACCTGCAGATCCACGCTTTGCGCGGGCACCGCGTAGCCCGCTTTTTCGATCGCCGCTACGGCCTGCGGCAGGATGGCCGCAGCCTGCGCCGGATCGGCCACGGTGAGGCTCGCTTTCTCCGTGGCCAGATTGACCACGGCCTCCTGCACGCCAGGCACTTTCTTGAGCGCCCGCTCCACCCGGCCCACGCAGGAAGCGCAGGTCATTCCTTCCACAGACAGCTCAAAGGCTCCGCTTTTGGTCAGTGCATTCATCGCGTTCTCCATTCACGTTGAAGGCAACTGTAGAGATTGACATCATGTAAAGGTCAAGCCCTCGGCAAAAAACCTCTACCTGCAGGGTGCAAAACCTGTGGCGGTTCAATCTGTGATTTCGGGCAGTCCGAAGTGCTGCAGCAGGCATGCCTCGGCCTGTGCAAGCATGGCCTGCAAGCCTTGCAGGGTGGAGCTGGCCATGTGCGGTGTCAGCACCGTATTGGGCAGGTCGATCAATGCCTCTGGCACTTGCGACTCATGCGCATACACGTCGAGTGCCGCCGCCGCAATCGTGCGTTCCTGCAAAGCCTGCTGCAATGCCGCTTCATCGACGATGGAGCCGCGCCCCACGTTCACCAGCACGCCCTGCGGCCCCAGGGCCTGCAGCACGCGGGCATCGATCAGCCCTCGGGTTGCAGGCCCGCCGCTGGCGCAGACCACGAGAAAATCCACCTCGGCGGCCAGCTTCAGCACGCTGTCACACCAGCGGTACGGCACATCGTCCTTGGCAGCGCGCCCCGTATAGGCAATCGACATATCAAAGGCCTGCGAGCGCCTGGCCACGGCACGGCCGATGCGCCCCAGGCCGACGATGCCCATGCGCCGCCCCGAAAAGCGCAGGGTGGGCGGATACCGCCCTTGCAGCCAGCGCCCCTGCCGCACAAACTCATGGGCCTGCACGATCTGCCGCGTGGCAGCCAGCAGCAGGGCCAGCGTGTGATCGGCGATGTCTTCGGCACAGACCTCGGGCGCCTTGCTCACCTTGATGCCCAGTTCTGCGGCTGCGTCGAGATCGATGCCGTCCCGGCCCACACCGATGACGACGATCAGCTCCAGCGCCGGCCACTGCTGCATCTGTTCGCGGCTGACGATGGACTGGGCATTGCACAGCATGGCTCGCACCGGAGCGCACAGCTCGCTGCGCCGGGCGCTGCCGATCCCGGTCGCCTCAAGCAGCTCGAACTGCAGCTGCAGTCTTTCGTGCATGGCTGGCGCCAGCGCCGTGTGAAGCAGCAGTAGGGGACGCTGCGGGTTCGGTGATTCATGGATGGACATGGGAGGGCTTCCGGTTGATTGATGCAGTCTTCGCTTTCCGCCAGCAGCGGGCGGAAAGCAAAAGCGGGCCTACTCCAGCACGCCGGGATCGCGGCGGATTTCCTCGCGGCACATGGCCTCCCAGAGGAAGGGGAAGCCGTTGAGGTCGGTGCGCGCTCCGGTCGCCTGGATCACTGCATCGCTCAAGGGGGTTCCGCCACCGAGCGCCTGCACCCGCCAGGCCAGGCGGCAACGCCACTCCAGCGTGATGGCACGCAGATGCGCCTGGCGAATGCTCTCGCCCACCACCAGCGCACCATGATTGGCCAGCAGCGCCCATTTGCTCTGGCCCAATGCGCCGGCCACGGCATTGCCCAGCTCGCGCTGCTCCACCGTGCCCCGGTATTCGTCATAGACCACGGGGTCGGTATCTACCAGGGCCGAGGTCTGGTCATACACCGGCGGCACCTTGCCCGTGGCCGACCAGACCGAGCTCCATTCGGGATGGTTGTGGATGACCACGCGCACATCGTGGCGCTTTTCATGCACGTCCATGTGCAGCCGGATGGCCGGAGTGATGTTCCAGTCGCCCTCGATCACCTGGCCTTGTGCATCCAGCCTCAGGATGTCCGAGGCCGTCAGCTCGCTCCATGTCAGCTCCCAGGGATTGGCAAGATAGCTGCCGTCATCCAGGCGCAGGGTGATGTGGCCCGCGATATGGTCGTTATAGCCTTCGCGCGAGAGCACGCGGCACAACAGCGCAAGCTGCTGGCGATCACCGAGCGCAGGCAGCAGCGGCTTGCGACCCGGGCGCGGCGCGTATCTGGACAGCAGCTCCTGGTTTATTCCGTCGTGGCGCATGCTGCCTCCTGTTCGTGGTGCTTCTGGGCAACAGCCTCCTGGCGAGCAAACACCGATGCACGGTGCATGCGGCGCTGGTGCGGGGCGTAGTCCATGATGGCGTTGTGCACCACGCTGCGGTTGTCCCAGATCACCATATCGCCCAGCACCCAGCGGTGCTTGAACAGGAACTCCACCTGCATGCAGTGCGCATGCAAATAGGTCAGGATGGCATGGCTTTCGGCCTGCGGCAGGCCGTCTATATGCGTGACATAGGTGGGGCTGACGTAGAGTGCCTTGCGCCCCGTGAGCGGATGCACGCGCACCATCGGGTGCAACTGGCGACGGTTCTGCGCGACCACTTCCACATAGCGCTCATGTGTGCAGATGCCATGCTGCAGCGCCGCCGTCATGGGTCTGTTCATGTCATGCCAGGCACTCAGGCCATCAAGGTACTGCTTCATCTGCGGCGACAGCGCATCGTAGGCACTGGTCATGCTGATCCAGCAGGTATCGCCCCCCGTGGGCGGCAGGATGCGCGCATGGGTCATGGTGACGATGGGCGGACTGGGCAGAAAGCTCTCGTCGTGGTGCCACATATCAGCGCGGTCACCGAGCTTGGAGTCGATGACCGTGATCTGCTCATAGCCCTGGCCCAGATTGGGATAGAAGGTATGGACTTCGGCCTCGCCAAAATACCTGGCAATCGCAAGATGCTGATCGGGCGTCATATCGGGCACATGCAGCACCAGTGCTTCATGTCTGAGCAGGGCGGCTTCCAGCGCCTGCAGGGTTTGCGCAGACAACGTGTCTGCCAGGTCCAGCTTCAGCACTTCGGCACCGATGCGCGGGCCGAGAGTCTGAACCGAGATGGGGGATGACATGTGCTTTCTCCTCTATGCAGTGTCTTGTCCGAGTGCAGCGCTTCTGTCTCCTGCACAGCGTCTGCCTCAGGCTTTGTCGGGCCGCTCCTTAGCGATAGGATGGCGAGCAGCCTGATCCAAAGTCTAGGCAGAGGGAGTGGGTTTTTCCACTCGCATTCCAGCCCCCTCAAAGACGTCGCAAGTCATTGATGGAAAAAGAAAAAATCAGCACTAACAGACAAACCGAAGACAGGACTTGCATTTCATGGACGCGCCAACCACCCCACGCCCCAAGGAGCAGTTGCCGCAACCGCGCAAACAGCCTGTGCAGGCACGCTCCAGGGCGCTGGTTGATGCCATTGCCGAAGCCTGTTTGCGCCTTCTCGAAAAGGAAGGCGAGGACGCTCTCACGGTCAATCGCATTGCAGAGGTGTCGGGTGCTGCCGTGGGCTCCATC
This sequence comes from Comamonas sp. Tr-654, assembly GCF_011752915.1. Taxonomy (NCBI): domain Bacteria; kingdom Pseudomonadati; phylum Pseudomonadota; class Betaproteobacteria; order Burkholderiales; family Comamonadaceae; genus Comamonas; species Comamonas sp. Tr-654. The sequence goes on from NZ_VWWQ01000003.1 coordinate 695,021, forward strand.
TACCAATACTTTCCCAACAAGGAGTCCATGATTGCGGCAGTGTATGAGCGCCTGCTCGATCAGGAATCCGAGCAGCTTTTCCAGATGCGCGAGCAGCTGCAGGGCCTGTCGCTCGAAGCCATATTGCGCCAGATCTTTGCGAACATGATCCGGGTCGAGCAGCGCCTGCATCAGCTCAGCCATGCTTTCCACACGCGCTATCGCACGGCCTTGCATCTGGGTCTGTGGCATGCACCGCAGGCCAGCCGGGAGGAATTCATCAACACCACCTGGCTGCCACTGCTGCAGATGCATGGCTCGCAGGTGCAGACCGACAACCTGCCAATGGCCGCCTATCTGCTGGGCCAGGGCCTGCGCGAGATCATTCACAGCGCCGTGCACGATGTGCCGCAGCAGGCCCGCTCACCCGAGTTTCTCGATGCACTGGTGGCCATGGCCATGAGCTGCGTGAAGCGAAGCTAGAAAAACAAAGCGCGACCCAGGGGTCGCGCTTCAAGCGGAGCTGGCCAGGCTTATCGGATATGCGCGATCACGGCACTCAAGGTCTGCGCGGCGCCTGCCTGCGCGGCCAATGTGACGCGACCGCTCTTGTGGGCCGAGACCTGCATTTCCATCTTCATGGCTTCCATCACGGCGATCACATCGCCTTCCTTGACCTCGTCACCGTCGGCCACCTTCCAGGCGTGCAGATTGCCGGCAATGGGCGAGATGACCGCATCAGGGTCCACGCTTTGCTGCGCGGCGGCCTGAGCCACGCCCGTCGTCGGTGCAGACAGCCCTTGCAGCAGCATGGCGGGCAGGCCCAGCTGCACGCGGCGACCGTCGATCTCGATGGCGGTGCGCAGCAGGCTTGTGTCGGCCACAGGCTCGGCGCGGGCGGCAGCGGCCAGGGGCTCGGCAAATTCGGTCTCGATCCAGCGGGTGTGGACGTTGAAGCCCGCAGTCCCCACAAAGTCGGCCTGATTCAGCACAGCCTTGTGGAAGGGCAGCACCGAAGCCACGCCCTCGATGCGGAACTCGGCCAACGCACGCCGGGCACGGGCCAGCGCCTGCTCGCGCGTGGCCCCCGTGACGATGAGCTTGGCCATCATGGAGTCAAACGTGCCGGGGATCACCGAGCCGGACTCGACGCCCGAATCGAGCCGCACGCCCGGCCCCGAAGGCGGGGCAAAGCGCGTGATCAGACCCGGCGTGGGCAGAAAGCCGCGGCCCACGTCTTCGGCATTGATGCGGAACTCGATGGAATGGGCCCGTGGTGCGGGAGTCTGCGTGAAGGACAGCGGCAGACCGTCGGCCACACGCAGCTGTTCCTGCACCAGATCGATGCCCGTGGTTTCCTCGGTCACGGTGTGCTCGACCTGCAGGCGGGTATTGACCTCAAGGAAGGAAATGGAGCCGTTGCCGCTGAGCAGAAACTCCACGGTTCCCGCACTGACATAGCCGGCTTGCGCACAGATCGCCTTCGCCGCGCTGTGAATTCGTTCGCGCTGGGCATCGCTGATGAAGGGGGCAGGAGCCTCTTCCACCAGCTTCTGGTTGCGGCGCTGCAGCGAGCAATCGCGCGTGCCCAGCACAACCACATTGCCGTGCGTGTCGGCAATCACCTGCGCCTCAATATGGCGCGGCTTGTCGAGGAACTGCTCGACAAAACACTCGCCACGACCGAAAGCCGTCACGGCCTCGCGCACGGCGGATGCATACAGCTCTGCCACTTCGTCCATGTGCCAGGCGATCTTCATGCCACGGCCACCACCACCAAAAGCGGCCTTGATGATGATGGGCAGACCATGCTGCTGGGCAAAGGCCAGCACTTCGTCGGCATCCTTGACGGGATCGGGCGTTCCGGCCACCAGCGGCGCACCGACCTGCAGCGCAATCTTGCGCGCCTCGACCTTGTCGCCCAGCTTGGCAATGGTGTCGGGGCGCGGGCCGATCCAGACCAGACCCGCATCCAGCACGGCCTGCGCAAAGGCTTCGCTCTCGGACAGAAAGCCATAGCCGGGATGGACTGCATCGGCGCCCGAACGCTTTGCAATCGCAATCAGTTTGGCGATTTTCAGATAGGTGTCGGCGGGCTTGTCGCCATCGAGGCCGTAGGCCTCGTCGGCACGGCGCACGTGCAGGGCATCGATATCGGCATCGGCATAGACGGCGACGGATTTAACGCCATAGTCGGCACAGGCGCGTGCAATGCGCACGGCGATCTCACCACGGTTGGCAATCAGAACTTTTTTCATCAACTCACTCCTCACTCCGCAGCTGCAGGCACCAGCTCTGCAAAGGCGCGGATGGGGTTAAAACGAATCCAGGCCCCTACGGGAATCTGTCCCGCAAGATCCAGATGATGGGGTGCCACGCAGCCGATGACTGGATAGCCGCCGGTCAAGGGGTGGTCGGCCAGAAACAGCACGGGCTGGCCGCTGGCGGGAACCTGGATGGCCCCCAGCGGCGTGCCCTCGCTGGGCAGCTCGCTGCTCACGGCGCGCGTCAGCGCCTGTTCTCCGGCCAGGCGCAGGCCCACGCGATTGGACTGGGGCGTGACCTGCCAGCGCTGTGCGGCCAGCAAGGCAACGGCCTCGGGCGTGAACCAGTCGGTACGCGGGCCCAGCTCCACATCCAGCACCACCTCGCCATCCGGGGCCGGCAGCTCCTGCACCGGCAGGGTCAGCTCGGCCACCACGGCCTGGGGGGCCGGCAGCACCGCCAGCAACTGTCCAGTTTGCAGAGCGGGCGGGCCGACATGGGCCAGGGTGTCCGTCGAAGCGCTGCCCAGCACGGGAGCCACCTCGTAGCCGCCGCGCACCGCCACATAGCAGCGGGCACCGGCCACGGGCTGGGCAAGGCTCAGCGTGTCGCCATCGGCCAGCGCAATCGCGGCATAGCGCGGCGCAGACCAGCTGCGCCCGTCGGCCGTGGTGATGCCAAGAGGAGCGTCCGCGCCAGTCACGGCCACTACATTCTCGCCCACGCTTTGCAGCGACAGGCCGCCGCCTACCGTCTCCAGCACCGGCAACTGGCTACCGTTGCCGACCAGCCTGTTGGCCGTCTTGAACGCAGCCTGATCCATGGCACCGGAGGCAGAAACGCCCTGGCCGGCCTGGCCATGGCGACCTCTATCCTGGAACAGTGTGAGCAGACCCGTGGCGCGCACCCGCAAGGCACAGCCATTGAAGCTCGTAGCTGATTGCGCCTGATCCGTATTGATTTCAGATACTTTTCTATCTGAAATCGATTCAGAAAATACGCTGGCAGCTTCTTTTTGAGTAGCAGCATCGACAAACTGCACGCGATAGCCGGGCTGCAGCAACGCAGGCAGATCGCGCGCCAGATCCCACATCGCGGCATCGGTCACGCCGATGATCTGCCAGCCGCCGGGGCTGGCCTGGGGATAGACAGCGCTGAAGCTGCCGGCCAGCGCCACGGCGCCCGCAGGCACCTTGGTGCGCGGCGTGGCACGGCGTGGCACGTTGAAGACGGGGTCGCCGCCGCTCAGATAGGCAAAGCCCGGCGCAAAGCCGGTGAAGGCCACCGACCATTCGCTGCCCGTGTGGCGGCGCACCACCTCTTCGGCCGTGATGCCCAGGATCTGGGCGACTTCGGCCAGATCCTCGCCGTCATAGCGCACGGGAATCTGCACCAGCACGTCCGAGCGCTGCACACTGCCGCTCAGATCGCAGGCAGCAATGCGCCGCACCAGCTGCGCCGCGCCGATGATATGGGGCGCAAACTGTACAAGAATGGTACGCGCGGCAGGCACCAGCTCCTGCACGCCTTCTATGGGACTAGCCTGCAAGGCACCCAGCAGCACCAGCGTCTGCTGCAGGTCGGGCAGCTCCACCAGGATGGCGTGGCGGTTGACGGGTAAAAAGCGCATGGCACTCATGGTGCGGATTCCACAAAGGAGGTGATCTGCACGCCCTCCTGCTCGAAGCGCTGGCGGATGTTGCGTGCAATGGCCACGGCACCGGGGCTGTCGCCGTGCACGCAGATGGAATCGGCCTGCACACGCACCAGGCTGCCGTCCACGGCCTCGATCACGCCCTCACGCACCAGGGTCAGCATGCGCTGGGCAATCAGGTTTTCGTCATGCAGCACGGCACCGGGCTCGCGGCGCGAAACCAGGGCGCCATCTGGCGTGTATCCTCGATCGGCAAAGGCCTCGGCCACCACGTTCAGGCCCGCATCGCGGGCCCATTCAATCAGGGGAGCACCTGCCAGCGCCATCAACACCAGCCTGGGATTGATGGCCTTGATGGCATTGATCACATCCATGGCCTGACGCTTGTCCTGGGCAATGGTGTTGTAGAGCGCACCGTGCGGCTTGACGTACTGGACACTGGTTCCGACCGCCTGCGCCAGGCCTTGCAGAGCACCGATCTGGTAGATCACATCGGCCACCAGATCGCCGCTGGCCACATCCATGTTGCGACGCCCGAAACCCGACAAGTCGCGGTAGGCCACATGCGCGCCGACAACCACGCCGCGCGCCTTGGCGGCCCTGAGCGTGGCCAGTATCCCGGCCGCATCGCCGGCATGAAAGCCGCAAGCCACATTGGCGCTGCTGACGATGTCCAGCATGGCCGCATCGTCGCCCATGCGCCAGGCGCCGAAGCTCTCGCCCAGATCGCTGTTCAAATCCATTTTCATCATCATTCTTCTCCCGGTCGGCATCAATGCAGCTGACCTGCGTGTTCCTGCAAATCCTGCTGCACCGTCATGGCCGTATGAATGGCTGTGCGTATGCCCTGAATCTGTGTCTCCAGCGCCATGCTGGCCATGCCTGGCTGGCGCGCGGCCTGCTGCGGCAGCGCGGGTATGTGAATAAAGCCGCCGCGCACGCCAGGGGCCGCACGGCGCGACAGCCTGTGCATCAGGGCATAAAACACATGGTTGCAGACAAAAGTGCCCGCGGTGTTCGATACCGCAGCCGGAATGCCCGCGTCCCGCAGATGGCGCACCATGGCCTTGATGGGCAGGGTCGAGAAGTAGGCCGCGGGCGCGTCGCGCACCACGGACTGATCGACGGGCTGATGGCCCGCGTTGTCCGGAATGCGGGCATCGTCGATATTGATGGCCACACGCTCCGGCGTGATTTCCGAGCGCCCGCCGGCCAGCCCCAGGCTGATGATCAGCGTGGGCTGGAGCCTGGCCAGCGCCTCGTCCAGCGCCGTCATGGCCGCGCCGAACACGCAGGGCAGTTGCACGGCATGCACCACGCCATCCGCAATCAGCTCGCCGTCCAGCGCGCGCGCCACTTCCCACGAGGGGTTGACGCTATCTTTGTCGAAGGGCTCAAAGCCGGTCAGCAGGATTCGGTGGGCAGCCTCAGTCATAGCAACTCTCTCTTATCGGAACATCAGGAAGTTGAGCAGGAACACATTCACGATCAGCAGCGTGATGGCCGTGGGAACCTGCGCACGGATGACGGCATTCTTGTCAATTTCCAGCAGTGCGGCGGGCACCAGGTTGAAGTTGGCCGCCATAGGCGTCAGCAAGGTGCCGCAGTAGCCCGACAGCATGCCGACTGCCGCCATCACGGCCGGGTCACCATGGTAGACGCCAACCAGCACGGGCACGCCCACGCCGCCGGTCATCACCGGAAAGGCCGCAAAGCCATTGCCCATGATGACGGTGAACAGCGCCATGCCGATCACGTACACGGCCACGGCCACAAAGCGCACATCCATGTTGATGTAGGTGGTGGTCACATAGGCGACGGCCTTGCCCACGCCGGCATCAGAGAACACCAGACCCAGCATGCCCAGCATCTGCGGCAGCACCAGGGCCCAGCCCAGTGCGTCGATCAGGCGGTGCGACTCGCGCAGCCCCTGCACCGGGGTCTCGCGTGTCATCTTGCAGGCCAGCACCAGCGCAATCACGCAGCCGATGCCCAGGCTGACCAGAGTGCTGTTCTTGGGGTCGATCAGGGGTGTGCCGCCAAAGACCAGATGCTTGGCCGACAGCGTGCCCACCATCGTGATCAGCGGGATGGCCAGCGCCGGCACGAACAGCTTGTTGCCCAGGCGCTTGGCGCTTTCCAGGTATTGCGCATCGGTGCGCGGCTGGTGCTTGCCGCCCATGACGCCGCCGAAACCGGCAATCAGGGCCATGATCACCGCCACCGCCCCCACCCATACAGGCGGCAGCAGATCACCGACGAGGAACACCAGCGCATACAGCGCCCAGAACAGGCCCGCAGAGAAACGGCGCGGGTTGCTGCCGTCGCGCAGCGTCATCACGGCCGTCACCGCCAGCACCAGGCCGACGAGGTAGTACAGGTATTGAATGGTGATGGTCATGCCTGTTCTCCCTGGGCAACTTTCTTTTCTGCAGCAATTTCACGCGCCAACTGCCTGTCCAGGCGATGCAGGCGGAAGGCATGGATGGCAAAGGCCGAGATGGCCGTAGGAATGCCCCACAGCGCGACATGAATCGGTTCGACCTCGATGCCGGCCTCCTTCAGGAAGGTGGTCATCAGCACGATCGCGCCAAAGGCCACGAAGATGTCCTCACCAAAGAACAGGCCCACGTTGTCCGTGGCAGCCGACATGGCACGCAGCTTCTCGCGTACCTTGCCCGACAGCTTGCCGTAGCGGTTTTCCGTCGCGCCTTCGGCCATGGGGGCCAGCAACGGACGCACCATCTGGGGATGCCCTCCAAGGCTGGTCAGGCCGATGGCTGCCGTGAGCTGACGCGCTGCCAGGTAGACGATCAGCAGGCGACCGGCTGTGGCCGACTTGATGGAGCTGATCCAGTTCTGCGCATGCTGACGCAGGCCATGACGCTCCAGCAGGCCGATCACGGCCAGCGGCAGCAAGATGATGAGCGGCAGATTGCGGGTCTTGATGAAGCCGGCCCCGATGGCGGCCAGAACCTTGTCCAGCGGAAAGCCTGCCGCGAAGGCGGTGCCGATGGCGGTCACGATGACCACCAGCATGGGGTTAAAGCGCAGCGCGAAGCCGGCAATGATGATGAGCACGCCGATCAGCGGCCACAGGTTTACGTCTACAGGCATGGAAGCCTCCGGAAATCACGCCCTGATCCGCTGCGCGGCGGGCTCTACCAAAGACGGGAACGCTATTGGCAACCCCGCCAGCTCTTTTGAAGAAGGCTGGGCAGCTCTGCTCCAGAGCCGCTTCATCCCTCCAATTGTTGAACAATCTATTTAGATTGATTCCACAAATGAAATTGTTTGCAGAACAAATAGACTTTGTAATAGAGCAAACCCTAGGTCTCACCACTCTTTTGAACTTCTCTGGGTCAACAGAACGATGGCTACACTCTGGCGACAGCCAAAAGGGAATGCCATGAAAGTCGCCGCAGAGGTCCAGAACCTGACCGAACGCATCGCCGAAGAAATACGCAGCCAGCTGGTCAAGGGCGTGCTGAGCCCGGGCCAGCGACTGTCAGAAGCAGCACTCAGCGAAGCGCTGGATATTTCGCGCAACACCTTGCGCGAGGTGTTCCGCATGCTGACCAAGGAAGGTCTGCTGGTACACGAGCCCAACAAGGGCGTATCGGTGGCCGTGCCCAGCATGGCGTCCATCATCGATATCTATCGCGTGCGGCGCATGATCGAGTGCCAGGCACTTGCACAGGCCTATCCCATGCACCCGGCACTGACGCGGATGCGCGAGGCCGTGGAAAGCGGCCAGCGGCACAGCGAGGCCGAGGACTGGTCCGAGGTGGGCACCGCCAATATGGCGTTTCACAAAGCCATTGTGGCCCTGGCCGACAGCGAACGCCTCAACGAGATGTTCTCCCATCTGCTGGCGGAGCTGCGCCTGGCCTTCGGCCTGCTGCGCGACCCGCATTTTCTGCATGCCCCCTATGTAGGCATGAATCTGAAGATTCTGCAGATCTTCGAAGCCGGCAGGCCCGCAGAGGCGGCGCAGGAACTCAGTGCCTATCTGGTGCACTCGGAGCGCATCATTCTGGCCGCCTATGCCCGGCGTCTGGCAGAGGCGGGCATCAAGGCTCCCTGAAATTTCTTGTTCAACAATTCAGCCCCACTCAATGGAGATAATCTAGAAAACGCCCTACGCTTTCTAAAAACTCGTTGAAATCCCTCATGGATGTTTGTTGAGACAAATGCTACTTTTGGCACAACTCTTGCCTGAGTTCATTCGTCCGCATCTCTTATCCAAGGAGTTTTCATGAAGCGTCGCCTTTTCTGCGCCACCGCCACCTTGCTCGCCAGCATCGGCATTGCCGGTCATGCAATGGCTCAAACCAAGTGGGATTTCGCCACCGCATACGGGCCTGGAAACTTTCACTCCAAGAACAACGAACTGTTTGTGAAAGATGTGGATGCCGCCACGGGCGGCAAGCTCAAGATCACGCCGCACTTTGGTGCATCGCTGTTCAAGATGCCCGAAATCAAGCGTGCCGTGCAAACCGGCAATGCACAGATGGGCGAGTTCTTTCTGGTGAGCTTCCAGAACGAGTCGCAGATCTTCGGCACCGATGGCCTGCCCTTTCTCGTGAACAACTACGAGGATGCCTACAAGCTCTACCAGGCCCAGAAACCCGCACTGCAAAAGCTGCTGGACAAGCAGGGGCAGGTGCTGCTGTATTCCGTGGCCTGGCCGCCCCAGGGCATCTACACCAAGAAACCCATCAGCTCCGCAGCCGATCTCAAGGGCATGAAGTGGCGCGTCTACTCGCCGACCACGGCCCGCATCGGCGAGCTAATCGGAGCCCAGCCCGTAACCGTGCAGGAAGCCGAGCTGTCCCAGGCACTGGCAACCGGCGTGGTGGATGGTCTGATCACCTCCAGCGCGACCGGCGCCGACAACAAGCTGTTTGAAAGCCTGAAGTACTACTACAACGTGCAGGCCTGGATTCCCAAGAATGCCGTGACCGTGAGCAAGAAGGCCTTTGGCGCACTGGACAAGAGCACGCAAGAGGCCGTGCTCAAGGCCGCTGCCGCCGCCGAGCAGCGCGGCTGGAAAGAGTCCAGAGAAGTGGATGCGCGCTCGATAGCAGCCCTCAAGCAAGGCGGCATGCAGGTCGAGCAGCCCTCCGCCCAGCTCAAGGCCGATCTGGGCAAGATCGGCGCGACTGTAATCAAGGAATGGACGGACAAGGCCGGCGCTGACGGCCAGGCCATTCTCGTCGACTACAAGGCTGGCAAGTAAGGCGCAGGTCGCGTCCGACCGTCCAGTTCCGGCATCGGGCTGGCGGCGGATGGCCTCATCCGCTCAGGAAGACAAGCATGCGCAACTTACTCAATGGTTTATATGAAGGCAGTGCCTGGCTTGCAGGCATCGCCATGATCGGCGTGCTGGCGATGGTGCTGCTGACCATCACCAGCCGGCTTTTTGGCTTCAGCGCTCCGGGCACCGATGCCTACGCAGGCTATGCCATGGCCGGCGCCGGCTTCATGGCCCTGGCCAGCACCTTGAAGAAAGGTGAACATATCCGCGTCACCTTGCTGCTGGGTGCACTCAAGGGCCAAGCCCACAAGGCGCTGGAGCTGACCGCCCTGGGCGTCGCCACCATTCTTTCGGCCTTTCTGGCTTTCTATTCCACGCGCCTGGTCTGGCAGTCCTGGGAGATCGAAGACATCTCCGTGGGTATCGACGCCACACCGCTGTGGATTCCGCAGATATTCATGGCTCTGGGCACGCTTGTTTTTTTCATCGCGTTCTGTGACGAACTGGTGCTGGAGCTGCTGGGCAAACGCAAGGCGGTAGAGAAGGAGGGAACCCCTCATGAATGAAATCACCGCAAGCATTGCACTGATCGTGGTGCTGCTGGTTCTGCTTGGCGGCGGCGTCTGGGTCGGACTGGCTCTGGCGGGCGTTGCCTGGTTCGGCATGGAGTTCTTCACCGCACGCGCTGCGGGCGATGCCATGGCCATGACCATCTGGAGCTCTGCCAGCAGCTGGACCTTGACGGCTCTGCCGCTGTTTGTCTGGATGGGCGAGATTCTCTACCGCACCAATCTGTCCGAGAGCATGTTTCGCGGCCTGGCACCCTGGGTCAATGCGCTGCCGGGCCGCCTGCTGCACACCAACGTCATAGGCTGCACGATTTTTGCGGCGGTGTCCGGCTCCTCAGCCGCCACCTGCGCCACCGTGGGCAAGATGAATGTGCCCGAGCTTCGCAAGCGCGGCTATCCCGAGAACATGGTGATCGGCTCGCTGGGCGGTCCCGCCACGCTGGGCCTGCTGATACCGCCCTCCATCATCCTGATCGTCTACGGGGTATCGGCCGAGCTGTCGATCTCCAAGCTGTTCATGGCGGGCGTCCTGCCAGGCATCATGCTGGCCCTGATGTTCAGCGGCTGGATCGTTGTCTGGGCCTTGATGAACCCGGACAAGGTGCCCAAGGCCGACAGCACCACGAGCTTCAAGCAGAAAGTCTACGAGTCGCGCCATCTGATCCCCGTTGTGCTGCTGATCTCGGGCGTGATTGCCAGCATCTACAGCGGCATTGCCACGGCAACCGAGGCCGCCGGCATAGGCGTGATGGGAGCACTGATCCTGTCGGCCCTGCAAGGTGCTCTGAGCTGGAAGAACTTCAAGGACTCGCTGTTCGGAGCCACCCGACTTTACTGCATGATCGCGCTGATCCTCGCCGGTGCTGCCTTCATGACCTTGTCCATGGGCTATATCGGCCTGCCACGCCAGCTGGCCGAATACGTGGGCAGCCTGAACCTCTCGCCCGCCATGCTGATCGTGGTGCTGGGCCTGTTCTACATTCTCATCGGCTGTTTTCTGGACGGCATCTCCACCATTGTGCTGACCTCCAGCGTGGTCCTGCCCATCATCCAGGCCGCAGGCATCGACCCCTTGTGGTTCGGCATCTTTCTCGTCATCACGGTGGAGACTGCTCAGATCACGCCGCCAGTAGGCTTCAACCTGTTCGTGCTGCAGGGCATGACAGGCAAGCAGATCACCTACCTGGCCCGGGTCTGCGCACCGTACTTCCTATTGATGGTGCTGGCACTCGTGATACTGTGGTTCTTCCCGCAGATCGTGACCGTGCTGCCCAATAATATGTAAGCAAAATCGCTCTGCACAAGCGCCCCGAAAGGGGCGTTTCTCATGGGCGAGCCAGAATGGCTGCATGCATGCCGGGACATGCGAGCTTCAGCGCCGGGATGTGGATGTCGAATCCCTCTGACAGGGTGTTACGAAAAATGCGCACTACGCTGTTAGATTGGACGGGTTAGCCATCCAGACACATCGCAATGAAAGAAAAAATCAACTTCATTGAGAGGGAGCGCCTCTACCGACATGAACTCAAACGCCGCCGCGTCAAATTTCTACCCATGCAGGTACTGCGTCGGGTCTTCAAGGCAGCAGGAGTCTAGCCAGCGCTGAAGCCAGCCATCCACCTGCCATGCCCAAACCAAAAAGCGCTCCCAGGGAGCGCTTTTTCGTCGCAGAGACCGTCTGCTTATTCCACCGTTACCGACTTGGCCAGGTTGCGCGGCTTGTCCACATCGGTGCCGCGTGCCACCGCCGTGTGATAGGCCAGCAGTTGCAGCGGCACCACGTGCAGGATGGGGCTCAGTGCACCATAGTTCTCGGGCATGCGAATCACATGCATGCCTTCGCTGCTTTCGATATTGGTCTTGGCATCGGCCAGCACATAGAGAACACCGCCGCGCGCACGCACTTCCTGCATATTGCTCTTGAGCTTTTCCAGCAGTTCGTCGTTGGGCGCCACGGTGACCACAGGCATCTGGCTGTCCACCAGCGCCAGCGGGCCATGCTTGAGCTCGCCAGCGGGATAGGCCTCGGCGTGGATATAGCTGATTTCCTTGAGCTTGAGCGCGCCTTCCAGAGCGATGGGGTAGTGAATGCCGCGCCCCAGGAACAGTGCGTTTTCCTTCTTCGCAAAGTCTTCGGCCCAGCTGATGATCTGCGGCTCCAGCGCCAGCACGGACTGCAGGGCCACGGGAAGATGGCGCATGGCCGTCAGATACTGCTGCTCTTTCTCTTCCACCAAGCGTCCCTTGGACTGGGCCAGCGCCAGCGTCAGCAGGAACAGGCCTGCCAGCTGTGTCGTGAAGGCCTTGGTCGATGCCACGCCGATCTCCACGCCAGCGCGGGTGATATAGGCCAGCTCGCACTCGCGCACCATGGCACTGGTGGCCACATTGCAGATGGTCAGGCTGTGCTTCATGCCCAGGCTCTGGGCATGGCGCAGGGCCGCCAGCGTGTCGGCCGTCTCGCCCGACTGGGTGATGGTCACGATCAGGGTCTTGGGATCGGGCACGCTGGTGCGGTAGCGGTACTCGCTGGCCACTTCCACATTGCAGGGAATCCCGGCAATCGACTCGATCCAGTACTTGGCCGTGCAGCCGCTGTAATAGCTGGTGCCGCAAGCCAGGATCAGGACCCGGTCGATCTCCTTGAACACGCGCCAGGCCGCAGCACCGGTCTTGCCTTCCGAAGTGACCCCGTCAAACAGCTCGGGGGCAATGTTCTTCAAGCCCTCCAGCGTATCGCCCAGGGCGCGGGGCTGCTCGAAGATTTCCTTTTGCATGTAGTGGCGATAAGGGCCCAGCTCGGCTGCGCCGCTGTGTGCCATCACGGTCCTGACCGGACGCTGCTGCTCCGTCAGGCGCTCGCCGCTCCTGCTGATGACCCAGTAGCGTCCCGGCTGCAGATCGATCAGATCGCCCTCTTCCAGATACACGATCTGATCGGTGACGCCTGCCAGCGCCATCGCGTCGCTGGCCAGGAAATGCTCGCCGCCGTCCTTGCCTACACCCAGAATCAGCGGCGAGCCGGCGCGGGCGCCGACCACGCGCTGAGGCTCGTCCCGGTGCATGACGCCAATCGCGTAAGCACCATGCAGACGGGCCGTCGCGGCCTGCACGGCTTCGAACAGATCGCCGCTGTAGAGACTGTCCACCAGGTGGGCAATGACCTCGGTGTCGGTCTGGCTGGCAAATACATAGCCCTTGGCCTGCAGCTCGGTACGCAAGGCTTCGTAGTTCTCGATGATGCCGTTGTGCACCAGGGCCACGCGTGCCGGCGCATCGGCATCGGCCACGGGGGAGATGCCGGGGCCATGGCTGAAATGAGGATGGGCATTGCGCACCGCAGGTTCGCCGTGAGTGGCCCAGCGGGTATGGGCAATGCCGGTGAAACCTTCCACATGTTCGGTCTTGACCTGCTCCATCAGCTCGGCCACGCGGGCTGTGGAACGCGCACGCTGCAACCCAAGGCTCAAGCCGTTGGCGTCCGCGGCCTGCACCGCCACCCCACAGGAGTCATAACCGCGATACTCCAGTCGCTGCAAACCCTGGACCAGAACCGGAACGATATTGCGATGAGACACCGCAGCAACAATGCCACACATAGAGGTACACCTTAGGTTGATTGAGCGAGCATGCTATCTGCTGCAATGAAAAATTTTCAATCAATAAGAAATGAAAAATGACCGAAAATTTCACAATCACTGCAGTTTGATTTTTTATTCAATAAAATCCATATAAATGAATGAAGATTCCATCAATCTGGACCATACCGACCTCCAGCTACTGCAGCAATTGCAGCAGGATGCCAGCCTGAGCAACCAGGCCCTGGCCCGGCTGCTGGACCTGTCTGCCGCCACCTGCCTGCGCCGAGTCAAGCGACTGCAGGAACTGGGTCTGATCGAGAAACAGGTCGCCATCCTCAGCAGCGAACACATTGCACGCTTCACCGGCCATGGCCTACAGGCCATTGTGGAAGTCTCGCTGGACCGGCAGGACAGTGCCTCGCTGCTGCAGTTCGAGCACAAAGCCGTTGCCGAGCCCGGCGTGCAGCAATGCTGGCGCGTCTCTCCCGGCCCCGACTTCGTCCTCGTCATTGCCAGCGCCGACATGCCAGCCTATCTGGCCTTGAGCCAGAAGCTGTTCACGCAGGACGCCAATGTGCGCAATGTCAAAGCCTTCTTCAGTCTCAAACGCGCCAAATTCAGCACCGAACTGCCTTTGCCAGCCCCTCATCATTAGGGACTTGCACGCCTTTATTCTTGAACCGCAATGTGTGGTGTAGATGCTGCGCAGGCTCCTTAATATTTGATACAAATTGTATTAATTCGATTATTCTCGCGATCTTGACTTAAGCCAAATCCACCAGATGCCCTTGCATCGAGATATTCACCGACGCACCTATCCTCTGCGCGCCTCTTATATGGCACTGGGCGGAGCAGTGGTAGCTGCGAGCCTGTCATATCTCCCGACCAATCTCGCCTGGTGGGCATTCACGGCGGTAAGTGCACTGGCGTGGCCACATATTGCTTTTTTGCATTCAAGTCGGCAACAGGATCAGTTCCAGGCGGAGTATTTCAACTCCCTGATCGATGCGCTGATCGTCGGTTGCTGGATCGCTCTGATGCACTGGAGTCTGCTACCCAGCCTCTGCATTCTGGCCATAGGGGTGGCCGACCGCTTCTATACCGGATTGAAGCGCCGCTGGCTGCCATCCCTGATCGCACTGCTGTGTGGCATGTTTTTCATGAGCCTGGCCATCACGCCCAGCCCGCAATGGGATGCGCCGCTGGCAGTGCAACTGAGCCTGCTGCCGCTGATCGTCATGCACAGCGCCTATGCCAGCTGGTCCAACAGTCGCATGCTCAAGACTCTGGCCCGGCAGAATCTCCAGCTCAAGCTATTGGGGCGCATCGATCCGCTGACCACGGTATACAGCCGCGATTACTGGTGGAAAAAGGCCCGTGCCGCCCTGCACCAGCACCGCAGCGTCAAGGAGCAGACCTGTCTGCTGGTGATTGACATCGACCGTTTCAAAAGCGTGAACGATTTGTACGGTCATATTGTGGGCGACGATGTTTTGAAGCTGATCGGGCTGGCCATTAGAAACAGCCTGCGCAGCAACGATATTGCAGGGCGCTATGGCGGCGATGAATTCACCGTACTGTGCAAGCACACCACGGCCAGGGAGGCATATTCCGTGGCCATGCGCATTTGCGAAAAAATTGCCCAGATACGCGTTCGCGATTATCCGCAGCTGCAGATCAGCGCAAGCATCGGCGTTGCCGCAGCCGATGACAGTTTCGGCTCTGTGACCGAATGGATCAAAGCGGCCGACAGCGCGCTCTACAGCGCCAAGAGCGGTGGGCGCGACCAGGTGATGGATGCCACCCAGCAGCCCGAGAGGCAGCACAGCCCCTCCACCATGCCCATGCGACCCGAGTCGACACGGATCAGCGCGGCGAACCCCGGGCAGGAAAGCCTGGACCGCGACGTGGTCTGAGCACTCAGGGCAAGCAGGTCGGCCAGTGCATCTGCAGCTGGCATCCCGCATTGAGCTGCGCCTGAATTTCCGCCTCGCCGCCATGGCGGCGGCAGACGTCGCGCACCAGCGCCAAGCCGATGCCCAGGCCCTCGAACTCGGCTTCGCGATGCATGCGCTGAAAGACGCCAAACAGCTTGCCCGAGCGCGCCTGCTCGAAGCCGACGCCGTTGTCCGTCACCGAGATGGAGCAGCCGCCTTGCCCGTCGCGCTGCACATCGACCTGAATGCGTGCCAGCGGCATGGCTTGCGTGAATTTGACGGCATTGGCGAGAGCTGCATCCAAAGCCTGCTCCAGCAGATGCGGATCGGCCTGCAGCTTTGGGGCCGCAGCAGGCAGGCACCACTCTATGCGCCGGCCTTGCGTGCGCACCTGCAGACGCTGGCGCAGACTGCCCAGCAAGGCAGGCAAGTCCACGGGCTGCGGCTGCAGCACATGGCGCTGGGCCCGTGCCAGCTGCAGCAAGCCTTCGAACATGGCCGCCATGCGTTGGGCGGACTGGTCCATGGTTTGCAAAAAACTGCGCGCCTCTTCCAGGTCCTCGACACCAGGGCTGGGGGACTGCAGCAATTCGGCAATCAATGGGTTGAAAGCCAGCAGATGGCGCAGCGGGGCTCGCAGATCATGCGAGACCGCATGCACCCATTCCTGCTGGGCCGTGCGCAGGGCGGCCAGCTCGGCCTCGCGCTTGGCCAGCAGCGCCAGCGCCTCGTCCAGCGTCCGAGGCACCTTGCTTTCAACAACTGGATGCATGGGTTCCATCAGGCTTTGGGCAGCTTTTCTGGGCGCTTCCAGTTGCGGATGCTGACCTGCCTGCCGCGTCCGACCGTCAAAGCACCTAACTCGGTGTTCTTGGTCACGGTGGAGCCGCCGCCCACCGTACCACCGGCGGCAATGGTCACGGGAGCCACCAGCACGCAGTTGCTGCCGATATGCACATCGGCCTCGATCACGGTGCGGTGCTTGTTCACACCGTCATAGTTGGCCGTGATGCTGCCTGCGCCGTAGTTCACGCGTTCCCCCACCGTGGCATCGCCCAGATAGGCCAGGTGATTGGCCTTGGCGCCGTCGGCCAGGGTGGAGTTCTTGACCTCCACGAAGTTGCCGATATGCACTTCGCGACCCAGCTTGGCGCCGGGGCGCAAGCGGGCAAACGGGCCGATCAGCGCGCCCTGGCCCACTTCCACACCTGCCTTCTCGCCGTCGATGTGGGTGAAGGGATGGATCACGGCATCGTCGGCAATGCTCACATTGCTGAGATGGCAGTTGGCGCCGATCGTGGCACCGGCGCCAATCGTCACCTTGCCGGCAAAGATGCAGTTCACGTCGATTTCCACATCCTGGCCGCAGCTCAGGCTGGCCTTGGTGCCGCGAGCATCGTCGCGCAGGTCGAAGCGCGCAGGATCGGCCATGCGCACGCCCTGCTCCATCAGCCCACGCGCCTGGCGCAGCTGGTGCGCCCGTTCCAGCTCGGCCAGTTGCAGCGGACTGTTGACGCCCGCCACCTGCAGCGCATCGGCGATGCGATGGCCCACCACGGGCACGCCGTCGGCCACAGCCATGGCGACGATATCGGTCAGGTAGTACTCGCCCTGGGCGTTGTTGTTGTCGAGCTTGGCCAGCCATGCCGTCAGATGCCTGGCGGGCACGGCCATGATGCCGCTGTAGATCTCGGTGATGGCACGTTCGGCTTCGCTGGCGTCCTTTTGCTCGACGATGCGCTGCACTGTGCCGGCACCGTTGCGCACGATGCGGCCGTAGCCCGTGGGATCAGCCATGCTCACGGTGAGCAGGGCCATCTTGTCGCTGCCTGCGGCATCGAGCAGACCCTGCAGCGTGTCGGCCTGGGTCAGCGGCACATCACCCGACAGCACCACGACCAGGCCATCATCCTTGAGCGCAGGCACGGCCTGCTGCACAGCATGGCCGGTTCCCAGCTGAGGCTCCTGGCGCACAAACTTCAGATCCATGGTCCCATCCGCACCATTGGCGGCGGTGATGGCAGCCTCCACTTCCGCAGCGCCATGGCCCGTCACCACCACGGCCGAGCGCGCCTTGAGCTGCGCCGCGGTGTCCAGCACATGCTGCAACAGGGCGCGACCGGCCAGCTTTTGCAGCACCTTGGGATGGCGGCTTTTCATGCGGGTGCCTTTGCCGGCAGCCATGACGACGATGTCCAGAGGTGCAGTCATATTGATTTACGGGATGAAAACCGCCTGATTATCGACCCATAGCCTGCGCCAGCAACTGCAAGCGCAGGCAACAGTGGCCGCAAACGCCTTATGCTTGCCCTGCCATGCCTCATGCCACCACCAGCCCCACTCCGCTGCTTCGCACCCGCGCCATCGGTGCCGGCCATCTGCGCGCCTTTCTGGCCGTGGCCCGGCACCTGAACTTTCGCGCCGCAGCGGACGAGCTGGCGCTGACCCAGTCCGCTGTCAGCCGCCAGATCCAGTCGCTGGAAGACGAGGTGGGCATCCCGCTGTTCCTGCGCCATTCGCGCGCCGTGGAGCTGACCGGGGCCGGTGCCCAGTTGCTGCATGCGGTGCAACCCGCACTGGAGTCGATAGACGCCACGGTGCGCCAGATCCGCCAGACCGTGGGCCGCAAGAGCGTGGCCATCACCACCTGGGCCAGCTTTGCCGCCATGTGGCTGATTCCGCGTCTGGAGGCGTTCCAGCGCGCCCATTCCGATATCGACATTCGCATCGACACGGGCGACGCCGTGGTGGATCTGGAAACCACCGATGTGGACCTGGCCATACGCTACAGCGCCGGCGTCTCCGATGCCTCGGCCAAGGCTCTGTTCGGTGAAGAGCTGGTGCTGGTCGCCAGCCCCGCCCTGCTCAGAAGCGGCCCTGCCGTGCGCAGCCCCGCCGATGCGGCCCACTACACGCTGATTGAAACCGGCGACGTGCACCGCATGCCCCAGCTGGAGTGGCTGAGCTGGCAGCGCTGGTTTGCCGCCAACGGCTGCGACCAGCTGCAGCCGCCGCGCTGGCTGTACTTCAACTACGCCCACCAGATCGTGCAGGCCGCGCTGGCCGGCCAGGGTCTGGCCATCGCGCGCCTGCCGCTGGTGGCCGACGCGCTGGCGGCCGGCAGCCTGATCGAGGTATTGCCCGAGCATCGCCTGGCGTCGCCGCTGTCGTACTGGCTGCTGCAAGGCCCGCGCAGCAGCGAGCGGCCCGAAGTGCAGGCCTTCTGTCAGTGGCTGATGGAGCAAGCCCGCCAGACACGCGACGCCATGCGGGGCGCGGGCGAGCCGGCCCCATAAAAAAGAGAGCTGCCAGCGCTTGATTCACCTTTGTTTCAAATACAAAATGAATTGAAACGTAGATGTATCAAGCGTAAGCAGCTCTCATTTTGATGGCTGATACCTTCGACAGACCATCTCGGCAAGGACGGCGCCTTGCCCTATTGCGCGCAGCGGTGACGCACCACTCAGCTCAACTCAGCTCAGCGTGACGCGCGCAAACTTGCGCTTGCCCACCTGCAGCACAAAGGTACCGGCATCCAGCTTCAGGGCGCGGTCGCTGATGACGTTGCCGTCGATGCGCACGCCGCCGCCATCGATCAGGCGATTGGCTTCGCCGGTCGATGCAGCCAGATTGGCCTGCTTGACCAGCGCACCAATGCCCAGCGGAGCACCGGGCAGGCTGATTTCAGGGATGTCATCGGGGATGCCGCCCTTGGAGCGGTTCATGAAATCCTGCTCGGCCGCCTCGGCCGCCGCTGCGCTGTGGAAGCGCGCAGTGATTTCCTTGGCCAGGGCCACCTTGGCATGCTTGGGGTTGCCGCCGGCCTCGATCTCGACCTTGAGCGCGGCAATATCGGCCAGGCTCTTGAAGGACAGCAGGGTGTACCAGTCCCACATCAGATCGTCCGAGATCGACAGCACCTTGGCAAACATGGTGTTGGCGTCCTCGGTGATGCCGATGTAGTTGTTCTTGGACTTGGACATCTTGTGCACGCCATCCAGGCCCACCAGCAGCGGCATTGTGAGCACACACTGCTGTTCCTGACCATACTCGGCTTGCAGATGTCTGCCCATCATCAGGTTGAACTTCTGATCGGTGCCGCCCAGCTCCAGGTCGGACTTGAGCGCCACCGAGTCATAGCCCTGCAGCAGCGGGTAGAGAAACTCGTGCAGGCTGATGGAGCTGCCGTCGGTGAAGCGCGTATGGAAGTCGTTGCGTTCCATCATGCGTGCCACCGTGTACTTGGCCGACAGCTGGATCATGCCGCGCGCGCCCAGCTGGTCGCACCACTCGCTGTTGTAGCGCACCTCGGTCCTGGCCGGGTCCAGCACCTTGGCGGCCTGGGTGTAATAAGTCTCTGCGTTGGCCTTGATCTGCTCGGCCGTCAGCGGCGGACGCGTGGAGTTGCGGCCCGAAGGGTCGCCGATCAGCGTGGTGAAGTCGCCGATCAGGAAGATCACCTGATGGCCCAGATCCTGCAGCTGGCGCATCTTGTTGAGCACCACGGTGTGGCCCAGGTGGATGTCGGGAGCTGTCGGGTCCAGGCCCAGCTTGATACGCAGGGGCACACCGGTGGCTTCGGACCTGGCCAGTTTCTGGACCCACTCGTCCTTGGGCAGCAGCTCATCGACTCCACGCAGAGTGACTTCCAGCGCCTGGTTCACTCTGTCGGTCACGGGAAAACTTGTAACAGCAGATTGATTCATAAGGGTTTTTCGGCAGGCGAGGTAGGACGCGGCCGATATACTTGGAGGTTTGGTGTTACGGTCAATTCTAGACTGCTCCCTCATAAAGACCTCTTTGGATGGACTTATGGCACGGTAGAGCTGCTGGAGACGTGTCAGTCGTAACAAATGCCAACTCCACCGACACGCTTTCCCAAGGATTTGATGTTTTGATGACTGGCTTGAAAAATGCCGGCGGTGCTCTGCTCGCACGGCTGATATCGGCTCTGCAAAAACACCCCAAGCGCGCCACGGCCGCGCTGGCGACTGTTTTGCTGACCGGTGGCAGCGGTGCCTTTGCAGTGGCCAGCCTGGGGCCCGACCCCGCCGACCTTCCCGTACGCACACTGACCGAACCCGTCACCTCCCTGGCCGCCGGCCAGGATCTGGCCGACCTAACGGATCTGCAGTCCTTCTCCCTCTACCGTTCCGAATACACCCGTGCCAACGACACGACCGAGTCGCTGCTGCAGCGCCTTGGCATTGCCGATCCGCAGGCAGCAGCCTTCATGCGCAGCAACGATGCCGTGCGCCAGAACGTGCTGGGCCGTGCCGGCCGCCTCGTGTCCGCCGAAACCACGCCCGACCAGCAACTGAGCCAGCTGACCGTGCGCTGGGCTCCTGGCGAAGACGGCAGCTTCCAGCGCCTGACCGTGGAGCGTGTGGACGGCAAGCTGCAGTCCAAGATCGAGACCGGCAAGCTCACGGCCAGCCCCCGTCTGGCGGGGGGCGTGATTCGCTCCTCCTTCTTTGCCGCCACGGATGCCTCCGACATTCCCGACAGCGTCTCCATGCAGATGGCCGACATCTTCCAGGGCGAACTGGACTTCCGCCGCGGCCTGCGCAAGGGTGACCGATTTGCGGTGGTCTATGAATCGCTGGAAGCCGATGGCGAGCCGCTGCGTGCCGGCCGCGTGCTGAGCACCGAGTTCTACAACAATGGCAAGTCGCATCAGGCCATGTGGTTCCAGGAAGCCGGCAAGAAGGGCGCCTACTACACGCTCGACGGCAAGAGCCTGCGCCAGGCCTATCTGAACTATCCCGTGGAGTTCTCGCGCATCAGCAGCGGCTTCTCCATGCGCGTCCACCCCATCCAGAAAACCTGGCGCGCTCATCTGGGCACCGACTTTGCGGCTCCCACCGGCACCAAGGTGCGCACCGTGGGCGACGGCGTCGTGTCCTTTGCCGGCGTGCAGAACGGCTACGGCAATGTGATCTTTGTCGACCACGCCAACCAGCACACCACCGTGTATGCCCACCTGAGCCGCATTGACGTCAAGCGCGGTCAACGCGTGGACCAGGGCGACATCATCGGCGCCGTGGGCTCCACGGGCTGGGCTACCGGCCCTCATCTGCACTTCGAGTTCCGCGACAAGGGCGAGCAGCGCGATCCGCTGACCATTGCCCAGATCACCGATGCGGCCCAGCCCATCTCCAAGGCCGCCCGCCCGGCCTTCGAGCAGCAGGCCGCACAGATGCGCATCGAACTCAACGCCGGCACGCAAGCGTATGCCCTGGCCAGCGCGCGCTGAGCCAGCGTCGCCATGCACAACAAGGGCTGCAGATTGCAGCCCTTTTTCATTCACGCATGAAGATCGTTCGCAGCACCCATCGAACATGCACCGAACGCTACAGCTAAGATAGTAAAACCGTAAGCCTACCTTCCGATCTGACATGCCCAATGCCATTGAACAAGCCGCCCAAAGCCCTCTCTATATCGGCCTGATGTCCGGCACCTCGCTGGATGGCGTCGATGGCGTTCTCGTGGACTTCAGCCGTGGCACCCAGGTGCTGCAACATGCCAGCTGCAGCTTCGACGAGGCATTGCGTGCAGAGCTGCTGGCCCTCAATACTGCCGGCGGCCAGGATGAACTGCATCGCTCCGCCCTGGCTGCCAATGCACTGGTGCGCCACTATGCACAGGTGGTGCACCAGTTGCTGGCCGCAGCCGGCGCTCAGGCCGGGCAGATCGCAGCCATAGGAGCCCACGGGCAAACCGTGCGCCACCGTCCGCAGATGTTCGATGGCACAGGCTACACGCTGCAACTCAACAACCCCGCCCTGCTGGCCGAGCTGACCGGCATCACCGTCGTCGCCGACCTACGCAGCCGTGATGTGGCGGCGGGCGGTCAGGGTGCGCCGCTGGTGCCGGCCTTTCACCAAAGCGTGTTCGGCAGGCCCGGGGAAACAGCCCTGGTGCTCAATATCGGCGGCATTGCCAATCTCAGCGCGCTGGGTGCCGACGGCTCGGTACTCGGCTTCGACACCGGCACCGGCAATGCGCTGATGGACGGCTGGTGCCTGCACCATACCGGCAAGAGCTATGACGAGGGCGGCCAGTGGGCCGCCAGCGGCAAGGTCCTTCCCGAGCTGCTGGCCGCCATGCTGGGCGATCCCTATCTGGCCCAGGAGCCGCCCAAGAGCACAGGGCGCGATCTGTTTCACGCCGACTGGCTGGAGCGGCATCTGCAGCAGCATGCGGCGCAGGCCGCTGCGGTCGATGTACAGGCAAGCCTTACCGAATTCACCGCCGCC
This sequence comes from Comamonas sp. Tr-654, assembly GCF_011752915.1. Classification (NCBI taxonomy): domain Bacteria; kingdom Pseudomonadati; phylum Pseudomonadota; class Betaproteobacteria; order Burkholderiales; family Comamonadaceae; genus Comamonas; species Comamonas sp. Tr-654. The sequence continues at coordinate 717,525 of NZ_VWWQ01000003.1, forward strand.
AGCTGCGCCCATGCCGTCCGGCGTTTCGGCAGGGGCGGCACCGAACTGCTGGTATGCGGCGGCGGTGCACTGAACACCTATCTGATGCAACGCCTGGCCGCCTTGCTGCCGGGCGTGAAGGTGAGCTCCACGGCAGAGCGCGGCCTGCCCCCGCTGGAAGTGGAAGCTGCTGCCTTTGCCTGGCTGGCACGCCAGTGCCTGCTGGGCCTGCCCGGCAATCTGGCCAGCGTGACGGGCGCCAGCGGCCCGCGCATTCTGGGCGCCATCCACCCCGCCTGAGACTGATAGCCGGCTGCCCTCCCGCCTGCAGACTCAGGCCGCTACTTCGGCATCCGCCTGCAGCCTGTGCTGCACGGCTGGCAGATCGGGCAAGCCGAAATGGCCGCGCAGCGTGCTGCTCTGGTAGTCGCTGCGGAACAGCCCACGCTTGCGCAAAATCGGCACGACCTCGCTGGCAAACAGCTCCAGTTGCTGCGTGATCACCGGTGGCATCACATTGAAACCATCGGCAGCGCCCGTGCGGAACCAGTCTTCGATCGTGTCCGCCACCTGCTCGGGCGTGCCGGCAATCGCCAGATGCCCGCGCGCGCCTGCCAGCCGCTTGAGCAGCTGACGCAGCGTGAGCCCGTCGCGCAGCGTAGTCTCCACATAGCCTATGACGCGGCTCCTGGAAGCTTCCACCAGCGCGGGATCGGGAAAATCGTCCCGCGTGAGCCGGCGGTCCAGCGGCAGGCCGCTGAAATCATGGCCGCCAAAGCGAGCCGACAGGCGTCCCAGCCCCACTTCGATGCTGGTCAGGCTGTCGAGCTCCTCCCACACCTGGCGGGCCTCGTACTCCGTCGACCCAATCGCGGCACTGATGCCCGGCAGGATCACGATATCCTCGGCCCGGCGCCCCAGCGCCTTCGCCTGTCCCTTGATATCGGCATAAAAGCCTTGCGCCGACTCCTTGCTGCCATGCGCCGTGAATATGGCCTCGGCCCATTGCGCGGCAAAGGCCCGGCCGGTATCGGACTGACCGGCCTGCACCAGTACCGGACGGCCCTGGGGGCTGCCCGGCACATTCAGCGGTCCGCGCGTACGGATATGCGTGCCTGCATAGTTGACGGGGCGCACCTGGCCTATGTCCAGGTACTGACCCGATGCGGCATCGTCCACCACCGCAGCGCCCGGAAAGCTGCGCCACAGCGCATCCACTGCGGCCACGAATTCCTCGGCGATGCGGTAGCGCTCGGCATGCTCGACATTCTGCTGCAGTCCGTAGTTTTCACCGGCCCGGGGCAGCCAGGAGGTCACGATATTCCAGCCTGCCCGGCCCTTGGACAGGTGGTCCAGCGTGGCGAACTGCCGCGCCAGCGTATAGGGCAGGCTGTAGGTGGTGGAAGCCGTTCCGATCAGCCCAATACGCTCGGTATACTGCGCCAGCGCCGCCAGCAGCAGCAGCGGCTCGAGCTGGCCCGAAGAGGCCATCTGCCCGCTGTCGGGCCCGACCAGCCCGTCGGCCAGAAACACGGCATCGAACTTGGCGGCCTCGGCAATGCGGGCAGCATCCACATACAGTTGCAGATCGGTCAGTGCCTTGGGATTGGCGCCGGGGTGACGCCAGGCACCTTCATGGTGGCCTCGCGTCATCAGAAACAGGTTCAGGTGTAGTTGTCGCGTCATGGCACAGCTTCTTTCAGACAAATTCGGCTTCCACACCCAGACTGCGCAGCAAGGTCGCGCGCAGCTGCATGAAAGCGGGGTGGTCGGGGCGCCGCGGATGGGCCAGATCCAGCGCATGGTCTTCGGCGATCTTTCCGTCTCTGAGCACCAGAATCCGGTCTGCCAGCAGCAGGGACTCGTCCACATCGTGGGTGACCAGGATCACCGTCGGGCGTACGCGCTCCACCATGCGCCGCAGCAGGCCCTGCATGCGCAGGCGGGTCAGGGCATCCAGGGCACCAAAAGGCTCGTCGGCCAGCAGCACATGGGGCTCGCGCAGCAAGGAGCGAGCCAGTGCCGCGCGCTGCTTTTGCCCGCCCGACAAGCTGGCTGGCCAGACCGCTGCCTTGTCTTCCAGTCCCACCTCGCGCAGCAACTGAGCTGCGTCAGGCCGGGCAGCCTGCGCGTCCAGGCCCAGCGTCAGGTTGTCCAGCACCGTCAGCCAGGGCAGCAGGCGCGAGTCCTGGAACAGCACGGACACATTGCCATGTGCAACCGCCGTCCCCGAACTCCGAGCCTCCAGATCAAGACCGGCCAATGCGCGCAACAGCGTGGTCTTGCCGGAGCCCGACTCTCCCAGCAGCGCCACGAACTGCCCCGGCGCAATATCAAGTTCGAGGTCGTCGAGCACCTGCTTGCCATGAAAGCTGCGGCTGAAGCCATGCAGGTGCACGGCACCTGCCAATGATGGACGGTTCATGATCCCAGCGACCTCCGGTAGGACAGCACATGTGCCTCCAGGCTACGCACCGCGGCGTCGGAGAGCAGACCCAGCAGCGCGTAGATCAGAATGCCCACCACGATCACATCGGTCTGCCCCCAGTCGCGCGCACGGTTCATCAAGTAACCGATGCCGGTCTGCGTGTTGATCAGCTCCAGCACCACCAGCGCCGTCCAGCACAGCGAGACCGCCATGCGCAGGCCTACAAAAAAGCCTGGCAAGGCTCCCGGCAGGGCCACCTTGCGAATGAACTCGGCACGCGACAGTCCCAGCGTCTGCGCCAGCTCCACATGACCGATGTCTATGCTGCGCAGCGCTGCATGGGTGTTGATATAGATGGGAATCAGCACGGCGGTGAAGATGAGGAAGACCTTCATCGCCTCGCCTATGCCCAGCCAGATGATGGCCAGCGGGATCAGCGCCAGCGTGGGAACGGCCCGCTTGATCTGCACCAACCCATCGATCAGGGCCTCGCCGGTGCGGCTCAGCCCGGCGCCCAGCGCCAGCAGCACGCCCACCACAATGCCCAGAAACAGCCCTGTGTAGGCTCGCCCGGCCGAAGCCATCAGATGCGGCAGCAGGCTTCCATCAAGGGCCATTTCATAGCCGGTGCGCAATGCCTGCGACGGTGCGGTCAGCGTCTCGGGCGAGAGGTAACCCAGGCGCGATGCGGTCTCCCACAACAGCAGCAGCAGGGCCGGCCCGGCCAGCAGCATGCCCGGCGACAGGCGGGCCGGCACCAGTGCCGGGGCCTTGCGGTCCGGCGCGGCAAGCAGCGCTCCGGTCTGAGACTGCCAGCCGGCCACGCGCGCTTCCAGAGGAATCGGAGTCATCACGGCAGCTCCTCAGCGATTGGCGACGATCACGCCGTCATAGCTAGCCACAAAGGAGTCCCTGGCATCCAGACGCCGGGGCAGACTGCCGGCGCTGTGCAGGATGTCGATGAGCTTCTGATGATGAGGCTGGGCCTGTGCAGCGGTCTGGAACTCGAGCGGAGCCTGCGCCGCCTGTATGGCCGCAGCGCTCTCGGCATCGAGGCGCTGGAAATTGCGCAGGTAATGCTGCTCCCATTCCTTGCGATGGGTATTACTCCAGCGCCCCGCGCGCACGAAGGAGGCCAGGAATTCGCGGATGGCCTCGGCCTTCTGCGGATCAGCCAGCACCTCCGGACGGGCATAGATATAGGAGGTGGAAGGCAGCAGCTGACGCTCCAGCGGATCAGGCACCACACGCGCACCGATCTGCCTGGACAGCCGCGTGACATGCGGCTCGGCAATGGTGGCGACATCCACGGCCCGGGCGCGCAGGGCATCGTTGAGTTCGGCCACGCGCAGATGTACCAGCGTGACATCCTTGAGCGTCAGGCCGGCCCGGTTCAAGGCCTCGATCAGGAAAACCTGGCGACCCGAGCCTTCGACATAGCTCACGCGCTTGCCACGCAGATCGCTCAGGCGCTCCACCCCGGCGCCGGCATGTTGCAGCAAACGATATTCCGCTCTGGCTCGGGTGAAGGTTGCGATGATGGGCAGGTTCACGCCTGCTGCACGCGCCTGGATGGGAGGGGTGTCTCCCACATAGGCCATGTCCAGCGCTCCGGCGCGGATGGCCTCGAAGATGGCCGGACCGCCGGCAAAATTGGGCAGCTCCAGCTGAAAGCCGGTCTTCTTGCGTTCGCCGCTTGCATCCAGCAGATGGCGAATCAGCTCGCTCTGGTCAGCGACGACCAGCCTGGTCTTGGCGTCCACCGCAGCATGCGCAGCACCGGTGATGCCGGCTGCCGCCATTGCCAGCCATGAAGGCCCGGCCAGCAGAAATCGACGCTTGTCCACTTTCTTCTCCCATGTATGCAATGGGGCAGATGCTAGGGAGCCGTCGATCGATTCAAAAATATAGATTTCAAATTTGGAAACAACCAACTCATCCGAGCGCCGGTGCCGGTCCAGCGGACGCACATGGATTTCGCTGTGCTGTCAGGCACTTAAGACGGCAGGCGCCCATCGAGGCCAGGCGCACGAACGCACAACAAGCTTTGATTCAGCAATATGCTCATGAAATCAATGTTGTTGAGGCCCGGGGAAATGACTGACCATCCGGGCGTCTACCCATCAAGGCAAAGCCATCGACAGGCCTGCCGCCCACAATGCAAAAAGCAGCCCGACCCACCAGTAGCCGGACTGCTTTTCGCATCTTGGATGTCCTGTCCGGCTGGCTCCATCAAGCCATGCCGGGTTCGATCAGCGCCTGAAGACTCAGTGACCGCCGACGTAGATGAACTTGAACAGGAACAGGGCAGCAATCACCCACATGATCCAGTGCACCTCCTTGACCTTGCCCGTGCACAGCTTGAGCACGGCATAGGTGATGAAGCCGAAGGCCAGGCCGTTGGCGATGGAGTAGGTGAAAGGCATCATCAGCGCAGTGACGACTGCCGGTATGGCTTCGGTGGTTTCATCCCACTGCACTTCCGTCAGGTCACGCAGCATCAGGCAGGCCACGAACAGCAGCGCAGGTGCAGTGGCATAGCCGGGCACCACACCGGCCAGCGGCGCGATGAACAAACAGGCCAGGAAGAGCATGGCAACCGTGAGAGCCGTCAGGCCCGTACGACCGCCAGCCTGCACACCGGCAGCGCTCTCCACATAGGCGGTGGTGCTGGAGGTACCCAGGATGGAGCCCACGAAAATCGCCCCCGAATCGGCCAGCAGCGAGCGGTTGAAACGCCCCATGCGCTCAGGCACCAGCAGACCGGCGCGACGCGCCACGCCCATCAGCGTGCCGGTGGCATCGAACAGTTCCACCAGGAAGAACACCAGCACCACGTTGAGGAAGCCCGTGGTCAGCGCTGTCTTGATGTCGAGCTTCATGAAAGTGGGCTCGATGGAGGGAGGCGCCGAGAAGATGCCGTGGAAGGTGTTGCCGCCGAAGAAGAACGAGGCCACGGTCACGGCCAGAATACCGATCAGCAATGCGCCCGGCACCTTGAGACGGTCCAGCACCACGATCAACAAAAAGCCCAGCAGCGCCATGATGACCTCGGGCTTGTGCAGATCGCCCAGCGTCACATAGGTGTTCTGGTCGGCAGCAACCACACCGGCGGTCTTGAGCGCGATCAGCGCCAGGAACAGTCCCAGCCCGACGGTGATAGACACACGTATGGACTGCGGTATGCCCTTGATGATGAGCTCACGCAGGCCCAGCATCGTGCAGATCAGGAACAGACATCCCGAGACGAACACCGCCCCCAGGGCAGCCTCCCATGTATAGCCCATCTTGAGCACCACCACATAGGCAAAATAGGCGTTCAGCCCCATGCCCGGCGCCAGCGCAATCGGGTAGTTGGCATACAGCGCCATGATGGTCGACCCCAGCGCTGCGATCAGGCAGGTGGCGACAAAGACCGAGCCCTTGGGCATGCCCGCATCCCCCAGAATGGAGGGGTTGACGAACATGATGTAGGCCATTGAAAGAAAGGTCGTCAGCCCTGCGACCAGTTCCGTGCGCACATTGGTGTTGTGCTCCCTGAGTTTGAATATCCGCTCTGTCCAGTTCATTGCATAGTCTCCGTGTTGTTTTGCATGCGAGGCGCAACGCGAGGAACGCGCCCGGTCCTGCGCCGCCAAATGGACGGCGCAGCACATGGCCTTGCCCCGCGGCAAACAGCCATGACTCAAATGGCTGCCGCCCCGCAAGGCGACAACACCTGTGAGGAAAAACTAGCCAGTGTGCCCTTGAACGGCTTCCACTGCTCTCAGGATGGCCTCTGACGTGGCCGGTGCCTGCAGAGGCGGATTCGCCCGGTGCTCGCCGGCGGCGGACACCGCATCGCGAATCGCGAAGAACACCGAGAACGGCAGCAGCAGCGGCGGCTCGCCCACGGCCTTGCTGCGGTGGATGGAGTCTTCATAGTTGTCGCCCTCGAACAGGCGCACATTGAAGACCGGCGGGCAGTCATTGGCCGTGGGAATCTTGTAGGTACTGGGCGCATGGGTCGTGAGCTTTCCGGTTTGCGGATGCCAGACCAGCTCCTCGGTGGTCAGCCAGCCCATGCCCTGGATAAAGGCACCCTCCACCTGGCCCACATCGACGGCCGGGTTCAGCGAGCGGCCCACGTCATGCAGCACATCGGCGCGCAGCAGCTTCCATTCGCCCGTCAAGGTATCGATGACCACCTCGCTGACGGCGGCGCCATAGGCAAAGTAGAAGAAGGGGTGGCCCTTCATGCGCTTGCCGTCCCAGTGCAGGCCAGGCGTCGCATAGAAGCCATCCGACCACAGCTGCACACGCTGCAGATAGGCGGCGCGCACCAGCTCGGCAAACGGCACATTCTGGCCATTGACCTGCACCGCATTGTTGGCAAAGCGCACGTCATGGGCATCGCCGCCATGCAGGCGTGCTGCGCATTCGGCCAGACGCTCGCGCAGCTGACGTGCTGCATCCTGTGCGGCCTTGCCGTTGAGGTCGGCCCCCGTCGAAGCCGCCGTGGCCGAGGTGTTGGCCACCTTGCTGGTATCGGTGGCCGTCACACGCACATTCTCGAAGGCCACGCCCAACTCATGCGCCACCACCTGGGCCACCTTGGTGTTCAGGCCCTGGCCCATTTCGGTGCCGCCATGGTTCACGAGAATCGAGCCATCGGTATAGATATGGACCAGTGCGCCGGCCTGGTTGAAGTGGGCCACATTGAAGGAGATGCCGAACTTCAGCGGCGTCAGCGCCAGGCCGCGCTTGAGCACGGCACTGCCGGCGTTGAAGGCATTCACGGCCGCACGGCGCGCACGGTAGTCGCTGGACTCCTCCAGCTCGGCCACCAGCTCGTGAATCACGTTATCGGTCACGACCTGCTCATAGGGCGTGATGTTGCGCTCGCCCTTGCCGTAGAAGTTGACGCGCCGCACATCGAGCGGATCGCGCCCCAGGCTGCGGGCCACCGTATCCAGAATGTTCTCGATGGCAATCGCGCCCTGAGGTCCGCCAAAGCCACGGAAAGCCGTATTGCTCTGGGTGTTGGTCTTGCCCATATAGCCATGCATGAGCACATCGGGCAGCCAGTAGGTATTGTCGAAATGGCAAAGCGCACGCGTCATCACCGGCGCCGACAGATCGGCAGAGTGCCCGGAGCGCGAGACCATGGAGATCTCGGCGCCCAGCACGCGGCCCTCATCGTCATAGCCCACTTCGTACTCATACCAGAAGCAGTGACGGCGACCGGTGATCATGAAGTCGTCGTCGCGGTCCAGACGCAGCTTGACCGGCTTTTGCAGCCGGGTGGCCGCCACGGCCGCCACGCAGGCGAACAGTGCCGACTGCGACTCCTTGCCGCCGAAGCCGCCGCCCATGCGCCGGCATTCCACATGCACGCTGTGCGAAGCCACGCCCAGAGCATGCGCCACCAGGTGCTGCATTTCGCTGGGATGCTGGGTGGAGCAGTGAATGTGCACGGCTCCGTCTTCCTTGGGCGTGGCGTAGCTGATCTGCCCTTCCAGATAGAACTGCTCCTGCCCACCCACATCGAAGGAGCCCTTGAGGCGGTGCGGCGCGGCATCCATGGCGGCGCGCGCGCCGCCTTCGCGCGTGCTGCGCTCCAGGTGCATGGGCGGCATCACGTACTGGCCCAGCTCATGGGCCTTGCGTGGTGTCAGCACGGGCGGCAGCTCACTGATGGTGGCGGCCGCCTTGGCCAGGGCGGCCGCACGTCTTGCCGCATCGCGCGAGCGGGCAATCACGGCGAACAGGGGCTGGCCTACGTAGCGGATCTCGCCATCGCAGAGTATGGGGTCGTCATGAATGATGGAGCCGCAGTCGTTGACGCCGGGAATATCTGCCGCCGTAATCACGTCCACCACCTCCGGCATGGCGCGCACGGCCTCCAGCGCCAGCGCCGTCAGACGGCCATGGGCCACGGGCGAGAGCCCCAGCGCGCAGTGCAGCGTGCCTTCCAGTTCGGGCAGGTCGTCGATATAGGCGGCCTCGCCGGCCACATGCAGGTGTGCGGACTCGTGCTTGCGGCTGACGCCCACGCGCGCGCCCTGATCATGGGCCTTGGCCTCGGTCACTTCGTCGATGCGATAGGCCTGGTTCTTGCGATAGTCGGCAAAGGCTTCCGCCACCAGTTCATTCGTCAGTTCATGGGGGTGGTTCATTTCAGACTCCTTGCTCCACGGCGGCAGGAACAATATGAGGCATCACGCTCCAGACACTGGTCGCCTCGGTACTTTGTGGCTGATCGGCGCGCGTTTCCAGCCACAGACGCTGGATCAGGTTCTGCGCCACCTTGAGGCGGTAATCGGCGCTGGCGCGCATATCGCTCATGGGCTTGAAATCCTGGGCCAGCGCGGCCTGTGCGGCCTTCACGTTCTCCGGGCTCCAGGGCTTGCCCAGCAGGGCCGCTTCGGCGCACGCTGCTCTTCTGACCGTGGCCGCCATGCCGCCAAAGGCCAGTCGGATGGATTGCACGATCTCACCATCGAGCTCGATGGCAAAGCCGGCGCACAAGGCCGAGATATCGCAATCAAAGCGCTTGCTGATCTTGTAGCCGCGAACCTGGCGCTGCATGGCCGCCAGCGGCACCGCCAGGGCCTGCACAAACTCGCCCGCCTCCAGCTGGTTCTTCATATAGTCCAGATAGAAATCCGTCAGCGGCATGCGGCGCACGCGCTCGCCCTTGCGCAGCTCGATCTGGGCATCCAGCGCCATCAGCACCGGCGGCGAATCACCGATCGGCGAGCCGTTGGCCACATTGCCGCCCATGGTCCCCGCGTGGCGGATAGGCGTGGAGGCAAAGCGCAGCCAGACATCGGTCAGGCTGGGCCAGCGCTGCACCAGCGCGCTCCAGGCGGACTCCAGCGAAGCCCCGGCGCCGATATACAGCTCGCCGCCTTCGGCATCGGGCCGTACTTCGATGCGCTTCATCTCGGCCACATCGCCGACGTAAATCATGTCGCCCAGGTCGCGAAACTGCTTGTTGACCCAGAGCCCCACATCGGTGGAGCCGGCCACGATGCGGGCCTTGGGCTTGGTCTCGCACAGGCTGGCCAGCTCTGCCAGCGTGCGCGGAGCGTGGAAGAAGTCGGTGCGCAGCCCCTGGGGCGCCGCATAGTTCAGACCCACGTTACCGGCCTCGGCCTGAAGGCCTTGCAGCGCAGCCACCACGGGCGCCGTATCCAGTCGCACCGCAGGCAGGTCGAACATGCGCTGACCGGCATCGAGAATCGGGCGGTAGCCCGTGCAGCGGCACAGATTGCCCGAGAGTTCGTCGGCCAGCTGCTGGCGCGTGGGCTCGCTGCCCTGCTGCTGGTGATGCTCATAGGCCGACCACAGCGTCATCACGATGCCGGGCGTGCAGAAGCCGCATTGCGAACCATGGCACTCCACCATGGCCTGCTGTACCGGATGCAGGCTTTGCGGACCTGCAGGCTTGCCGGCGCAGGCAGACTTGCCCGCACACTGGCTCTTGAGGTCTTCCACCGTGAACAAGGCCTTGCCATGCAGGCTGGGCAGGAATTGAATGCAGGCATTGACGGTCTGCAGACGCAGGCCGTTGACGGCCTCGGTATCGCCGGCTTCGGCCAGCTCGCCGATGACTACCGTGCAGGCACCGCAATCGCCTTCGTTGCAGCCTTCCTTGGTGCCCGTGCAATGGGCATCCTCGCGCAGCCATTGCAGCACGGAGCGTGTGGGGTGCGGGCCTTGCACTTCCACCACCTCGCCACGGTGGAAGAAGCGTATCGGTTGAGAGTTCTGACTGGTGCTCATGATCGTGGGACAGGGTGAGATTGAATGCCTGCATGCAAGATGCATTCCAAACGCAGCATTCGTCAAGATCGAAGGCTACGCCTGCAGGGGCAGCTTCTCATATGGACGCGCTCATAGGGGCTATGTAGTGCGTCATATATCCGTGACCAAAATCAAGGGAGAACCCGTACAAAACCCGGTTGCCTACGGGTAAGTCCCAGGAAGCGGGAGCCGAGTCACGGCCCCCTATCAATAGCTAATAACGCTCTTTAATAAACGATTTCAGATTAAAAATAATATGAAATCCTTTATTTACAAGCGCTGGCAGCTATCAAATTTTCAGGTATCACCACCATCGGGCGCGGGGCGCACGGGCTCGTCGGCATCGAGCTGGCTGAACACCAGCGTGGCTGCCAGCGTCATCAAGGCCACCGTCACAAAGGTGGCGCGAATGGCCTGCATGCGCTCGTCGCTGTGCGCCGGCCACATGTCGCTGAAGCCCGTCAGCAAGGCTCCGGCCAGAGCCACGCCCATACTCATGGCCAGCATCTGCACCATGGACAGCAGGCTGTTGCCGCTGCTGGCCGACTCGCCTTCCATATCCTTGAGCGTGACCGAATTCATGGCCGAGAACTGCATGGAGTTGAAGCCGCCGAAGATGAACAGCTGCACCAGCAGCAACCAGACCGGCGTGCCCGGCACCACCAACCCGAACGAAGCCAGCATAAGGGCCAGCATCACCGAGTTGACCTGCAGCACGCGCTTGTAGCCATAGCGCTGCACCGTGCGCACCGCGATGCGCTTGACCAGCATGCTGCCGGTGACGGTGGCCAGCATCATCAGGCCCGCGTTCATGGGCGACATCTTGAGGCCGACCTGCAGCATCAGCGGGATCAGGAACGGCGCAGCGCCGCTGCCGAAACGGGTGAATAGATTGCCCAGCAGGCCCACGCGCAGCGAGCGCACCTTGAACAGGCCCGGCGCAAACAGCGGCTCCTCCACGCGCAGCGCATGCATCCAGTAGCTGGCCAGACTGGCCAGACCGAACACCATGAGCACCACCACCAGCGCCATGCCCAGCCCCATGCCGGACAGGCCGTCCAGCGCAATGGAAATCGCCACCATGCCGAAGGCCAGCATGGCGTAGCCCGTACCGTCAAAGCGATGCACGGCCACGGGCGCGCTGCGCGGGAACCAGCGCCAGGTCGCCCACAGTCCGATAAGGCCCACCGGCACATTGATCCAGAAGATCCAGTGCCAGCTGGCGTACTCCACCATCCAGCCGCCCAGGGTAGGCCCCAGCAGCGGCCCGACCTGGCCGGGAATGGCAATAAAGCTCATGGCACGGATGAACTCGCCACGCGGATAGGTGCGCAACACGGCCAGCCGCCCCACGGGCAGCATCATGGCGCCACCCACGCCCTGCACCACCCGTGCCGCGATCAGGAACGGCAGGCTGGGCGAGAGTGCGCACAGCACCGAACCCAACACGAACAGGCCGATCGCCCAGCCATAGACGCGGCGCGTGCCAAAGCGGTCGGCCACCCAGCCCGTGGCCGGAATCAGCATGGCCGTGGTCAGCGCATAGGCCACGATGACGGACTGCATCTTCATCGGGCTCTCGCCCAGCTCGGTCGCCATGGCCGGCAACGCCGTGTTGAGGATGGTCGCGTCCAGCGACTGCATGAAAAAGCCTATGGCCACCAGCCACAGCAGTCTTTCTTTATGGGGGGCACTATGGTGCGTGACGGGCATCTCACCCATGGGCAGCTCCGGAACAAGGCGACACGGCAATAAAAAAGCCGCTGACTCGCAGCGGCTTAAGCAATATGCAAACGCCAGACCAGAACGGCCGGCGCGCAGACAATCATTCGACTCAGACCGAGAAGCTGGAGCCGCAACCGCAGGTGGTCGAGGCATTGGGGTTCTTGATCACGAACTGAGCACCTTGCAGATCTTCCTTGTAGTCGATCTCGGCGCCCACCAGATACTGATAGCTCATGGAGTCGATCAGCAGCGAGACACCGTTCTTGGTCATGGTGGTGTCGTCGTCGTTGGTGATCTCGTCGAAGGTGAAACCGTACTGGAAACCGGAGCAGCCACCACCTTGCACGAAAACGCGCAGCTTCAGATCGGGATTGCCTTCTTCGGCAATCAGATCGGCCACCTTGGCAGCAGCGCTGTCGGTGAAGACGATGGGGGAAGGCATTTCGGTGGTCGTGGTTTCAGCAACGGCGCTCATGGCATTACTCCGTAGTTTCTTGATTGCCTGAAATGGTACAGCAAGGGGCTCGGGAATACCGGCCGTACCTCTTTGTCGCCAGTGCAAGTGGGGGCTTTGCACAAGCGCTGGACAAGGCTGCGGCCGCCCATGAAAAAACCGCCAGGAATTTGCATTCGAGGCGGCTTTTCTTGAAAAGACTCCGAAGAGTCTTTCCTGCAGGGGAAACGGATTAACGCTTCGAGAACTGCTTGGCGCGGCGTGCGGAGTGCAGACCGACCTTCTTACGTTCGACTTCACGAGCGTCGCGAGTCACGAAGCCGGCTTGGCTCAGTGCAGGCTTCAGAGCTGCGTCATAGTCGATCAGGGCACGGGTGATGCCGTGACGGGTTGCACCGGCTTGACCGGATTCGCCGCCGCCATGGACGTTCACTTGAATGTCGAAAGTCTCCAGGTTCTCAGTCAGAACCAGGGGTTGCTTTGCGATCATGATGGAGGTTTCGCGACCGAAGTACTGCTGAATGTCCTTGCCATTCACAGTAATCTTGCCGGAGCCCTTCTTCAGAAACACGCGAGCGACGCTGGACTTGCGACGGCCTGTGCCATTGTTCCAATCACCAATCATCTAGGTCTCCTTAGATTTCCAGAGCCTTAGGCTGCTGTGCGGTATGGGGGTGCTCAGCACCGCCGTAAACCTTCAGCTTCTTGATCATGGCGTAGCCCAGAGGACCCTTGGGCAGCATACCCTTGACGGCCTTCTCGAGAGCACGGCCAGGGAACTTGGCTTGCAGGTCGCGGAAGTTGGTAGCAGTGATGCCACCGGGGAAACCGGAGTGACGGTAGTACACCTTGTCCAGGTTCTTGGTACCAGTGACCTTGAGCTTGGAGGCGTTGATGATGACGATGTAGTCACCGGTGTCAACGTGAGGTGTGTAAATGGCCTTGTGCTTGCCGCGCAGACGGAGTGCCACTTCGCTGGCGACACGTCCGAGCACCTTATCGGTGGCGTCAATCACAAACCACTCGTGTTGCACCTCAGCGGGCTTTGCGCTGAATGTAGACATGAGTTTTCTCTTTCAAGAGGGTTTGGCGGTCCCTTTTCCGCGGTCGGTGCTTCTTCTTGAAAAAGACAGGTCTTTTAAAGGAAGCCTCTTAGGCGGGGTTACTCGGACCAATTTAAACTTGGCCCAAGCCTTCGCCGCGGGAACCATAAAATCGCTGCGAAGCCCGCCATTATACAAAAACACCAGAATCTGCGTGTTTTCGTGCAGCAGCCTGTTGTGAAACAGCCCCTAGCGCCTGTTTTTCCCTCTGCACCCAGGCGCCGACAGCCTTTAAAGACCACAGGGTAAAAAGTGCTGTTCCCCTCTTGCCCTGCTGGTTACCATCCATCTCTATGTTCAGTTACCGCCACGCCTTCCATGCAGGCAATCACGCCGATGTGCTCAAGCACACCGTTCTGATTGCCACCGTGCAATACCTCACGCAAAAAGAGGCTGCGCTGACGGTGCTCGACACCCACGGCGGAGCCGGCCTGTACCGCCTGGACGGCGACTATGCCAGCAAGAGCGGCGAGGCCGAAGAAGGCGTGCTGCGCCTGGCTGCCGCCAAAGAGGCCGAGCTGGCCCCGGTGCTGCAGGACTATCTGCAGCTGGTGCGCCGCTTCAACCAGGGCAATGCCATCCGCAACTACCCCGGCTCGCCCTTCATCTCCCAGGCGCTGCTGCGCGGCCATGACCGCCTCAAGGCCTTCGAGCTGCACCCCACGGACATGCGTTCGCTGACCGGCAACATGGCCCAGCTGGAAGTCAGGCGCCAGGTCGCCATCCTGCACGAGGATGGCTTCGAAGGCGTGAAGAAATTCCTGCCTCCGCCCTCGCGCCGCGCATTGCTGCTCTGCGATCCGAGCTACGAATTGAAGACCGACTACGGCCGCGTGCTGGATATGGTGGCGGACAGCCTCAAGCGCTTTCCCACCGGCACTTATGCCGTCTGGTACCCCATCATCCCGCGCCCCGAGGCCCACGATCTGCCCAAGCGCCTCAAGACCATGGCCACCAAGGCCGGCAAGAGCTGGCTGCATGCCACGCTCACGGTCAAGAGCAACAAGACCTCCGAGCGCGGCGGCCTGCCTGCCAGCGGCATGTTCCTGATCAACCCGCCCTTCAATCTCAAGGAACAGCTCAAGCCCGCCATGCCGCAGCTGACCCAGCTGCTGGGCCAGGACAGCAATGCAGGATTCACGTTGGAGTCGGGTGGCTGATTGCGGCCGCCAGGCTTCTGAATACCCTTGCTCGTAGGGTAAGGCTGATGCCGGGCAGCCCGTGCCGGATCCATCCGGTCCCGGGCTGAGCCGGCAAAGGCTCAGCGCTTGCGCTTGGCGGTATGTGACACCTTGCGCGTGGGCTGCTTCGCGGACGCCGCGCGCGTCTTGGAGGCGGAAACGCCCTGCGCTACGCTGGGGTGACGCTTTCGGCTCGACGCATTGAGCGTGGCCGGGCACTCGTCCTCATCGGCCTCCAGCTGCCACAGCTCCACAGGCTTGATGCCCAGACCCAGCATGCCCAGTTCCTGGGCTGCGGCCTTGCTCAGGTCGATGACGCGACCGGGCGCGAAGGGGCCGCGATCATTGATACGCACCACCACGCTCTTGCCGGTCACCGAGCTGCGCACGCAAACGCGTGTCCCGAAAGGCAGGGTCTTGTGCGCTGCCGTCAAGTCCATGCTGTCAAAACGCTCGCCGCTAGCCGTCTTGCGGCCATGGAACTGCTCGCCATACCAGGAAGCCAGGCCCGCCTGGTCGCTTTCACGTGGAGGGCTTAGTTCGTACTTGTTGCTGTCTTCAGGCAGATCTGCCTTGTCGGCATCCGCAGGCTTGTTGGCCTTGACGCCCAGACCTTTGTCGCGATAGTTGCTGCGCGCATACGCATCGGGCAGCAGGGGGGTGGAAACCGTGGGCGGCACGCCCTTTTTTCGGGGCTGGCTCTGAACGACGGGGGCCTGTTCCTCGGGCTTTTCCGGCAGTGGAGCACAGCCGGCCATGGTCGCGGTAACGACGGCAAGACCTATCCACTGACAACAACGCAAGCGCCAAAATTTCGGTTGCACGGGCGCAATCTCCTTGAAAGCTCAAGTGAGAGCCGCCCAAGACCGGCCGCCTCGCGGCCGGCAAGCTTTTGGCTTACAGACCCAGACGGTCGCAGATCTCCAGAGTGGCGACGCTCTGGTTCATCGTATAGAAGTGCAGCCCGGGAGCACCCTGGCTGCGCAACTGCTCGCATAGATGAGTCACGACATCCAGACCGAACGCACGAATGGAAGCGGTGTCATCTCCGAACGCCTGCAGACGCAGACGAATCCAGCGCGGAATCTCGGCACCACATGCATCCGAGAAGCGCATCAGCTGTGTAGAGCTGGTAATCGGCATGATTCCTGGCACGACCGGCACGTCGAGCCCCAGAGCCCTCACCTCATCGACAAAGCGCATGTATGCGTCGGCATTGTAGAAGTATTGCGTGATGGCGGAATCTGCACCAGCGCGCACTTTAGCAACAAATGCGTCCAGATCGCTGCGAGGGGACTTTGCTTGAGGGTGAGTTTCGGGATAGGCGGCAACTTCGATGTGAAACCAGTCGCCGAACTCCTGGCGCACGAAAGCCACCAGATCGCTGGCGTGCTGGAACTCGCCGCCCAGGCCGTAGCCGCTGGGCAGGTCGCCGCGCAAGGCGACGATGCGTTTGACGCCCATGGCCTTGAGCTCGTTCAGCTCGGCACGCACTTTTTCATGCGTGGCGCCGATGCAGGAGAAGTGCGAGGCCGCGCCCACCCCCTCGCTCTGGATGTCGCGCACCATGGTGAAGGTGCCAGCCTGGGTGGAGCCGCCCGCGCCATAGGTCACGGAGCAGAACTCGGGCTTGCGCGCATACAGGGCCTGGCGCACGCCCACATGCTTGGCAGCGCCTTCGGGCGTCTTGGTGGGGAAAAACTCGAAGCTGACGGGAAAGCTCATGGCGGTCTATGTCTCTGAATCCTGGGTCATGGGCGGGCTCCGAAGGCTCGGCACCCGCCACGCTCTTGTGCTCAGCGCGGCTTGCGCTTTCTACTCAACGCTAGTGGCGCCTTTTGCTCAGCGCTCGTTTCGCTTTTTCTGCTTGCTGCGGGCCGGGCCGGGCTGACCGAAGCTGGCCACCTCGGGGTCTTCATACAGCTCCTGCTTGGCGCGCTGGGCCTTGATGTCGGCACGCGAAGGGCGCTTGGCGGCCGCCTTGACGGCCGGCCTGGCCGCAGCCTCTTCGTCGACAACGACGGGGGCCGGAGCCTTGACTTCAGCGCCCTGCTGGGCCCAGACGAAGAATTCGTGATTGCCGTCGCCGCCTTCTATGGGCGAGTCCAGCCATTGCTTGACGCTCAGCCCCAGATCGCCGAGGCAGTCGCGAATGCGCTTTTCGACCTCGGCGTACAAGGCCGTGTCGCGCACGATGCCGCCCTTGCCAATCTGGCCGGGCTGCAGCTCGAACTGGGGCTTGACCAGCATCAGCAACTGACCATGGGGCTTGAGCAGCTGCACCACTGCAGGCAGCACCAGGGTCAGCGAGATAAAGGACAGATCGCCGGTCACGAAATCGAAAGCCGGGCTGATGTCGATATTCTCGGTGCCGGGCTTGCGGCGCAGTTCCACCGGAGCCAGACCTTCGGCCCGGGCCTTGGCCTTGGCGGCGCGCTCGGCCTTGAAGCTCTCGACATCCTGCTCCTTGGCATCGTCGCTGTCGTCATAGTCCTCATCGACCTGACCGCCATTGCGCATCCAGGCATAGGGGGCTACGGGCTGGGTGTCGTTGTCCTCTTCTTCCTCGATGACTTCGCACAGTGCCTCGTCGCAGGCCTTCTCCAGCAGCCCAGGCGTCAGCGCGCGGGCGTTGAAGCCCTCGACGCAGACCACGCGTTCGTCATTCTTCAAGCGCTCGTGCAGCTGGCCGTGGCCCACGTCGAGGCCGATGACCTGGGTCGCACCGGCCTGCAGCAGGCAATCGGTGAAACCGCCCGTGCTCTGGCCCACATCCAGACAGCGCAAGCCCTTGACGCTCAGGCCAGTCGCGGCCAGCGCGCCCTCGAGCTTGAGCCCGCCGCGCGAGATGTATTTGGCCTCGGCGGCGTCCAGCAGCTGCAGCTCGGCACCGGCAGGAATGTCATCGCCGTTTTTGGCCACTTTCTTCCAAGGCGCCAGCGGCGTCAGGCGCCACTCCACACCCGAGGCGATCAGGCGCTGGGCCTGGGAACGGGTGGCAGCATGACCTGCTTCAACCAGAAAAACATCTGCGCGCATAGCGTCGCTTCCTTTGAAATAAACCGGTGCCAGGCGCTGCACGGCGTGCAACGGGCAAAAGAAATCTTTTTTAGATAGCTGCTTGCGTTCGTCTTGCTTGAGATTCAGATAGATATCTATCTGAAATCATTACCTAACAAGCGCAAGCAGCTATCAAATAAATCAACACAACCCCGTTGCTGGCGCACACCAAACAAGGGACAGCGAGCAAGAGCCGCCTCGCAGCGAGGCTGTCGTCCCCCTCCGGCGAAGCCAGAGAGGGGGAAGGCGCAAAGCGCCTCAGGGGGAGTTAATAGCGATACGTTTCAGGCTTGTAAGGGCCTTGCTTGCTCACGCCGATATAGGCAGCTTGCTCGTCGCTCAGTTCGGTCAGCATGGCGCCGACCTTCTTCAGGTGCAGGCGGGCGACCTTTTCGTCCAGGATCTTGGGCAGCACATAGACCTTGCCCACTTCGTAGGCGTCGGGGCGGGTGAACAGCTCGATCTGCGCCAGGGTCTGGTTGGCGAAGGAGTTGGACATCACAAAGCTGGGGTGGCCAGTGGCGCAGCCCAGGTTCACCAGACGGCCCTTGGCCAGCAGGGTGATCTTCTTGCCGTCGGGGAACTCGATCTGGTCCACCTGGGGCTTCACTTCTTCCCACTTGTACTTCTCGATCGAAGCCACATCGATTTCATTGTCGAAGTGACCGATGTTGCAGACGATGGCCTGATCCTTCATGGCAACCATGTGCTCATGACGGATGATGTCCTTGTTGCCGGTGGTGGTCACGAAGATATCGGCCTTGTCGGCAGCGTATTCCATGGTCACGACCTTGTAGCCTTCCATGGCGGCCTGCAGGGCGTTGATGGGGTCGATCTCGGTCACCCAGACCTGGGCCGACAGCGCGCGCAGCGCCTGGGCGGAGCCCTTGCCCACGTCGCCGTAGCCGGCCACGCAAGCCACCTTGCCGGCGATCATCACGTCGGTGGCGCGCTTGATGCCGTCCACCAGCGATTCGCGGCAGCCGTACAGGTTGTCGAACTTGGACTTGGTCACCGAGTCGTTGACGTTGATGGCGCGGAACAGCAGCGTGCCCTTGGCCGACATTTCGTTCAGGCGATGCACACCGGTGGTGGTCTCTTCAGTCACGCCCATGATCTGGGCCGACTTGCGGCTGTACCAGGTGGAGTCCACGGCCAGCTTGGCCTTGATGGCTGCGAAGACGATGCGCTCTTCTTCCGAAGTGGGGTTGGCCAGCACGGACAGATCCTGCTCGGCGCGCTTGCCCAGGTGCATGAGCATGGTGGCGTCGCCGCCGTCATCCAGGATCATGTTGGGGCCTTCGCCTTCGGTGCCCTTGGCGCCGAATTCAAAGATGTTGTGCGTGTAGTTCCAGTAGTCTTCCAGCGACTCGCCCTTGATGGCGTAGACAGGCACGCCGGTTTCGGCGATGGCGGCAGCAGCGTGGTCCTGGGTCGAGAAGATGTTGCACGAGGCCCAGCGCACTTGCGCGCCCAGAGCCGTCAGTGTCTCGATCAGCACGGCGGTCTGGATGGTCATGTGCAGCGAGCCGGTGATGCGCGCGCCCTTCAGTGGCTGGGCAGCAGCGAACTCCTCGCGCACGGCCATCAGACCGGGCATTTCGGTTTCGGCGATCCTGATTTCCTTGCGGCCCCAGGCAGCCAGGGAAATATCGGTAATGGCCGAATCAGCGGGGTTGAAGCGCACGGCAGCGTTCATGGTTTTCTCCAAATCTTGAATGAAAAACCACGTTCTGCAGCAGAGGGGGAATGAACCGGCTCACCGCACAGAAAGCGTGGGCGAGCGTCGTTGCGGGATGAAATCCGAGCCTCACGCCCCGCGCAGACCAGCTCATGGCCGGCTGGGGAACGCTGCAACGCTCCTCGGATGGACGGCGATTATAAAGGAATCAGCCTTCGAGGCCCACCAAGCGATAACCGACTTGCAACTCGGTTACCAGATGCCGGGGCTGGGCCGGATCGCTCTCTATCTTCTGGCGCAGATTGGCCATGTGCACGCGCAGATAGTGAGGGCGATCCAGATACTCCGCCCCCCAGACCTGCAACAGCAACTGGCGGTGCGTCAGCACCTTGCCTTGGCCGGCAATCAGGGTCGCCAGCAGACGGAACTCTATGGGCGTCAGGTGCACGGCCACTCCATCGCGCCTGACATCGTGCGCCGCCAGATCCACCACCACCGTGCCGAAACGCGCACAGTTGCCGGGCTTGTCTGCCGCCGATGCCTGCTGGCGGCGGCGCAGCATCACGCGCAGCCGGGCCAGCAGCTCAGGTACGCCAAAGGGCTTGGTCAGGTAGTCATCGGCACCGGCGTCCAGGGCCGCCACCTTCTCCTCCTCCCGCTCGCGCGCGGACAGGACCAGAATCGGCAGCTGGCTCCAGCCACGCAGCTCGGCAATCACGCTCTTGCCATCGGCATCGGGCAGACCCAAATCCAGCACCACGGCGTCGGGCTGGCGGCTGGCGGCCTCGATCAGGCCGCGCCTGGCGGTTTCGGACTCAAACACCTGCCAGCCTTCGTCCTCCAGTGCCAGGCGCACAAAGCGGCGGATGCTGGCGTCGTCTTCAATCAGCAGGATGCGGGGTGCGGCACTTGTCATGTTCGGATTTGCATGTGATGCACGGGATTGTCGGCTCATTCGTCCATGGCCGGCTGCTCGGGCACAGGCAGCGAGATGCTGAAGACGGAGCCCGGGGCGGGCTCTGCCGCCGTTACCTGCAAGCGTCCGCCATGGGCCTGCACGATGCGCTGCGCCAGCGCGAGGCCGAGCCCCATGCCGAACACGGAGCTCTCCGCCTGCCCGCGGGTAAAGGGTTCGAACAACTGCTCGACAGGCAGATGCACTGGCAGTCCCGGCCCCGCATCCTGCACGCTCAGCACGCAGTCGCTGCCCTGCACGCGCGCGGCCACGGTGATGGTCGTGCCCTCGGGCGTGTATTTGATGGCGTTGTCCAGCAGATTGACCAGCACCCGCTCCATGAGCACGGCATCAAGCTGCAGCAAGGGCAGCCCGGTCGGCATCGAGGTCTGCAACACATGAGCTGCCAGTCGCTCGCGCATCTGCGCCAGCGCGCTGCCGACCAGCTCGTCCACCGGCAGCCATTCCCGCTTGAGCTGCACGCCGCCCTGCTGCAGTCGCGCCATGGCCAGCAGGTTGTCCACTAGCTGCTGCAGCGCCTGGGCCTGGTTGCGGATCTGCAGCAGCATGTGATGCGCGGGTCCCTGGGGGGCATGCGGCAAGGCCGCCTGGGCGGCACCCAGAATGCCCGTCAGCGGCGTGCGCAGATCGTGCGAGACAGCCGAGAGCAAGGTGTTGCGCATGCGCTCGCCCTCCATGGCGATCTGGGTCTGCTGCGCTACTTCCACAAAATGCACGCGCTCCAGCGCCAGTGCGATCTGGCTGGCACAGGCATCGAGCAGACGGCGCTCCTCGGGCACCCGCAGTTTCTGCGGCGCACGCAGCTGCAGCACCAGCACGCCGCGCGAGCGCACGGGCGCCATCAGCGGCACATACAGCGCTGGCGCGGCTGCCAGGGTATCGGTGCCGTGGCCGGCCATCTGGCCATGCTCCATGCTCCAGCGCCCCACGCTGGTGTCGATAGTGCCCTCGCTGCCCTGGGCCAGCTGCAGTTGCTCATCGGCATCGGGCACCAGTAGCCCGGTCTGGGCGTCGAAGACGCCTGACATGGTGGTCAGCGCAATGCGCGTGACCTGCTCCTGCGTCAACGCGCCCGACAGATCGCGCGCCAGTCGGGCCAGCGCGCCGGCCCGCCTCTCGCGCTCTGCGGCCACGCGCGCCTCATGGCGCAGCCGCGCCGTGAGCTGGCCACAGACCAGGGCCACGCCCAGCATCAGGCTGAAGGTGAACAGATACTGGGTATCGTTGACGCTGAAGGAGTTGCGCGGCGGCACAAAGTAGAAGTCGAACAGCAGCACCGACAGCAGGGCCGCCCATGCGCCGGGCCCCCGTCCCCAGCGCACGGCGGACAGCACCACCACCAGCAGGAACAGCATGACCACATTGGCCGGATCAAACACCTGCAGCAGCAGTTCCGCCACCGCCGTGGCCGCCAGGCAGGCCAGCGTCACGCCCGCATAGCCCTTCCAGGGAACGGACTGCTCGCGCTCTGGCGGCAAGCGCATGCGGCTCTCATGCTTGCTTTGCTTGACGGACAGCAGCAGCACGTCAAGCCCGGGATCGAGTGCGGCAATCTGCTCGGACAGGCTGGGGGCCCGCCAGCGCAGCCAGCGGCCCAGAGCCTGCTGCGCGCGCGCCAGCACCAGATGGCTGGCATTGCGCTCACGCGCAAAGTCCACCAGGGCCTGGGCCACATGGGCGCCTGGAATGGTGGCCGTTTCCGCCCCCAGGCGTGCGGCCAGCGCCAGTGTCCTGAGCACGGCCTCCTGCGCCGCGCGGGGACGGTGCTGGCGCTCGGGCGCATCGACATAGACCACCACCCAGTCGGCCTCCAGCCTTCTCGCCAGACGTGCCACCTGGCGCACCAGGGCATCGTCGCCGGCGCGCCCGCCCACGCCCACCAGCAGGCGCTCGCGCGTCGGCCAGACATCGCCGATGGCACGCTCGCGGCGATAGTCGCGCATGTCCTCGTCGACCCGGTCTGCCGTGCGGCGCAAGGCCAGCTCGCGCAGGGCCAGCAAATTGCCCTGGCGGAAGAAATTGCGCGAGGCCCGCTCGGCCTGCTCCAGCGGATAGACCTTGCCTGCCTTCAGGCGCTTGAGTAGCTCCTCGGGCGGAATGTCGACCACGATGACCTCGTCGGCATCGTCAAACAGATGGTCGGGCACGGTCTCGTGGACCTGTATGCCCACGATACCGCCCACCACATCGTTGAGGCTCTCCAGATGCTGGACGTTGAGCGTGGTCCACACCTCAATCCCCGCTTCCAGCAGCTCCTGCACATCCTGCCAGCGCTTGGGATGGCGCGAGCCGTTCACATTGCTGTGCGCCAGCTCGTCGAGCAGCAGCACTTCCGGGCGGCGCGCCAGTGCGGCATCCAGATCGAACTCGTCGAGTTGGCGGCCCTGGTAGACCAGTTGACGCCGCGGCAGCAGCTCCAGGTCATGCAGCTGCTGCTCGGTCTCGGCACGGCCATGGGTTTCCACCAACCCCACCAGTACGCCGCGCCCGGCCTGGCGCTCGCGCTGCGCGGCTGCCAGCATGGCATAGGTCTTGCCCACCCCGGCGTTGGAGCCGAAGTAGATACGCAGCTTGCCGCGATGGGCGCGCTGGCTGTCGGCCTGCAACTGGGCGAGCAGCGCGTCGGGATCGGGGCGCGACGCGGCGGAGGATGTGGTGGATGAAGGCATCGGACGATCAGCGTATCACTCAAGCCCGCTCAGAACCCGGCGCTCAGTCCGAGCAACCAGCCGCTGCGGCCCAGATCCCGCCACTGGCCCAGGCCGTTGGCAGCACTGTAGAAGCGGACATCGGCCGAAGTGCCGGCATAGGCCACTGAAGCCGTCCACTCGCCCCAGCTCCTGGACAGCGAGAGCCGCCAGTCGGCATAGGAAACATCGCCGTAATTGCGCACCCAGGTATAGCCGCCATGCAGACCCAGGGTGGCGATATCGGCCAGCGGATGCTGATAGTTCAGATCCAGATACTGGCTGCCTCGGCTACTGCCCGAGGGGCGCAACGCAGACGCGAAGGCCGAAGCCGCCGTGCTCTCTGTCAGGCCGAAATAAGGCGTCAGCGCCACAGACCACTTGGCGCTGAAACCGCCATGCGCTGCGCCCAGGTAGAGCTCGGTGGTGTCAAAGCGCCTGGCAGTGCCGTCATCGGCCATCAGCCTCGCGCCAGGGTAGCGGTAGTGCAGCAGCCCGGCATCGAGCTGCCAGCCAGGCGCCACATCGCCGCGCCAGCCGCCGTAGATATCGTGCTCCAGCCCCTGGCCTCGGCCGTAGCTGTGGGTCGAGACATTGGACAGCGAAGTGCCCAGATACCAGCCGCGCGGCAGGGCCAGCTCCACACCGCCCTGCACGGCCGCCCCCTGCCAGGTTTGCGAAATGCCGCGAAAGCGATAGTCGCTGAGCAGGCTGAGCGAGCCGGTGACAGGCGGCTTGTCTGCGGCCTCATTGGCCGATGCTTGGGCCTGGGCGGAGTTGGCGCCGGAAACGGCCATCAGCAGCAAGGCGCTTGCCACGGCCAGAAATTTCTTCACGGAAGATTGAGACATAGGAAATGCGAGAGAGACAGGGCGTCCCCGGCTGCACGTTTCTCGGCAGCCTGGGAGCCCGGACGAGCCCCAAAAGGCAAACGACTCAGACCAGATGGAGCGCGGTCAACAGCAGGTCGATGAGCTTGATGCCCACAAACGGCACGATCAGACCGCCCAGGCCGTAGATCAGCAGGTTGCGGCGCAGCAATATGGCAGCACCCACGGCGCGGTACTGCACGCCGCGCAAGGCCAGCGGCACCAGGGCGATGATGATCAGCGCGTTGAAGATCACGGCGCTCAGGATGGCGGAATCCGCGCTGTGCAGCTGCATCACGTTGAGCGAAGCCAGCTGCGGATAGGTGCCCACAAAAGCGGCCGGAATGATGGCGAAATACTTGGCCACATCGTTGGCAATGCTGAAGGTGGTCAAGGCCCCGCGCGTCATCAGCATCTGCTTGCCGGTTTCCACCACCTCGATCAGCTTGGTGGGGTTGGAGTCGAGATCGACCATGTTGCCGGCTTCCTTGGCGGCCTGGGTGCCGCTGTTCATGGCCACGGCCACATCGGCCTGGGCCAGGGCCGGCGCATCGTTGGTGCCGTCCCCCGTCATGGCCACCAGACGGCCAGCTGCCTGGTGCGAGCGGATCAGCTGCAGCTTGTCCTCGGGCCTGGCTTCGGCCAGGTAATCGTCCACGCCGGCCTCGGCGGCAATGGCGGCCGCCGTCAGCGGGTTGTCGCCCGTCACCATCACCGTCTGTATGCCCATGCGGCGCAGCTCGGCAAAGCGCTCGCGCATGCCGGGCTTGACGATGTCCTTGAGTTCGATCACGCCCAGCACCTTGGCGCCGTCGGCCACCACCAGGGGCGTGCTGCCCTTGCGCGAGACGTTATCCACGGACAGTTGCACCTGAGCCGGGAAGCTGCCGCCCAGCGCCTCGACATGCCGGCGCACGGCATCGGCAGCGCCCTTGCGCAAGCTGCGCAGGCCTTGAGCGCCCTGCAGATCCACCCCGCTCATGCGCGTCTGTGCGGTAAAGGGCACGAACTCGCCCGGGAAATCGGCGCTGCTGCGCTCGGGCAGGCCATGGCGCTCCCTGGCCAGCGCCACCACGCTGCGGCCTTCGGGGGTTTCATCGGCCAGCGATGACAGCTGGGCCGCTTCGGCCAGCTGCGCGGCGCTCGTTCCCGGCGCCGGCAGGAAGTCGCAGGCCTGGCGGTTGCCCAGGGTGATGGTGCCGGTCTTGTCCAGCAGCAGCACGTCCACATCGCCGGCAGCCTCCACTGCCCGCCCCGAGGTGGCGATGACATTGGCCTGCATCATGCGGCTCATGCCGGCCACGCCGATGGCCGACAGCAGGCCGCCGATGGTGGTCGGAATCAGGCAGACCAGCAGCGCAATCAGCACGGCGATGCCGACTACCGAGCCGGTGCCGGCCTGCGTCACCGCAAAAACCGAGAACGGCCACAGCGTGACGATGACCATCAGAAAGACCAGCGTCAGACCCACGAGCAAGATCGTCAACGCCATCTCGTTCGGGGTCTTCTGGCGCTTGGCCGACTCGACCATGGAGATCATGCGATCCAGAAACGACTCGCCGGGGTTGACCGTGACCTCCACCACCAGCCAGTCCGACAGCACGCGCGTGCCGCCGGTCACCGACGAGAAGTCGCCTCCGGCCTCGCGGATCACGGGAGCGGATTCGCCGGTGATCGCGCTTTCGTCGACCGACGCCACGCCCTCGATCACCGTGCCGTCGAGTGCAATCGTGTCACCGGCCTCGACGAAGATGACCACGCCCTTGCGCAGCTCGCTGGCGCGCATGGGAATCCAGGAGCTGCCGAAATGCGGCTGCTGCAGCAGCTTGGCCACGGTATCGCGCTTCATGCCGCGCAGGCTGGCGGCCTGAGCGCGGCTGCGGCCCTCGGCCAGGGCCTCGGCAAAGTTGGCAAACAGCACGGTGAACCACAGCCACAGCGCAATCGCCAGCACAAAGCCGCTGTTCTCGCTGCCAGGCTCCATCAGGCTCTGCCACCACAAGAGGCTGCTCAGGATTGCCCCCAGATACACCACAAACATCACCGGGTTGGCCCACTGCGTGCGTGGCGAGAGCTTGCGCAGCGCATCCCAGAGCGCCGACTTCACCAACGCGGCGTCAAGCAGGCTGCGGCCTGCCGTCATTTTTCTTGCGCTCATGGCTTACTCCTTCGCGGCGCTGTTGGCGGGCTGCAAGGCATCCAGCGCCAGATTGAGCTGCAGCACGTTCACGCGCGGCTCTCCCAGCAGGCCCAGCGTGCGCTGCTCTGTTTTCTGCGCCAGCAATGACTGCACCTGGTCTGGCGAGAGCCCTCGCGCCTTCGCCACACGCGGCAGTTGCAGCAGCGCATTGGCCAGCGAAATATGCGGGTCCAGGCCAGATGCCGACGCAGTGACCGCATCCACCGGCACCGCCAGATCTGCGGCCAGACCGTTATCGGAGCGGTACTGTGCGGCACGCTGCGCCACGGCTTCGGACAAGTCCTTGTGCGTTGCCCCCTGGTTGCTGGCACCGGAAAGCCCTGCGTTGTAGGGAGCGGCAAGGCTTACCCCCTCCTGGTTCGGGTCCGGCGCCATGGTGGCGCTGGGGCGGCCGTGGAAGTACTGTGGCCCGGCGAACTGCTGGCCGATCAGGGCCGAGCCCACGATCCGGCCCTCGCGTTCGATCAGGCTGCCATTGGCCGCATGGGGAAACAGCGCCTGTGCCACGCCCGTGGTCAGCAGGGGATAGGCAATGCCCGAGACCACCATCACCAGCAAGGCGGCACGCACGCTGGCGCCCAGCAGCCGGGGCCAGGAAGCGGCTTGCGCCTCGGGCTGCGTTGTTGCATGGCCGGGCTGCACCGAGGTGCAAAGAGTTTGAGTCGATGTTTTCATGTTTGCTCCCCGGTCTGCAGCCTCACAAAGACTGCAGACCATTGGCATCACTTGGAAGAAGGCGTCAGGCGTAGAGCTGACCCACCAGCATTTGCAGCTGCTCGATCACAGGACCCAGGGCCAGTGCCGGCAGGAAGGTGAGACCGCCCACCACCAGCACCACGAACACCAGCAGCCCCATGAACAGCGGTGTGGCCGTGGGGAAGGTTCCCGGCCCTGCGGGCACGGTGGCCTTGGCCGCCAGGCTGCCGGCCACGGCCAGCATGGGCAGCAGCGTCAGAAAGCGCCCCGCCAGCATGGCCATGCCGGTGGTGGTGTTGAAGAACGGGGTGTTGGCGTTCAGGCCGGCAAAGGCCGATCCGTTGTTGGCCGTGGCCGAGGCATAGGCGTAGAGGATCTCCGAGAAGCCATGCGGGCCGCGGTTGCTGAGACTGGCGGCGGCATCGGGCCAGAGCACGGCCAGGGCCGTGAATCCCAGGATGCAGGCCGGCGGCACCAGCACTGCGAGCATGACCAGCTTGATCTCGCGCACCTCGATCTTCTTGCCCAGGAACTCGGGCGTGCGGCCTATCATCATGCCGGCCAGAAACACCGTGAGGATGGCGTACTGGATCAGATTGATCAGCCCCACGCCGTCGCCGCCAAAGACGCAGTTGAGCATCATCTGCGCCAGCGGCGTGATGCCGCCCAGCGGGGTCAGCGAATCATGCATGGCATTGACCGAACCCGTGGTGGCTGCCGTGGTGGTGGCCACGAACAAGGCCGTATCGGCAATGCCGAAGCGCAGCTCCTTGCCTTCCATATTGCCGCCGCTCTGGGTCAGGCTGTACTGCTGATCGGCTCCGGCGCGCGCCAGCAGCTGGCTGCCGTTCTGCTCGGCCACGAACACCAGGCTCAGAAAGCCGACGAACATCACCATGCAGGCTGCAAACAGCACCCAGCCCTGCTTGCGACGCAGCAGCATGGAGCCAAAGGCGTAGGTCATGCCCGCAGGAATCAGCAGCATCGAGAGGATGTGAAGCAGATTGGTCAGCGGCGTCGGATTCTCGAATGGATGGGCCGCATTCATGGCAAAGAATCCGCCGCCGTTGGTACCCAGATGCTTGATGCTTTCCAGGCTGGCCACCGGCCCCATCAGCAGCTGCTGACGGCCTCCTTCGAGCGTCGTCGCCACGGCTTCGGCATGCAGGGTCTGCGGAATGCCCTGCCAGACATAGACCAGGGCCATGATGAAGGACAGCGGCAGCAGCACGCGCCAGAACACCCGCACGAAGTCCACCCAGAAGTTGCCGACATCCTTGCTGCTGGATCGCGCCAGTCCGCGCACAAAGCCGGCTCCGGCAGCAACACCCGTGGTGGCTCCGGCAAACATCAGAAAGGTGATGACCACCATCTGCGTTGCATTGCTCAGGCTGTTCTCACCCGAGTAGGCCTGCCAGTTGGTGTTGGTGATGAAGGAGGCGGCGGTGTTGAAGGCCAAGTCGGGCGCCTGCGCCGCAATCTCCAGCGGATTCAGCGGCAGGGCGCCCTGCAGGCGCAGCAGGCCGTAGCCCAGCAGCATCATCAGCGCATTGCTCAGCACCAGGGCCGCGCCATAGCGCTGCCAGCCCATTCGCTCCTGCGGGTTCACGCCCATGGCACGGTAGCTCAGGCGCTCCAGCCAGCCATGGTGCTCGCTGGTAAAGCAGCGCGCCAGCCATTGGCCCATGGGAATCGTCAGCAAGGTCGCCGCCGTCAGCACGGCCGCGAATTCCATCCAGGGTAGCCACATGATCCACCCCCTTCAGATACGCGCCAGGGCGCGCACAAAGCCCAGCAGTCCGACAAAGCAGACCACGGTCAGACTCACAAAAATCAGGTCTTGCAGCACTTGCATGGCAGCCCCTTCAGAACTTCTCGGGGCGCAGCAGCGCATAGCCCAAATAGGCAAACAGCCCCAGCGCCGTCAGGGCGGCCAGGGCTTCGATCCAGGTGATGCTCATTTCATTCCTCCCGCAAGCCGTTCACGCGGCTTGATTGCGATGGAGGAACTGTAGAAATTCGCCCGTCAAGAGCGGGTAGAGATTGGGCTTGCCGATATCAAGACGGCATCAAGAAGCGGCCCGGTTCGCGGCTGCGACCTTGGCCAGCCACTGCACGCGCAGGGCCAGCATGATGACCAGCGCCAGCACGGCCAGGGCCACGGAGCCCACGCCCGTCCAGCCCCAGCGTGACCAGAACCAGCCCGCACCGGCCCCCAGCACGCTGGAGCCCATGTAGTAGCCCCAGAGGTATAGCGACGATGCATGACCTTTGGACTGCGTGGCCAGCCGTCCCACCCAGCCGCTGGCCACTGAATGCGCGACAAAGAAGCCGGCCGTCAGCAGGACCATGCCGGTCACGATGGCGGCCAGCGGCTGCAGCAGGGTCAGAACCACGCCCAAGGCCATCAGCAAAGTGCCCGCGACCAGCACCGGCCCGCGACCCAGCCTGTCGGCCAGCCCCCCCGCAATCGGCGACGCGGCTGTGCCCAGCAGATAGGCGTAGAAGATATGGCTGATCTGCAACTGGCTCAGACCATAGGGCGATGCGCTGAGCAGAAAGCCGGCATAGTTGTAGATGCTGACAAACACGCCCATCAGGCCGAAGGCGATCAGGAACAGCAGCGGCAGGCCCGGGTGGCGCAGATGCCGGCCCCAGGCCTGCAGGTGGTATCTGGCGCCCAGCCCGGTCTTCTTGATGAAGTTGCGCGAATGGGGCAGCAACCAGACAAAACCCAGGGCGGCCAGCAGATCGAGCACCGAAAGCACCGCCATGGCGTGGCGCCAGCCCCAGAACTCGGTCATGGCGCTCATGCCGACCCGGCCCAGCATGCCCCCCAAAGCCGTGCCGCCCACATACAGGCCCATGGCAAAGCCCAGGCCGGGCGGATCGATCTCTTCGGACAGATAGGCCATGGCCACGGCGGGCACGCCGCCCAGCAACAAGCCTTCCAGCGCGCGCGCGGCCAGCAGCGCATGCCATTGAGGCATGAATGAAGCCAGCAGATTGCACAGCGCCGCCAGGGCCATGGAGATGAACATCAGCTTGCGCCGCCCCAGCCCCTCGGACAAGGCCCCCGCCAGCACGATGGATCCGGCCAGGCAGGCCGTGGAGACCGACAGCGCCAGCGCGCTCTGGGCCGGACTGACGGCAAAGCTGTGGACCAGCTCCGGTAGCAGCGGCTGCACGCAGTACAGCAGGGAGAAGGTGGCAAACCCCGCCAGGAACAGCGCCACGCTGACCCGCCAGTACTCGGGCGTGCCGCGCTTGATCCATACCGGAGCAGCAGTGGCAGGAGACTGGATGGATAAGGAGGTATTCACATCCTGCGGGGCGCTGTTCATGAGGGAAAAATGAGGACCGGAAACAAAGTCCCTATTGTGCTGCGCATCTGCCGACAGCCACAGCTGCAAGCCTTAGCCAATGACGTCGCCCGGCCCGCATTTCCGCAGCAGCTCCAAGAATTGGCCCTGCCGTTAAAATAAGCGCCCTCAAGACTTATTCACAGGTCTGCCCTGCATGGGTGCGGGCCTGGTGCGGCAAACGGACTGCTGCACCTTTTGTTGTCACAGCCGGCGTTCTCCGGCTGTATTTACAGCTCTCAATACTGTGTCATACGCCCCAGAAACCCGGCGCCGTCGTACGTTCGCCATCATCTCCCACCCGGACGCGGGTAAGACCACGCTGACCGAAAAGCTGCTGCTGTTCTCGGGCGCGATCCAGATTGCCGGCGCCGTCAAGGGCCGCAAGGCTTCGCGCCACGCCACCTCCGACTGGATGGAAATCGAAAAGCAGCGCGGCATCTCGGTGGCCTCGTCGGTGATGCAGATGAGCTACCGCGACCATGTGATCAACCTGCTCGACACTCCCGGCCACAAGGACTTCTCCGAAGACACCTACCGCGTGCTGACGGCCGTGGACTCGGCGCTGATGGTGATCGACGCGGCCAACGGCGTGGAATCGCAGACCCGCCGCCTGATCGAGGTCTGCCGCCAGCGCAACACGCCCATCATCTCCTTCGTCAACAAGTTCGACCGGGAAGTGCGCGACCCGCTGGACATCATGGACGAAGTCGAGCGCGAACTGGGCATGCCCTGCTGCCCCATCACCTGGCCCGTGGGTCAGGGCAAGAGCTTCGGCGGCATCATCAATCTGCGCACGCAGAGCATGACGGTGTTCACGCCCGGCAGCGACCGCGGCCCCAAGGACTTTGAAGTCATTCCGCTGAGCGAAGGCGACAAGCTGCGCGCGCGCTTTGGCAAGGCTTTCGACGATGCCCTGGAATCCATGGAACTGGCCGTTGGCGCCTCGGCCGAATGGGACCATGATGCCTTCCTGGCAGGCAAGCTGACCCCCGTGTTCTTCGGCTCCGGTGTGAACAACTTCGGTGTGATGGAAGTGCTGGACGCCGTGGTCGACATGTCGCCCCCGCCCGGCCCGCGCGTTGCCTTCACCGAAGTGAACCGCCAGCGCGAAGAAGTCACCATCAACCCCGAAGACAAGACCTTCGCAGGCGTGGTGTTCAAGGTGCAGGCCAATATGGACAGCAACCACCGCGACCGCATTGCGTTCGTGCGCGTGGCGTCCGGCAAGTACACCCCTGGCATGAAGATGAAGGTGCAGCGCACCGGCAAGGAGCTGCGTCCCACGTCCGTGGTGACCTTCATGTCGCAGCGCCGTGAGGCCGTCGACGAAGCCTATGCGGGCGACATCATCGGCTTCACGATTCACGGCGGCGTACAGTTGGGCGACTCCATCACCGACGGCCCCAATCTGCAGTTCACCGGCCTGCCCTTCTTCGCACCCGAAATGTTCATGACCGTGGTGCTCAAGAACCCGCTGCGTACCAAGCAGCTGCAGCAGGGCCTGATGCAGCTGGGCGAGGAAGGCGCGATTCAGGTCTTCAAGCCCGATGTCGGCGGCAACATGCTGCTGGGCGCCGTGGGTCAGCTGCAGTTCGAAGTGGTGCAGCACCGCCTGAAGACAGAGTACGACTGCGACGTCCGCCTGGAAGGCTGCCAGTACACCGGGGCGCGCTGGATCACGGCCGACTCGCCCGCCGAGCTGCGCGAGTTCGAGAACGCCTACCCCATGCGTCTGGCGCATGATGCGGCCGACACCCTGGCCTATCTGTGCACCAGCCCCTATGACGTGCGCCTGGCCCAGGAGCGTTTCCCCAAGATCCATTTCCACCCGCTGCGCGAGCATGCGGGCCTGGCACTAGGCTCAGCGAACTGAGCCTCCCCCCCTGAGGCGCTTCACGCCTTCCCCCTCTCTGGCTTCGCCGGAGGGGGACGACATCCTCGCTGCGAGGCGGCTCTTGCTCGATGTCTCTGAGTTGGACCGCTCTAGCTTCAGGCGAGGATCAACATCGAGAGAGTTTTCTGTGAGCCAAGAATTTCTGCGTCCTTTGTCTGAGCTGCAGACACCTGCCAAGCTGCTGGGCGTGCTGACCGATATCGACGACACGCTGACCACCGACGGCGTGGTGCCCGAGCATGTGGTGGCCGCCATTGCGCGCCTCAAGGATGCGGGTCTGAAAGTGGTGCCCATCACCGGCCGTCCCGTGGGTTGGAGCGTGCCGTTTGCATCGGCCTGGCCCGTGGACGCCATCGTGGCCGAGAACGGTGCCGTGGCCCTGCGCCGCAATGCCCAGGGCGGCCTGGACAAGCTCTACCAGCAATCTGCCGACGAGCGCGCCCGCAACTTTGCCAAGATGCAGCAAGTGCTTGAGCAGATCGAGGCAACCGTGCCCGGCGCCAGCCGCGCCACCGATTCGGCCGGCCGTGAATGCGATATCGCCGTGGACCACAGCGAATTCACGAACATGTCCCAGGCACAGATCGATGAATGCGTGGCCATCATGAAGGCGGCCGGCATGAATGCCACCGTCAGTTCCATCCACATCAACGGCTGGTTCGGTGAGCACAACAAGCTTGAAGGTGCGCGCTGGATCACACGCGAGCTGTTCGACATCGATCTGGACGCCACGCTGTCGCGCTGGGTGTATATCGGCGACTCGACCAACGACCAGCAGATGTTCGAGCACATGCCCCACAGCGTGGGCGTGGCCAATATCGCACGCTTCGTGCCCCAGCTCAGACATCTGCCGCGCTATGTGACCACGGCCGAGCGCGGCGACGGCTTTGTGCAGCTTGCCGATCAGCTGCTGGCTCAGCAAAAATAGTAGCCGCAACCGCTCCTTGATTAACGATTTCAATATCAAAACAATCTGAAATCGTTTGAAAACAAGCGCAAGCAGCTCTCATTTTCAAACGCCTCTGTGCTTGCCGGCACAGAGGCCTTTTTTGACGTCCATCCATCGCCAAACACGATGCATCCACCCGTATAAGACGACCCCCGGATGCGTAAAAACCCACGGTTGGCACTCACTACAATTTTTGATTCATTTCAAAACATTTCTGAGAGACCAACACCATGCGCATGATTCGCCGCACCTTCGTCGCCACGGCCGTGGCAGCAACAGCCGCCCTGACCGCAGGCACTGCATTTGCCCAGGGCAAGGAAGTCAAGATCGGCTATGCGCTGGCCGTCAACTCCCACTATGGCGCTGCCGCCAACGCCTGGGCCGAAGGTGTGGAAAAAGGTACCAACGGTGCCTACAAGTTCAAGCAGTTCCCCGCCTCCGCCCTGGGTGGCGAGCGCGAGCTGATCGAAGGCCTGCAGCTGGGCACCGTGGAAGCCGCCATCGTCTCCACCGGCGCCCTGAGCAACTTCGTGCCCGATGTGGGCGTGGTGGACATCCCCTTCCTGTTCCGCGACACCCAGCACGCACGTGCCGTGATGGACGGTGCCTTCGGTCAGGACCTGCTGGCCAAGTTCCAGAAGCGCGGCCTGATCGCGCTGGCCTGGGGCGAGCAGGGCTTTCGCCATCTGAGCAACAACAAGCATGCCGTCAATGGTGTGGCTGACCTCAAGGGCCTGAAGATCCGCGTGACAGAGAACCCCGTGCACATCACGGCCTTCCGCACCCTGGGTGCCTCGCCCACTCCCATGTCCTGGCCCGAAGTCATCGGTGCGCTGCAGCAAGGCACGATCGACGGCCAGGAGAACCCTATCTCCGTGCTGGTGTCCGCCAAGCTGTGGCAAGTGCAAAAGCACCTGACCCTGACCTCCCACGTCTACGCCCCCATGGCCTTGATCGTGTCGCCCTCGTTCTGGGGATCGCTGAACGCTGCCCAGAAGACCGCCTTCACCGAAGCCGCCAAGAAGGGTGCGCTGGCCTCACGCGCCTTTGTGGACAACGTGGAGAAGAAGGGCGTTGAAGAAGCCAAGGCCAACGGCATGAAGGTCGTGGAGAAGGTCGATCAGGCCGCCTTCCGCACCGCGCTGGAGCCCGCGTACAAGGAATACGCCAAGAAGTTCGGCCAGAAGACGCTGGACTCCATCACCGCCGTCAAGTAAGCACCGGCACCATGGGCCTGCCTTCGCGGAGGCAGTCCATGCATTTTTCTCACTCCTGGGCAAGGCAGGTCCTTGCCCGGCTGCGGTCAGCACGAATGGACTTGCGCCAATTCCCGCCGATGATGACGCAGCCTTCAACTCCGTGACGCAGCCGGCTCTTGCGGCAGGTTTCGCCGCTGCCTCTGCTCACCCCCACTCCTATGCTTGATCGTATCGAACGCATTCTCGTGGCCGGCAATCGCTGGCTGCTGATCTTGCTGCTGCTGGCCATGGCCTGCATCGTCTTTGCCAATGTGGTGCTGCGCTACACCACGGGCGACTCCATCGTCTGGGCCGAGGAAGTGGCCCGCCACATGATGATCTGGGTCACTTTCCTGGGCTCCGGCCTGGTGCTGCGCTTTGGCGGCCATGTGGCCATCGACAATCTGCACCGCAGCGTGAGCACCCGCAAGGCACAGGCCATGCGCGGCTTTGTCGTGCTGATCCTGGCGATCTTCTTTGTCGTGATGACCGTGACCTCGTCGCAGTATGTGTACGCCACACGCTTTCAGACCACGGCGGCCACGGACATCCCGATCTCCTATATCTACGGCGCCATGCCTGTGGGCTTTGTGCTGATGCTGATCCATCTGCTGTTCATCGCACGCGGCTACATCACCGCAGGCAGCTTCGCCGAGTCCGATGAAATGGATGCGGATGCCGCAGCGTCTATATGAAACACCCCCTGAGTCGCTGCGCGCCTTCCCCCTGGAAGGGGGACGACAGCCTAGCTGTGGGGCGGCGCGGCCGGCATAGGCCCTTGCTCGCTGTCCCTGGCCTGGGTCAGGCCAGCTTTATGCATTGCGCCACGAATCTGAGTCGCTGCGCGCCTTCCCCCCTCTCTTGCTTCGCGGGAGGGGAACGACACCTCGGTGCGGGGCGGCGCGGCCGGCATAGGCCCTTCCTCGGTGTATCTCACTTGGGGCGCGCCTGTTTCATGCGCTGCGCCACGAATCACTGATCGATTGAAACATCATGGGTATCACTTTATTTGTTGCCATCATCGTCCTGCTCACGCTGGGCTTTCCGGTGGCGTTTGCGCTGGCCATCTCGGCAGCCCTTGCAGTCTTTGTCGGTGGACGTTATCCACAGCTGATCGTCTTCAAGGAAATGTTCACGGGCATCGACAGCTTTCCGCTGATGGCCGTGCCCTTCTTCATCCTGGCCGCGGAGCTGATGTCGGGCGGTGCGCTCACGGCCGTGCTGCTGCGCTTTGCCGCCCAGTTCGTCGGCCATCTGCGCGGCGGCCTGGGCTATGCCAATGTGCTGTCGCTGACCATGTTCTCAGGCATCTCGGGCTCGGCCCTGGCCGATGCAGCCGGCCCCGGCTCCATGATGGTCAAGATGATGGACAAGGCCGGTTACAGCCGCCCCTATGCAGCCGCGCTGACGGCCAGCACTGCCATCGTCGGCCCCATCATTCCGCCATCGGTGAGCATGATCATCTATGCGCTGCAGGATGAGAATGTGTCCGTGGGCGGCCTGTTCATGGCTGGCTTCATTCCCGGCATTCTGATCGCGCTGGCCATGGCGGCCGTCAACTGGTGGGTCTGCAAGAAGCGCAACTACCGCAGCACCGAGCCACGCCCATCGGCACGCGAGATGTGGAGCACCAGCTTTAAGGCCATCCCCGCGCTGATGCTCATCGTGCTCATCGTGGTCGGCATCCGCTTCGGCATCTTCACGCCCACGGAAGCGTCCGTCGTGGCCGTGTTCTATGCCCTGGTCTGCGGCAAATGGGTTTACCGCACGCTCAAGTGGTCGGCCCTGCCCGGCATCCTGGCGCGCTCGGCCATGCTCACGGCCTCGGTGCTGTTGGTGATGGCGACCTCGGCAGCATTTGCCTGGGTGCTCACGGTGGAAGGCATTCCGCAGTATCTGTCTGAGCTGATCGTGAGCTGGGAACTCTCGCCCGTGATGTTCCTGATTGCCGTGAACATTCTGCTGCTGGTCTTCGGCATCTTCATGGAGCCGCTGCCCGGCGTGATGATTCTGGTGCCCATTCTCGCGCCCATCGCCTTCAGCCTGGGCATCGACCCTACGCACTTCGCCATGGTGGTGATCGTCAACCTCACGCTGGGCATGATCACGCCGCCGGTCGGCGGCCTGCTGTTCGTGACCGCCGTGTCCACGCGCGTGTCCATCACCGATCTGACGCGCGAGATGCCGCTGTTCCTGCTGGCCCACTTCGTCGTGCTGTGCCTGCTGACCTTCATCCCGGCACTGTCCACCTGGCTGCCGCATACGCTGGGCTTCCAGTAAGCACTGCGCTCATCCGCCAAGGCTGCCTCCGGCAGCCTTTTTTCTTGGCGATCGAATCCTGATGTAGGGCCTGTTCAGCGCACGCCGCCGCTGCCGGCAGTGCCATACCAGGCCACGGCGCCCGCATAGCCAGCTGCGGGCTCCAGCGCTGCACAGTTCATGCCCGTCAGCCTCGCCTGCAGCGAGCCGCTCCATTCAGCCAGACCCAGGCCAGCGCATTTAAGTCTGGCTTCGTGCTGCGTCCAGGCGCTCGCAAACGCTTCAAAAAATAGAGTATCCGGCGCAATATCCAAAAGCTTCCGAGCGGTTTCCGGCCTCAGAAACAGGCGCGCTACATCCTCCAGCTCGCGGCGCGGCGCGGTCGCGTCCACGGCCTGGATATCCACACCTACCGCAGCCCGGTCATGCCAGGCCAGCAGTGCCAGTCCCGGCGCATGGCTGATGGAACAGTGCGGCGCCGCAAGCGGCTTGCCGCGCAGCAACAGCTGCGGTGCCTGGTTGCGCAGATTGCTGACCTCCAGCTCGGCCTCGGTACAGCCTAGCTCCGGTGCCAGACAGGTACGCAGCGCCGCCCGAACCTGGCCGCGCGCCCTGTCACGGTCGGTGGCATCCAGACCCTGTACCAGCCGCAGCTGCGGCGCACCGGCTCGCCGCTCGCCGGCAAAGAGGCAGGGCCGGATCTGCATCAGGCCGCCCCGGTGCGGCGCCGGGCCGGTGCGGCCGGGGCACCCTCCCAGCGCGTACGCGCAGGCAGGGTCTCGCCCTTCATCACCAGGGTCAGCGGCCCGAGCTGTACATCGTCGCCAACGCTGGCACTGTAGAGCACAGTGCAGCGCGCGCCCATGGTCACACGGCTGCCTATGGACACATGGTCTATCTTCATCACCCGGTCCTCGAACAGATGAGTCTGCGGACAGCACAGCGCGTTGAGCTCGCTGTGAGCGCCGATGGTCACGCAGTCATGCTCGGTGATGTCGGTGGTGTCCAGATAGACGCTGGCCGCAATCTTGCAGCCCATCAGGTTCATGGCCAGTGGCAACCAGGGCGTGCCACGCAGGTAACGCAGGAAGTTGGGCACGGCCATGCCCTCGTACATATTGGTCGCAGCCTCGGAGAGCCAGACAAAAGGTGTCCACATGGGCACGGCCGTCTTGCCGTAGCGCCTGATCGCCAGCCATTTGAACAGCGCCACCAGAAAGAACGCCACGATGCCGAAGACCACCCCCGAAATGGCCAGGTCCAGCACCACGGCCCCCCAGCGCTCTTCAGAAGCCAGAGGCATCGCATCCAGCACAATGGCATAGCCGACGGCAATCACCAGCGCATGTGGAACGGCAATGCGAACAGCCTCCACCAAGCCGCGCGCGACACGCCGCCACGCAGAAGGCGCAAACGTCAGATGCTCGGGATGGCCCTGCGCGACCTCGCGCGCCGGCAAATTGATCGCGGGTGCCCCCAGCCAGGTGTCGCCACTTTGCATGTCCGCATTGCGTGGCACGGCCGTCATCACGCCTATGAGCACATTCTCGGGAATGGTCGAGCCATCGGGCACATAGGCGCCATTGCCGATGAAACTGCGGCGCGACACCACCGTGGGCTTGACCGTCATCCAGCCGCCATCGATGAGCTCATCGCCCAGCATCACTGCATCGGCCACAAAGCATTCGTCACCCAGCGTCAACATATCGGGCACCACGCCCAGTGCCGTGGACAGCTCGGTCTGCTTGCCGACCTTGGCGCCCAGCAGCCGGTACCAGGTGGAGGAGTAGACCGTGGCGTAGATGCCGTGCAGCGTGGACAGGCTCGCCTCCTGGATCTGGTTGACCAGCCATTTGCCCAGGTAACGCCCGCTGTGCACCGACCAGGTGCCGGCCCGCGTACGCGGCAGGAACAGATAGCGCACCAGCGCCGCAGCCAGCACCGTGCAGGCCACCAGCACCAGGCTGGATGGCAGCGCCAGCACGAAGAACTTGAGAAGGCGCAGCATGAAGGCTCCTCCCGCATCGACCACGCCCTGCTCTAGCAACGGCCGCACCGAGATCGCCTCGACGTCGAGCACGTCGATCAGCATGAAGGTCGGGAACACCGGCATGAAGAACAACATGGCCACCAGCAGCCCCCCCGCCAGGAAGACCAGCATCTCCAGGGCCTGCCGCAGCCGCCCGGCAGTCTGGCGCGGCGGCAGGCTGGCAGGGTCGAACTCGCCCATGGCCCGCGCCGGCGAGCCGGCCCAGATGCTGCGCGCGGGCTGGACCATGCCGTCGGCCAGCGCCGACTGCCCCTCGAGGTGGGCCCAGTCTTCGAGGCAGGTATTGCCTTCCACGACCACATATGAGCCTATGCAGACCTCGTTGCCGACGGCGATACGGCCGAGCACCAGTTCACCGCCCTCGACGCGCGCGTTCTCCAGGCTCACGGCATTGCCCACACTGACGCCGTCGCCGATGACCAGCAGGTCGGGCACACGCACCGTCATCGAGCCGAGATTGGTCTCACGGCCCACTTTCGCGCCCAGTGCACGCAGCCACAGCGGGTGCAGCGAGGAACCGGTGATCATCGCGATGGGCACTGCCTCCACCAGCCGGTCGGCAAGCCACCAGCGGAAGTAGGTCCATCCCCACAGCGGGTAGCGTCCGGGCTTTAGGCGCCCGGCGACCAGCCATTTGCCGGCCCAGGCGATCGCGAATTCGGCCAGGGTGGCGATCGCGAAAGCCAGCACCGACATGGCCACGGCAAACCAGACCGAGTCGTTCTCGTCGCCGGTGAAGAAGTGATAGGTGAAGAACGGCGCCAGCCACTGAGCCATCTTGATCAGCACCAGCAGCGGAATCGCCACTGCCTGGGCCACGCCGCAGCGCCAGCGCCTCCATGCGGAATGGATGCGGAACGGCCGCGGCGCAACGCCGGCTGCCGCCTCATCGTCGGCCAGCATGTCGGCCTGCAGCGCATCGGCGATCAGGCCTATGTGGCGCTGCTGGTAGATGGTGCTCACCGTGGCGCGGGCCAAGCGCGCATCGGCGCGCAGCAGCGAGGTCAGCCGCGCCGCGAACAGGGAATGCCCGCCCAGGTCGCTGAAGAAATCCAGCCCGCGGCGTATGGACTGCCCCGGGAAAAGCTGGGCCAGGGCCGCGAACAGCACTTCCTCGGCCGGAGTTTCAGGCAGGTCGGAGCCGGAGGCATCCATCGCGGAGGACAGCTGCCGAACCTTGAGTGCCTTGCGGTCTATCTTGCCCGATGTCAGGCGCGGCATCTCGGCCAGCGCCTCGAAGCGCGCGGGCACCATATAGGGCGGCAGGCGCTCGGCCAAGCTGGCACGCAGCGCGGAATGCGCGGGCGGTGCGGCGATCTCAGTGGGCACGTAGAAGGCGACCAACTGGTCCATGCCCTCGTCCTGACGCAGCAGCACCGCCGTGGTACCCACGCCCGGCTGCTGGGCCAGCACGGCCTCGATCTCGCCGAGTTCCACGCGAAAACCGCGGATCTTGACCTGGTCGTCGGCCCGGCCCAGGCAGTGGATCTGGCCATGCTCGTCGATACGCGCCAGATCCCCTGTGCGGTACAGCCGCGTATCGTGCGGACCCTGAGCCCAGGGATTGGCGAGGAATTTCTCGGCCGTCAGCTCGGGGCGACCCAGATAGCCAGCCGCCACGCCGGGGCCGGTAATGCACAGCTCGCCGACCTCGCCCTGCGGCAAGCCCACCAGAGCGGGCGCGGTGCCGACCGCAAAGCTGTCGGCCTCTATCACCTGCACCACCACCAGGCCGTAATTGGGCAGCGGCGTGCCTATGGTCACGGGTTCGCCGGCCTTGAGCTCGGCCAGGCTGGCCGACACCGTGGCCTCGGTGGGGCCGTAGGTGTTGAACATCTGCCGGCGGCCACCGTCCTCCCGGTTGGCCCAGCGTGCCACCAGCGATTCGGGGCACATCTCGCCGCCAAGGTTGATGATGCGCAGATTGGGCACATCCTGTGCGAACAGCGCCAGCAGCGTAGGCACGGCATGCAGCACCGTCACCTGCTGCTCCACCAGCGCGCGCGGCAAGGCCTCCGGGTCACCGGCGATCTCTCTGGGTGCCAGCCACAGCGTCGCACCCACGAGGTAGCTGATCCAGATCTCCTCGAACGACATGTCGAAGGCCACCGAGAAGCCCTGGTAGACCTTGTCGCCCCGGTGCACGCCAAGCCGCGCATTCTCGCTGCGCAGAAAGTGGCAGATGCTGCCCTGGGTGATGGCAATACCCTTGGGCTTGCCCGTGGAGCCGCTGGTATAGATCACATAGGCCGGGTGCTCGGGCTGCGCGCCATCGCGCTGGCGCAGCGCCGTACCCGTCGGCAGCGGCGCCAGCAGTGCGGTGTCGCTGAAGACCTGCGCTGCAATACCTGCCTGGGCTTTCACCAGATGCGTCTGCCGCTGCGCTATCAATAGCGCCTTGGCATTCGCATCGTCGAGGCAGGTGGCGATGCGTTCAGTGGGCGTTTCGGCATCGAAGGGCAGCCAGGCCGCGCCGGTCTTGGCGATCGCCAGCTGCAACGTCAGCAGCTCGATGCCGCGCGGCAGCCACAGACCCACCATGTCGCCGGGGCGGATGCCGGCCTCGATCAGCCGGTGCGCGGCGCGGCTGGCATCGGCGTCCAGTTCCGCATAGCTGCGCTGACGCAGCATCTCGCCCTGCCCCTCGATCAGCGCGATCTGTTCGGGGTGGGCTGCGGCAGTCGCTTCAAAGATATCGGCCAGCACCTCGTGGCGCAGCAGGTCTGGCCGCTCGGGCCCACGTAAAACAACAGTGTCAGACATAGATCAGCGGCTTACCCGGAGCAACCATGCATCCGAACCTGGTGGTACCGCTCTTTTCTGTCCGCCATTATTGGGCCAAGCGCTCGTTTTCAGTGTTACACAGCCGGCTTCCTGCTCCCGGCGTTGCACATATTTGCATTCATGGAGACCAGTCACGGCGGCGGACCTGCCAGACCTTCGACTGCTGAAGCAGGCAACCTCGCGTCAAGGTGCAGCTGCTCCTGGGCGTACGCTTCATCGTGCGGGGCCTGCTGCACTTTGTGCCAGCACCAGCCACCGGACCGCCGCATGTACACATGCTTGCAGCAAGCAATTCGTGGCCTTCCCCTGCGGGATCAGTTGCGGCGGTGCAAGTGCTCGCGCCGCATGCCGTGCGGGCTCTGCACACCGATCAAGGCCATATTGCGCCGGATCTCGGAGGCCAGAATGCCTGCCGCGTGCAGGATTCCCGCCTCCCCCGCCACGGCCCCGGCGTAATTGAAAGGCCGGCCCACAAAGACGAACTTGGCTCCCAGTGCCAGTGCCAGCAGCACATCGTTGCCCCGGCGAAAGCCGCTATCGATCATGACCGCATATTCGGTCCCCAGCGCATCAACCACTTCTGGCAGCGTCTGCATGGGCGATATCGAGCCGTCGAGCTGCCTGCCGCCATGGTTGGACAGAATGATGCCGTCCGCCCCTGCATCGCGCGCGAACAGCGCGTCCCGGGGCCGCAGAATGCCTTTGACGACCAGATTGCCTTGCCAGCGCTGGCGGATCAGTGCCAGATGGTCCCAGCTCAGGTGGTCGCGTGCGCCAAAGTCGCGCGTAACGCTGGAGGAGAGAATGGGCGCGCCGCGCGTGGCCTGCGAATTCTCGAAATGCGGCATGCCATGACAAACCAGGGTGCGCAGGGCCGTGCCCAGCAGCCAGCGCGGATGGGTGATGCCGTCCCAGGCCAGACGCAAGCTGGGCCGCAGCGGCGTCGAGAAACCCGCGCGAATATTGTTCTCACGGTTGCCCGAGACCGGCGTGTCGACCGTCACCACCAGAGTCTTGAAGCCTGCGGCCTCGACGCGATCCAGCAGCCTGAGAATGCGCTCCTTCTCTCCGGGCACATAGGCCTGAAACCAGGCCTCGGGGTTGGCCTTGGCCACCTCTTCCATCGCGATCAGCGAAGTGCCACTGAGTATGGCCGGGATACGGGCCTGTGCAGCGGCCCGCGTCTGGATCAGATCGCCCCGGTATGCGGACAGCGCGCTGATGCCCATGGGCGCGATGCCGAACGGTGCCGCGTAGGTCTGCCCCATCAGCGTCGTTGCCAGCGTACGCCCTGAGGTATCGGTCAGCACGCTGCTCATCCAGCGATAGCTGTCGAAGATCTCGCGGTTGCCGCGCAGGGACTTGTCGGTCTCGCAGCCGCCGCTCACATAGGCAAAGATGGGCGCCGGCAGATGCCTGCGCGCCGCTGTCTCGAAATCATCGAGCGACAGAATGCCGCGCAGTCTGCGAGGCGTGCCCGGCTGCGTATCCGCGCGGGACGGTGCAGACGATGCAGGTGCATTGAATTTCTCGATATCGAATCGGGCTTGCATGGAAGTGGGCGCTGAAACGTTGGCACTGGCTTCAAGAAATCGCCTCAAGCGCGCTTTCTGCAATTGAAAAGCTGCTCTTGAGACGCCATTCAGAGCACATGAAATGCGGCGCCGGTGCGGTTGCTGACCCGCCCCGGCACGAGGCACTCAATTGAGCTTGATCTGGGCTTCGCGGATCAGCTTGCCCCACTTGGCATGCTCGCTCTTGATCCAGGCGCCGAACTTCTCTGCGCTGGCCGGCGTCGGCATGCTGCCCTCCTGGGCCAGTTTGTCCTGCACCTCCTTGGTGGCCAGCAGCTTCATGGTGGCATCGCCGATGCGCCTGACCACATCGGGCGGCATGTTCGCCGGGCCCACCAGGCCCAGCCAGGTCGAAGCCTCGAAGTCGGCATAGCCCTGCTCGGCCACCGTGGGCACATCGGGCAGCGACGACACACGCTGCGCGGACGTCACGGCCAGGGCGCGGACCTTGCCCGAGCTCAGCTGCGGCATCACGGAGACGGTGTTGCCGAAGTACAGCGCCACCTGGCCGCCCAGCAGATCCGTCATCGCTGGGTTGGCGCCCTTGTATGGCACCTGCAGGATCTCGATGCCTGCACGACGCGCCAGCATCTCGCCGGCCAGATGCCCAACGGTGCCATTGCCTGCCTGGGCAATGCCGTAGGCACCCGGCTTGGCCTTCGCCGCCTTGACGAAGTCGCCCAAATTCTTGAACGGTGAGTCGGCACGCACCGTCAGCACCACGGGCTGTAGGGCCACGCTGACAATGGGCGTGAAGTCCTTGAGCGGATCAAAGGGCATCTTGGCATACAGGCTGGGATTGATCGCCAGATTCGCAGCCTGGCCCATGCC
This sequence comes from Comamonas sp. Tr-654, assembly GCF_011752915.1. Classification (NCBI taxonomy): domain Bacteria; kingdom Pseudomonadati; phylum Pseudomonadota; class Betaproteobacteria; order Burkholderiales; family Comamonadaceae; genus Comamonas; species Comamonas sp. Tr-654. The sequence goes on from NZ_VWWQ01000003.1 coordinate 761,299, forward strand.
TATGGTGTAGCCGTCAGGCACCGCCTTGGCCACGGCATCGAGGCCGATGTTGCCGCCCGCGCCCGGCTTGTTGTCCACCACCACCGTCCAGCCCATGCCCAGATTGAGCTTGTCCGCCACCAGTCGCGAAGTGGCGTCGGTGCCGCCGCCCGGCGGGAAGGGCACCACCATGCGCACCGGGCGCTGAGGCCATTCGCCCGCCGCGCTGGCCATGCCCTGCACACCCATGGTTAGTGCGGCCATGGCAGCCGCCGTCAGAAATATTCTTTTATGCATGTCTTGTCTCCTGAAAGAATGTCCCGCCTCAGACCGGCAGGCCCTTGGCGCGCAGCACCGCATCGAAGCGCTCGGGGTCGGCAGTGCCCTCGCGATTGCTTTCGCGGATGGAGGCCTCCTTGACCAGATGCGCCCGGCTGCGCTGCAGAATCTCGACCGCATCCGCCGCAGGCACGGCAATCACGCCATCGGCATCGCCCACGATCAGGTCACCGGGCAGCACCGCCATCCCGGCGCAGGAAACCGGCACATTGATCTCGCCCGGGCCGTCCTTGCTGGGGCCTCTATGGGTGTGACCGCGCGCGAAGATCGGCATGCCTTCCTCGGCCCATTCGCAGAGGTCGCGGATGGCACCGTCGATCACCAGCCCGGCGAGCTTGCGTGCCACGCAGGTGGTGCGCATCAGCCCACCGACCAGGGCCTGGGAGACATCGCCCCCGCCATCGATGACCAGCACATCGCCGGGCTGCACCATCATCAGCGCCTTGTGAATCATGAGGTTGTCGCCGGGGCGCACACGCACGGTGACGGCCGGCCCGCAGAGCACGGCATCGAGCCTGGCGTGGTATTGGCGCAGCCCCAGGGTGCCGACATTGCGGCTCATGGAGTCACCGATGGCCGCCACGGGAATGGACTTGAATGCCTCGACGACCTGGGCCTCGGGGCCCGATACACGTGGGTTGATGCGATAGCCCGCGGGCCACTGTTTTGCACTATTGCTCATGCAGGTTCTCCGGAAAAAGAGGAATGGGATTCAAGGACCTCGGGGTTCACGCAACGGCTGGCGGCCACGGGCCGGCCTTGCAGCCAGCCCAGCACATTCGCGGCCGCACCGGCTGCCATGGCGGCCAGCGCAGCAGGCGTGGAACCACCCACATGCGGCGTCAGAACCACGTTCGGCAGGGCCGCCAGCGCGGAGTCCGCGGGCAGGGGCTCCACGGCCATGGTGTCCAGACCGGCCGCATGCAGAAGGCCGCTGCGCAGGGCCTCGACGAGTGCGGGTTCGTCCACCACTTCGCCGCGTGCGGTATTGATCAGGATGGCGCCCTGCGGCAGGCGGGCCAACTGCGCCGCGCCCAACATGCCGCGGGTGTGTCGGTTGAGCGGTACATGCAGACTGAGCACATCGGCCAGCGGCAGCAACTCATCCAGCGAAGCCAGCAGCTTCACACCCGCCACGGGGCTGGACTGCAGCGCCGGATCGAAGGCGGCCACCTGCATGCCCAGGGCCTGGCAAACCTGGGCCACACGCTGGCCGACCTGGCCGAAGCCGACCAGGCCCAGCGTCTTGCCGGACAGCTCGATGCCGTCCTGGGCGCGCGACCAGCGGCCGCCGCGCAATTCCGCATCCATCCAGGCAATGCGGCGGGCCGCAGCAAACAGCAGGCCCAGGGTCATCTCCGCCACGGACTGCGCGTTCGCCCCGGGCGTTACATAGACAGGAATACCGCGCGCGCCGGCTGCGGCCACATCGATATTGCTCACACCCACGCCATGCTTGGAGATGACCTTGAGCGTGGGGCACGAGGCGATGGCGCGTGCCGAGAGCTCCAGGGTGCGCGAGATCACGGCATCGACGGGCTCGGTGACCATGATGCGCTCCACCGCCCCGGCATCATCGCCGGGCGTCAGATAGATCACCCGCGCACCGGCCCTGGCAAGAAGATCCGACCCGCTGGAAGCCAGCTTGGGAGCGGTGACGAAAACGGTAAAGGCTTGTGTTGACATAAGGACTCCGATGAGCCCGGATTCTTGTCAGCATCAATCATTCCGTCTATTCGATAATATTCATTCAATCATCACTTTTATTCATCGATGGATCTGCATCTGCGCGATCTGCGCTTCTTCGAGATCGTGGCCGAGCTGGGCCACCTTGGACGGGCAGCCGAACAGCTGGGCCGCACCCAGCCGGCGCTGACCAAATGCATGCAGCGGCTGGAACAGGCAGTGGGCGGGGCATTGTTCGAGCGCGCCGGACGCGGCATACAGCTCACGCCCGCAGGGCAGGTGCTGCTGGCCCGCGCACGCATGCTGCGCAACGCCAGCCAAGAGGCGCTGCGCGAGGTACGCGATTTCAACGAGGGGATTTCGGGCCATGTGCGCATAGGCAGCGGCCCGGTTGCCGCCGACCACCTGCTGCCCGAGCTGTGCAGCAAAGCACTTGCCGGCGGGCGCAAGATCACCATCAGCATCGTGATCGGCCCGAGCTGGGAGCTGCGCGACCGCCTGCGCGAAGGCCAGCTCGACCTGCTGATCGGTCTGACGGCCGAAGGCGATGCGGAACTGGTCTCCTACCCCATCGTCGAGGATGTGGTCGTGGTGGCCGCCAGCCGCACGCATCCCATCTTCGAAAAATCCCGCATCACGCCGGCCGCGCTGCTGCAGCACTCCTGGGCCCTGCCCAACGCCAACATTCCCAGTCGTCAGTGGCTGGATCAGGCTTTCACGTCGCGCGGCATGTCGCCGCCCACGGTCCAGGTCGAGGCAGGCTCCATTCCGCTGTTGCCGCGCATGGTGGCGAAGACGGATCTGCTGACTTTCGTCTCGCGCCACACACTGCGGCTGGAGCGCAGCCGCACGCTCAAGGAGGTGCGCCTTGCCGCCACCACGCTGCGCCGTCACCTGGGCGTGACCTGCCGCAGGGACGGCTACCTGTCGCCCGCTGCCCAGCAGATTCTCAAGCTGCTGCGCGACGACGGACCCATGCTGTTCGGCAGCGACGAGACGTCCTTTAACGATATGTGAGCATGGCTGAAACCGCCCAGCTTCGGGAGAACATGCCGGGCCGCATCACTCCGCAGGCTCGGCCCGCAGATGGGCGTCGCAGCCCGCCCCCGCCGCAATCCAGCGTCTGGCCAGGGCCAGCCTGAGCCGGCCCAGCCCGCGGCGCCAGGCCGGGGCATCGGATGCCACCCGACCCGCATCCTGCAGCACGCCGCAACGGTACTGCAGCGCCGCGTCGTCCCAGCGTAGCGCCGCGCAAGTCCCTTTGCGCCGGCGCGAGATCAACATGCCCATGGGGCAAGGCTCTGCCAGACAGCACAGGCCGCAGCCGTTGCAGGGCGCGCCGAAGGCCGGCTTGGCAGGCGCCTGCGCCTGCCAGAACACCACTTGCTCACGGGCCATGTGAAAGTTCAGGTACGCGCCAGCACCGGTGCCAGCGCCTTGCCGGTGTGGGTGCCGATGCCGACCAGATCCTCGGGAGTCCCCGAGGCCACGATGCGCCCGCCGTCCTTGCCGCCTTCGGGGCCCAGGTCGATGATCCAGTCCGCCTCGGCAATCACGTCAAGGTCATGCTCGATGACCACCACGCTGTGGCCGCCGTCGACAAGGCGGTGCAGCACATGAATGAGCTTGTCCACATCGGCCATGTGCAGGCCCACGGTGGGCTCGTCCAGCACATACAGCGTATGCGGAGCCTTCTGTCCGCGGCGGCCGATATCGTCGCGCACCTTGGTCAGCTCAGTCACCAGCTTGATGCGCTGGGCCTCGCCACCCGACAGCGTGGGCGATGGCTGGCCCAGGGTGAGATAGCCCAGACCCACGTCTTTCAGCAGCTGCAGCGGATGGGCAATCGAGGGCATGGAGGCGAAGAACTCCACGGCCTCGTCGACCTCCATCTGCAGCACATCGCCAATGCTCTTTCCGCGCCAGGTCACGGCCAGCGTCTCGGGGTTGAAGCGTGCGCCGTGGCAGACTTCGCAAGGCACTTTCACATCGGGCAGAAAGCTCATCTCGATGGTGCGCACGCCCTGGCCCTCACAGGCCGGGCAACGGCCTTCGCCGGTGTTGAAGGAGAAGCGGCCCGCCGCATAGCCGCGGGCCTTGGCCTCCAGAGTCTCGGCGAACAGCTTGCGAATCGTGTCCCAGAAGCCGATATAGGTCGCCGGGCAGGAGCGCGGCGTCTTGCCGATCGGAGTCTGGTCGACTTCGAGCACGCGATCGATGGTCTCGAAGCCCTTGAGCCCCTTGCAGCCCACGAGCGCCGGCGACTTGCCGGCATCCATGGCATCGCGGCCGGCCTTGGTCGAGCGCTGCTGCACCCAGGCCGCCACATTGCTCAGCAGCACATCGCGCGCCAGCGTGGACTTGCCCGAGCCGGAAACTCCGGTCACGGCCACCAGGCGCTTGAGCGGAACGCGCGCATCCACATTCTGCAGATTGTGCAGATTCGCGCCCAGCACCGTCAGCCAGTGCAATGCATCGCTGTCTTGCTGCACCACATTTTCAGTAGCAGCTACCGCTTTCTTTTTCTTGGCTTTGGATGGTTTCTTGTCTGAAACCTCCATATCGCCAGCGTCAGAAGCTTCTGCATTGATAGCAGCCGGCTGTACCGGAGGCTCGCCCTCTCCCACCCACAGACGTGGCTTGAAAGGGTGGCGCATGGCGTGCAGCAGATAGCGCCCGGTGACAGAGTCCTTAGCCGCCATGATGTCGGCAACCGTGCCCTCTGCCACCAGACGGCCGCCGCGAATGCCGGCGCTGGGGCCGATATCGATCACGTGATCGGCGCGACGAATCGTGTCTTCGTCGTGCTCCACCACCACCAGCGTGTTGCCCTTGTCGCCGAGCTTGTGCAAGGCATTGAGCAGAATCTGGTTGTCGCGCGCATGCAGGCCGATGGTGGGCTCATCCAGCACATAGCAGACACCTTGCAGATTGCTGCCCAGCTGCGCAGCCAGACGGATGCGCTGGGCCTCGCCCCCGCTCAGGGTGGGGGCGCCGCGGTCCAGCGTCAAATAGTTGAGACCGACTTCTTCAAGGAATTCGAGACGGCTCTGAATCTCGGGAATCAGATCGCGCGCAATATCGGCTTCGCGGCCCGTAAGCTCCAGACTCTGTATCCATTGGCGCACATCGCTGACCGACAGCTGGGCGATATCGGTGATCGCCTCGTCGTGAAACTTCACGGCTCGCGCCACGGGGTTCAGACGTGTGCCGTGGCATTTGGGGCATTCCACCTCGGCCAGGTCTTCCACTTCCTGGCCCTCGAACTTCACCTCCCGGCCGCGGTTGTCGTCGGCCAGCAAGGTGTCGTCATAGACCTTGCGCTGGTCCTTGGTCAGCTTCACGCCCGTGCCCACACAATCGGGGCACCAGCCATGCTTGCTGTTGTAGGAGAACAGACGCGGGTCCAGTTCGGCATAGCTGGTGGCGCAGATCGGGCAGGCGCGCTGGGTGGAGAACACCTGCAGCGCGCCGATGCCGGCCGTGCTCCGGCCGCCCTGCATGGCGTCGGCCAGGTTCTCGATGCCGGACAGCACATGCAGCACGCCCTTGCCGATTTCCAGCGCCTGGCGCAGATGGCCGCGCAACTCCTTCTCGTTGGCCGCAGTCACCGTCACGCTGGCCACGGGAAGCTCGATGGTGTGTTCCTTGAAGCGGTCTATGCGCGGAAAGCCCGTGGTCGGCAGAAACTCGCCGTCAACGCGCAGATGCGTATAGCCCTTGGGTCTGGCCCAGTCGGCCAGCTCGGTATAGACGCCCTTGCGGTTGACGACCAGCGGACTCAGCAGGCCTATGGTCCGGCCGCGGAAATTCGTCATCAGCTGCGCGGCAATGCTTTCCTCGGTCTGCGGCTGCACGATGGCATCATCGTGGATGCAGTGCTGCACGCCCAGCTTCACATAGAGCAGGCGCAGAAAGTGCCAGACCTCGGTGGTCGTGCCCACCGTGGACTTGCGACCACCGCGCGACAGGCGCTGCTCGATGGCCACCGTGGGCGGTATGCCATAGACCGCATCGACCTCGGGACGGCCCGCTGGCTGCACGATAGAACGCGCGTAGGCATTGAGCGATTCGAGATAGCGGCGCTGGCCTTCGTTGAACAGGATGTCGAAAGCCAGCGTGGACTTGCCCGAACCCGACACCCCGGTCACCACATTGAACTTGCCGCGCGGCACATCCACGCTCAGGGACTTGAGGTTGTGCTCCTTGGCATTGACGATCTCGATCGCGTTCTTGGCCTGCGGTGCCTTTTCGGCCTGTGCCTTGCGTTGGGGCTTGTAGAGCATGGGAGCGACTTCGCGCACCGCCTCGCCGCCCACGCCCATGGCCAGATCGTATTCGCGCAGGGCCTGGGCCGTGTGCGATTCCTTCACATGGCGCACCTCCTCGGGCGTGCCCTCGGCGACGATCAGACCGCCGCCGTCACCGCCTTCGGGGCCCAGATCGATCAGCCAGTCGCTGGCGCGAATCACGTCCAGGTTGTGCTCGATGACGATCAACGAGTGGCCCGCTTCCAGCAGCTTGCGCAATGCGCGCATGAGCTTGGCGATGTCTTCGAAATGCAGGCCGGTCGTGGGCTCGTCGAACAGGAACAGCGTACCTTTCTTGGCCAGCGACTGCTTGGATTTGGACTGCGCCTTGGCCGCCTCGGCCAGAAAGCCTGCGAGCTTGAGGCGCTGTGCCTCGCCGCCCGACAGCGTGGGCACCGGCTGGCCGAGCTTCACGTATTCCAGGCCCACATCGACGATGGACTGCAGCGCGCGGATCACGTCGCGGTCCTGCGCAAACAACAGCGCGGCTTCGGCCACCGTGAGTTCCAGCACATCGGCCACATTCAGCGGCTGGCCGTTGCGCTCGATTTTCACTTCCAGAATCTCGGGGCGATAACGCGTGCCGTTGCAGTCCGGGCAGCGCAGATAGACGTCCGAGAGGAACTGCATCTCCACATGCTCGAAGCCCGAGCCGCCGCAGGTCGGGCAGCGGCCGTCGCCGCTGTTGAAGCTGAACTTGGCAGCGGTGTAGCCGCGCTGGCGCGACAGCGGTGCCACGGCGAACAGCTCGCGGATCGCATCCCAGGCACCCACATAGCTGACCGGGTTGGAGCGCGCCGTCTTGCCGATCGGCGACTGGTCCACAAACATCACATCGGCCAGATGGTCCGCGCCCAGCAGGCGCTCGAACGCGCCCGCCGCATCGGTGGGCTTGCCGAAGTGACGCATCAGCGCTGGCACCAGCACATCCTGGATCAGCGTGGATTTGCCCGAACCCGAAACACCGGTGATGGTGACCAGACGCTGCAGCGGAAAGTCCACGCTGATGTCGCGCAGATTGTGTTCGCGCGCGCCTTCGAGAATCAGGCGCGGCGTGCTCTCGGTCACCATGCGCTTGAGGCCGAAACCCACCTGCTTGCGGCCGCCCAAGTAGGCGCCGGTCAGGGTATCGGCCTGGCGCAAATCCTCGGGTGTGCCGTCGAACACGATCTGGCCGCCGCGCGCACCTGGGCCAGGGCCCATGTCGATCATGCGGTCGGCGGCAAACATCACGGCCGGGTCATGCTCCACCACAACCAGCGTATTGCCCGCATCGCGCAGGCGCTGCATGGCCTCGGTGATGCGTTCCATATCGCGCGGGTGCAGACCTATCGATGGCTCGTCGAGCACGAACAAGGTATTGACCAGCGAAGTGCCTAGAGCGGTGGTGAGGTTGATGCGCTGCACCTCGCCACCGCTCAGTGTGCGGCTCTGGCGGTCCAGCGTGAGATAGCCTATGCCCACATCGCACAGATACTGCAGCCGCGTCATGACTTCGGCGTGCAGCATCTTCAAGGCCTGGGTTTCGCCATCGTTCCTGTCAGCTGCCTCGCTGGGCACCAGTTGTGCAAAGAACTCGCGCAGGCGCGTGATCGGCAGACGCATCAGATCATGCAGACACAGGCCAGGCAAGCTTTCCAGCTGCTCACGGCTCCAGCCCACTGCCTGAGGCATGAAGCGCTGGTATCTGCCGCTCTCGTCGCCGAGCGGCAGCACGGCATCGGCAGCCTGCTTGCTGCCGATGCGCCAGAGCAGGCTTTCGGTCTTGAGGCGGGCACCGCCGCAGCTCGGGCATTCGGTATAGCTGCGGTACTTGGACAGCAGCACCCGGATATGCATCTTGTAGGCCTTACTTTCGAGATACTCGAAGAAGCGGCGAATGCCATACCAGGTCTGGCTCCACTTGCCGTTCCAGTTGGGCGAGCCCTCGATCACCCAGTCCTTCTGCGCCTGTGTCAGCTTGGACCAGGCCGTATCGCGCGGAATGCCTTCGGCCTCGGAGTGGCGCATCAGGTCGTCCTGAATCTCCTTCCAGGCCGGCGTCTGGATCGGCTTGATGACACCGGTGCGCAAGGTAAGTTTTTCGTTCGGGATCACCAGACCCCAGTCGACCCCGATAACCCGCCCGAAACCACGGCAGGCATCGCAGGCACCCACCGCGGAGTTGAACGAAAACAACGAGGGAATCGGTTCCTGATAGGTCAGATTGCTTTCAGGGCAATGCAGACCCAGCGAGAACTTCCACAGCTCGGGCTCGGCCGCCTCTGCAGCGCTCTCGGGCAGCACATACACCGTGAGCCTGCCGCTGCCGCGCTTGAGGCCCACCTCGATCGCCTCCATGGCGCGGGAGCGCTCGGCCTTGCCGAGGCGAAAGCGGTCGGCAATCACATCCAGCACCTTGATCTTCTCGGGGGCTGGCTTGGCTTTTTTCTTGCCCTTGGCGGCCTCGTCACTGGCCGCATGAGCGCGTTCCACTTCGCGCTCGGCCTGCACCTTGGTGAAGCCGCTGGCAGACAGCCATTGCTCCACCTCTTCGGCCGAGGTATTGGCCGGCAGCTCCACCGGGAAGGTGATGGCAATGCGCGGATCGCCCGCCGCCTCGCAGCGCTGGGCCAGTTCGGCATAGATGCTGTCCGCAGTGTCATGGCGCACCGGCAGCGACGTCCTGCTGTCAAACAGCTGGGCCGCGCGCGCAAACAGCAGCTTGAGGTGATCGTTGATCTCCGTCATCGTGCCCACGGTGGAGCGCGAGTTGCGCACCGGGTTGGTCTGGTCGATGGCAATCGCGGGCGGTACACCCTCGACCTTGTCCACGGCCGGCTTGTCCATGCGATCGAGGAACTGCCGCGCATAGGCGGAGAAGGTCTCTACATAGCGACGCTGACCTTCGGCGTACAAGGTGTCGAACACCAGACTGGACTTGCCCGAGCCGCTGGGACCGGTGACCACGGTCAGCTCACCGGTACGGATATCGATGTCCAGATTGCGAAGATTGTGCTGGCGAGCACCACGGATACGGATCAGGCCCTGCGTCATGTTCTGCGGTCTTTTCAATGGAGGCCAAACATTCTAGGCAGTCCTGGCAAGAACCTTGGCTGCACATGTGCATTAAGGTTTTGCAGCAGCCGAAAAAAAGCCCCGGCTTGCGGGGCTTTGCGCGGGTGCGGCAGTCTTCATTTGGACTCCGCCGGTGCATGGATTGCGTCCGCACCATGTTTCTCGCCGCTCATATCCACCTTGTCACCCGCCTTCATGATGACAAACAGCGCCGCTGCGGCAAACACCACAAAACCAATCGCCAGCTTCCACATATCAGTCTCCAGAGTCGTTATGAACAGAGGCAGCCAAAGCGGCGGCTTGCGCCGCTCCGGTCAGCACGACCATTGAGCCCCATCGAGTTTGCACGTGGCTTACTACAGGTCGGGCTGCGCATAAGAAAAAACCCCATGCCTCGCGACATGGGGTATGAACTTGGAGTAATGGTCTGCATTATCAGCTGCAGTTGCTGGAGACACCGCTTGCGCGGTGCACAAATTAGAAGTTGTGACGCACGCCCAGAGCGAAGGAGCTGAAGTCCGCGCCGGCAGCACCGGTCACATAGTTCGCACCCTTGCTGTTGTTCACCTTGGTGTAGTAGCCATAGACCTTGGTGCGCTTGCTCAGGTTGTAGTTGTAGCCCAGAGTCCACTGAGTGGCTGCGGAGTCGGCGATGTGGCTCCACTTGTTGGCGTGACCCACGTTGGCATGGAATTCCGAAGCACCCATGGTGTACATGGCCGACAGACGGAAGTTGTTGCGCGAGCCGGCGCCGGTGCCGGTGATCTGGTTGTCGTCCTTGTTGCGCTGGTAGTAGGCACCCAGGGTCACTTGACCGAAGGTGTACAGGCCGCGCAGAGCAGCTTGCCAGTTGTCGCCCACCTTGCTGAAGCCAGCGCCCAGGTGCAGAGGACCGGTGGCGTAGTTGGCGGCCAGGTCATAGCCGTTCTTGCGAGGACCGACCGTAGGATCCTTCTCGTGCAGCGACACGGAGGCATCGACCGTCAGACCGCCCATGCTGGGGGTGCGGTAGCCGACCTTGTTCTTGGTGCTCAGACCGCCGAACCAGACGGGATCGTAGTACAGCGCATCGGAAGAAGAACCGGTGTCGTGGTTGTGCATGCTGATGTAGTCAGCGGTTGCATAGTAGGACTCGGGCACGAAGTTGCCCAGACGGATCATGCCGAAGCCACCCGACAGGTTCACTTCGCTCTGACGGGCAAAGGACATGCCGGTCGTGGGATGGGTCCAGGCGGAACCGGTGCCAGTGTCGGAGTTGAAGCCGGATTCCAGCGCGAAGCCAGCCTTCAGGCCGCCGCCCAGATCTTCGGTACCGCGAATGCCCCAGCGCGAGGCATTGTTGTACAGGCCGGACACGGACTGATCACCGGACTTCTGACGCTCGACGGTGGTGTTGATACGGCCGTACAGCGTCACGCTGCTCTGTGCCATTGCAGTGGTCGCGCCCATCACAGCCAGTGCGGCCAGAGCGATGCGAGTCATCTTGGTCATTCAATGCTCCTATATCCTGGGATAGTGTTTTTGCACCGCATTGGCTTGTAGGTTGTTGGCCCTCTCGCGGCTAGGTGTGATTCTAGGTGGGCCCCTCTCAAAAGCATGATTTGCATCGCAAAAAAGTAACGCAATGATGCTTTGTTGCCACACTGCTGTAACCCATTAGTGCTGCAGTCATACGCAAAAGACCTGCAAAGCCCGAGCCTTGCAGGTCTTCGATGTGATGCTGCATAAATTGCAGCACCGTCACTTCACATCAGTCTTCGGCGTAGATGTCGCGATCCTTGGTTTCGGGCACGAACAGCGTACCGATCACGGCCGTCACACCAGCGATGATGATGGGGTACCAGAGACCGTTGTACATATTGCCGGTCTGCGCCACGATGGCGAAGGACATGGTGGGCAGCAGACCGCCGAACCAGCCGTTGCCGATGTGGTAGGGCAAGCTCATCGAGGTGTAGCGGATGCGGGTCGGGAACAGCTCCACCAGCATGGCCGCAATCGGGCCGTAGACCATGGTCACCAGCAGCACCAGATAGGTCAGGATCACGACCATCATGACCTTGTTCATCTTGGCAGGGTCGGCCTTGGTGGGATAGCCGTCCTTGGCAAGTTCAGCAGCCACGGTCTTCTTGAAGGCGCCATCCTTGGCCTTGGCCTCGTCAGCGGGCAGGCCCTTGAGCGAGAACGAAGGAATCTCGGTCGCGCCGATACGGATCATGGCCTGCGTACCGGCAGGAGCGTCCTCGGTTTCATAGCTCACGGAACCGGCTGCCAGCACCTGCTTGGCCACGTCGCAGGAGCTGGTGAACTTGGTGGTACCTGTGGGGTTGAACTGGAAGGAGCACTCCGCAGGATCGGCCACGATGACCACCTTGTTCTTGGCCTGTGCGGCGGCAAGATCGGGGTTGGCTGCTTCGGTCAGCGCCTTGAAGGCGGGGAAGTAGGTCAATACGGCCAGAATGCAGCCCAGCATGATGATGGGCTTGCGTCCGATCTTGTCGGACAGCGTACCGAAGATCACGAAGAAAGGCGTGCCGATCAGCAGGGCAGCCGCAATCATCAGGTTGGCCGTGACGGCATCGACCTTGAGCTGCTGGGTCAGGAAGAACAATGCATAGAACTGGCCGGTGTACCACACCACGGCCTGACCGGCGGTCAGACCAACCAGGGCCAGGATCACGATCTTCAGGTTCTTCCACTGGCCGAAAGACTCCTTCAGCGGAGCCTTGGAGACCTTGCCTTCGGCCTTCATCTTCTGGAAGGCAGGAGACTCGGACAGCGTCATGCGAATCCAGACTGAGATGGCCAGCAGCAGGATGGACACCAGGAAGGGAATGCGCCAGCCCCAGTCGGCAAACGCTTCTTCGCCCAGCATCGTGCGCACGCCCAGGATCACCAGCAGCGACAGGAACAGGCCCAGCGTTGCAGTGGTCTGGATCCACGAGGTGTAGGCACCGCGCTTGCCGTGCGGTGCATGCTCGGCCACATAGGTGGCAGCACCGCCGTACTCGCCGCCCAACGCCAGGCCTTGCAGCATGCGCAGCGCGATCAGGATCACGGGAGCGGCCACGCCGATGCTGGCGTAGTTGGGCAAGATCCCCACGATAAAGGTGGACAGACCCATGATCAGGATCGTCACCAGGAAGGTGTACTTGCGCCCGATCATGTCGCCCAGACGGCCGAACACCAGCGCACCGAAGGGGCGCACGATGAAGCCTGCCGCAAAGGCCAGCAAGGCGAAGATGAAGGCCGATCCCGCATCCAGGCCGCTGAAGAACTGCTTAGCGATGATGGCTGCCAGAGATCCGTATAGATAGAAGTCGTACCACTCGAAAACGGTTCCGAGTGAAGACGCAAAGATGACTTTGCGCTCTTCCGGGCTCATCGGCCGTGGGGCCGATTTACCTCCCATGTTTGCTGTCGCATTGATGGCCATGTTTGTCTCCTAGGTTTTTTGGGATGTCAGGCGCTGCCAACTCACCTGTTTGCTCAATATCAAAGCGACAACTGACCGCTAACTTACAAAATTTTCGCTTCTCAAAAATTCAAGACTGGGCATTACCCGACCCTCTCCGCACTTACCCGGATCTGTTTTTTTCCGATGTGAAAAACCGGGGGCAAACACCGATAACGTAAGTAAGGAGGCGGTCAGACGGGCTTCTCAGAATGCATCGCAAGCAAGCCACCGAGCACCTGATGGCAGGCTGGAAAACTTCAAAGGAGACAACGCTGTGCGAGACCCGGTGATAGAGACAATCCAAAGCAACCCCGCCTACCAGCAACTGCGCCGCAAGCGCAATCGACTGGGCCTGGCGCTGACCGTTCTGATGCTGATCGTGTACTACGGCTATGTCGCGCTGATCGCGTTCGACAAGGAGTTCCTGGCCCGCCCCATCGGCGCCGGAGTGACCACCCTGGGCATTCCCATCGGTATGGGCGTCATCATTTTTTCCGTGATCATTACCGGCCTCTATGTGCGCCGCGCCAACAACGAGTTTGATCAGCTCACCCGCGACATTCTCAAAGGCATCAAGCAATGAAGCAGCGCATCTCTTCCCAATGGCTAGTGGGCGCTGCGGCGCTGGCCGCGACGGCGCCCGTGCTGGCCGCCGGCGGTGACGTCGGCAACGCCGCCAAGCAGGCCACCAACTGGACGGCCATCATCATGTTCACCGCCTTTGTGCTGGCCACCCTGTGGATCACCAAATGGGCGGCGGGCCGTACCAAGTCGGCCTCCGACTTCTACACCGCAGGCGGCGGCATCACCGGCTTTCAGAACGGTCTGGCGATTGCGGGCGACTATATGTCCGCCGCCTCCTTCCTCGGCATCTCTGCCTCCGTCATGGCCAGCGGCTATGACGGCCTGATCTACTCCATCGGCTTTCTGGTCGGCTGGCCTCTGCTCACCTTCCTGCTGGCAGAGCGCCTGCGCAACCTGGGACGCTTCACCTTCGCCGACGTGGCCGGCTACCGCTTTGCGCAGACGCCGTTCCGCATCTTTGCCTCCTGCGGCACGCTGGTCGTGGTGGCCTTCTATCTGATTGCCCAGATGGTCGGCGCCGGTCAGCTCATCAAGCTGCTGTTCGGCCTGGACTACTGGATCGCCGTGGTGCTGGTGGGCGCGCTGATGATGATCTACGTGCTGTTCGGCGGCATGACGGCCACCACCTGGGTGCAGATCATCAAGGCCTGCCTGCTGCTAGCCGGCGTGACCTTCATGGGCTTCATGGTGCTGGCCAAGTACGGCTTCAGCCCCGAAGCACTGTTTGCCGAAGGCGTGAAGGTGCGCACCCAGATCGCCACAAACGGCGGCGCAGAGCCCTCCGCGGCGGAAAAGCTCGGCCTGGCCATCATGGGCCCGGGCGGCTTCATCAAGGACCCTATCTCCGCCATCAGCTTCGGCATGGCGCTGATGTTCGGCACGCTGGGTCTGCCCCACATCCTGATGCGCTTCTTCACCGTGCCTGACGCCAAGGAAGCGCGCAAGAGCGTGTTCTGGGCCACGACCTGGATCGGCTACTTCTATGTGCTGATCTTCATCATCGGCTTCGGCGCCATCACCCTGGTGCTCACCAACCCCGAAATGGCGGACACGGCCAAGGGCGTGATCCACGGCGGCGCGGGCACGGCCAATATGGCGGCCGTGCTGGTGGCCAAGACCGTGGGCGGCGACGTGTTCTACGGCTTCATCTCGGCCGTGGCCTTTGCCACGATTCTCGCCGTGGTCGCGGGCCTGACCCTGTCCGGCGCCTCGGCGGTCTCGCACGACCTCTACGCCACCGTCATCAAGAAGGGCAAGGCCGACAGCGCCTCCGAACTCAAGGTCTCGCGCATCACCACGCTGTGCCTGGGCTTTGTGGCCGTGCTGCTGGGCATTGTGTTCGAGAAGCAGAACATCGCCTTCATGGTCTCGCTGGCCTTTGCAGTGGCGGCTTCCGCCAACTTCCCGCCGCTGCTGCTGTCGGTGCTGTGGAAGAACTGCACCACCAAGGGCGCCGTGATCGGCGGCTTCATGGGCCTGGTCTCCTCCGTGGGTCTGACCATTGTCTCGCCCTCGGTGTGGGAAGCGACTCTGGGCCATCCCGCCGGCTCGGCCTGGTTCCCTTATGCCTCGCCTGCGCTGTTCTCCATGGCCATCGGCTTCTTCGGCGTGTGGCTGTTCTCCGTGCTCGACAAGAGCGCGCAGGCCGCCAAGGAGCGCGCCGTGTTCCCCGCGCAGCAAGTGCGCTCGGAAACCGGTCTGGGTGCCGCAGGCGCATCCGGCCACTGATGATGTGAATGGCCCGGCGCCCTGCCGGGTCGCGGTGGCAAACCGCCCTCACCTCGGCCCGCAGAGACCACCACGGTTTCTGCGGGCCTTGCTCATTCCACGTCCAGCCCGCCGGACTGCGCCAGTTCGAACAGCAGCTCGCGTGCCCACTGGTGTCCGGGAGAGCGATGGGTCCGCGCATGCCAGGCGGCCGTCTTGGTGAAGCCCTGAATCTCCAGCGGCGGCTCCAGCACCACCAGTCCCGAGTCGGGCTTGACCAGCCGCCTGGGCACGACGGCTATCAGATCGCAGCTGCGCAGGATTTCTGGCAGCACCAGAAAGCTGGTCACGGACAGCGCCACGCGCCGCTTGCAGCCCAGACGCTCCAGCGCCTCGTCCGTCACACCATGAAAACCGCCTCCGTCATAGGACACCAGCGCATGGTCCAGGGCGCAGAAGCGCTCCAGTGACAGGCCGCGCCGACGCGCATCGGGATGGTCGCTGCGCATCACGCAGACATAGCGTTCGTCGAACAGCCGGCGCGCATGCAGATCGGGAGCCGTGCGCTCCGGCGTGACCAGCGCCAGGTCGATGTCGCCGCGCTCCAGCCGCTCGTGCAGCGGCAGATGCTGGGCCGGCACCACGGCCACACACAGACCGGGCGCGCGCTGGCGCAACACGGCCAGAAACGGCAGCACCACCGCCTGCAGCGCGTAGTCCGTGGCGGCAATGCGCAGCGTCATATGCGCCGTGGCCGGATCAAAGGCCTGGGGGCGCAGCAGCGCCTCGGCATTGCACAGCAGCTCCTTGAGCGGCCCGGCCAGGGCCAGCGCACGCAGCGTTGGGGCGATGCCGCGCTGCGTGCGCACGAACAAGGGATCGTCGAAGCTCTCGCGCAGCCGCGTCAGCATGCCGCTGACCGCGGGCTGGGTCAGCGCCAGACGCTCGGCAGCGCGCGTCACGCTGCGCTCGTCCAGCAGCGCATCCAGGGCCTTGAGCAGATTCAGGTCCAGGCTCTTGATATCAGTCGGCATGATTTCACAAATCAGAAATATCGATTGGATTTATTTCAACACAGACCCCATCATTTCCCCATTCCCTTCGACAGAAGCCCTGCATGCAAAGCATTCACTGGCCCGCCGACTAGATGCCTAGCACCACCGAAAACTTCCTCATCAGCGAGCTCATTGCCCCGGGCCTGTATCCGCCGCTTTCCGAGCCTCGCTGTCCTTGATTTTTTAATAGCAGTCAGCGCCTTCATTCATTGAATTTCAGATGACTTTTTATTCTGAAAACAAGCAATGAAAGGCGCAAGGCGCTATCAAACCTTTGACATCCTGTTTTGCTGCAGGACTGCCGACTTCTTCCATTCGCACCACCGCTACTTCGCATGTCTGCACTCTTTACCCCTTTCACTCTCAAAAGCCTGACCCTGCGCAACCGCATCGCCATTCCGCCGATGTGCCAGTACAGCGCCGTGGACGGCCTCACCAATGACTGGCATCAGGTTCACTACGCCTCTATGGCGCGCGGCGGCGCGGGGCTGGTGATCGTCGAAGCCACGGGCGTGTCGCCCGAAGGCCGCATCTCGCCCGACTGCACCGGTCTGTGGAACGACGCCCAGATCGAAGGCATGTCGCGCATTGCCGCCGGCATCAAGGCCGCAGGCGCCGTGCCAGGTATCCAGATCGGCCATGCCGGACGCAAGGCCAGCGCCAACAATCCCTGGGAAGGCGACGACCATATTGCCGAAGGCGATGCCCGCGGCTGGCAGCCGATCGCACCATCGGCCATCGCCTTTGGCGGCGGTCTGCCGCGCGTTCCCCGCGCCATGACGCTGGAGGACATCGCCCGCGTGCAGGCCGACTTTGTCGCGGCAGCCCGTCGCGCGCTTGCGGCCGGCTTCGAATGGCTGGAGCTGCACTTTGCCCACGGCTATCTGGCGCAGAGCTTTTTCTCGCCCCACAGCAACCAGCGCGACGATGCCTATGGCGGCAGCTTCAGCAACCGCGCCCGCTTTCTGCTGGAGACCGTGGCCAAGGTGCGCGAGGTCTGGCCCGAGCATCTGCCGCTGACGGCGCGTTTCGGCGTCATCGAGTACGACGGCCGCGATGAAGAAACCCTGGAAGAATCCATCGCCGTCACCCGTCAGATGCGCGAGCGCGGCCTGGACCTGCTCAATGTCAGCGTCAACTTCGTGATTCCTGACGTGAAGATACCCTGGGGCACGCCGGCCTTCCTGGCGCCGATTGCCCAGCGCGTGAGCCGCAGTGCCGGCCTGCCCGTGGCATCGAGCTGGGGCATGGATGATCCGAAGATTGCCGAACGCATCGTGGCCGAGCGCCAGGTCGATCTGGTCATGATCGGCCGCGCCCATCTGGCCAACCCGCACTACGCCTATCAGCTGGCGCAAAGCCTGGGCGTGGATCGCCCCGACTGGACCCTGCCTGCGCCCTATGCCCACTGGCTGGAGCGCTATCGCGGTGCCGCCAAGCAGGCCGCTGCGCAGTAAGAGAGTGCACGACAGGCCTGCAGCGCCGCAGGCCTGAATCGGGCTTCAGCCCAGGCCAGACTCCACCCGGGCCGCCACCTGCCACTGCGCATCGAACCAGGCATTGCCCTCCAGATAGCTGCGCAGCATGGGCAAGGCATCGAGTCCCCAGAAGACATGGCCGTCCACCACCCAGGCCGGCACGCCGAACACGCCGGCCTGCTGCGCCTGTTCGGTATTGCCGCGCAGCCATTGCTTGACCTCGGCACTGTCCTCTTCCTGGCGCAGCTGCTCCTTCAGCTGCGCGCGCAGCTCCTGCAGGCGCTGCGCATCATTGGCCCCATGGCCGCCCTGCCAGACATGCTGCATCACGGCCTGCGCCACAAAGCGGTTGATGCTGCCGTCGCGCCCATGGGCCAGCGCCAGCCGCAGCAGCGGCAGCGGCTTGAACGGATGCCGTGCCGGCATCTGCAACTCCACGCCCAGCGCCTGACCAAGCCAAGTCACGTGCCTGTAAGTCCACAGTCTCTTGGCCGGAATGCCGGCCGGGCCGGGGTTGGCATTGCCTTGCAGCAAGGCGCCCAGCAGCACCGGGCGATAGTCCACGTGATAGCTGAGCCCTTGCAGCGCCTTGGGCATCTGCTCCAGCGCCAGCCACGCATAAGGCGACACAAAGTCCAGGTAACAGGTGATGTGCTTCATGTCGGCTCTCCTCTAAGGGTGCTCAGATCTCGGCCTGGCGCGGGTCCTCGAGGCCGGCGCGCTGCAGCAGCCGGCACCAGATCTCCAGGCGCAGCTCGGCATCGCCCTTGGACCAGGCGCGAATCTCGTCAATGGTTCTGAAGCAGCCCTGGCAATGGCTGCGGTCTGGCGTCATGCGGCAGACGTTGATGCAGGGCGAAGCCACGGGCTGGTCGGCCTCGGCCCAGACCAGGGCCACCTCGGCCTTGGCGGCCAGTTGCGCCAGCTGCTGAGCCTGCTGTTCCTGAAGAAGTTCCGTACTCATGCCTGCTCCACCACGTCCGACCAGGGGGCTGCAGTCAGCGCCTGCAGCTGCGCGGGCGATGCGGGAAACACGCCGTGCGGATGGCCTGCCGCGGCCCATACGGTCTCGAAGCGCTGCAACTCGGCATCCATCAAGGTCACCACCTTGGTTACATGCGCCACGGGGCTGACGCCACCGATCGAGAAGCCGGTGCTGGACTTGACGAAGTCCGCGTCGGCGCGGCCGACCTTGCCCACCAGCTGCGTCACCTTCTTTTCATCGACACGCTTGTCGCCCGAAGTCACGACCAGCACGGCCGCGCCATCGCTCCTGCGCTTGAAGATGATGCTCTTGGCCACCTGCCCGACCAGAATGCTGAGCTGGTCTGCCGCCTCTTGTGCGGTACGTGCCGCACCGTCCAGCATTTGCGGCGCATGCGGATGACCGGCATCCTGCAAAAAGCGGCTGACGCGCTGCACGCCTTCCGGCAGCGCATGAAGTTCTGACCCACACATGTTTGGTTTTCCTGAATAAAGACGGCGTTGAAGAGTCACGCCATGGCGTGGTACCTCAATGCAGCAACTGTGCCAGCTTAAGCCCGAGTTGGGCCATCAGCGCTCACAAAGCCTTTTTTCCGGACTGACCACCGCGCAGCAGACCCAGCCGTTACCGCCTCAGCCCGCGCGCTTGGTCAGCAAGGCCTTGGCCACGCGCGACTGCGTGGGGCGACCCAGATGCTCGCTGATGAACTGGCCCGCATCGATCAGCTTGTCGAGGTCGATGCCGGTCTCTATGCCCATACCCTGCAGCAGATAGACCACGTCTTCGGTGGCCACATTGCCCGTGGCACCCTTGGCATAGGGACAGCCGCCAAGGCCAGCAACCGAGGACTGGAAGTTCCAGATCCCCAGGTCCAGCGCCGCCAGCGTGTTGCTCAGCGCCTGACCGTAGGTATCGTGGAAATGGCCGGACACCTGGTCGATATCGAAGTGCGCCAGCGTGGCCTCCAGCGCCTTCTGCACCTTGACGGGCGTGCCCACGCCTATGGTGTCTGCCACATCCACGCGCTGCACGCCGATGTTCTTCATCAGCCCGGCCAGGTAGCCCACCTTCTCGGGCGCGATCTCGCCCTCGTAGGGGCAGCCCACGGTGCAGCTCATGGCGCCGCGCACGGCAATGCCGGCCTCAAGCGCCGCCTGCACCACGGGCGCAAAGCGCTCGATGCTCTCGGCAATCGAGCAGTTGATATTGCGCTGGCTGAAGGCCTCGCTGGCCGCACCGAACACCACGATCTCGTCGGGCTTGCCGGCCAGCGCGGCTTCGAAGCCCTTGAGATTCGGCGTGAGCACCGAATACAGTACCCCCGCTCTGCGCACTATGCCAGCCATGACTTCGGCGTTGTCCGCCATCTGCGGTACCCATTTGGGCGACACATAGCTGGTGACCTCGATCTCCTTGAGGCCTGCGTCCTGCAGGCGCTGCACCAGTTCGATCTTGACGGCAGCAGGCACAGGCTGCTTTTCGTTTTGCAGGCCGTCGCGCGGACCCACATCGATGATCTTGACGCGTGCGGGGTACTTCATTCTTGTCTCCTTGGTATCAATAGCCCTTGCCAAGGTCGACGCGACCTGTGACGGGCTCGCCCCGGCTCATGGCGGCGACCTTGCCCACGATCTGGGCAATGCTGTCCGCCGCCAGCGTGCGGGCCGAGGTATGGGGGGTGAGGATGATTCCGGACTGCTTCCAGAACGGGTGATTCTCGGGCAGCGGTTCCTCGCGGAACACATCCAGCATGGCGCCGCTGACATGACCGGACTCGATCTGCGCAATCAGGTCGGCATCGACCACATGGCCGCCGCGCCCCACATTGATCACATAGGCGCCGGGCTGCAGCAGCGCCAGCGTGCGGGCGTTGATGATGTCGCGGGTTTCGTCGTGCAGGGGCAGCAGATTGACCAGAATGCGCGTCTCGGAAAGAAAGCGGTCCAGGCTGTCCATGCCGCTGAAGCATTCGACGCCCTGCAGCTCGCGCGGCGAGCGGCTCCAGCCATTGACCTTGAAATCGAACACCGTCAGCGCCCTGGCCACGCGCTCGCCCATCTTGCCCAGGCCCATCACGCCCACGGGATAGTCCACCCGCCTGGGGTTGCGCTGGTGCTGCCACAGGCCTTGCGCCATATCGGACTCGTACTGATCGAGGCCGCGGAAGAAGCGGATCACGGCCTGGGCCACATACTCGGCCATCTGCACGGCCATGCCCGCATCTTCGAGACGGTAGACAGGCAGCGCGGCGGGAATGCGCAGCGGCAGCAAGGCATCCACGCCCGCGCCGATGTTGAACATGGCCTTCAGGCCGACCGCCTGCTCGTCGAGGAACTGCTGGGGCGGTGCCCAGACCAGTGCATAGTCGGCCTGGGGTGCACCCGGCTCCCAGATGGCAATCTCCGCGTCTGGCAACGCGTCGTGCAAACCTTTGAGCCAGGGTTCCGGCCGCGTATCGTCACAGCAAAATAAGACTTTCATGGATGCCAAGCCTAACGCTTTGCCATGCCTGCTGCAGACGCAGATGGCAAATGGACCGCTATCAAAAAAGATGCTTCTTGCGCTGCACCTGTCTTGATTTCATCATTGAAAGTGACTGAATTCATGGATCGTCCAGCGCAAGCCGCTCTTTTTGTTAAACAGTTCAACCCTAGGCGGATCAGGCGGCCACCTCGATGCGCAGCAGCTCGGCGCCTTCGCTGACCTGGTCGCCGGGCACATACAGCAGCTCCAGCACCACGCCATCGCCGGGGGCAGCAATCGTGTGCTCCATCTTCATGGCCTCCATCACCGCCAGCGGCTGGCCCTTGCTGACCTTGTCGCCGGCCTTGACGGTGAAGGACACCACCTTGCCGGGCATGGGCGCCGTCAGGCGGCCACCTTCATGGCCGGTATCGCCGGCGTGGGCCAGTTGATCGACCACGGTGATCTGGGTGCTGCCCGCCTCGGTGAAGATGGACAGCTGGTCGCCCTGGGCATGGACCACGACCACCGTGCGCTTGCCATCCAGACCCAGCTCCAGCCGCCCGTCGACCAGTGCGCGCCACTGCAGCGTGACATCGCTGCGGCCTTCGCCCTCGCCAATGCCGACTTGATAGGTCTGCGCCGCCTGCGTGCCGCGGCCGTAGGCCAGGCCGGCCGTGAAGTCCTCGCCGCGGTAGGCAAAGCCGAACGCACGCACATAGCGGCCCGACATGCGCCAGCCGTCGCGGCGGCTGAAGGGGTCGGCGCCCTGCGCGGCCTGCTCGCCCTGCAGCTGCCAGGCCATGGCAGCGGCGACGGCCAGGTCGCGGCCCACGAAATCCTTGCCGAACAAGGCCTCGCGCTCGCGCTCGATCAGCGCGGTATCGAGCAAGGCATTGGAGAAAGCCTGGCTCTTCACCACCTGGCGCAGAAACTGCACATTGGTCGTCAGGCCCACGATGTGGGTCTGGGCCAGCGCCGCGTCCAGACGCGCCAGCGCCTGGGCACGGTCCTCGCCATGGACGATGAGTTTGGCGATCATGGAGTCGTAGAAGGGGCTGATCGCATCGCCCTCGCGCACGCCGTCGTCCACGCGCACATCGCTGATCTCGAAGCTGCTGCACGCGGGCTTGCGATAGACGGCCAGATGGCCGGTGGCGGGCAGGAAGTTGTTCTCGGGGTTTTCGGCGCAGATGCGTGCCTCGATGGCATGGCCCTGGATACGGAGTTCCGACTGCGCCTTGGGCAAAGGCTGCCCCGAAGCCACCAGCAGCTGCCACCGCACCAGATCCTCGCCGGTAATGGCTTCGGTCACGGGGTGCTCCACCTGCAGCCGGGTGTTCATTTCCATGAAGTAGAACTTCATGGCTTCGGGCTGGTCGTAGCCGCCGGGCTGCTCGACGATGAACTCCACCGTGCCCGCGCCCACATAGTTCACGGCCTTGGCGGCGGCCACGGCAGCCTCGCCCATCTTCTGGCGCAGCGCGGCAGTCATGCCGGGCGCCGGCGCCTCCTCCAGTACCTTCTGGTGGCGGCGCTGCACCGAGCAGTCGCGCTCGAACAGATAGACGCAATGGCCCTGTGTGTCGCCAAACACCTGAATCTCGATATGGCGCGGGCGCAGCACGTACTTCTCGATCAGCACGGCATCGTTGCCGAAGCTGTTGATGGCCTCGCGCTTGCAGGACTCCAGCGAGGCCGCAAAGTCCTCGCTCTTTTCCACCAGACGCATGCCCTTGCCGCCGCCGCCCGCGCTGGCCTTGATGAGCACCGGATAGCCGATGCGATCAGCCTCCTTGTGCAGCATGGCAGGGTCCTGGCCTGCGCCGTGGTAGCCGGGCACCAGCGGCACGCCGGCCTTTTCCATCAGCTGCTTGGACTCGGCCTTGAGGCCCATGGCGCGAATCGCGCTGGCAGGCGGGCCGATGAAGACGAGGCCGGCCGCCGCGCAGGCATTGGCAAAGTCCTCGTTCTCGGAGAGAAAGCCATAGCCGGGGTGGATGGCTTCGGCACCCGTGGCCTTGGCGGCCTCCAGAATGCGTTCCCAGCGCAGATAGCTGTCCTTGGGCGCGCTGCCGCCGATGTGCACGGCCTCGTCGCAGGCCGCCACATGCTTGGCCCGGGCATCGGCATCCGAGTACACGGCCACGGTCTTCACACCCATGCGGCGGGCGGTCGCGGCCACACGGCAGGCGATCTCACCGCGATTGGCAATCAGAATTTTCTTGAACATATCGTCTCCGTTTATCGGTCAAATCACCGCTCAGCGCTTATCCATCAATCGCAAGCAGCTATGTTGTTTGCAATGGTTCCTGCGCATCGTCACTGCCGCGCAGGCGTCGAAAAATCGCCTTGAGAAAGCGCCAAAGCGCCCAGATCACCAGCCACATCGCAATCACCACGACCAGCAGCACGGCGGCAAACACCAGCGGATTGGTCAGCGCCAGCCAGATGGCGCCCAGCGACACCGTGTCTTCAGCCAGACTGGCTCCCACGTTGGAGAACGGTTCGGGCGAGGTATTGATCAGGGCACGCGTGGTGGTCTTGGCTGCCTGGCTGGTCGCGGCCAGCGTGCCGCCCATCAGTGCGGCGGCCATGGCCATGGTGGTGTTGTCGGCGCCGAAGACCGAGGCCGCCAGCGCCGCACCGGCCGGAATGCGCAACACGCTCTGGAACAGGTCCCAGACCGAATCCACTACGGGAATCTTGTCGGCAAAGAACTCCACGAACAGCAGGCCGCCGCTGATGAGCAGAACCATCGGGTGCTGCAGCACATGCAGACCACCAGGCAGAGGCATCAGACCGCTGGCACCCAGCAGGCCCACGGCGAACACCACGGCATAGAGGCGAAAACCGCTGGCCCAGCCCAGGGCTGCCGCCAGCGCCAGCATGGACGCCATGTCCATCTGTCCCACGGCCTGCCCGGCCCTGGCGGCCACATCACCCACCTGGCTCGCGGCATCGCCCACGGCCCTGGCCGTATCGGGGTCGACATGCAGGCCGGTGCGGTGCAGCCAGTCGATGATGGTTTGCCAGATATCCATGGTGTTCATTTCCTATGCGAGCCCGCAGGCTGAAGCGCCCCGGCCGCCAGGTCTGTCATCTCATCCGGGCAGCCAGTTGGGTTTGCGCTTGTTGAGAAAGGCCTGCACGCCTTCCTTGCCTTCGCTGCTGGCGCGGATGGTGGCAATCGACTCCACGGTCGCCGCAATCAGCTGCTCGCTGATCTCGCGCTCGGCCATGTCCAGCACCAGGCGCTTGCAGGCCCGCACCGCTGCGGGGCCGGCACTCAGCAAATGCTTGAGCCAGCCGTCGACCACGGCATCCAGCCCGTCGGCATCGACCACCTCGTGCACATAGCCGATGCGATGCGCCTCTTGCGCCGAAAAGCGCTCGCCCGTGAGAAAGTAGCGGTGCGCGGCCCTGGCACCCATGGCGCGGATCACATAGGGGCTGATGGTGGCGGGAATCAGGCCGATCTTGACCTCGCTGAGGCAGAAGCCTGCCGTGTCGGCCGCCACCGCCATATCGCAGCAGGCCACCAG
Source organism: Comamonas sp. Tr-654 (assembly GCF_011752915.1). Classification (NCBI taxonomy): domain Bacteria; kingdom Pseudomonadati; phylum Pseudomonadota; class Betaproteobacteria; order Burkholderiales; family Comamonadaceae; genus Comamonas; species Comamonas sp. Tr-654. The sequence continues at coordinate 785,942 of NZ_VWWQ01000003.1, forward strand.
GCCCATGCCGCCCGCATAGACATCGCCCTGCACACGCGCAATCGTCGGCTTGGGGCATTCATAGATGACGCGCAGCATCTCGGCCAGCAGACCCGCATCGACGCGGTTTTCGTCGCGCGAGTAATCGGCCATGCGGCGCATCCAATTCAGGTCCGCGCCAGCGCAGAATGCGGGTCCTTCGGCGGCCAGCACCACGGCGCGCACATCGGCACGCTCGCCGACCTGGAGAAAGGCGGCGGTGATCTCGGCAATCGCCGCATCGCTGAAGGCATTGCGAATGGCGGGCTGAGCCAGCGTAACGCGGGCGATGCCGCCGTCCACGGTCAAAGTCAAAGCGGTCATGGCTTGTCTCCCAGTGATTGAGGGTTTTGCAGCTGCGCAGCCGCCGTACCCGGTAGCTGCTGCATCAGGAATTCACGGACCTGCGGCAGCCATTGCCCGATATTGGCAGCCCGGTCAAAAAACTGGTGTCCTTCCGCGCCGCTTGGCGGCACGAACACCAGAGTCAGCTTACGGCCTGCCGCCAGATAGCTTTGCGCCATCTGGCGCACCAGCGGCGGCCGGAAGTAGCTGTCGTTCTCGGCATAGATCCACAGCTGGGGCACCTGGCTGGTGGCGGCAAAGCCGGCCACGGTCTTGAGCAGTTGGGCCTCGCCACAGACCGACGTCTTCTCACGCATCTGCTGCTGCGAACCGCGGCCACCAGCAAAATTGATGACGCCGCGCAGACCTGCGGGTTGCTGGGCCGCCAGCGCCAGCGAGGCAAAGCCGCCGGCAGACTTGCCCAGCAGCACCACATGCGTGCTTTCGACATAGGGCAGCTTCTGCCCGTAAGCCATGATGGCAGCCACATCGCGCGCGGCCTCCTGGGCTGCATGGCCATAGTCGGGGTCTTCGCAGCTGCCGTAGCGGTCGGCCAGAGGACCGTCCGATGCGCCATAGCCGCGGCGCAACCCCGTCACCACCACATAGCCCAGCTCGGCCAGAGCACGCGCCTGCGGACCGTAGCGATCGGTCATGGCTTCGCGCGCCTCCTTGCCGCTGGGCGTTCCGTGGCTGAGCACGATCAGCCCCCAGGGGCCGAGACCCCGGGGACGATAGACATGGCCTGCAAGCTCGGCAGTGCGCGCGGGCGTGCCGCCGGCCTCCGGCACCCAGACCGGAATGCGTGCATCGGACTGCTGCACCTCGGCCCGGGCCTGCTCCACCATGGGCCATGCCAGCGCTGCGCACAGCAGAGCTTGCATCAGGGAGGTAACAGTGCAGCGCATCATGTTCGGGCCTCCGTGTGCTTACATGCGGAAGACACCAAAGCGGGTGTCCTCAATCGGCGCATTGCGTGACGCCGCCAGACCCAGGGCCAGCACGCGGCGCGTGTCGGCGGGATCGATGACGCCGTCGTCCCAGAGGCGTGCCGTCGCGTAGAAGGGGTGACCCTGGTCTTCGTACTGCTGGCGGATGGGTGCCTTGAAGCGCTCCTCCTCTTCCGCACTCCAGCTGGCTCCCTTGGCTTCGATACCGTCACGCTTGACAGTGGCCAGCACGCTGGCCGCCTGCTCGCCGCCCATGACGCTGATGCGCGCGTTGGGCCACATCCAGAGGAAGCGGGGCGAATAGGCGCGGCCGCACATGCCGTAGTTGCCCGCGCCAAAGCTGCCGCCGATGATGATGGTGAACTTGGGCACCGCCGCCGTGGCCACGGCCGTGACCAGCTTGGCGCCGTGACGGGCAATGCCTTCGTTTTCGTATTTGCGGCCCACCATAAAGCCCGTGATGTTCTGCAGGAACACCAGCGGCACCTTGCGCTGGCAGCACAGCTCAATGAAGTGTGCGCCCTTGACGGCCGACTCGGAAAACAGGATGCCGTTGTTGGCGATGATGCCGACCTGCATGCCCTCGATGCGCGCGAAGCCGCAGACCAGGGTGTTGCCGAAGCGGGCCTTGAACTCGTCGAACTGGCTGCCATCCACGATGCGGGCAATGATCTCGCGCACATCGAAGGGCTTGCGCGTATCGACGGGAATCACGCCATACAGCTCTTCGCTCTCGAAGAGGGGCGCGGCAGGCGCATGATCGGCCTGGGACCCGGGCTTGTCCTTGTTCAGGTTTGCCACCGCCTGGCGAGCCAGCGCCAACGCATGCAGATCGTTCTCGGCCAGATGATCGGCCACGCCCGACAGACGCGTGTGCACATCGCCGCCGCCCAGGTCCTCGGCACTGACCACCTCGCCGGTGGCGGCCTTGACCAGGGGAGGGCCGCCCAGAAAGATGGTGCCCTGGTTCTTGACGATGATGGACTCGTCACTCATGGCCGGCACATAGGCGCCGCCTGCCGTGCACGAACCCATGACCACGGCGATCTGGGCGATGCCCTGGGCGCTCATATTGGCCTGGTTGTAGAAGATGCGGCCGAAATGCTCGCGATCGGGGAAGACCTCGTCCTGATTGGGCAGGTTGGCACCGCCCGAGTCGACCAGATAGATGCAGGGCAGACGGTTCTGTGCGGCCACTTCCTGCGCGCGCAGATGCTTTTTCACCGTCATCGGGTAGTAGGTTCCGCCCTTCACGGTGGCGTCGTTGCAGACGATCATGCAATCCACGCCGCTGACACGACCCACGCCGACAATCACGCCGGCGCCCGGTGCATCGTTGTTGTACATGTTGAGCGCGGCCAGCGGCGACAGCTCCAGGAATGGGGTGCCGGGGTCCAGCAGCCGCTGCACGCGCTCGCGCGGCAGCAGCTTGCCGCGCGCCACATGCTTGGCGCGTGCCGCCTCATTGCCGCCCAGCGCGTTCTGATCGCAGCGTGCATGCAGCTCATTGACCAGCGCCTGCATGGCTGCGGCGTTGGCCAGGAAATCTGCCGAACGCGGATTCAGTTGTGTGCACAGAATGCTCATCGCTTGCCTCTTAAAAAATGATTGCCCCTGAGCGGCTGCGCCGCTTCCCCCTCAGGGGGACAACGGCCTCGCTGCGGGGCGGCCCTTGCCGGCCGTCCCGTGCTTGGCGCACGCCTGTTTCAAGGGTTGCGGCTCGTACTTTGCCGCTTGATAACTGATGTGAGAACTTGGTTTTTTTCTTGCTCGGACACAGCGCTGCCACTGCAGTTGAAGAAAATGCCTCATGCACGCTGTTGAAACTGTTCTGCTTGTCTTGCTGCTGGGAGCGCTGACAGGCATTGTGGCCCGCTATATCCGGGCCATTCCCCTGCCTCTGATTCAGATCGCGCTGGGTGCGCTGATTGCCTGGCCGCAAGCCGGTCTGCACATCGCGTTCGACCCCGAGCTGTTCCTGTTGCTCTTCATTCCGCCGCTGCTGTTCGCCGACGGCTGGCGCATTCCCAAGCGTGAATTCTTTGCACTGGCCAAGCCGATCCTGCTGCTGGCCCTGGGCCTGGTGCTGTTCACCGTGCTGGGACTGGGCTATCTCATCCACTGGATGATTCCCGAGATTCCGCTGACCGTGGCCTTTGCCCTGGCCGCCGTGATCTCGCCCACCGATGCCGTGGCCGTTTCGGCCATCACGCGCAATCTGGGCATGCCCGAGAAAACCATGCATGTGCTGGAGGGCGAGTCGCTGCTCAACGACGCATCGGGCCTGGTGGCGCTGAAATTTGCGATTGCAGCCACGCTGACCGGCATGTTCTCCTGGGGCGAAGTCGCCAAGGAATTCACCTGGATGGCCGTCGGCGGCCTGGGTGTGGGTGCGCTGATAGGCTGGGGCTTCAGCCATGCGCGCGGCACCATCACACGCCGCCTGGGTGACGTAGCCGCCACGCAGATGGTGTTGCTGCTGGTGCTGCTGCCTTTTGCCGCCTATATCGTGGGCGAGAAGATCGGTGTCTCCGGCATTCTGGCGGCCGTTGCCGCCGGCATCGCCACCAATTTCGCCGACCTGGAGCGCAGCAGCTACATCAGCGAACGCCTGCAGACCGAAGGCACCTGGAGCATGGTGGAAGCCGCCTTCAACGGCGCCATCTTCCTGCTGCTGGGCCTGCAGCTGCCATCCATCATCGGCGTGCCGCTGCATCAGGCCGGCCATGACTGGTGGATTCTGGTCGGCTACGTGGCTGCGATTTCGTTTGCGCTGCTGCTGATGCGCTGGATCTGGCTGGTGCTGGGCGTGCATGGCTCGCTGCTGCGCGCCCACCGTCAGGGAAAGATGACCGAGCGCCCTTCCAAGCTGCTGAATCTGGCCACCACGCTGGCCGGCATTCGCGGTGCGGTCACGCTGGCCGGTGCGCTGTCCGTGCCCATGCTGCTGAACAACGGCCAGCCCTTTCCGGGCCGCGACATGCTGGTCTTTCTTGCCACCGGCACGATTCTGTTCACGCTGGTGATCGGTGCCGTTGGCCTGCCCATCGTTCTGCGCCATCTGCCCCCGCACGAGGAGTCGCCCACCGTGCGTGAGGAGCGCCTGGCCCGCGAGCAGGCCTGCATGGCGGCCATGGCCAAGCTCACGCTGAGCGAGGAAGAAATGCAGCGCCGCGACCCCGAGTGGGTGGCGATGCGCCAGGAGGTCAACGGTCACCTGACCCAGGAGTACCGCAACCGCATCCAGTTGCTGGACGACGGCAGCGGCGCCGCGCAGAGCATAGAGCTGCTGCGCGAAGCGCCCGAGGTCGTGCGTCAGCGCAAGCTGCGCTATGTGATGGAGATCGAGACCCGCATCGAGTGCATTCATGCCGAACGGGACTTCTACTACGCCGAAAGACAGGCCCACCGCATCAACGACGAATCGCTGCGCAGCCTGGTCAGCGAGCTGGACATGCAGGAAATCGCCATGCGCAAACGCCTCGTGGTCGCCCGCCGCGCCGCCGGTCTGCCCACGACCAGCACACCGTCCAATCACTAAGCCAGAGACACCGAGGAAGGGCCGCCCCGCACCGGGGGTGTCGTCCCCCTTGGGGGGCGCCCGGCGCAGGGAAGGTGCGCAGCAGCTCAGGGGGTAGCGCATACTCAGGCTGTCTTGATCACGCGCAGATCCAGCAACTCGATCATCTCGTCGCGAATCCTGAACTTCTGGATCTTGCCCGTCACCGTCATCGGGAAGGCCTGGACAAAGCGGATATAGCGCGGCACCTTGTAGTGCGCGATCTGGCCTTTGCAGAAGTCGCGCACCTCGTCCTCCCCGAGTTCCAGGCCTGGCTTGACAATGATCCAGGCACACAGCTCCTCGCCATAGCGCACATCGGGCACGCCCACCACCTGCACGTCCTGCACCTTGGGGTGGCGGTAGAGGAACTCCTCGATCTCACGCGGGTAGATGTTCTCGCCGCCACGGATCACCATGTCCTTGATGCGGCCCACGATATTCACATAGCCTTCGGTGTCCATGGTCGCCAGATCGCCGGTGTGCATCCACTGCTCGGCATCGATGGCCTCGCGGGTTCTGGCCTCGTCGTCCCAGTAGCCGTGCATGACGGAATAGCCGCGCGTGCACAGCTCGCCCGACTGGCCCGGCGCCATGATCTCGCCCGTGGACGGATCCACGATCTTCACCTCCAGATGCGGCTGCACCTTGCCCACGGTGGCCACGCGCCTTTCCAGCGGCGTATCGGCATCGCTCTGGCAGCTTACGGGACTGGTTTCAGTCATGCCGTAGGCGATGGTGATCTCGCTCAGGTGCATGTCGCGCACCACACGCTTCATCACCTCGATGGGACAGGGCGAGCCGGCCATGATGCCGGTGCGCAGCGTGGAGAGATCGAACTCGGCAAAGCGCGGGTGGTCGAGCTCGGCAATGAACATGGTGGGCACGCCATGCAGGCCCGTGCATTTCTCGGCCTGCACCGCCTCCAGCACGGTGATGGGATCGAAGCCGTCATTCGGATAGACGATGGTCGAGCCATGGGTAAAGCAGGCCAGATTGCCCAGCACCATGCCGAAGCAGTGATACAGGGGCACGGGAATGCAAAGCCGGTCCTCGGGTGTGAGGCGCATGCATTCGCCAATGAAAAAGCCGTTGTTGAGAATGTTGCGGTGCGTCAGCGTCGCGCCCTTGGGAAAGCCCGTGGTGCCGCTGGTGAACTGGATGTTGATGGGATCATGATTGCTGAGCGTGGCCGCAATGGCATCAATGCGCTCATCCGCACTGGTGCCCTGCGCCATCAACTGCGAAAAACGCAACATGCCGGGTTGTTCGGCGTCCAGATCCGCTGCACCCGAGCCGGCCGCACCTGAGCCGGCTGCGCCTGAACTGGCCGCGTCAATCCACACCACCGTGCGCAAGGCAGGCAGGCGCCTGGATTGCAGCTGGCCTGGTGCGCAGCTCGCCAGCTCGGGCGCCAGCTCGCGCAGCATGCCCAGATAGTCGCTGGTCTTGAACCGCGGCATGGATACCAGCGCCTTGCAGCCCACCTTGTTGAGCGCGTATTCGACTTCAGAGGTGCGATAGGCCGGGTTGATATTGACCAGCACCAGACCCACCTGAGCCGTGGCCAGCTGCATCAGCACCCACTCGGCGTTGTTATGACTCCAGATACCCACCCGGTCGCCCTTGGCCAGCCCTTGCGACAACAGCGCGCTGGCCAGCTGGCGCGCGGCCTGATGCAGCTGAGCATAGCTGTAGCGCAGACCCTGATGACGGCTGACCAGCGCGTCACGCGCGCCCTGGCGCGCGGCCATTGCGGCAAAAAAATCGCCTATCGTCTGCTCGATCAGCGGCACATCCGTGCGCCCCTTGGCATAGCTGGCGGTCAGCGGGTTCACTTGCGATGGCATGGTCTTGTGTCTCCTTGCGTGCCGGCAGCCAACCGCAAACTGGCTGCGCAGCGTCCATTCAGCACCGTTTTCTGCATCTCAGAATAAGGGCAAGCCCTGTTCAGATGAGGTCAGCAAGGTTGCAATAATTGCCAAATGCTCACCCCTTCCCTGGTCAAGACTCCACTGCCACACCATGCCAGCTCCGTGCTCAAATCGCACCCGGCAATTACCCCCATGGCGTTTGTCCAAGCGATTGTCCGTGCTTATGAAGCAAGGCAGATGTCAGCGCTTGGCGCGCTGGAAAAGGCACAAATCCCGCCAGAGCTGATCAATGATGCCCAAGAGCGCATCACGGCCTTGCAGATGGAGGCTCTGTCCGATGCAGCCATGCGTGAACTCGACGACGAGGCCCTGGGCTGGTTCGAGCGCCGCCTGCCCTGGGGCAGCTACGGCATGCTGGCCCGTGCCAGCATCAGCGCCCCCCACCTGGGCCTGGCGCTGGCGCGCTGGTGCCGCCATCACGGTCTGATTGCGCAGGACCTGCAGTTGCAGCTCGGCGAGCAGGCCGGCATTGCCACTCTCACACTGCATGAAAGCCGCCCGCTGGGAAGCATGCGCGAGTTCTGCATGGTATCGGTGCTGCGCAATATCCACGGCTTTGCCAGCTGGCTGATCAACGAACCGATCAGCCTGCTGCATGCCAGCTTCCCGTTTGCCGAGCCCGCGCATGCCGATGTCTACAAGGTGCTGTTCGCGCCGGGCAGCATTGCCTTCGGGGCACCAGTGGCCAGCCTGCAGTTCGAAGCGCGCTGGCTGCAGGCACCGCTGGCGCGGGATGAGGCAGCCCTCAACCGCATGTTGCAGCGCGCCCTGCCTATCCAGGTGCGCCCCTACCAGCGCGAAAAGACGCTGGTGCAGCGCGTGCGCCATCTGCTCGCCGCCAGCGGGGAGGAGCAGCAGACGGCCGAGACCTTGTCGCGCCAGCTGCATCTGTCGCAGCGCAGCCTGCACCGCCAGCTCAAGGAAGAAGGGGTTTCGCTGCAGGCGCTCAAGGACGATATCCGGCGCGAGCGCGCGATTGCGCTGCTGCTGCGCACCAGCCGCCCCATCAAGCGTGTGGCCCAGGCCTGCGGCTTTCTCAACGACAAAAGCTTTATCCGCGCCTTTCGCCTCTGGACAGGGCTGTCCCCTTCGGAGTTCCGCAAGACCGCCGGCCAGCGTGCCGTCTGACGCAAGGAGTTTGCCGTGCATAAATCCACAGAAACCTGGCAGGCAATCGCTGATGGAGTCTGGGCTCTCAGCTATCACTTCAGCAATGCAGGAATGAAGGTCAGCACCCGCATGACCGTGATCCGGCTGGCCGACGGCAGCTTGTTCTCGCACTCTGCCGTACCGCTGACGGACGGGCAGAAAGCGGCGCTCGATGCCCTGGGGCCGCTGCAAACCATTGTGGCCCCCAGTGCCATGCACCATCTGTTCGTGGGCAAGCTGGCCAAGCTTTATCCCCAGGCCCGGCTCTATGGCACCCAGGGGGTGCTGCGCAAGCGCCCGGATCTGCCGCTGCTGGAGCCCTTGCCGCCAGACTCCGAGGCGCCCTGGGCGGGCGAGCTGCAATGCCTGCGGCTGGACGGCCTTCCCATGCTCGACGAGACGCTGTGGTTCCACCCGGCCAGCGGCAGCCTCATCGCCACCGACGTGCTGCAATGCTGGCAAGGACCGCTAAGCCTGCCGGTACGCATGTATCTGGGCCTGACGGGCGGGCATGAGCGCCTGACCGTGCCGCGCACCGTGCGCCTGCTGGTCAGAGACAGGGCCGCCGTGCGCAACTGGGTGAAGCAGGTCGAAAGCTGGCCCGTGCAGCGCGTGATACTGCTGCACAACAGCGTGATCGACGATCAGCCCATGAAGCACCTGCGCGAGGCGCTGTCGATCTGGAACTGAGAGCGCTTCAGCGCAGGTCGTGCTCGTCGTCTTCGCCGGTCGAGGCGCTGGCGGCACTCCTGCGCACGGCGTCGAACATGGCGGGCAGATCCCCCATGTCACCGAACACGCAGGCGGCGCCAGCCTCAAGCAACTGCTCTGCCGAGGCATGGCCCTGATCGGCCGGAAAATAGCCCCAGACGGTGGCACCTGCTGCCACGCCGGCCTGAACCCCGGTCATGGTGTCCTCGATCACCAGGCACTTGGCGGGATCGGCCTTCAGCGCCTCGGCCGCAGCCAGATACACATCGGGGAAGGGCTTGCTGCGCGGCATTTCATGACCGCTGTAGACGTGGCCTTCGAAATAAGGCGCCATGCCCACCTTCGTGAGCTGCATCTCCACCTTGGCACGGTCCGCACCGGAGGCGCAGGCAATGCGTCCATCGCACAGTGCATGAATCTGCCTGACCGCTTCCAGTGCGCCGTCGATGGCTACCAGCTCTGCACTCAGCGCGGCATTACGGCGCTCGTAGAACTCGGCCATCCATGCATCGGTCAGCGGCTTGCCTGTATGGGCCTCGATCACGGTCGCCTGGCTACGTACCGTTTTGCCGATGAAGTCGCGCGTGCACTGTTCCTGACTGATGGCCCAGCCGGATTCGTTGAGCATGGTGCACAGCACGCGATTGGTGATGGATTCGCTGTCCACCAGCACACCGTCACAGTCGAAAAGCACAGCATCAAAAGCAGTCATGGGAACATTACCAGCGCATCAGAGGATGCGAAAAAGGCGCCGGATGGCGCCTAGTATCAAGAAACAGAGGGCGTGATTATGCGCTCACGCCCTTTTCGGGTTCAGGGGAAGGTCACTCCGGCCAGTGGATTGATCATCCACGCGCTGTTCTTGACGTAGATGGTACTGGTCTTGCCGTCGGCAGTCATGATGCCGCTGAAATAGAAGAAGCCGTTGGCAGCATTGGCATTCATATTGCTCAGCTGGGTAGTGAGCGCGTCATTGACTGACGAGGCCTCGACCAGATACTCGATGGCGCCATTCTGTGCCGAGCTTTTCTCGAAGACATCCACATAGTTCATGTTCATCGGGTCGCTGCCCAGCCCCTGCGTGCCGCGGATGAACCAGCCGTCCGCGCCCTTCTGGGCCAGGCGCGTTCTCATTTCTGCAGCATCGGCAGCCGAGGATGCGCTGCCAAGCTTGTCGACCTGATAGGTATAGGTGACGCTGTCATTGCGCTTGGCATACAGGCTGAACAGCTCGTTGTTGATGATCTGGGGACCCAGATAGCGATAGCCTTCGGCCCCTTGTCCATTGAGCTCCGTGGCAAAGGCTTCGGCGGTCGTGGCCACAGGCGTCACCGTTCTGTAGCTGAACTGATCGCTGCGGCTGTTGTCCTTGACATAGACGCTGCGGATGTCGCTGACATCGCTGAACACGGCGTCGGACTTGTACATATAGCCGCTGCTGCCCTGTTGGTTTAGCTGAGCCAGAAAGGCGGTGCGCGATGGCTGCGCCGCAGGATTGACATAGCTGAACTTGCGGCCAGCATGCGCGGTATCCGTGAGATAGAAGTCGCCGATCTCCGCACCGGTCGAGGAGATCGAGCCCGCCAGGGAACTGAACAGCGCATAGCCGTCGGTGCCCATGCTGTTGGCGGCATCAAGCATCTGCGCATGGCTGGTGGCCGTCTGGCCGCCCATCTTGTAGGTCCCCGTGACGGCCTGATTGCCAGTACCGCCACCATTGTTGCCGCCGCCGTTGTCCCCGCCTCCCGTATTGCCTCCGCCGCCTTCGGAGCCGCCTCCTGAGCCTGTGCCGCTGCCTCCGTCTCCGCCACCACCGCCACAGGCAGCCAGGGTGGAAATCAGCAGCAGGGCTGCGGTTCTACGGGTGATTTGCGTGAGAGATGGCACGGGCTTGCTCCTCAGTCCTGATGTTGGTTGAAAATGTCCATATCCCGACACTGAGAGATAAGCATCAGCGTCGTCTTACAGTCATTGTCGGAAGGCTTGCCGCCAGTCCGCTCCCTACCGATGAGGGGTCTTTGTTACCAAGCCCCAAAGGAACGCTCATGCCCGATCTACCGCAAATTCTGAGCACCACCCAACTGAGCGCTCCCCCCTATGCGCTGGTGGTGGATGACCACCCGCTGGTCGCCGAAGGCATGGCACAGGTGCTGATGACCAGCGCCGGCGTGCGCCAGGTGCGCTGCGCTGCCCACGGCAACGAGGCCCTGGCCGTGATTGCGGCACTGGGCGAGCCCGTCATCACCGTGATGGATTTCTGGCTGGAAGACGGTGCGTCGCTGGAGTTCGTGCACAGCATCCTGGCCCTGGCTCCCGGCACGCGCATTCTGGTGACCAGCGGCGACAAGCACCCGGCCATCGTCAGCAAGGCCGCAGCTGCGGGCGTGCATGGCTTTGTGCACAAGAGCAGCACGGCTCAGGTGTTCCAGATGGCCGTGCAAGCCCTGCTGTCCGGCCGCTCCTGGTTCGAGGCTCTGCCTCCGATTCCTGCCGCACCGCCAGCGTCCGCAGCGGGCAGCACCCTGCACATGAGCGCCAGAGAGCTGGGCATCACGGCGCGTCAGTCCCAGGTGCTGAGCCTGCTGCTGCAGGGCAAGCCCAACCGCGCCATCGCACAGGCCCTGAACCTGTCCGAATACACGGTCAAGGAGCATGTCACCGCCCTGCTGCAGCGGCTGGGCGCCAACAACCGCGTGGCGCTGATCACGCGCATGCGCGGCATCGAGGTCGATCTGGACTAGGCGGCCTCGCGGCTCGCCATGCAGCGCGCCAGCACGGCGTGCAGCTGATCGGGCTGCAAGGGCGTCGCCAGGGCCAGATAGCCCTGATCCTGCACCTGCTCCAGCACCACCTCGTCACCGCTCATCAAGGCGCCGCTGGCCTGCGGCTGCTGATCCAGCAGCTGCATCAGGCAGTCCATTCCGCTGGCACCATCCTTGAGCCGCTGATCACACAGCACAAAGTCCGGCTGCCAGCCACCGGCCAGCAGTTGCTGCGCCTCGGACAGACCGGCCGCTCTCTGCACCTGAACGCCCCAGCTCTGCAAGACCCGCACCAGCACCGGGGCCAGCTGTGCATCGCTTTCCACGACCAGGCAGCGCCCTGACAAGGGGGCGAACCACGGCTGCCCGGACAAGGGCGGCGGCGCCGGCAGCGCGGACGAAGCCTGCCATTGCTCGGCATCCTTAGGCCAGCGCAGCCAGAAGCAAGAACCCTTGCCCGGCAGCGACTGCACGCCATATTCCACGCCCAGGCGTTGCGCCGCCAGAGCCACTACGGACAGGCCCAGACCACGCCCGCGCAACGGCGCCGGCACGCCATCTCTGGCATCGCGCAGCCGCCGGCCTGGGCTGCGATAGTGGCGCATGAAGACCTGTGCACATTCCTGCTCGCTCATGCCGCAGCCGCTGTCCCAGACCTGCAGCAACCAGCGTCCCTGTCGGCGCCGCAGCACCAGCAGCACACCGCCCTCCTCGGTGTAGCGCAGCGCGTTCTGCAGCAGGTTGAAAACCATCTGCCGCAGCAGCACCGCATCCGTGCACAGCGCCGGCATATGGGCTGGCTGCCTGAGCCGCAGACGCAGCCCGCGCTGCGCAGCCTCGCGCGCAAACAGGCGCTGGGCTTCGTCGAGCACCGCCTTCATGGGTACCGCCTGCCACTGTGGTGCGAAGCTGTCGCCTTCCAGGCGCGACAGATCCATCAGGTCATTGAACATGGAGCCCAGGTCGCGCGTGCAGACCTGCATTTCCTGCAGCAGCTGCGCCAGATCGTCATCCTGATTGCGCTGATGAGCGGCTTGGAGCATCAGGCCCATGGCATGCAGCGGTTGCCGCAGATCGTGGCTGGCGGCCGAGATAAACCAGTTTTTTTCGGCCAATGCATTCTCGGCCTGCTCCTTGGCTTCGCGGTAGCGCTCCGCCAGCGCCTGGCGCTCCAGCTCGTGCGCCATCTGCTGCTGCACAAAACGCCGTGCGCCCCAGGCATGGCGGGCGAGTATGGCGCCATACAGCAGCAGCAGCGGCAGCAGATAAGGACCTTTGTGTGGAAAGTAATGCAGCGTGCACAACAGCATGGGCAGGTAGATGCCCGCCATGAAGGCCACGAACACCTGCGGCACCGGCGCCAGAAAAGTGGCGGCCGATGCCATCACGCCGAGCAGCACCAGATAGATCAGCAGGCGCAGCTCGCTATGGCTTTCGCCCCAGGTAAATCCCAGCACGCTGACCCAGAGCAGACCGTTGATCGACGCAGCCAGCGCCAGCTGCCGCTGCCATGCACTCAATGCGGCCTGCAGGCGCTGCGGCTCCCAGTCGCGTGCCGAGCGCCACTGCCGATGCAGCGAGCGGCGAAACAGCAGAAATCCCAGCGCCATAAGGACCATCAGTCCCCACCACCAGGCCAGCCCCGCGCTGACAGCCGGGCTGTTGCGGGTGCTGACCCACAGCAGCAGCGCCGGAATCAGCAAGGCCGCGATTTCAGACGAGCCGCGCGAGGCCAGTGACTGCAGCAGTCGCAGACCGGCTTGCAGCCGGGTCAGCTCGGCCGAAGCGCCTTCAGAACTGGTCGCCATCGACGTAGAACCAGCGCCCGGCATCGAGCACGAAGCGGCTGCGCTCGTGCAGACGCACAGCCCGCCCCGCCAGGCGGTAGCGGGCGACGAATTCGACCTCCGCCGAAGCTTCGCCGGTCGGCCTGAACTGCTTTACCTCCAATCCCAGCCATTTGGTGGCGGCATCGAAATCCAGCTGCGCCGGGCGCTGGCTGGCATGCCAGGTGGCTTGCAAGTATTCCTGGTTCTCAGACACGAAGGCCGTATAGCGCGAGCGCATCAAAGCCTCGGCATCGGGAGCGGGCCGGGTATCCCAGTGATCGATATAGCGGCCGCAGCAATCGGCATAGGCCAGCGGCCGGTCCTTGGCATTCTTGCGTCCGCAGGGACAGTCCCGCTTTTTCTCGGCTTCTTTCACAACTTTGGCAGTCTTGGTTGGCAATGCTGCATTGTCGGCCAAGTCGAACAACGAGCAAGCCGGCTTGCGCAGTCGGTCGCCTCAGAGCACAGTAGCAGCAGTTCAAAGCTCGCTGCTCAAAGGTTTGCCTATGTTCTCCATGGCGGTTCCCTGGTGGGAGTTCGTGATTCGCGGTATCTGCGTCTACCTGTTCCTGCTGGTGTTTCTGCGCCTGACCGGCAGGCGCCAGACGGGCCAGTACGCCCCTTTCGATCTGGTGCTGCTGCTGATTCTGTCCAACGCCGTACAGAACTCCATGAACGCGGGCGACAACTCGCTGATTGGCGGCCTGATCAGTGCCACCACGCTGCTGGGCTGCCATGCGCTGCTCTCGCACCTGAGCTATCGCTTTGCCCGGCTGCGCAAGCTGGTGAATGGCAAGCCCAAGGTACTGATTCACCAGGGCGTGGTGCAGCCCGGCCTGATGATGCAGGAGCAGATCACGAGCGAAGACCTGGCAGCAGCCCTGCGCTCCAATGGCTGTCTCAACGCGCACGAGGTGGAGCGCGCCACGATAGAGACCAACGGCCAGATCACCGTGGTGCTGCGCAAGCGCAGCATGGCCGAACTCGGGGAGGCCTGAGCCTCAGTGCAGGCTGTCCAGGAACTGCCTGATGGCTGCATTCACGGGCTCGGGGTGCGTGAGATTGGCCGCATGGCCTGCGCCTGCCACATCCACCCACTGGGCATGGGGCAGGCCCTTGAACATGGCACGCGCACGTTCCACGCCGATGGCCGCATCCTTGTCGCCATGAATCACCAATGCCGGCACCTTGATCTCGGCCAGACGCGGGCTGATGTCGTCGCGCAGCGCCAGCGTCGCAAAGCTTTGCCCCAGATTGATCGGCGAGGCCTGCTTCCATTTGGCGCGCCACTGCGCAGCCCCGGGCCAGCCCTGGCCCAGAATTGTGTGCTCCACGATGGTCGCCATGTCGTCGGACAGCCCATGCTCCATCCAGGCCTTGAGCAAGGCCTCGTGGTGCGGCATCTGCTCGGGATCCTCCAGCATGGCCTGAGTGTCGATCAGCACCAGCGCGCCCACGACATCGGGGTGAATCAGCGCGCAGCGCAGCGATAGATAACCGCCTTGCGACATGCCCACGAGCACGGCTTTTTCCACACCCAGGTACTTGAGCAGGGCGGCCAGATCGTCGGCCGAGTCATAGTAGCTGAAGGCTTCGCAATGCTCGGGATCGGCGGTCTGCCCGTGGCCGCGCTCGTCCCAGCTGATGCAGCGATACTGCCCCTGCAAAGCCTGTATCTGCGGCTCGAACATGGTCTGATCCATGAGCAGGCCGTGCGAGAACACCAGGGCCGGACCGCGGCCTCCCGTATCCTCGTAGTAGATATTCTGACCATTGACCGGGGCAAAAGGCATGCTGCGGACTCCTGCTGCAAATGGTTGAAAACCTTGAGGGTATCACCCTCGCTGAGCACATCCTAAGCAGGCCCGGTGACATCGGCAACCGGCCTGCCCCCAGGTCTGCCACAGCCCCTTGCAGGGTAGTTGACAACGGCAGGCTTTTGCCGGCAGACGCCCGTCAGGCCAGCGCCCGCTGGATCAGGATCTTCTGCACATCGCTGGTGCCCTCGTAGATCTGGCACACGCGCACATCGCGGTAGATGCGCTCCACGGGGAAGTCGCTCACCACGCCGTAACCGCCCAGGGTCTGGATGGCGGCGCTGCATACGCGCTCGGCCATCTCGCTGGCAAAGAGCTTGGCCATGGCCGCTTCCTTGAGGCAGGGCAGACCCGCATCGCGGAGGCTGGCGGCATGCCAGATCAGCTGACGGGCCGCTTCGATCTGCGTGGCGCATTCGGCAAGCCTGAAGCCCACGGCCTGATGGTTGAAGATGGGCTGGCCAAAGCTCTCGCGCTCCTTGCTGTACTGCAGCGCGCATTCAAAGGCTGCACGCGCCATGCCCACGCTTTGCGCGGCAATGCCGATGCGCCCGCCCTCCAGCGCCGACAGAGCAATCCTGTAGCCCTCGCCCTCGGCCCCGATCAGGTTCGCGACGGGAATGCGGCAGTTCTCGAAATTGATCTGCGCCGTATCGCTGCTGTGCTGGCCCAGCTTGTCCTCCAGCCGCGCGACCTGGTAGCCGGGATTGCGGGTGGGCACGATGAAGGCGCTCATGCCCTTCTTGCCCGCCGCCTTGTCGGTGACGGCAATGACGATGGCCACATCGCCATTCTTGCCGCTGGTGATGAACTGCTTGACGCCGTTGATCACGTAGTCGCCACCATCGCGCACGGCCGTGGTGCGCAGCGCCGAGGCATCGCTGCCCACATGGGGCTCGGTCAGGCAGAAGGCGCCCAGCATCTGCCCCTGCGCCAGCGGACGCAGCCATTGCTCCTGCTGGGCGGCATTGCCGTATTTCATCAGGATGGCATTGACCGGGCAGTTGGTCACGCTGATGACGGTGCTGGTGCCGCCATCGCCGGCCGCGATTTCCTCAAGCACCAAGGCCAGGCTCACATAGTCCAGGCCCGCACCGCCGAGTTCCTCGGGCACGCAGATGCCATAGGCACCGAGCGCCGCCAGCCCCTGGTGCACCTCCTTGGGGAACTCATGTTCCTTGTCCCAGCGCGCGGCATGGGGGGTGATCTGCTCGCGCACAAAATCGCGCAAAGCGTCGCGGATCATTTCCTGGTCCTGATTCAACAGCATGTTGTCTCCGATATTTATAGCTATATGCCCTTTTTTCAGCCCGGGCTAGGCGTCTAGAAGCTGGATGTATCTGCCGTCGTGGCGCAGCAGCTGACCACGGTCTTCGGGCTTGACCTGAGTCAGGGCCTGCATCAGCCCCTGCACGCTTTGGCTCACCGACAGCGGGGCCGCAGCGCCGCCCATCTCGGTCTGCACCCAACCCGGGTCCAGTGCCAGCAGTGTCAGGCCCGGCCATTGGCGGCAGGCCGAGACCACGGCCATATTGAGCGCAGCCTTGCTGACGCGGTACAGCCAGGCGCTTTCGTCCGCGTCGCCCAGCAAGGACATGCCGCTGGAGAAGGCGCCGATCACGCCGCCGGCCTCCTGCACCATGGGTGCGATCTGCGGCAGGGCCTGCATAAAGCCCAGCACATTGCTGTGCATCACCAGATCGAACTGCTGCTGGGTCGGCGGCACGCCTGCGGCATGACCGTCCCAGACACCGGCGACATAAAGCGCGATATCGATGCTGGCCCCGTCGAGCTGCCAGGCCAGGCCGCTGACGCTGGCCGGATCGGCCAGATCGACCTGCAGCACCCTGGCGCCGCGCGCCTGCAGATCGGCCCTATCTTCGGCCTTGCGCACGGTAGCAATCACCTGATGGCCTTGCGCCAGATAGGCCTCGGCCAGGGCGCGGCCCAGGCCACGCGAAGCGCCCATAATGAGTATCAAAGCCATAGCTGTTTGCGCCTATGAATGTGAGGTTTCAAGGTGTTTTTCATCCAAATTCCTTTCATGACAGGCGCTACCAGCTATCAATTTTTCTTGATCTGCTCGGCGGCAATCATGGCCCCATAGCGGGCCACCATGCTTTCCTGCGACTCGGGCGGGGCCGTCAAACCCATCTGCGCATGGATGATCTGATTGAGCGAGGGCATGACGTTGCGCGCCACCCTGGCCTCCTCGCTCCACAGGCGCGAGCGCATCAGCGCCTTGGCGCAGTGCAAATAGGCCTCCTGCACACGGACTTCGATCACCAGCTTGGGACGGAAATGATCGCTGGCAAACAAGGCCGTGTAATGTGCCTCGTCGCGCAGCTGGGCGCTGCCGTTGACGCGCAGGGTTTCGTCAAAGCCCGGCACAAAGAACAGCAGGCCCAGGCGCGGGTCGTCGAGCAGATTGCTCAGGCTGTCGAGCCGGTTGTTGCCGCCCGCATCGGGAATGAGCAAGGTATTGGAATCGGGCGCCTTGACAAAGCCCGGCTTGCCGCCGCGCGGCGAGGCATCTAGCAGGGCCCCGCCGGCACCGCCCGTGGCCATGACCAGGAAGGGCGACAGCGCGATAAAGCGCAGGCAGTGCCGGTCCAGCTCCCATTGCTGCTTGAGCAGCGCACGCTCGGCAGGCGGGTCATACAACTGCATCAGTTGCTCGCGCGATGTGATCATGAGGCCAGCACCTCCTCGGGACGGTCGTTGCGGTGGATGGCTGCGTACAGCGACAGGAACTCGTTCCAGGAAGGGTCGAAGCTCACGCTGAGCTCGCCCTCCAGATCCGGCACATGCTGGCGGCCCAGCTGTCCCGCCAGCTGCACCGCATGGGCCGGGTCCTCCACATAGTAGGTGGCGACGCGGGCACTCATGTTTTCCACGCGCGAGAAGGCCAGAATGCCGCGCTGCTCGCGGCTGAGCTGCTCGTCCAGCGCATCCTGGGCGTCGCGCACGCCGTCCAGCTCCTGCTGGCTGGAAAAGCTGAAGCGCCACTCCATGAAGTGCGACAGATCGGCGCGCGTGGCCACGGCATTGGCACCATCGTGAAAGGTCAGGATGTCGGGAGCCGCGTCCTCGTCGGCATCCTGCGCGCGCACTTCCAGCGACAGCCAGCGGTCGCTGTCCTCCTGGGGAAATTCATAGCTGCGGCCCAGTTGCTGGCGGATGAAGCCATCGAACAGCGGCGGGAACTCCGACAGCAGTGCGGAGCCGTAGACATCGGCCGCCGCCTCGTCAACAAACTCCACCGGGCCCACGCGTACGGAAAAATCCCACTCGCCCAGCACATGGTCCAGCATGATGAAAGCCATGTGCTGCGCATGCTCGGCCATGTCCCGGGCTATAGGCTTTTCGAACGACAGCTTGAGGCCGATGATGCCTCCCGCATCGTAGTAGCCCACGCGGATATCGGAGCAGGCCAACTCGAAGCCGTCCATGCGCATGCCGAAATTGCTGCCCAGCGCGCGGCTGCGAAACGCCTGCACGCTGTAATGCTCGAAACGTGGCGCCTGGCGTACCAGGGCCTGCGCATTCTCGAACTGCGCCGTGTTGCCATGGGCCGAGATCACCAGCCGGGAGCCGGCTTCGCCGAGCTTGCCCTCCAGCTCCATGCTCAGGCCCGGCACATATTGCTGCAGCAGCTCATTGGAGCTCTCCACAAACTCCTGACGATCGAGTTGCTCCAGTTGGCTCAACTGGTTGGAAAAATCGCCCCAGAAAGCATCAATCTGCTGCGGCTCCAGCGGCTTGATGGTCTCGCTCTCGTCGTGGTGAATGTCTGCGCTCATGAATGATTTCCGCAATGTGAACTGCACACATTCAGCGCGAATGCGTGCAATCCGTTGAACATGCGTTCACTGTAGAGCAAACTGGTGACGATTCTGAGCAAATGACGTCAGATCAGCTCAACGGCCATGGCCGTGGCCTCGCCGCCACCGATGCACAGCGTGGCCAGTCCCTTCTTCTTGCCGCGAGTCTTCAGCGCGTGCAGCAGGGTGACCAGAATGCGCGCGCCGCTGGCGCCAATCGGGTGTCCAAGGGCGCAGGCGCCGCCGTTCACGTTGACCTTGTCATGCGAGACCTTGAGATCGGCCATCAGCGCCATGGGCACCACGGCAAAGGCTTCGTTGATCTCCCACAGATCCACATCCTCCACGGCCCAGCCGGCCTTCTTCAGCGCCTTTTCGGTCGCGCCGACGGGCGCGGTGGTGAACCATTCGGGAGCCTGCGCAAAGGTGGCATGCGAGACGATGCGCGCCAGCGGCTTGCAGCCCAGCTGCTTGGCGGTGGACTCGCGCATCAGCACCATGGCGGCAGCGCCGTCGTTGATGCTGGAGCTCGACGCCGCCGTGATGGTGCCGTCCTTCTTGAACGCGGGCTTGAGGCTGCCGATCTTGTCCAGCTTGGCCTTGGCCGGACCTTCGTCCACGCTGACGGTCACGTCGCCCTTGCGGGTCTTGACGGTGACGGGCGTGATTTCGGCATCGAAAGCACCGCTTTGCGCGGCAGCCTGGGCGCGCTGCACGCTGGCAATGGCAAACGCATCCTGCGCTTCACGCGTGAACTGGTATTTGGCGGCGCAGTCTTCGCCGAAAGTGCCCATGGAGCGGCCGGCTTCATAGGCGTCTTCAAGACCGTCGAGCATCATGTGGTCGAAGATCTTGTCATGTCCCATGCGGTAGCCGCCACGCCCCTTCTTGAGCAGATAGGGCGCATTGGTCATGCTTTCCATGCCGCCGGCAATCATCACCTCGCGGCTGCCGGCGATGAGCTGGTCATGCGCCAGGATGGTGGCTTCCATGCCGGCGCCGCACATCTTGGACAGGGTCACGGCGCCCGTGCTCTGCGGCAGGCCGCCCTTGAAGCCGGCCTGACGAGCCGGAGCCTGGCCCTGGCCAGCCATCAGGCAGTTGCCGAACAGCACTTCCTCCACCAACTCGGGCCGGATGCCCGCACGTTCGACCGCGGCCTTGATGGCGGCTCCGCCCAGATCATGGGCGGCCAGATCGGAAAAATCGCCCTGGAACGCGCCCATGGGAGTGCGGGCTGCGCTGACGATGACTACGGGATCCTGATGCATGGTTTGTCTCCTTGAAAAATGGATGGATGTGATCTGCCTCTTCAAGCGAGGCTATTGGCGGGAATCTCGAAACGCTGCGTGTCCAGTCCTGCGTCGCCGGCATGCAGAAAACGGCTGCGCTCGTAGGGGAACACGTCCAGGAAATGGCCGTCACGGATGCGGCTCTGGTGGGCGCGCCAGAAGTCGGCTTCCAGCAAGTCAGCGTGATGGCGCATGAAAATGTCTCGCACGGCCGGGTGGCCCAGCAGAAAAGGACCGAAGGTCTCGGGAAAGACATCCCTGGGGCCGACCGAGTACCAGATGTCGCCCGACATCTCCTCTTCCTCGGTGCGCGGCTGCGGCACCTGCCGAAAATTGCAATCGGTCAGGTATTCGATCTCGTCATAGTCGTAGAACACCACCTTGCCGCCGCGCGTGACGCCGAAGTTCTTCCACAGCATGTCGCCGGGAAAGATGTTCGTGGCGACCAGGTCCTTGATGGCATTGCCGTATTCAAGAATCGCTCGCTCCATGGCGGCGCGGCGCTCCGGCTTGGTGTCCGCTTCCGCCAGACACTCCATCAGGAACAGGTTCAGCGGCACCAGGCGGCGCTCTATGTAGAGGTGGCTGATGATGACTTCCATCTGTCCGTCGCCATCACGGTCGCTGATCTCGATCTGCTCGGGGGCCTGGGCCTGCAGCTCGGCCAGCAGTTCGTCGCTGAAGCGCTCCTTGGGAAAGGCCACCAGGCTGTACTCCATGGTGTCGGCCATGCGACCGCCGCGATCATGCTTTTTGACCAACTGGTACTTGGCCTTGACCTGGGGACGCGAAACATCCTTGCTGCTGGCGATACGGTCCTTGATGAGCTTGAACACATAGGGGAAGCTCGGCAGATCGAACACCAGCATGACCAGGCCCTTGATGCCGGGTGCAATGCGCAGCTGATCGCTGGAATGGCGCAGATGATGCAGAAAGTCGCGGTAGAACAGGGTCTTGCCCTGCTTGGCCAGACCCAGGGCGTTATAGATTTCCGCCTTGGGCTTGCGCGGCATGAGGCTGCGCAAAAAGCTCACATAGGCGCTTGGCACTTCCATGTCCACCATGAAATAGGCGCGTGCAAAGCTGAACAGCGCATGCAGGTCATCCTCGCCGAACAGGGCCGCATGCAGTATCAGCTGCTCCTGCTCTCCATGCAGTATGGGAATCGCCAGCGGCAGCTCGGTATAGCCAGTGATGATCTTGCCGACCAGGTAGGCCCCCTTGTTGCGGTAGAACAGGCTGGACAGCACCTGAAGCTGGAAGTTGGCCCTGAGCGTCAGGCCCGCCAGCCTCTCGCGTATGCGCTCGGCCAGCAGATGCACGTCGCGCTGCAGGTCTTCGAAGCGGCATTGCAGCTGCAGCTGCTCGAACAGGATCTGCAGCGTGCCTTCAAGCTGGGCGAGGTTGCCCGGGTAATAGGCGCGGTAGATGGGTACCGCGCCCGGTGCTGTGTTTTCCAGGTATTCGGTGCTGACGGCCGCCCGCACGAAGATGAAGTCGTTCTGGAAATGGGTGCGGTGCAGAATCTTGGTGGTGACCGAGTTGAAGAAGGTCTCGGCCAGCTCTGGCTGCAGATGATCGACCATCAGGCCGATGTAGTGGAGCTTGACCTGCTGCCAGACAGCCATGCTCTGCAGGCTGGCGGCAAACTCCTCTTCCAGCCTCTGGATGCAGGCACGCACCTGCCGGTCGTAGAACTCTATGCGTTCACGCTGCGCCTGCTGCTGGCCCGGCCAGTCCATGGACTCGAAGCGTTGCTTGGCCCGGGCAGCCTCCGCACTGAACATGCGGTAATGCTGGTTGTAGCCCTGCATCAGGGCCTGCGCAATCGCATAGGCCTCGGGGGCGTCCAGTCGTTGCGGAAACATGGCGGGCCAGTCGCTCCAGATAAGTGAGCAGCACTCTCAAGCGGAACGCTTCTTGGGCCCGCTTGAGGGCACTGCAACTGCGCAGTGGCTGCGATCAGTCGCGCTTGCGCGCTGCGACTTGCTCGACAGCCTTGTTGTAGACATCCTCCAGACCGCCCACGCCGGGCACGGTCATTTCGAGGTTGGTGATGTGGCCGTTCTTGAGGCTGTAGCACCAGCCGTGCAGCGTGACCTTCTGGCCGCGGGCCCAGGCGTCCTGCATGACGGTGGACTGGGCCACGTTGACCACCTGCTCGATGGCGTTGAGTTCGCACAGCGCATCGTGGCGGAACTGGGTGGACATGCCTTCCAGCAGCTTGATGTGCTTGTCGCGCACGTCGCGCACATGGCGGGTCCAGTTGTCCACCAGGCCCAGGCGTAGATTGTTCAGCGCCGCATACACGCCGCCGCAGCCATAGTGGCCCACCACCATCAGGTGCTCGATCTTCAGATGATCGACCGAGTACTGGATGGTGGACAGGCAGTTCAGATCGCTGGGCACCACCACGTTGGCCACGTTGCGGTGCACGAACACCTCACCAGGCTCCAGACCCGTGATCTGGTTGGCCGGCACGCGGCTGTCCGAGCAGCCGATCCACATGTACTTGGGTTTTTGCTGCGCCATCAGTCCGGTAAAGAAACCAGGACGATCACGCTCCATCTGGTCTGCCCATTGGCGGTTGTGGACAAACAGTTCTTCGATGGAGGTTGTTGTCATGAAGCTATCCTTCTTTTTGTGGTTGAAAGAACGGCGCAGCTCCTGCTTTTTTCAGCAGGTTTCAGCAAACAGCTCGCGGCCTATGAGCATGCGGCGAATTTCGCTGGTGCCAGCGCCAATCTCATAGAGTTTCGCATCTCGCCACAGACGACCGAGCGGATACTCGTTGATATACCCATTGCCGCCATAGATTTGCACGCCTTCGCCGGCCATCCAGGTGGCCTTCTCGGCGCACCACAAGATGACGCTGGCGCAGTCCTTGCGAACCTGACGCACATGCTCGGTTCCCAGCAGATCCAGGTTTTTAGCGACCGTATAGGCAAAAGAGCGGCCTGCTTGCAGCACGGTGTACATATCGGCCACCTTGCCCTGAATCAGCTGGAACTCGCCGATGCTCTGGCCGAACTGCTTGCGGTCGTGAATATAGGGGACGACATTGTCCATGACGGACTGCATGATGCCCAGCGGGCCGCCGGTCAGCACCGCGCGCTCATAGTCCAGGCCGCTCATCAATACCTTGGCGCCCATGTTCAGGCCGCCAAGAATATTTTCAGCCGGCACCTCCACGTCCTGGAACACCAGCTCGCCCGTGTGGCTGCCGCGCATGCCCAGCTTGTCGAGCTTTTGCGCGATCGAGAAGCCCTTCATGCCCTTCTCGATCAGAAAGGCCGTCACGCCTCGCGCCCCCATCTCCGGCTCGGTCTTGGCATAGACCACCAGGGTGTCGGCATCGGGCCCGTTGGTGATCCACATCTTGCTGCCATTGAGCAGATAGTAGCCGCCCTTGTCCTCGGCCTTGAGCTTCATGCTGATGACGTCAGAGCCAGCGCCGGGCTCGCTCATGGCCAGAGCCCCCACGTGCTCGCCGCTGATGAGCTTGGGCAGGTACTTGGCCTTCTGCGCCTCGCTGCCGTTGCGATTGATCTGATTCACGCACAGATTGCTGTGAGCGCCATAGGACAAGCCCACGGAGGCACTGGCGCGCGAGATTTCCTCCATCGCCACCATATGCGCCAGATAGCCCATGTCGGCACCGCCATACTGCTCGGAGACGGTGATGCCGAGCACGCCCAGTTCGCCGAACTTGCGCCACAGATCCATGGCAAACTGGTCGTTGCGGTCGATCTCGGCCGCGCGCGGAGCAATCTCGCTCTGGGCAAATTCACGCACCGCGTCGCGCAGCGCATCGATGTCTTCACCGAGCTGGAAGTTCAGTCCAGGCAGATTGGCAAGGCTCATGGTTGTCTCCTATAGATATGGGTCTGACGAATCGTCTTGTCAGTGCTGTATGCCTTCACGCTGCTGCACACACATCAGAGTGCAGCCCATTGTGGCGATCAGTTTCTCTTTTCCCTGGTCAATGGCGAATGCCTTGCCTTCGGATACGGTGATGGTGCGCCCGGGCTTGATGACCCGGCCCTCCATGCGAAAGCGCTGGCCCTTGGCCGGGGCCAGCAGATTGATCTTGAATTCGATGGTCAGCACGGCGGCATCCATTGGCATCAGCGTCAGCCCCGCATAACCGCAGGCCGAATCGAGTGCGGTGGAGACCATGCCGGCGTGCAAAAAGCCATGCTGCTGCGTCAGGCCCGCAGCCCAGTCCAGACAGATATCGACAACGCCTGGCTCCACCAGAGTCAGCTCCGCGCCAATCGTAGCCATGGCGCCTTGCTTCGCGAAGCTCTGCTTCACCCGATCGACGAAATCCCGAGACTCGGTGCTAGCAGCAGCAGACATGGACAGTTCTCCAGCAAAGCATTTCAATTGACGTTTACGTAAACGTCAATTATGCGCCATTTTTGCTCTCGCTCCTTTTCAATAGCGTACGCGCCTCTTTTTCCTGCTCTCGCACCTCATCCAGAGTCACCTGCAGATCGGCCATCTGCGCTTCAAGCTGCTTGCGATGAATGGCCAGCACATCGAGAAACTTGCGCAGCTGCACGCCCGTATCACGCGGGCTGTCATACATGTCGATGATTTCTTTGGCCTCGGACAGCGACAGTCCCAGGCGCTTGGCTCGCAGCGTCAGGCGCAGACGTGCGCGATCTCTGGACGAATACACGCGGTTGCGACCGCCTGCGCCGGAGCGCTCGGGCTGCAGCAGGCCCATGTCCTCATAAAACCGGATGGCCCGGGTCGTGAGATCGAACTCTTTGGCAAGATCGCTGATGGTGTAAATGGTCGACATGATTCTGTGGAGTTCTCGGTCTTGCATCGCACAGGCGACTGCCTGAGACAGCCCGGTCTCTAAAATGCTTTGACAAAACTGACGTTTACGTTAACGTCAATGCTAAACGAAATACCGCCTCATGACCTCAAGCCAAGAATCCGCACTTCATTACCCGCTCGGCGATACCTTGCCCGGTCCTGCCCAGACTCTGGAAGTCGCACCCGGCGTCAAGTGGATCCGCATGACCTTGCCGTTTGCCCTGGATCACATCAACCTCTGGCTGCTGCGTGATCGCCAGACCGATCTGCATGGGCAGGTACGCGAAGGCTGGACGGTCGTCGACTGCTGCGTCAACCGCACCGAGGCACGCGATCAATGGGAGCAGCTCTTTGCCTCCGAGCTTGAAGGCCTGCCCATCTTGCGTGTCATCGTCACCCACATGCACCCCGACCATATCGGCCTGGCCGGCTGGATCTGCCGGCAGTGGAATGCGCCCCTGTGGATCAGCGCCACTGATTACAACGTCGCCCGCGTCGCCATGAAGGACCGGGACGGCTTCGGTGGCGAATCCGGTGCAGACTTCTACAGCCTGCATGGGCAGAGAGACGAAGAATTTCTGCTCCATGTGCGCGGCCGTGGCAGCTACTACTCTTCCCTGGTGGCCCCCATCCCCGACATCTATCACCGCATCATGGATGGCGACCAGATCGACATCAACGGCCGCACATGGCAATGCATTGCCGGCTATGGCCACGCGCCGGAGCACATGGCGCTGTACTGTGCCGATCTCGAGACACTGGTCAGCGGCGACATGGTCCTGCCCCGGATTTCCGCCAATGTCAGCGTGCATTCCTCCGAGCCCGAAGCCAACCCGCTGCAGCTGTTTCTCACATCGCTCAAGCGCTATTTCGAGCTCCCCCAGGACAGCTATGTTCTGCCCTCGCATGGCAAACCCTTTACAGGATTGCATACCCGTGTCCAGCAGTTGCTCGACCACCACCAGGAGCGTCTGGACGACATCATGCAGGCCTCCCGGCAGCAAGGACTGAGCGCCGCCGACATCCTTCCCATCCTCTTCAAACGCCAACTGGACACCCACCAGATGACTTTTGCCATGGGCGAGGCTCTGGCCCATTTGCACTACCTCTGGTACAGCCGGCAACTGACGCGGCGCCTGGATGAAAACGGCATCCTGCGTTTCTACACTCCCACGCAAGAATAAAAAGAGAGCGCCTAGCGCTCTCTTTTTATGGGTTTCCGGTATTTTTGCAGCTGCAATGCTTTCACAGCGTACGACAGGCGCTCCTCGTTTTGAAGCATCCAATAAAAAACCCCGTAATCTTTCGACTACGGGGTTTTCACTGTAAGAGCCTGACGATGACCTACTTTCACACGGGAACCCGCACTATCATCGGCGCAAAGTCGTTTCACTGTCCTGTTCGGGATG